>DAOPYN010000045.1:0-33641 GCA_035352895.1 Fibrobacteria bacterium | reverse complement strand
GCTCATCTCGGAGATGTGGATGAGGCCTTCGACGCCCTGCTCCAGCTCCATGAACGCGCCGTAGTCGGTGATCGAGACGATCTTGCCGTTGACGCGCGCGCCTTCCGGATACTTGGTGGCGACGGTCTTCCAGGGGTGCTCCTGCAGCTGCTTGAGGCCCAGGGAGATGCGCTCCTTGCGATCGTTGAAGTCCAGCACCTTGACGGTGAGCTTCTGGCCGATGTGCACGAGCTCGGAGGGGTGGCTGATGCGACCCCAGGTCATGTCGGTGATGTGGAGCAATCCATCCACGCCGCCGAGGTCGATGAACGCGCCGAAGTCGGTGATGTTCTTGACCACGCCGTCGCGGACCTGTCCGCGTTCCAGGGTGTCGATGATCTGGTCGCGCAGGCGGCCGCGCTCCTCTTCCAGCACGATGCGGCGGGAGACCACGATGTTGCGGCGGGACTTGTGCACCTTGATGACGCGGAAGCCCATGGTCTGGCCGATGAGGGCGTCCATGTCGGGGATCTGGCGCAGGTCGATCTGCGAACCGGGCAGGAAGGCCTCGATGCCGAACAGGTCGACCACGATGCCACCCTTGATGCGGCGCAGGAGGGTGCCTTCCACGACTTCGCCGGTCTCGTAGGCGTCGCGGATGCGCTCCCAGACCTTCATGAAGTCGGCGCGCTGCTTGGACAGCACGATCTGGCCGTCGTCGCCTTCGATCTGCTCGATGTAGACGTCGACGTGGGCTCCGATCTGGAGCTCCTCGGGGTTCTTGAACTCGCCGCGGGGGATCACGCCTTCGGACTTGAAGGAGATGTCCACGATCACGTTGGTGTCGTCGTACTCCAGGATGGTTCCGGCGACGATCTTGCCTTCTTCCACGCCCTCGAGGGTGGCGGAGTAGGCGTTGAGGAGGGCTTCGTTCTCTTCGGCGGAACGCGTGGAGATCTTGCCCTCGATTTCGAGCAAGTCCGCTTCGGTCCCGTACAGCAGCTGGGCCATTCGATTCTTCCTTCGTTGTATCCCGCACGATCGATCTCCGCCCGATAAGCGAAGCTCGCTGTTTCCTTTCCCGAAATTGGGAAGAAGGGTGCGAAGGCGTGGAACCTTAGAAAACCCGGTCCATCGCGGCAAGTGGTCGAGGTCGCTTCGACGGGTCGTCGAAGCACTCCCGGATCAGTCGATGAGCCAATCCTTCTTGGGAGGCAGAGGACGCGCCTGCGGCTGGCTTGTCCCTTGGGTGTTCGCGGTCGGGGCTGGCGGCGGCGGAAGTGGCTCCGGCGCGAGCCTGGGCCGGGTGGCCTGGACTTGGCGCGATTCCAGCTCCATGATGAGTTCGTCGCGGCGACCCGCCAGGCTGCCGGGAAGCGGATGGTCCGGGTCGCTGGCCATGTGCAGGAATTCCAGCGCGATCTCGATGTGCCTGGTCTTGGAAAGGGCGATGCCCCATTCGAGCGCGGGCAGCGCGTCGAAACGATACAGAGGGGATTTCTTCAGGAGGCTCTGCATGTTGCGCGCGATCTGCTCCATGCCGGGCTCTCCCTGGCGGATCCATTCCTGGAATTGCCGGGTGAAATGGCCTCGGGCGAGGTCTTCCTTGCCTTCGTTGAGATGGAACCAGGCGTCTTCGATGGGAGTGCGGACCACCATCTGTTCCACGATGCCATCCTGGTCCACGCTGGGGCGGATTTCCGGGAGGGGAATGTTGGCTGGGTCGCGAGGGAGGATGCTGGCGGCGACGATTCCGAATAAGAAACCGCCGATGTGCGCCGTATAGGCCACACCTCCTTCCTGGTGGCGCATCAGGTGGGAATCCACCACCTGGCCGATGGCCCACAAGCCCAGGAAGATCCAGGCGGGCAGATGCCCGGTGCCCGCGCGCATGGCGAAGTAGGCGACCTTGATCTTGGATTTGGGCATCAGCCGCATGTAGCCGCCCATGGTCGCCGCGATGGCCCCGGAAGCGCCCACGGCGGGGATGGAAGCCCAGTGGCCTTGGGCGAGGTACCCCGAGATCGCCCAGCAGATCGAGGCGAAGATGCCCCCGGCCAGGTAGAACCCGATGAACTTCGCCATCCCGAACCATCGCTCCAGGGTGACCCCGAAGGCGAAGAAGAACAGCATGTTCCCCACCAGATGTCCCCAGCTGGCATGCAGGAACATGGACGTGAGGAGGGTGGGAAACCAGGGTCCGGAAGGGATGAATCCCCAGTCGATCAGCGGGGAGGCTCCACGAAGCGAGGTGGTCCTGGATTTCAGCCGCCGTTCCAAATCCTTCTCCAGGGCGCGATCGGTTTTCATCTTGGCGCTGAGCGTGACCATTTCCAGCATGATTTCCGCATCGCTCCGGCCCATCGGGTGGGCGGTATCCTCGTATCGCGCCATGGTGGAGGCTCCGCCTTCCATGGATTTGGCCAGGCTGTCCAGGGAGGCGAGGTCGGATTCCTCCGGGGCGTTCGCATCGGTCTCCATCGCCTCGGGGAAGGACTCGTGCGAGAACCCGAAGTGGCGGATGGCATCGGAGGTCTGCCGAGGTCGGTCCTTGGCGTTGGGATTTTCCAGCAGGTAGAGGGAATCGGCCATCCTGCGCAGTTCGGTGGCGGTCCAGACCTTGAGGGAATCCGACTGGAGGCCCACCTCGAAATCGGTCTGCTTGGGCCAGGTTCCCACGAACAGGGCCACGCAGACCACGATCACGGAAAGCGAGAACCAGCCGATGGATCCGTCATGAGTGTCGCTGCCGATGGGAACCAGCATGGCGCGTGGCTTTCCGGGAAAAGATGCTCGGAATCCCCGGTGCCGGGAATGGATCCGGGGGCGGATGCCCCAAAAGTTAGCAGATCAGGGGAAAACCACGTGGGGCGCGCCGGGCACGACGCGGTTTTCCCGCACCACCTGGGCGTACCACTTCGCGGAAGCCTTGGGGGTGCGCTCCTGGGTCTGGAAATCCACGTGCACCAGCCCGAACCGCTTGGAGTAGCCGCTGGTCCACTCGAAATTGTCCAGGAGGCTCCAGGCGAAGTAGCCGGTCACGCGGGCGCCGTCCTGGATGGATTGGGCCAGCGAACGGAGGTGCTCGCGGTAGAAGGCCAACCGGTGGTGGTCTTCCAGCCCCCCCTCTTCCCAGGCGCAGCCGTTTTCCGTGATCATCATGAATTCCGGCTTCCATTCTTCCTGGCACCAGAGGGGGATCCAGTAGAGGATGTCCGGTTCCACCACCCAGTCGAAATCCGTTCGCAAGGCTTCGGGACGTTTCCAGACGGAAGGTTCCTGCGATGCGGAGAACCGCTCCGCGTAGTAGAGGTTCAGTCCCAGGAAATCGGGGGCGTCTCCCATCAGGGCCAAGTCCCCGTCCAGGACATCCGGCGCGTCCGCTCCCAGGCTGTCCCATTCCTCGCGCGGATAGGCTCCCTTCCACAGGGGATCCAGCCACCAGGCCGCGCCTTTCAGGAATCGGTCCCGTGCACCGGCGATGTCGGCCGGATCCGATGTGGCCGGCAGGAAGGGACTGGGATTGTGGACGAACCCCACGCGGATTTTGTCGCGCCCGAGGGTTTCGCGCAGGGCTTGGGAAGCGTGGGCGTGGGCCAGAAGCACGGTGTGGCGTGTCTGGCGCACCAGTTTGGGGCCTCCCTTGATTCCCGGGGCGAAGGCGCCCCGTCCGTAGGCGTTGTCGGCGATGCAGGGACCTTCGTTGATGGGCATCCAGCGCTGGACGCGGTCGCCCATCCGTCGTGCCAGGTGGTAGGCGAAGTCTCCCATGGCCTTGGCGGTGTCGCGGTTGGTCCATCCACCCTTGTCTTCCAATGCCTGGGGCAGGTCCCAGTGGAACAGGGTGCAGCAGGGTTCGATCCCCCGTTCCAGGCAGCCGTCCACGATGCGCTCGTAGAAGTCCAGACCCTTGGGGTTGACTGTTCCCGTTCCGCTGGGAAGGACCCGTGGCCACGATACCGAGAATCGGTAGGATTGCAACCCGAGGCTCGCCATCAGGTCCAGGTCATCCCGCCAGCGGTGGTAGTGGTCGCAGGCGACGTCTCCGGTGTGCCCTTCGAAGATTTTTTCCGGAGTGTGGCAGAAGCGATCCCAGTTCGATTCCCCCTTGCCGTCCTCGTTCCAGGCTCCTTCGATCTGGAAGCTCGACGTGGCAGAGCCCCATAGGAAGCCGTCGGGAAAGGAATCCGTGCGGAGTTCGACCGTCCTGGGTTGTGCGTGCGGCATCGGAAATCTTCCTTCTGTGGTCGTCTGAAGTGTTTCAGTGGTTGGGCCGACGAGAATTGTACCATGGAGAGCGTGGAATTGACACCCTCCTTCGTCGCAAGGCTCCTGGAAACCGTCTCGCATTCGGGCATCGAACGCCACCAGGAAGGCGGCGTTTCCGTTCCCGAAGGTCGACGGCTGCCGCTGTTCCGTGCTTCGCGGGGTGGGGAGGACAGGGATTTCGACGAGGATGCCAGACGGCTTGCCCAGGCGCGTGGCGAGGCTCTCCGCCTGGAATCCGGCGATCTTCTGGACTGGGAGCGGATCGCACGCCTGGAAAGGCAGTTCAAGGGCAGGTCCGATTCCTACCGTCCGGGGCATTTCCTGAGCTTGTTGCGTTTGTCCTTGGATATCGCGCAGACCGAACATTCCGGTCTCACCGTTCTCGAATACCGTTCCGTGCACCTCCTGGAGCGGCGCCTGTGCGAGATGCAGCGCACCGAACGGCCGGGCTCTCCCGACCAGGTGGTCGGCATGCTCTCCGACATCAAGAGCGGAAACCCTTGGAAATTGCGCGGGTTGTGCGACCTCTCGCGCTACCTGGAGGAACTGACCGGGCATCCGTTCCTGGGGCGACCCGATCAGGCGAGCATGGGTTCCATCCAGCTGCTGTTGACCTTGCGCCACTCGATGACGGAGTTGATGCGCGAAGGGGAGGCGCCCTCCGGCCTGGTTCCCCTCGATGTCTGCCTGGCCTCGCGGGCGGTCCTGGCCAATGCGCGGGTCCTGCATCTGCGCATGGGGGCGCTTCTGGACGAGGTTCTTTCCCCGGAGCTTCCGCTCTGGCCGAGGTTGGGGGAATGGTTGTCGGAAGTGGAGCATTCCCGCGATGCGACCTTCCAGTTGCCCCGGGGCGAGGAACGCCCCGATTTCCTGGTGGAGGGCAGGCGGATGCGGGCGTTGGACCTCGTGGTGTCCGTGGCAAGCCGCCTGGAGCGATCCGTCCGCTCGATCAGCTTGGACGAAAGCTTCGTGGCGCTCGAGCGGACATTGCACCGGCGGATCCGTCGTCAGGAAGGGCGCAAGCACCACATCGCCCTGTTGTTGCGCCGCGTGTTCGAACGCGCACTCCACGAGCGCAATCGCCGATCCATGCGCAACATCGCGCTGGGGGTTTCCACCAGGAGACCACCCGTTTCCACGACCGAATTGTCCCAGGATGCCGTATGGGGGCCGCTCCACGCCCAAGCCCAGGAATTGGAGGAGGCCAAGGCGTGGGGATGCAGCAGAGGTGCGGGGCGGTTGTGGCAGAGGATCTTTCCCGGGCAGGATTCCAGTCGGGAGGAAAGGGCCGATCTGGAAGAGTTCCTGCGTTGGAACCTGGATTGCCGAGGCGATCTCCTGGAAGCCTGGGAGATGCGGACCGACGTGGAAAGGGCGCGGTTGGTGGATTGGTTCCAGGAAATCCTCCGCCGGGTGGAAACCTTCCCGACGGGTCGCCAGAAGGGATTCCGGCGCAGGCGGGATCGCACCACGCCTCTGCAGTGGCTCACCGCGAGCCTGGAGGTCGCCTCCAAACCGCCGACCTGGACCCCTCCAACGCCCTTTCCCGAGCCGGTGTTCGACGAGGAACTGGTGGCCCGAGCCCTGTTCTGGTGGTCCCAACGCCACCCGTGGGACCGCGGGCTGTTCGGGATCTGGAACGCAGCGATGCGCGGTGGTCGGTTCGCGGAGGGGCTCCCCGCGGGGGTGGCCCTGGCCCGCGCCACGGGTTTGCCGCCGCACGAGATCAAGGTTCGTCTGGACATGATGGAACGGGAGCTGGACTACCGCAGTTGGCTGGGAGCGCGCGAAAGGGGGGACCTGATTCGCCAGACCCTCGCCGACCGACCCGCCGACCTCCCTCCGGTGATCGAGGATCCTCCCACCCCTCCGTTTTCCAGGAAATCCCTCCAGGATTGAACTGAAGTATTTCAGAGGGAGTCCCTTTGTAGATTTCCCCGCTTCGCCCGGCGCATGTCGCCCGGCTCGGGGGCGTCAAAATCATGAAGGGTGTGAATTTCGGAGGCTGGTTCAGCCAGATCGACGCCATCGAGGAGAAGGATCCGAAAGGATTTCCGGGCGTCGAGGAACATGTGCGCACGTTCCTCGGACCGGACGATTTCCGTCAGGTGAAGGGGTGGGGATTCGACCACGTCCGCCTTCCGCTGGACTGGCACAACGCGTTCGGTCGCGACCTCCGTCCCAAACCAGGGATCCTGGACGCCTTCGAAAAGGCTGTCGACGGACTCCTGCAGGCTGGGCTGGAGGTGATCCTGGATCTCCACAAGTGCCCCGGCCACGACTTCCACGACGGAATCCGTCGCGAACAGACCTTCTTCACGGATCCCGCCCAGCGCAAGGACTGCCTGGAGGTTTGGGCGCAGCTGGCGGAACGGTTCGGCGACAGGCCCGGGGTCATGCTGGAAGTCCTCAACGAGCCGGTGGCGCCCAGCGCGGAGGTCTGGAACGAGGTCAAGGACGAGCTCGTGGGCTTCGTGCGTCGGCGTGCGCCGCGTTCCACCATCGTGGTGGGCTCCAACCTGTGGAACAACGCTTCGCAGTTCGCCCATCTGACGCCCGTGGAAGACGACAACATCCTCTACAGCGTCCATCTCTACAATCCCATCCTGTTCACCCACCAGAAGGCTCCCTGGCTGGACGATCCTGTGTTTTCCGTTTCGCGCACCTATCCGGGAACCTACGAGGTCCCCCCCGGGCATGCGGGGAAACTGCCCTCCGACCTCGGCTCCTGGGACCGCAAGCGCCTGTCCGACCACCTGGAACCGGTCTTCGCCTTCCGGGAACGCCACGGTGCGAGGGTGGCTTGCAACGAGTTCGGGGTGTACATGGGAGGGGCCGACACCGCCAGCCGCATGGCTTGGATGTCGGATGTCCTGGGATTGTTCCGGGAAAACCGCATCGGATGGTCCTACTGGAACTACAAGAACCTGGATTTCGGGATCGTCAGCGTGGGGGAGAGCCTGTTCGCGGACAGTCCGCAGTACGACAATCCCCAGCGCATCGACCAGGCGCTCCTTGCGCTACTGCGACAGTTCTGAACGGATTCCCTCCAGGGCATCCCGAAGATCCGGGTGGTTCCAGGAAAATCCCGATCCGGACAGGAGTTCCGGGACGCCGCGTTGTCCGGAAAGCAGAAGCTCCCTGGCGAAGTCGCCCAGCAGTCCCGCCAGCAACCAGGCGGGGACCTTGAGTCTGGTGGTGGATCCGGAGAGGCTGTCCAGGGATTTCGAGAATTCCCGTTGGCGCACGGGGGTGGGCGAGCACAGGTTCACCGCCCCGTGGCTCCCGTGATCTTCCAGCACGTGCACGATCGCCCGTGCGGCGTCCTCGAGATGGATCCACGGGATCCACTGCTCGCCCGAACCCAGGATCGCTCCCAAGCCACGCCGCCAGGCGTTCCATTGAGGAGGGAGACTGCCACCCCGCGAAGATAGGACGATTCCCGTTCGCAGGGCCACGACACGCGTCGCCGATCCTTGCAGCGGGGAGAGGGCTTCCTCCCAGTCCCTGCAGACCTCGGCCAGGAATCCGCCCCCCCCCGCGGTGGTTTCCGGAACGTGGAGGTCGCCTCGGTTCCCGTAGAACCCCATAGCGGAACCGTTGATGAACACGCCCACTCCGGACTGCCGGGCCACCCGGGCCAGCGCGGAGGTGGTTTCCACACGGCTTGTGCGGATGGCCCTCCGGGTGGAGCGGGTCCAGGGCCAATCGGAGATGGAATGTCCGCACAGGTTCAGCACTGCACCGCACCCTTCCAGCAGACCTGGGGACATTGCGGCGCGGGGGTCCCAGGTGCGTTCACCGCCGTGGCGGGCGGGTCTGCGGACCAGGCGCAGTACCTTCCAGCCGGCAGCTTCCAGGTACGGGATCGTTCGGCTCGCGATCAATCCGCTGGAGCCGGCCACGGCGATGCGCTTGGTATCCATGGGAACCAGTCTACCAAAGTCCAGGGATTCGGATTGGAGGAAGTGGTCGTTCCGCAATGGAATCCAGGTGTTTCAGTTCGGGCGGTGTCCTCCCTGGAGACTCCCCTGGTCGGTGGGCGGATGGAGTTGGCATCCCGATTGCGATGCCACCTGGCGAACCCAAGGAGGAACCATGCAGCAGGCGAAATCGCCCGAGGAAAGCGCGTTGGCCAAGTACGGCCGGGACCTCACGGCCATGGCCGCCGATGGGAAGCTGGATCCGGTGATCGGACGTGACGACGAAATCCGTCGCGTGATCCAGATCCTTTCCAGAAGGACCAAGAACAATCCGGTCCTGATCGGCGAGCCTGGAGTGGGGAAGACCGCCATCGCCGAGGGGCTGGCCCGACGCATCGCATCGGGGGATGTTCCCGATTCCCTCCAGGGGCATCGCCTGTGCACGCTGGAAATGGGCTCGCTGGTCGCGGGCGCCAAGTTCAGAGGGGAGTTCGAGGAGCGATTGAAGGCCGTGCTCGCCGAGGTTTCCAATGCGCAGGGGCGGATCGTGCTGTTCGTGGACGAGATCCACACCGTGGTGGGGGCCGGGGCCGCCGAGGGTTCCATCGACGCGGGGAACCTGCTCAAGCCCATGCTCGCCCGCGGAGAACTCCGATGCATCGGAGCCACCACCCTGGACGAGTACCGCACCGGCATCGAGAAGGATCCCGCCCTGGAGCGTCGCTTCCAACCCGTGATGGTGGCCGAGCCCGACGTCGAGGCCACCATCGCCATCCTGCGCGGCCTGCGCGACCGCTACGAACTCCACCACGGGGTGCGGATCTCCGATGCGGCCCTGGTGGCGGCCGCGGGATTGTCCTCCCGCTACATCAGCGATCGGTTCCTTCCAGACAAGGCCATCGACCTCGTGGACGAGGCTGCTGCCAGGCTGCGCGTACAGATTTCGTCCAAGCCGGAGGAATTGGACGAGGTGGATCGCCGCGTGCTCCAACTGGAGATGGAACGTTTGTCCCTCAAGCGGGAGAAGGACGAAGCTTCCAGGCTGCGGCTGGAGAAGCTGGAGCAGGAGCTGGAATCGGCCAAGGAGTCCCGCAGGGCCCTGGAGGCCCGCTGGAAAACGGAGCGCGACGGGGTGGAATCCATCCGTCGGATCCGGGAGGAGCTGGAAACGGCGCTGCGGGATGCGGAGGCTGCCGAGCGGTCGGGGAGCCTGGAACGAGCCTCGCGCCTGCGCTATGGCGAGATTCCGGCCCTCCAGGAGAAGCTTGCCCGTTCTGCCAGGGATCTGCGCGAACGCTCGGGGGAGGAGCCGCTCCTGAGGGAGGAGGTCCAGGAGGACGACATCGCCGATGTGGTGGCCAAATGGACGGGAATCCCGGTTTCGCGTCTGATGTCCGGCCAGAAGGAACGGTTGCTTTCCCTGGAGGAGACCTTGGCGCGTTCGGTGGTGGGGCAGGAGGAGGCCGTCCGCAAGGTGGCCGAGGTGGTCCAGCGCTCGCGTGCCGGGCTTTCCGATCCTCGCCGCCCCATCGCCTCGCTCCTCTTCTTGGGTCCCACCGGAGTGGGCAAGACGGAATTGGCCAAGTCGCTTTCGCTGGAATTGTTCGACTCGCGCGATGCCATGGTGCGCATCGACATGAGCGAGCACATGGAGCGGCATTCCACCAGCCGACTGGTGGGGGCTCCCCCGGGCTACATCGGTTACGAGGAAGGAGGGACATTGACGGAAGCCGTCCGCAGGAGGCCGTATTCCGTGGTCCTCTTCGACGAGGTCGAGAAGGCGCATCCGGACGTGTTCCACCTGCTTTTGCAGATCCTGGACGAAGGCCATCTCACCGACGGCCAGGGCCGGCGCGTGGATTTCCGCAATACCATCGTGCTGATGACCTCCAACCTGGGCTCCGAGGAACTCCTGGAGTCGTTCGATGCCGGGTCCGATGCGGTGGATCGGGTGGTGGACGCGGCGCTGCGAGGTCACTTCAGGCCCGAATTCATCAATCGCCTGGACGCCACGGTGGTCTTCCGCCCCTTGGGGCCGGAGGTCCTCAGACGGATCGCCGCGTTGCAGCTGTCGCTTCTGGAGCAGCGGCTGTCTCCCCGGAAGATCGCCCTGCGTGCCGACGACCGGGCCCTGGATTGGATCGCCTCGCGGGGAGATCCACGCTTCGGGGCGCGCCCCATCCGACGTACCCTCCAAAACGAGGTGGAGGCGCCCCTGGCCAAGGCTCTCCTTTCCGGCAAGGTGTCCGACGGGGCCCAGGTGGGACTGGAGGTTGGCGAGGAAGGCCTCCGGCTCGCCGTGGTCTAGGCGCAGTGGTTGTTTCCGAGGGGGAGGCGACGATGTAGATTCCCCAATTGGCAGGGAAAGCTTTCCTCGTGTTCGGGGGGAGAGGGAATTTCCGAACCAGTGCGCAACGAGGGGAGAGAGGCGATGAACATGATCGGCGGATTCGAGTGGGTGATCATCCTGTTGATCGTTCTCCTCCTTTTCGGGCCCACCAAGCTGCCCCAGCTGGCCAAGGGACTTGGCCAGTCGGTCAAGGAATTCAAGGACGCATCAAAGGGCGAGGTTTCCGCCGACGGCAAGCCGAAGAACGCGGAAACCAAGCAGGACAAGCCAGAAGGTTCGAAGGAAGCTTGAGCCCAGGCTTCGAGCGGGGCCATCGATCCGGCGACGGGGCCCTGGACTTCTGGCGCCATGTGGCGGATCTGCGCAAGGCTTTGCTGTGGAGCGTGGCGGGCTGGCTCTTCGCGACCCTTCTTGCCTGGCAGTATTGGCGGACGCTTTGGGGCGTTCTATCCCGGCCGTTGTCCACTCTCGAGCAGGCGCCCAAGATCATCGTCACCAGCCCGATGGGGACGGTCTCGATGTCGTTCCAGGTGGGTCTGGTGGCCGGCTCCGTGTTGGCGGCTCCCTGTATCTTCTGGCAGCTTTGGGGGTTCGTCCGGCCGGCCCTCCACCAGCGCGAGCGGTCCATCGCTCTGGTGGCGCTGGGTTGGTCCACTCTCCTGTTCTTCGCGGGCATGACCGTGGCCTATTTCACGATCCTCCCTTGGACCCTGCGCTGGCTTCTCACCTATGGCGATGGGATGTTCGAACAGCTGTGGACGGTGGATGCGTTCACGTCCATGAGCATGCAGCTTCTGGGTGGATTCGGCGCCATGTTCGAATTCCCTCTCCTGACCTGGGTGCTGGCCAGGCTGGGGTTCGTGGGGCCCCGGCATCTCTGGAAGTGGTCGCGGGGAGCGATCGTCGTCATCTTCGTGGTCGCCGCGGTCTTGACGCCACCCGATCCCGTGAGCCAGTGCATCATGGCCGTTCCCATGCTCGGACTCTACGCCGCGGGCATCTTCACTTCGTGGCTCGCCTGGAAGGGAGGGGCGGATGGATTCGATCGGCTCCGGTGAGGTTCTGGTGATCGCATTGGTTTCGCTCCTGGCCCTGGATCCGCGCAAGGCCGGGCAATGGTGGGGCAAATTCCGTCGCTTCCAGTCGCGCCTGATGTCCTACAGGGAGGGATTGGAACGGGAGATCCGGGGGAACCTGGACGATCCTTTGGACGTCGCTTCCGACGAAACCGCGCAGTCCCGGCTTCGATCCTGGGCCCGCCAGCGCGTGGCGGCGATGGAGCCCCTTCCCGACGTCGAGGTGGGAGACCGCCTGCTGTCGAGGCTGCGCCAATGGGACCTATACCGGGATGCCGGGGATGTGGCCCTGTTCTGGTCCATCCGTCGCGAGATCCCCATGGACGTGGTGCTGGAGGGAGCGATCGCCGACGGGAAGCGGGTGTGGTTGCCGTGGTTGGATTCCGAACCCGGGATCATGGATCTTGCCAGGATCGAAGACCCCGGCACCGATCTGGTCCCAGGTCCCTGGGGAACCCGCGAGCCGGCTCCGGCGCGGCGCGGGGGGTGGTTTCCGGAAGGGGGCATCGTTCTGGTGCCCGGCGAAGTGTTCGATACCCATGGGGGGCGGATCGGGAAGGGAGCAGGGTATTACGACCGCTGGCTGGCCGCCAACCCGAGGACCGTCCGCGTTGGCGTGGCATGGGAAGCCCAGGTCCATCCCGGTCGGCTCCCCCAGAAGGAACACGACCAACCCATGGGGCATCTATTGACTCCGGAACGGTTTCTCCACCTGGGGTAGGGATTCTACCTTTGGCGCGATTCGATTCGAGTCGAGGACCGGGGGTCGACCTGGTCCGGTGGTGATTGTGCAACCTTTGGAGGATGAACATGCGTGACGCGACCCTGGCCCTGGAAGACGGGACGGTCTTTCGTGGGAAGGGCTTTGGTGCCCGCTCCGTTGCTGCCGGCGAGGTGGTGTTCAACACCGCGATGACCGGCTACCAGGAAGTCCTGACGGATCCTTCGTATTGTGGCCAGATCGTGACGATGACCTATCCGGAGGTGGGCAACTACGGCATCGCTCCGGAGGACATGGAATCCGGCAGGATCCAGGTTGAGGGATTCGTGGTCCGCAACCTTTCTCCGGTGGCCAGCTCCTGGCGCGGAGGGAGCCGTCGGCTGGAAGACTTCCTGGCCGACCATGGCGTGCCGGGAATCAGCGGTATCGACACTCGTCAGCTGGTCCGCATCCTGCGCACCAAGGGCGCCCAGCGCGGAGTGATCCTCGACGGCCTTCCTTCCGAAAAGGAAGCGGTGGATGCGGCGAGTGCGGTTCCCTCCATCGTGGGTATCGACATGGTCCAGCGGGTGACCTCCAAGGAAGCCTACGATTGGGCGGAGCCCGTGTTCCGGTTCGACGGCACGGCTTCCGTGCCAGGATCCGATGCACCCTTGGTGGTCGCCTACGATTTCGGAATCAAGCGCAATATCCTGCGACTTCTGGTGTCGCATGGATTCCGGGTCCATGTCGTCCCGGCCTCCACCCCCGCCTCGGAAGTGGAGGCGTTGGCTCCTGCCGGGGTTTTCCTTTCCAACGGCCCCGGCGATCCGGATGCCGTGCCGTACGCGATCGCCGCCGCTCGTGAATTGGCAGCCAAGTTCCCGCTGTTCGGGATCTGTCTGGGTCACCAGATCCTTGGGCTCGCCTTGGGTGCGCGCACTTACAAATTGAAATTCGGCCACCGCGGAGCCAATCATCCAGTCCAGGAGTTGCCTTCCCTCAAAGTGGAAGTCAGTTCCCAAAACCACGGGTTTGCCGTGGATGCCAAGAGCCTGCCTCCCGAACTGGAAGTTTCCCATTGGAATCTCAACGACAATACCGTGTCGGGAATGCGTCACAAGTCCCTTCCGGTGTTTTCGGTTCAATACCATCCGGAAGCATCTCCGGGTCCCCATGATTCCGACTACCTCTTCGCGCAGTTCGTGGAAGCGGTTCGCAATCGTCACGCGGTGCAGGCCAGAACTTGAATAACCGTTCCAACCACGGTCGCGACGACCATCGAAAGCAACCCAGGACCTTTTCGGATCGGCCAGACAACGGGGCCTCGGATCGCTCCGAGGATCGTTCTTCCCGCGGTGGTGGTGGGCGTGGCTTCCAGCCTCGCTCCAGCCAGGAGAGTTTCGGGGAAGGTCGCCGCGGTGGATTCGCCGATCGCTCCCATCAGCCGCGCGGTTTCCAGGGGCAGCCACCCCAGGACGCGGCGCGCGCCGGGCGCAGCGGCGGTTTCGGCTTCCGCGACCAGGCCTTCGCCGGCGGGGAGCGTCGATCCACCCCTCGCCCCGCCCGCCCGGAGCCCATGTTCGTCGAGCGTGAAAACGCCGCCGAGATCGTCTGCGGACAGCATGCGGTCCAGGCCCTCCTGGAAAGCGAGCCCCGCCGCATCCAGCGCCTGCTCCTGGAGCGGGGAGCCGGGGAGCCCAGGCTCTACGAGTTGCAGAAACTGGCGGAGCAGAACGGGATTCCCTACCAGCAATTGATGGGCAAGGAACTTTCCGCGCGAGCGCTGGGGCGGCGTCATCAAGGCGTGGTGGCGATATGCAACGTGCGCGAATTCACCGATTGGAGCGACCTTCGGCAAACGCTCGTCGGGAAACTGGAGTTCGGCGAAAAACCCCTGGTGGTGGTGGGGGCGGCCATCGAGGATCCGCGCAATCTGGGCGCTGTGGTCCGCACCTGCGTGGGAATGGGTGTGGATGCGCTCCTGCTGCCTCGCAAGGGGGGCTGTGGTCTGACGCCTATCGTGGAGGAAACCTCGGCTGGATCCCTGTCCCATCTGGCCGTGTCTCGCCCCAACGACCTGGAAAACGTCCTGGACGACCTTTCCGGCCTGGGATTCCTGGTGGTTGGATTGGATGCCAGGGGCGAGGAGATTCGCACGGTTTCCTTCCCAGGCCCTGTGGTGCTGGTGGCCGGAGGTGAAGATCGAGGCATTCCTCCCCATTTGCGGAGGCCTTGTGATCGTCTGATTCGATTGCCCATGCGCGATCATTTGCAGAGCTACAATGCTTCTGTCGCCGCCGCCATTGCATTGTACGAAATCACCCGCAATCGCATCTGATACAGACCGAGAGCCAATGCCGATCCTTTTTTCGGAAAGATCGGTATTGGTATTGACAATCTTCGTTCGTCCCAGTATTCTTCATTCTCAGATAGGGGAGCGTTTTCGCTTTGCCCTTTTCCGATAAAACCTGGCATGAATGCCTAAATCAGGAGAGAATACATGTCGTTGCAGGATCTTTCCACCGAAGAGCTCGTCAAGGAAATTCAGCGTCGCAAGAGCGCCGAAGTGGGCGAGCTCCGTCGCCAGATCGATGAGCACAAGAAGGCCATTCGTGATCTGGAAGAAAAGATCCGTTCCCGCGACGGCGAAGCCGCTCCCGCTCGTCGTGGTCGTGCAGCCTCCGCTGGCAGCCTTCCGGCCGGCGAGCGCGCCGAACGCGTCCTGACCGCCCTCGAAGGCGCGACCCTGACCATCACCGAAGTGGCCGCCAAGGTCGGCTTCGACGGATTGTCCCTCAAGAAGACCCTGGACGAATTGGTTGCCGAGCGCAAGATTGGCCGTACTGGCAAGGCTCGCGGCACCCGCTATTCCTTGGCGTAATTTTTTTTGGGGCCGTCCCTTGACGCAAGTCATCGGGCGGCCTATATTTTTTCTCCCAACGACGCGGGATTAGCTCAGTTGGTAGAGCGTCTCCTTGCCATGGAGAAGGTCGAGGGTTCGAGTCTCTTATCCCGCTCTCAAAGGCCCTTCCGAATCGAATTCGGGAGGGCCTTTTCGTTTTCTTTCCGTGCGATGGATCCCGGATTCGTTTGAGTTATTTTTCCCCACCATATGTCTGAACCGATTTCCAACGGAGGGGCGCAAGCCCTGACCGACCAAGAACTTGCCCGTCGTGAAAACCTTCGTAGGATTCGCGAGGTGGGAGTGGAGCCCTATCCCTACCGGTTCGAATTCAGCCATCGCGCGGCGGATCTGCGTTTTCTGGGCGAAGGCAAGGATAGCGCCCAACTCCGCATCCTGGGGACCTTCTCGTTGGCGGGGCGCGTGGTGGCGTACCGAGGTTCCGGAAAGACGGCGTTCCTGAACTTGCAGGACGACCACGAGCGGATCCAGGTCTACCTCCGCAAGGACGACGACGCCCAGGAGGCGGGACTGGTTCAGGGACAGGGCGAGGCCATCTGGCCGGTGGTCCGCAGCCTGGATCTGGGGGATTTCATCGGGGTGCGCGGGCTGCTCATGCGTACCAAGACCGGCGAGCTCACCCTGCAGGCCGTGGGGCCGGACGGGTTCGAACTGCTGTCCAAGTCCATCAAGCCACTGCCGTTCCCGAAGGTGGAGGAGACCAAGGACGAAACGGGCAAGGTGGTGGGGCGCAAGACCTTCCAATCCAGCCTGTTCACCGATGTGGAGGCCCGGTACCGTCAGCGCTACGCGGATCTGGCGGTCAATCCGGACGTCGCCAACGTGTTCCGTCTGCGCACGGCCATGATCCAGGAAGTGCGGTCCTATCTCCTGGAGCAGCAGTTCCTGGAAGTGGAGACTCCCACGCTGCAGGCCATCTACGGCGGCGCTTCCGCCCGGCCCTTCGTGACCCACCACAATGCGCTGGACATCCCCCTCTACCTGCGGATCTCCAACGAGCTCTACCTGAAGCGCCTGATCGCGGGTGGATTCGATCGCGTGTTCGAATTCGTGAAGGATTTCCGCAACGAAGGGATCGACCGGACCCACAATCCGGAATTCACCCAGGTGGAGTTCTACCAGGCGTACGCCGACTACAACGACATGATGGTCCATTTCCAGGCCATCTGGCAGCGCGCCGCCAAGACCGTGCTCAAGCTCAAGGCACGTCGATCGGCGCTGGCCCGCGGCATCGCTCCGGAAGCCTTGGAAAGGGAATGCCAGGCGATCCAGGCCGGAGACGTCCCCCTGGTCTACCAGGGACGGGAATTGACCACATTCTTCGGGCAGTGGGAGCGCCTTCCCGTGAAGACCGCCCTGCGCCGCAAGGGAGTGGACATCGACGCCCTCTCCGACGACGAACTCAAGGATCTGATCCGCGTCAACCATTGGGAGCTGGACGGGACCTTCTCCCGCGGCCGGGCCATGATGCTCGCCTTCGAGGAGCTGTGCGAGCCCGACCTGTGGGAGCCGGCCTTCGTGATGGACCATCCGCTGGAATCGACCCCCCTGTGCAAGGTGCACCGCGCCGATCCCACCCTGGTGGAGCGGTTCGAGCCGGCCATCGCCGGGATGGAGGTGGGCAACTCCTATTCCGAGCTCAACGATCCCATCGTGCAGCGTCGGCTCCTGGAAGAACAGGTGGAGCGCGGACGTGGCGGCGAGGACGAGACCCATCCGCTGGACGAGGACTTCCTGCGCGCGATGGAGTACGGCATGCCTCCCATGGGCGGCGTGGGGATCGGGATCGACCGCATGGCCATGATCCTGACCGACCAGTCGTCCATCCGCGACGTCCTGCTGTTCCCCTTGCAGCGCCCGGAATAGCGGATCTACAGGAGTGCGGCCAGGCTGCGGCGCAGCTTGGCCACGTTCCGCGCCTTCTCCTGCTGGCGGTGCTCGCGCTGGGTGCGCGTGAACCATTCCTGCTGGGAGATGAACAGGATCTGTCTGGTGAGCCACTCCAGCTCCTCGAAGCGTTTTCCCTGTTCCAGGAGTTCCTGCCGCAGCGCATCGGAGACGTCGAAGAAGTCCTCGCGTCCCAGGTTGTCCAGGTCGGCGTCGCAGAGGATCTGCTTGAGCAGATCCGAACCCGGGTCCTGCCTCCAGACGCCGTCGATCTCCTTGAGCTCCGTGGCCAGGATGAGGTTGATCACCCGGTTGATCTCCGCTGGACCGTAGCCGTATTCCGGCATGGCCTCGGCGGCCATCCGGGCTCCGATCTGCTCGTTGCCGTTGTAGGATTCGATGAATCCCATGTCGTGATAGAGGGCCGCCACCAGGAGCAGTTCCAGGTCGGAAGGGGCGATGTTCTCGCCCTTGGAAAGACGGTGCACCGCCGGGATGACGTCGGCGAGCGTGTGCTGCGGGCCGTGGTAGTGGAGGTTCCGGGGTAGATCCCCCAGAAGCCTGGCTTCGGCCGCCTGCCAGATCCGGTCCAGACGACTGGTCACGGTCGGCCCACCGGGAACGGTGGACGGTGGATCGCGGCGGATCCGACCTGGTGGAGGAAGGCGAGGCCCATTACCGGTCCATCATAGCTCTTGCGAAAGCTCCCGGCACTAGGGAAATCGCCCGAAGCCGCTTTGGGGGAGGTTGGACGGGGATTACCTTTCCCCTCCGATGTTCGAGCAACTCACGAGACGCCTGGAAGAGTCCATGAAGAAGCTGCGCGGCGAAGCGCGGCTAACCGAGGAAAACGTCGCCGATTCGCTCCGCGACGTCCGTCGCGCCCTGCTGGAAGCCGACGTGGAGCTCGATGTGGCCAAGGCCTTCGTGGCCAAGGTCAAGGAACGAGCCCTGGGCCAATCGGTGACCCTTTCGGTCACTCCGGGCGAGCACATGGTGAAAGTGCTCCACGACGCCCTGGTGGAGACCCTGGGGGGACAGGCTGGCGAGCCCAATTTCCCCGGAAATCCCACCCTGGTCATGATGGTGGGCCTGCAGGGGTCGGGAAAGACCACCTCCGCCGCCAAGCTCGCAAACCATCTCAAGGAACGACGCGCCAGGCGCCCCATGTTGGTGGCCTGCGACGTATACCGGCCCGCCGCCGTGGACCAACTCGTGGTCCTGGGCAAGAAGATCGGAGTGCCCGTCCATGCCGAGCCCGGCGAGACGGACGTGCTGGGCATCGCCAAGCGTGGGCGCCAGGCGGCTCGCGATGCGGCCTGCGATCTGGTGATCTTCGACACGGCCGGTCGTCTGCAGATCGACGAGATCCTGATGGACGAGCTGACCAAGCTCAAGAAGGAGCTTCAGCCGCAGGAGATCGTATTCGTCGCCGACGCCATGACGGGCCAGGAAGCCGTGCGCGTCGCCAAGACCTTCCACGAGAAGCTCGCCATCTCCGGTGCCATCCTCACCAAGACCGACGGCGATGCCCGTGGCGGCGCGGCGCTCTCCCTGCGCGAGGCCACGCAGGCGCGCTTGATGTATGTGGGCACCGGCGAAGGCATCGCCGCCTTCGAGGTGTTCGATCCCGAGCGCATGGCCGGACGCATCCTGGGCATGGGCGACGTGGTGGGGCTGGTGGAGCGGGCCCAGGAACGGCTGGACCAGTCCGAAGTGGAGCGTCTGGGAAAGCGCATGTTCAAGAACCAGTTCGACCTGGAGGACATGCTCGCCCAGATCCGCCAGGTGCGCAAGTTGGGGTCGGTGATGGACATCGTGGGCATGCTTCCCGGTGCGGGCAAGATCAAGGAAAAGGCCGGCGAGATCGACGAGAAGGCCATCGTCCGCGTGGAGGCGGTGATCTCCTCCATGACCCGCCAGGAACGGAAGAGTCCGAAGATCATCGACGGGAAACGTCGACAGCGCATCGCCAAGGGGTCGGGGACCGATCTCCAGCAGGTCAACCAGGTGCTCAAGCAGTACGACCAGATGAAGCAGATGATGCAGCAGTTCTCCAAGATGGGTGGCAAGATGAAGCAGATGCAGAAGCTCATGGGCGCCCGTGGCAAGGGCGGCGGCATGGGTGGCTTCCCGGGAATGCCGGGATTCTAGCCCTTTAGGGCTTTTCTTCAACTCGCGTTGGGCTTTTTGATTTGCAGGACTGCGTCCTGCACGGCGTTCCCGGGGCGGCACGAGGGCCGGTTCCACGGGGCGGCCGCGCCCCGTGACCCCCTTCCTTCGGCAAGCGGCATTTGATTGCCGGTTTACCGACGCCGCTTCGCTGGTCGGGTGGGCGGGCGGCGAAACATTGGCTGGGTGATTCGAAGCGAATCGCCGCCGCTCCCCCAAAAAAGGATCAGAACTGCTTGAAGAACCCCCACGCCTCCTGCTCGATCCAATTGGTGCTCGATCCTTGATCGTAGGCCCGGCATTCGTGTCCGCCCTTGAAGGAACTGAACTTCACCGGATACCCTTCCTTGCACCCCGTGAATTCCGTGGTCACGTGCGTGCCGGTGGTGGCGATCTTCGGTTCCCCGGTGCATCCGTTGTCCTGGACCTTCTGCAGGAGGCAGTACTTCCCACCAAGCTTTTTCGCGTCGTCGTAGATCCACTTGCACGAGCCGTCGTCGGTGCCGGTGGTCTGGTAGTAGGCGATCGGGATGCGCCTGTTGGTGGGCTGGTAGAAGTTCCAGTTGGCCGGAGCGAAGGTGGCCACGGCCCGGATCCGTTCCGGAAACTCCAGGGACAGAGCATAGGTGAGCATGGCTCCGAAACTGAAACCCGCCACGAAACGTCGCGTGGTGTCCACGCACAGGTTGGACTCCACCTGGTTCAGGACATCCGACCAGAATTTCAGGTCGTTTTGTGTCCACCCACCGCTCGCGTCGCCTTGCATCGCCACGTAGATGGCCTGGGCGTTGTCCTTGTCCGCTTGGGTCTTGATGTGGTAGAAGTGGGCGCTCTGGTCCAGTCCGTTGTCGGTGCCGGCGACCTTGATGGCGCTGCCACCAAAGCAGTGGTTGCCGAAGATGATCCGATAGGGTTTGTCCTTGTCGTAGTTGGTCGGGATGTTGAGGATGTAGGATCCTCGGCCTCCGGCGCTCGCGATCGTGTAGGTGCCGGACTTGGTGAGGGTCGTGGAGGTCTTCCCGCAACCCGCGCTCCTGATCGGGGCGTTCTTCAGGCCGCCCCACCGGTCGACCTGCCCCAGGCTCGCATCGACGGTTTCGTCGAAGGAGGAGATGTCCATGACCTTCGTAGCGTATCCCGTGGCCTTGAATTCCAGCGAACCCACGGCCGCCGCGGCCGTGGAACGCGCCGTGGCGCTGTTGGGGAAGGAGGGTTCCGTCGCGGACGGCGCGAAATGTCGTCCGCCAAGGAGCGGGGAGTATTGGAAGGTGGATGTGCGTGCTCCGATGGTGGTCCGGACGATCAGCAGGTTCGATGCACCAAGCTGTTGATTCATCTTCCAGCGGAAGGCGCCGGCGGGAACTTCGCGGAAGGATTTCTCTTCCAGGAGATTCGCCGAAAGATCGAAGATTTCGATCTTCACGGAAGCGGGCGCGGCGAGGACCACCTCCATTTCGCCCCGATGGAACACGATGCTTTCGCGAAGAGGCGCGCCGGGCGAAACCACCCCCGAGGTCCGGGTGAGGGAATAGGCGCCGGTGGCGTCGGTGGTGTCTTTCAGATTCTGTCCCACCAGGGTGACGACGGCTCCGGAGATCGCCTGACCGGTGGTGGTGGTCACCTTGCCGCGCAGATGGACGGACTGCGCCTGGGCGAAGGCACCCAACGAGAGGGCGAGGGAGATGGCTCTGGTCGTTTTCACGGTAGGACCTCTATGGGATGGTGGCGAGGCACGGACTTGCGGCGAACGCGCAAAAGCCCACCGATCCTGCTGGACAGTCGGAGTCGTCGCCGGGTACGGCAGGCTGGCGCGAACACCAAGCCCGCCCATGGAGTGGGTTGAATCTAGGGCCCTTCCCGCTTCCCCGGACCCCCGTCCACCACAGGACCTTTTGTTCCTACTACAAAACCCAGACTTTCCCGTTTTCGACGCACCAGGCACAGAGCGCCTATCGGCCGATTCCCGTCCACCCATTTCCGGGTCGGCCCCCGCGCGAGCGGAAATCAGCCATGCGACCCGTCGCAATAGGGCACCGACCTCGTCTTCCCGCACCGGCACAGGAGCACCGCGGTCTTTTCCGCAAGCTCAAGCTTGAACGACTTGAACCCCGTTCCCTTGTGCGCTCCGTCGCAGAACGGGATGGCTTGGCTCAGGCCGCAGGGGCAGAGCTTGTGGAGTCCCGCTTCCAGCTCGACTTCCAGTGGAGAATCGACAAAGTGCGTTTTGGGCATCGGAGGGCCTCCGTGGAAAAGTGGTCGCTCACCGCGAGATCGAGACAAAATATCAAAGATCCGTGGGCCGTGTGGATCGAGGCGATGGGGAGACGAAGTAGGTTTCCCTTCCATGCACCACTCCCGTACCCCTTTTCTGCTGCTGCTTGCCGGTTTGGCCACCGTTTCCTTCGCGGGGGAGAAGTCCCATCCCTTGGATGTGGAATCCGACCGTTGCCTCCAGGAGGCGACCACCACATTGGCGATGCTCGATTGCCACGCGAGCGCCTACCAGGCCTGGGACGAGCGACTGAACAAGGTCTACCCGCGCGTGCGTGGGCATCTGGACTCCGAAGGGAAGAAGGAACTCCTGGCCGCCCAGCGGGAATGGCTGAAATTCCGCGATGCGCAGGCGCAATGGACCAACAACGCCTTCTTGAAGATGGAGGGGAGCATCCACAGGGTCGGTGCGGCTTCCGCACGGGTGCAGGTGGTCCGTCAACGGGTGCTCGAGCTCGAGCAATTCCTGGAGATCGTCGAAGAACAACACTGAAACGCCAAGGCAAGAGGAGGACGCCCACGATGGATCAACACGCCCCCGAACGGCTCTACGACTTCCGCGAGGATTGGGCCCGCGAATACCAGGAATCCGCACGCAGCAAGATTCCCGGCTATGAAACCCTCTTTCGCCTGACGGACACGCTCCTGTCCCGCGAGCTTTCCGATTCCGCCGATGTCCTGGTGGTGGGCGGCGGGGGGGGGGAGGAGCTCTGTTCCGTCGGTTTGGACAAGAACTGGCGGATGCTGGTTGTGGATCCGTCGGGCCCCATGTGCGAAGGAGCCCGGATCCGCGCGTCGGCCAACGGGATCGCCGCCCGTTGCGAGGTGGTGGAAGGTTGCCTGGCCGATCTTCCGGCGGGGAGGATCCACGACGCGGCCACCTGCATCCTGGTCATGCATTTCCTGACCCGCGAGGGACAAGCGGATCTCCTGGCCGAGCTCCACAGACGCCTGAAGCCGGGCGCACCCGTGGCCGTGGCCCATCTGGTCCGCTTCGCACGGGAGTCGGAAAACGCATGGATGGCCGATTTCTGGCGCGATTTCCTGGTCCGCGCCGGAGTGGACGAACAGGCGGTGGAGGAACAACGCCTCGCCCGCGAACGCGAGGTCACCATGCTGACGGAAGACGAATTTCGTCACCTCTGCGCGGATGCCGGTTTCGAGGTCGTGGCGCGGGTGTCGCAGGCTCTCCACTTCACCCAGTGGGTCCTGCGGCGACGGGAATGAAAAAGCCCTTGCTCCGGGTTCGGGAGCAGGGGCCGCTGGTCGCGTCTTGCGGCGGAACGCGCTAGAACGGGTGGGTGAGGACCAGTTCCTTGGCCGCCCGCACGTCGTCCACCCTCTTGAGGGGCAGGTTGTGGGGAGCGGAATGGAGCACTTCCGGGGTCTCCTGAGCCTCGCGCCAGACTTCCAGGAAGATCTCGGCGAACCGGTCGAGGGTCTCCCTGGATTCTGTCTCGGTCGGCTCGATCATCATCGCTTCCGGCACGATCAGCGGGAAGTAGATGGTGGGAGCGTACACCCCGAAATCCATCAGGCGCTTGGCGAAGTCCGAGGTGTGGAGCCCGTTCTTCTTGAGCGCGGATCCATCCAGCACGAATTCGTGCATGTAGGGGCCGTCGTACTTGCAGGAGAGGGCGTGACGGATCTTGGCGTAGAGGTAGTTCGCGTTCAGCACCGCCGTGCGCCCGACCTCGGACATTCCTTCCGAGCCCATGGCCAGGATGTAGGCGTAGGCGCGGACCATGACCAGGAAGTTGCCGAACGCGCCGTGGACCGGACCGATCGAGGTGGAAGGCCTTTCCTGCGAGAACGCATCTCCGCGCTTTTCCACCCGGGGGGATGGCAGGAACGGTGCGAGGTGGCTCTTGACGCCCACCGGCCCGCAACCCGGTCCACCGCCCCCGTGGGGAGTGGCGAAGGTCTTGTGCAGGTTGAAGTGCATCACGTCGAACCCGAGATCGCCGGGCCGGGCGATGCCCACCAGCGCGTTCAGGTTCGCGCCATCCATGTACACCTGCGCCCCCACCGCATGGCAGGCGGCGCAGATCTCCTCGACGCGGGTCTCGAAGAGGCCCACGGTGTTGGGGTTGGTGATCATGAACGCCGCGACGTCGGAGGTCAGCTTGGACTTGAGGTCGTCCACGTCGACCCGGCCGTCCGCCGCCGATTTCACCGTGACGCATTCGAATCCGGCGATGGCGGCGGATGCGGGGTTGGTTCCGTGGGCGGAGTCGGGAATCAGGATCTTGCCGCGACGTTCACCGCGCGATTGATGGTAGGCGCGCACCACCAGCATGGCGGTGAGCTCGCCGTGGGCTCCGGCCGCCGGCTGCAGGGTGACCGCATCCATCCCGGAGATCTGGGCCAGATCCCGTTCGAGGCGCCAGATCAGTTCCAACGCCCCCTGGATGGTTTCGGAAGGCTGGAGGGGATGCAGCGTGGAGAACCCGGAAAGGCGCGCGAGGTTTTCGTGAACCTTGGGGTTGTACTTCATGGTGCACGAACCCAGCGGATAGAACCCCTTGTCGATGTGGTGGTTCTTCGCCGAAAGGTTGACGAAGTGGCGGACGACCTCGCCTTCGGAAAGCTCCGGCAGGCGCGGGGCGGTCCGGCGGCGGATGGAAGCCGGAATCAGCGCATCCAGTCCCGGACGAGGCACATCCCATTCCATGGGGCCGGTGCCGCGTTGGCCGGGGCGGGATTTCTCGAACAGGGTGCGGCCGGTGTCGTCGGTGAGCATCAGATTCCTCCGGCCGTGGACAGGGTGGCGACGAGCAGATCGAGGTCGGCTCGGGTGTGGGTTTCGTTCACGCACACGAGGATCGTGTCCGCCGGAATCCCCGAGATGTAGTCGGCCAGCCAGACTCCCGGCAGCAGACCCGCCGTCTTGCAGGCGGCTTCGACCCGAGCTCGGCTCCCCGAAGCGAGGGCGAATGCCTGCTCCTGGATGGCGGTGCCGGAAAAGAGGGGGCGGATCTTGGCCTTGCCGAGCTCTTCCCTGGCGTAGGCGAGGCGGGAAGCGCATTGCTCGGCGACCTCGGCCAGTCCGGCCGGACCTTGCAAGGCCAGGTACACGGAAGCGCTGACCACCATCAAACCCTGGTTGGAGCAGATGTTGGATGTGGCCTTCTCGCGACGGATGTGTTGTTCGCGGGTCTGGGCGGTCAGGCAGTAGGCGCGTTTTCCATCGGCGTCCACGGTCCTGCCCACCACGCGGCCGGGCATCTGGCGCAACAGCGACTTGCGCGTGGCCAGAAGTCCCAAGCCGGGACCGCCCAGGCTGGTGGGGATGCCCATTCCGAGCATTTCTCCCACCACGATGTCTGCGCCGAACGTGGAAGGGGGCTCGATGACGGAAAGCGACAAGGGGTCGGCGGCGACCACCAGCAGGGCGCCTGAGGCTTTCGCCAGCTCGGAAAGTCCCGCGAGGTCCTCCACCTGTCCGAAGGCGTTGGGAGACTGGACCACCAGGGCCGCGATCTGGCCACCCGCCAGGGCCGCCTGGGCGCCGGATCGATCCAGCATTCCCGTGGATGGGTCCCAGGCGATGTCGTGGAAGGACCAGTTGCTGGAGGGGGCGTAGGTGTTCGCGACCTCGCGCCAGCGCGGATTGACGCTCCTGGCGATGGCGAATCCCTTGCGGCCCTTGGTGGATGCCGAGGCCATGACCAGACCTTCGACCAGGGACGTGGCGCCGTCGTAGAGGGATGCGTTGGAGATCTCCATCCCCGTCAGCTCCGTCACCATGGTCTGGTATTCGAAGATCTGCTGCAGGCTTCCTTGCGAGGCTTCCGCCTGGTAGGGAGTGTAGGCGGTGGTGAATTCGCTGCGCGACACGATGCTGTCCACGGCAGCGGGGATGAAGTGCTTGGTCCAGCCCATTCCCAGGAAGGTCGTGAGATCGGTCAGCCCGCGATTTTTGCCGGCCATCCGACGGACTTCGCGGGAGAGGGCCATTTCGGAGAGGCCGCTGGCCAGCGCCAGGGGCTTGTTCAGACGCAGATGGGAAGGAATGGCCTTGAGAAAGTCGTCGGTGTGGGAAGCACCCGACACCGAAAGCATTTCCCGCTCCTCCGCGGCCGATCGCGGGATGAACCGATGACTCACAGCTGGGCCTTGTATCCGCTGGCGTCCAGAAGGTCGGAGGGAAGGGCTCCGGTCAGACGGATCTTGACGATCCACGAGCCGTAGGCGTCGCGGTTGATCGAGCCAGCGTCGTCGGCCAGGATGGTATTCACTTCCACCACTTCGCCAGCCGCGGGGGAATAGACGTCGGCGACGGTCTTCACCGCCTCGATGACCGCCACTCCCTTGCCGGCTTCCACGGTCTGGCCCACTTCGGGGAGTTCGACGAAGACGATGTCTCCGAGTTCGTGCTGGGCGTGGTCCGTTATCCCGATGGTCACCACGTCGCCTTCCTTGAGGACCCATTCGTGGGAGACGGTGTACTTCAGGTGTTCTGGGATCAACGTATCGGACATCGGCGCCCTCGCTTCGCAAGAGGTGGTTTGGGGGGGTGAAAGCTAAGAAAAACCTGATTTCGTCATCGATCTCCCGCGGCTTGTCGAGCCAGTTCCATCGTTTCGGAATTAGCTTAGGGGCATAACGCGATGGGCTCGAAGAAGAAACAGTGGAAAACTCGGCTGACGGCCTTCGAAACTGGAAAGATCCTTCCTTGGTGGCGTCAACCCGCGCATGGGTTCAATGCGTTCGTCATGCGATTGGCCACTCGCCTGGGCGACGGTTGGGTATGGGCTCTGGTCGCTCCGTGGGTGATCTGGACGCAGGGTTGGGCCAAAGGTGGGGCATTGGCATGGCGCGGGACCGCGGTGGGTCTCGTTTCCGTCCTTGTCTACAAGGTTCTCAAGGGACGCTTCAATCGAGCCAGGCCCTTCGAGCCCAACGATCTCGTGCCGCTCCAAGCTCCTCCGGATCGTTTTTCCTTCCCGTCGGGGCATGCCATGAACAACTTGGCGATCACCCTGTACGTGACCTCCTTCCTTCCCCAGCTATTGCCCGTGCTCCTGCCACTGTTCGTGCTCATCGCGTTTTCGCGGGTGTATCTGCGGGTGCACTATCCCACCGACGTCCTGGTGGGAGCCGTGTTGGGGTTCGTGGTGGGGACGGGGTTCCAGCACCTGCCTGTCTTTTCCAGGCTCTAGGATAAGCCCCTTTCCCAGGACGTTTCGGGAAAGGTTTTATCCATCGGTCGGGATTGGAGATTCGCTACCGGCGGGCCATCACCAGTTGCGACGATCCGTACCGACGCACCTCGATGTGTTCCGGCCAGGAGCGGGGGCGATCCGAAGGCCACTGCAGGATGGCGTGTCCCCCCGGACGGCAAAGCTCCAAGCAGCGATCGAGCATCTCCTCGGAGATGGCCGCGAACGGCGGGTCCGAGAATACCACGTGGTAACTGGCTGGACGGCGGAATCGCGCCGCGTCGGTGCGCACGATCTCCAGATCGGCCTCCAGTCCCAAGTCCTCCGATGTGCGGCGCAGGCAGGCCAGGGCCTTGACGTGCGATTCCACCGCGGTGGCTCGCGGGGCGCCGCGGGACAGGGCTTCGATGGCCACGGACCCGGTTCCCGCGTACAGATCGCAGAACGGACCCAGTGTGATTTCCTGACCCAGGATGGAAAACAGCGCGGCACGCACCACGCCTGGGGTCGGGCGAGTGGGCTCGACACCAGGGGGCGCATGGATGATCCGGCCCTTGAGCCTGCCGGAGGCGACGTGCAGACTCACGGGGCGTAGGAGATGGCTTCGGCCTCCAGCTTCAAGGCTCCGTCGGCACCGGCCGAAAGAGTCGCGCTGGTGAAGCCGACGGGCAGTTCCATGGACTGCAAGGCACCGAACCACTTTCCGATGGACTCCCAGGGGCCGGCACCGGAGAGCTTCCAGTTGGCGCGTTTCAGGGAGCCGAAGGTCTGCGTTGCTGGGCCTTTGGGCGCGGCGAGGGTCAGGCCTCCGGTCTGGGCGAGGTCGCGGGCCTGGACCATGGTGGATTGGAAATCCTTGCCCGACTTGCCGTTGCGCACCGACCCGGAGCTGAAGGGAAGCCGCGCCGCAAGCGCGAATTGACCACCGTTTCCGGCCTTCAAGGCGGTGTCCACCAGGCTTTGGGCCAACAGACCCTTGACCAGGTTGTTCAGTCCGTCGGCGTCGGTGGAGGTCCCTTGGATCACCACCAGTCCTGGAGAATAGAGGCGGATACGGGTGAACTTCACGCCGGGAGGGGCCACTTGGCGGATCACGGCGAGGATTCGTTCGAACGCGAACTGCTGGTAGGCAAGACGCGCCAGCGGCGACAGGTCCTCGAATCGTGTGGGGGGAGGCGCCTTGGCTCCGTTGGCGTGGCTTTCGGCGATCACCTGCGCCACTACGCCACCGGCCAAGGCGGGGGCGACCACACGAGGAACCACCGACGGTGGTGGCGGGGGAGGCAGGGGTTCGGCGACCTTGGGTTCCGGCTTGGGTGGTTCCGGTTTCTTGGGCTCGGGCTTTGGAGGCTCGGGCTTCTTGGGTTCCGGCTTGGCGGTGGCCAGCTTGGTGGTGTCCGCCTTCTTCGCGGTGTCCTTGGCGAGCTTGGCCGTGTCGGCCGCGGGCTTGGCGACAGAATCGGTCTTCGGTTGCGGGGGAGGAACCGGCTGCGGGGTCGGCTTGGCGATCTGCGTGGGTGGAGCGATGTCGTCGGAGGGGGCCTGGTTCAGGAACCACCAAGTGCCGCCGCCGATCGCGCCGAGGACCACGACGACGCCGGCGGCGATGGCAAGCTTCTTGCCTAGGGAGGAGCCGCCCACGGTGTTCATCGAGAGGGTGGAGAGCGATCCCAACGTTTCCGGCTCGGCGGACAGCGAGGACGATTGGAAACGGTTGCGCAGAAGGTTGAAGCGGATCACGGGCGTTCCCCCTGGGAGAGAGCCAAGGCCAATCCCAAAGCGCTCGCGCATTTGGGAGAAAGTTCGGAGATCTGTTCGGCCATGGATTCGGCCGAGGGGAAGGGAAGCGCCGCGAAGCTGTCCAGGAGCCGCACGTCCACCTTCAGGCCGCTACCCAGTCGGGCGGCGAAGCCCGTTTCCACCGAAAGTGGGCCGCACAGGAACACCCCACCCAGCTGGTCGGCCATGCCTCGCAGGAGCCCGGCTCCTTCCAGGAGCGCCTTTCCACCGGCCAGGGCGAGCTCGTCGGACGGATTCTGTCCCTGGGCGACAAGGACCGCGTGGCCCAGGAACTTGCGGTCCTGGGTCCAGAAGATCTGCAGCGATCGTCCGCCCGCGAGGACCACCGCCACCAAGCGGTCGGCCCAGGAGGGATAGTTGGCCTCGAACGCGTTGGCGGCGGCCACGATGTCCAGGTTGGATTCCGCGAGGGGGATGTTGGCCGCATCCGCGATGGACGAGATCCTCGAGGCCATGGAGCGACGCACGGCACCCACCAGGATCGCCGGTTCGTTGTGGGGACCCGTTCCATGCGGCTGGGCGTTGATCCAAAGGTCCTCGTCGGAACAGCCGAACCATGTGCGGGCTTCGAACCGGGCTGCGTCCTCGATGGAAATCTGCTGGTCGGTTTCGGCCAGACGAAGGAACGCTCCGGCTCCGGACATGCCGATGGCCACCGACTTGATGGACTTGTCGAGCTTGCGCTCGGCGAGCCAAGCCGCCAAGCCTTCCCCCAGTTCCATGGCGCCTTTGCGTCCATGGGATTCGTTCCAGGTGGCGACGTGCTCGATCTGGTTCTTTTGCGGGTTCAGTGCCACCAGGGTGCAGTAATCCTCACCGAGGTCCAAACCAACGACAAGCTTCTTTTTTGCCATAGTGATACCGGATCCGCTCAGAATTTTAGGTGGGGGCGAAGTTTATCAAGCCTGGAGGGACCGATGCCCTTGACCCGGAGGAGATCCTCCGGTCCCTGGAAGGGACTTCGGGAGCGCTCATCCACGATCCGCTGGGCAAGCGCCGGTCCGATTCCAGGCAGTTCCTGGAGCTGGGCGGGGCTGGCTGCGTTCGGGTTGAGTTCACCAGAGGTCTTCTTGGGTTGAGTTCTGGAGTGGGCAACGGCACTTGGGGACGGATCGACCGTGGTGTCCGCAAGGCGCTGGGATTCCGCATCCCATTCCAGCACCCGGCCTTGTGTTTCCAGAGGAGGTAGGGAAAGGCGCGCCTGAGCGGCCTTCCATGCCACTCCGGCAAGGAAGAGGGCTGAAGCCAGCCCGAGGAGACGTAATTCTCCCCGGCTGAGCGAGTTCAGACGGAGCTCCGCATTTGTCGTAATTCTAGAACTTTTCTGGACTTACGCAACATTTCTTCGCGAAAGCGCTGCTTGGACCAACCCAAAGAAGAGGGGGGCGGGCTCCAGGAGATTGGACTTGAGCTCCGGATGGAACTGGCAAGCCATGAAGTAGGGGTGCTCGGGGAGCTCCACCACCTGCATGATGGGAGTTCCGGGCGCCTTGCCGGAAAAGATCAGTCCGGCAGCTTCCAACTGGGCCACATACTCCGGATTCACCTCGTAGCGATGCCGGAAGCGCTCCCGGATGCGCACGGAATTGCCGTAGATCTTGAAGGCGCGGCTGTCCTTCTTGATCTCCACATCGTGTCCGCCCAGGCGCATGGTGCCGCCCTTCTTCGTCAGGTTCTTCTGGCCGGGCAGATAGCAGATCACCTTGTGGGGGATGGGATGCTCCGGGTTTTCAACCTCTTCGGTGTGGGCGCCTTCCATTCCGCAGACATTGCGCGCGTATTCCACGACGGCAAGCTGCATTCCATAGCAGATACCCAGGAAAGGGAGGTTGTTCTCGCGGGCATGACGGATGAGCTGGATCTTGCCTTCGATGCCGCGGGCCCCGAAGCCGCCAGGGATGATCAGGCCGTCCACTCCATGGAGGGCATCAGCCACCGTCTGGGTGCCCTTCTCGATCTCGGAGGTCTCGATCCACCGCAACTGGACCTTGGCCCCCAGGTGGGCCCCGGCGTGTTCCAGGGATTCCACCAAGCTCGCGTAGCTGTCCTCCAAGGCGGTGTATTTGCCACCCAGGGCGATTTCCAGGACCTTTTCCGGATTGGTGTTGTTGCGCTTGACCGCCGACACCCACTGGGACCACTCGCCAAGGGCGGGAGGGGAGTAGATCCCGAGTTTCTTGTGGATGAGGGCCGAAAGCCCTTCCTTCTCGTAGACCAGGGGAATCTCGTAGACCGATTCCACGTCCGGGCCGGAGATCACGCATTCCTTCTGCACGTTTCCGAAGAGGGCGATCTTCTCCTTGATGTGGTCGTCCAGGTATTCCTGGCAACGACCGATCACAACGTCCGGGTAGATGCCGAATTCGTTCAGGAGCTTCACGCCCTGCTGGGTGGGCTTGGACTTCTGTTCGCGCACCCCGGATGGGACTGGAACGTAGGTCAGATGCACGAACAGCATGTTCTCCTGGCCTACCTCGTGGCGCATCTGGCGGACCGCCTCGATGTAGAAGAGGTTCTCCAGGTCGCCCACGGTACCGCCCACCTCGATCAGGAGGATGTCGGCGTTCTCCTCGCGACCGATGCCGTAGATGCGCTCCTTGATCACGTTGGTGGCGTGCGGGATGAACTGCACGGTCTTGCCCAGGAAGTCGCCGCGCCGTTCGCGTTCCAGGATCTCCTGGAAGACCTTCCCCATGGTCAGGTTCCAGCCGAACTTGCCCTGGATGGTCAGGAAGCGTTCGTAGTGGCCGAAGTCCATGTCAACTTCGCCGCCGTCGTCCAGCACGAACACCTCGCCGTGCTCCACGGGATTCATGGTGCCGGGATCGGTGTTCAGATAACCGTCGAGCTTCACAGGAACGATCTTCAGGCGCGAGCAGAGGAGGCGCCCGATCGATGCCGCCGCGACGCCCTTGCCCAGCCCCGAAAGAACACCACCCGTGACGACGATGTACTTCGTCTTGATCTTGTTCGCGCCGGACATCAGAGTGCTCCTTCCTGCGTGAGCAGGTCCAAAACCACGGAAATATGCTCCCTTCGATCCACCGCGGCACGGGGCCAAGTGCCGATTCGTGCGAAAACCGGCATTCCGTGGGCCAGCGCACGCAACGGCTCGATGCGTCGGAGGGTTTCTTCGGGAGGGATGGGCAGGTGGGCGAAGCGTTGCAGGGCCGCCAGCGAACCGCCATACACGCCGACATGGATCGCCCAAGTACGCTCCTGCGAGTCGTCGGGCAGGGTCCGGAAGAAGTCCCCGGCCCTGGATATGCCCTCTCGAGGTGGGTGAAGCTCGATCTTCACGATGTCCTCGTCCTTCCGGTCCTCGGTGGACAGGGAGAGATCCGCCGCGGTCCAGAGGGCGTCCGGCTCGGTGGGGAGGAGTCTGCACAGGTCCCGGAGCAGCTCCAGGGGAAAGACGGGTTCGTCACCCTGGAGGTTCAATACCCAAGCCGCGCCCAACTCTCCCGCGACCCAGGCGACGCGGTCGGTGCCGGTCGGGAAGGTCGGGGTGAGGATGGATTCCAGGCCGTGCGACAAGCAGGCCTGGGCGATCTCCTGGTCCTCCGTGGCCACCACCACGCGTTGGAAGCAACCGGCGGCAATCGCCCTGCGGGCCGAACGGACCACCAGGGGAACTCCACCGATGTCGAAGAGGGGCTTGCCCGGGAACCGGGAGGACCCCATCCGCGCCGGGACGATGCAGGTGACGGGCGGTATCAGACGGAACCGATCACCTTGGGGATCGCGAAGAAGCCCTCGTAGGCCTTGGGCGCGTTGGCGAGGGCCACGTCGCGGTCCAGGCTCTGGTGGGGGACATCCGCCCGCAAGGGACGCTCGCCGCTGTCGGGATGCATCATGGGGGGCACGTCGGACAGATCCAACTTGGAAATTTCCTCCATGTGCTCCAGCACGTGGGCGAGCTGGCCGGCCACGCGGGGGAGATCGGACTCCTCCACGTGCAGGCGGGAGAGCAGGGCGAGCTTGCGGACGGTGTCTTCGGTCAGTTCCATGGTTGCCCGGGAAGTTAGAAAAAGACTCTTCATGAAATACGCCTCGCCCGGGTTCGGCGGGCGAGGCGCGATCAGGTGGCTATCCTGCCGGGATTCACGGAAGTTCGGAGATGGTTCCGAAGTGGAGTCCGGAAACGCCCAGTGTCACCAGCTTGCCTTGCCAGAAGCAGAATGCTTGGACGAATTCTGGCGCGGAGACGTGCTGCCATTGGAGTTTCGAGTCGATTCTGGAGAGGAGGAGCCTCCTGCCGGAGGAAATGGCGACGTGGCTTCCGTCGCCGCCCACCATCGCCTTCTCGCCACCGGCAAGTCCGCTCGCCTCGAAGATGGCTTGGCTCGTGGCCATGGCGATGCCGGGGATGATCCATGTGTCGTTCACAAGCGTCCAGGTGGTGTTCGGACCCACCGGACGGACCTGGGTACTCCAGAAGTACGGCACGAATGGACGCCCGTCCTGGCCGGTCAGGACGGAATCCTTCGGGCGGGAGGACCAGGCTGCACCGTCGGAGGAGACCAACATGCTCCTGGAATACGAGAGGCTGCCCACCAGTTGGTTCATCCGTCGATAGCACGGGACCAGGACGATCTCGGATGCGGTTGCGTTCAGCCGGAAGGAGGTGATGCTGTCGTCCCGCAAATCGATGGTGGTGGAGTGCCAATGGATTCCGTCGACGCTGCTGGAGATTTCGACGCTGTCGAAGATGGAGGTGGAGATCGGGCTCAATCTTCCGATAGTGGTGTCCAGGAAGTGTCGGCTGGAAGCTTTTCCCTTCGCGATCCATAGCTTTCCCTGCCAGAACACCGGATCGGTCTCCATCTCCTCGATGCCTGGAATGGTCGCCGAGCTCCAAGCTCCATCAAAGCCCAGGATGCGCATCTGGAGCGCCTGTGTGGTGTCCGAGTTGTTGGTCCATCGGGAGAGGACGAGCCCGCTGGCAAGGGTGTCCATCCGCGATAGCGAGGGGTCCGCGAATCCCGCCACCTGACGAGGCGAACTCCAATCGATCTGCCAATGCTTGTTCAACGCCGGGCTGGCGGCGCGGATCGCGACCTTGTTCCAGATCGGCCCCGTGGTCGTGTCCTTGGAGCGTGCCGCCACCCAGTACGTGAGAT
>DAOPYN010000044.1:0-35036 GCA_035352895.1 Fibrobacteria bacterium | reverse complement strand
AACTAGAAATTGAGAGCGATCCTCTACCGACCAATCGACAGATGCAGCAGCAATATCGACTCGAATGTCATAGCCCAAGAAAATCTCATCCATTTTGCCCCTCCACGAAAACAATTTTAAAATGGCCGTGCGCCAAGCGGCGGCGGAGAATTCCCGTCAATCACATCTATTTCGCTCCAGAAGCATTTGCATCCGGCTTCCACAGGGCTTTGATTCTGCTTATAAATATGAATGTGACTTCCTTTAAAAGGTTTGTGTGGCTTCGATGGAGGCACGACATCAATGCGATAAGCGAGCGATCCAACTGGAGGAACACAAGGTGGGCAAGGCTTTTTATCTTCGCATTTTTGGGTTGCTTCTTTCGGCTTCGCTATCTGATTAACAATTGCAGCAACTGCCGCAGCAGTCAATCCCAAACCAAGCAATTGGTCTACTGTGACCACGATCACAACCCCACCACCACCAAGAGCTATTGCTCCTGCATTTCCCCCATAGGGTCTAGCAAATCAAGTGGATCTCCATACTCTTGGCGGTAGGTATTTTCATAATCACCATCCAATCGTATCGGATCCCTACTCACAAACCTCCCCATTTGCGCCGAGTAGTACCGATTCCTGAAGTAATACACCCCCGTCTCCGCGTCCAGTTCGCGGCCCTGGAAGGTCACCGAATTCCCTCGCGCCGAGACAGAAGCTGTCACGTCGTCCGAGGTAAACCATTTGCCGTCGGTTCCGGCTGCTGTGTAGACGGTGGGTTCTCCGTAGGGGGTGTAGGCGTAGCGTTCTACGATGGCGCCGGAGCGGTCGGTCAAAGCTTCGACGTTGTAGTTGTTGCCTTGGAGGTACCAGAGGGTGTCTGAGGAGGTTCCCCAGGATCGTACCATGGCGATGGGTTCGTCGATGTAGTTGCCGTAGAGGTAGGCTTTGGTGGTGTCCGTGCCTGAGCCCGTCACCTTCTGCCAAATACATTGCCAGCCGTCGTATACGGAGGTTGTGGTCAGGCTTCCGGCGGTCTTCACCGTCCTACGACCAAGAGCATCGTAGCCATACTGACCTTGATCCCCCCCTCCCGTCGTGATCGATTGCAATTGGCCCTTGTGATCCCATTGGAAGGACCGCTGGCCATCCGCAACCAGCATCCCCGCGCTGTCCCAGGAGAGCATCGTGCCTACCACACCCTCGCGGCGCTCGAGGATTTCGACCAGGACATCCTTCGGCCCCTTGAAGCTGAACTTCAGAGACTGGGATCTTAGGAAAGTCGACATAGATGGACGGACAGATGGGGATCTGAGCCTGGTTGTACTGGAGTTGGAGCGCGGGACATGTGCGGAAGATATGCACTCCCATGCCCCTCACACCAGCTTCAATCTCTCCTCCGGCGACAAGAGCGAGATCAGGCGCACAGCCAGGTGGTTGTTGACCACCACGACTTCGCCCTTGGCCATGTGGCGGCGGTTCACCACCACGTCCACCGCTTCGCCGGCCAGGCGGTCCAGTTGGATCACCTGGTCGATCTCCAGGTTCAGAAGCTCATCCACGGCCATCTTGCAGCCGCCCAGGTGCAACCGGACGGGGACCCGGATGTCCTGGAGCTGTTCCAGATCCAGGGAGCGGCGCGCCGACTTGCGGTACTGGACTTCCAAGACGAATTCCTCCGATTGAATGCGAAGACTGGCAGGATCCGGAGCTATTTTACCCTATCGCAATGACAAAGTCAGCACCTGGAATTCCGGGAAGCCTTTCGATCCGCCACCTCCCCGGCCTGCGGGGGGTGCCCAAGTCCGATCTCGAGGCCATCCTGGACACCGCCCAATCCTTCCGCGAAGCGCTGGACTCCGGCGCAGCGGTTCCCAAAACCCTTACCGGGGTTTCCGTGGTGAACCTGTTCTTCGAGAACAGCACCCGCACCCGGCTGTCCTTCGAGACCGCCCAGAAGCGCCTGGGCGCATCGCCCATGAACTTCACCGCTTCCGGTTCCAGCGCGGCCAAGGGCGAGTCGCTGCGCGACACCGTCCGCAACATCGAATCGATGGGCGCAGAGGTGTTCGTGGTCCGCCACTCCAGCGCCGGTGTTCCCGCCTTCCTGGCCTCGCAGACCGGCTCCGTGGTGGTCAACGCCGGCGACGGCGCCTGCGAGCATCCCACCCAGGGCCTTCTGGACGCCCTCACCATGCGCCAGCACCTGGGAAGCCTGGAAGGGAAGCAGGTGACCATCGTGGGCGACATCCGTCATTCGCGGGTGGCCCGTTCCAACCTCTGGGCCCTGTCCACGCTGGGTGCCAACGTGCGCTTGTGGGGTCCCGCCACCTTGCTGCCACGACACAGCGAGGCCTTCGGACCCAAGGTCCAGGTGGCCAAGAGCCTGAACCAGGCCCTGGAAGAAGCGGACGCGGTGATGCTCCTGCGCATCCAGCACGAACGCCAGTCCAGCGGACTTCTTCCCTCGCTTCGCGAGTACCGCCACAGCTTTGGGCTGGACGGCGATCGCCTGCGCCTGGCCAAGCCCGGCGCTTTGGTGCTCCATCCCGGCCCCATCAACCGCGGCGTGGAGATCGTCTCCGAAATCGCCGACGGTCCGCAATCGGTGATCCTGGAACAAGTGACCAACGGAGTGGCCGTGCGCATGGCGGTGCTGCATCTGCTGGCTGGAAGGAACACAAATGTCTGAGATCCTCCTTCCCGGCTTCTGCGACCTTGGATCGGCCTTCGGGGAACCCGGCACCGAGCAAGCCGAGACCATCGCCTCGGGACTCGCCGCCGCCACCCGCGGTGGATACTCGGTGGTGGCCATGGAACCCTTCACCGAACCGGCCATCGATTCGGACGCCCAAGTGCATCTGGTCCGCCACCGCGCCGCCGGCAGCCACTGCGTCCTGCTGCCGCTGGCCGCCGCCACCCGCGACAAGGGAGCCCTGTCCGAGATGGCCCTGCTCGCGCAAGCCGGTGCCGTCGGGGTCTCCCTGGGCGACACCCTCCCCCGCTCCACTTCGCTCCTGCGCTCGGTGCTGGAATACGCGGCCCAGAACGACTTGACGGTATTTGTTCACCCTTGCGATCCCGACCTCGCCGCGGAAGGGATCGTGCACGAAGGCCCGGTGGCGGAACGCCTGGGTCTGCGCGGGATCCCTTCCCTGGCCGAGGAGATCGGGCTGGGCACCCTCCTGCCCCTGGTGCGCCGCACCATGGCGCGCGTGCATCTTTCCCGCATCTCCAGCGCGGTGGGCGTGTCTCTGGTCCGCGAGGCCAAGGTGGAGGGCCTGCCCATCACCGCCGACGTCTCCTTCCGGCATCTGTTGGCCGACGAATCCGTGTTGGAGGGCTTTCCCGAGGACTGGAAGATCTTCCCGCCCCTGCGCGGAGCGACGGACCGTTCGGCCCTCTGGAGCGGCTTGCGCGATGGCTCCCTGGACGCCATCTGCTCCCTGCACCGACCGGTCGCCGCCGAGGTCAAGCACGCCGAATTCGACAAGTCCCCCTACGGTGCCATTGGGCTGGAAACCTGCTTCCCCGCCCTCTTGACCGCCGCCAAGGAGAAAGCCATCCCCCGTGTGGATCTGGCCGATTGGGTGCGCTGGCTCTCCACGGCGCCCCGCAAGATCCTGGGCCTGGACGCCTGCGATCCGCAGGACGAAGGCACTTGGTGGGATCTGGAGCGCACCTGGGAGCCATCGGTGGCCAACCTGGCCAGCCGGTCCGGAAATTGTCCCGAGATCGGAAGGTCGCTTCTGGGATCGCCGCTGCGGCTTCGCCGCTCGGGCATGGACCTCGAGCTTCCCGAACTGTCCCCCAACTGAACCGATCCCCTCCTCACCTGTGCGCCCGGAAGTTCTTCCTGGCGCGCATCTCGTCAACCAGCAGGCGTCCATGATCCTCCGGTCCATTCTCGCTCTTCTGGCGACGGCCACCCCGCTCCTCGCTTGGCAGGCCTCCGACACCACCCACCTTCCGATCGTCCATCTGAAGACGCAGGGCCGGGGCATCGGCGACACCGGCATCGTGGTCCGGTTCGGAATCGCCGCGAAGTCGATTCCCCTTCGGTTCGACGATCCCTGGAACGCCTACGACGGGTGGGCGGACGTCAACATCCACGGCACCTCCTCCAGCTGGTTCGACAAGAAGTCGATGGCCGTGGAACTCACCGACAGCACTGGAAAGGAAGTGAAGGCGGGGCTGTTGGGGATGTCCAGGGAATCGGACTGGATCCTGGTCTGCAACTATTCGGACAAGTCGCTGGTCCGCAACGCCTTCGGGTACTCCCTGTCGGCCAGGACGGGAAGGTACGCCCCCCGCAACCGGCTGGTGGAGGTGGTGCTGGACGACGACTACCAGGGAGTCTACCTGCTGACCGAACGCATCAAGCGCGACTCCCTGCGCGTGGACGTGTCCAAGCTGGACGCCGACGACAACCTGGGCGACTCCCTTTCCGGGGGATACATCCTGCGCGTCGATCGCATGGATCCGGAAGCGAGCTGGCTCAGCGAGAAGGACGACCGCGTGCGGTGGGAGTGCGTCTACCCCAAGGCATCCAAGATCACGACCGCGCAGAAGACCTACATCCGCGATTTCGTGAAGCGATTCGAGCGCACCATGGACAGCCCCGGATTCGCCCATCCGGATACGGGGTACCGGAAATGGATCGCTCCGGGATCCTTCCGCGACTTCCTTCTGCTCACCGAATGGATGCGCAACGTCGATGGATATCGCCTGAGCTCGTTTTTCCACAAGGAGCGCGACGCCAAAGGAGGCCGACTCCACGCCGGCCCCATCTGGGATCTGGACCTTTCCGGGGGGCTGGCCAACTACTACAACGGCTGGAAGACCCAAGGCTGGGTCTACGAATGGGACGCGCGCGCGGCCGACGACGGCTCGGCGATTCCGTTCTGGTGGAAGACCCTCGCGAAGGATTCCCTGTTCTCCAACCAGTTGGCGTGCCGCTGGCAGGAGCTGCGAGGCTCGGTCTGGTCGGATGCCTCCTGGCAAGCCCTTCTGGATTCACTGGCCAGGCAGGTGGCAGGAGGACAGGCGCGCAATTTCCAGAGATGGGACGTCCTTTCCGACAAGATCTGGCCGGTGGCCTACGTGCCCGGAACCTGGAGCGGGGAAATCGACACTCTCCGCAACTGGCTCAAGGCGCGCGCCCAGTGGATGGACGATCAATTTTCCAAATCAAGCTGCTCGGCTGGATCCACTCCCTCCAGCCTCGCGGCGCACTCCTTGGCGGACTTCACCTTGACGGGCCACGTGCTCCGATGGAACGGACTCCCTCGCCAGGCAGCCCTCCACGACCTTCGCGGTTCCCGGATCCCCATCGACCCGACCGCCCCCTCCATCGATCTGTCACCGATCGCATCCGGGGTTTGGATCGTCTCGTGGTCGGATCCCGACGGCACGCCCAGGAACCGGCGAATTCTGTTGCAGCGCTAGGCCAAGGCTCCCCGGACCACCAAGGCTCGGTCGTTGGGGCCGACGAGGAAGCCTTCCCTTCAGATCCGATCGAACCTCATCCATGCGATGGGCGAAACCTGGATCTCGAAGGCGCGGGATCCCTCGAGCAGGCGAAACGGGAACGGATCGGCCAAGGGACTCGGCGTGGATGGGGAAACCGGCACCAGAGCGGGGCAGGACCGTCCCCGATAGGCGGTATCCTGTCCCCAGGTCTGCAGGACGGTGATGCGCATTGTCCTGACCGTGTCCAACATCTCCCATCTAACCTGTCCGGAATCACGCTCCAACACACAGGCGTCCTTCCGTTCGAACACCACGCTCCCGGAAGGACCGAAGGTGAACACCTGCACATGGCCATGGACGGTTTCCAAGCCACGGAAACTTCCCTTGGGCGCCTCGAATCCATCGCAGTCGCCCCCTTCCGGACATGGTGAAACCGTGCGCTCACCCGAGTCGCAGGCCTGGAAAAGGCCAACCACGGTCGCGAGGGCAAGGAAGCGAAGTCTTCTCAATGGGAATACCTCGAGGATTCGAATCCTGCCGGCTCAAGGGAACTCCGGCGAGGCAGAATAAACCGGTCAGACTGGAAAGGTATCCATTCCGCGGGGGAAGTGATCCAGGTGATTTCCGGGTCCATTGTTCCAGAAAAGGGTGTTTTTAGCTAACTTGCCCGCCCACATTATGTCCAAATACTTCGAAATCCGCTGGCATGGCCGCGGCGGCCAAGGTGCCGTCACGGGCGCGAAATCCCTGGCCGAGTGCGTCCAAGGCACCGGCCGCAACGTGGTGGCGTTCCCCGAATACGGGCCCGAACGCCGTGGAGCCCCGGTCAAGGCGTTCAACCGATTCTCCGAGCAGGTCATCCGCATCCACACCCCGGTGACCACGCCGGACGTGGTGATCGTGATCGACGCCACCCTCCTTTCGCTTCCGGCCATCCAGGAAGGCGCCATGGAGCACACCATCTTCCTGGTGAACATCGAGAAGACCTCCGACGAAGTCCGGCAGATCCTGGGCCTGGAGAACCGGGTGGTCACCGTGGCCGCCAACCAGATCTCCCACAAGCTCTTCCGTCGCGAGATCCCCAACTCCACCATGCTGGGCGCCTTCGCCAAGATCGCTCCGCACATCATCGGCCTGGACCAGATGAAGAAGGAAGCCGAGCACGTGTTCTCGGAGCTTCTGGGGCCGGACCTCGTGGAAAAGAACCTGATCGCCATCCAGCAGGGGCACGACCTCTGCCACGTGGGCTGAGGACCGGAACATGAGCACACTCAAGAACTGGCAGGAACTCCCCCACGGCGGAGTCATCGTGGAAGCCGGAAGCGCCGCCAAGTACGAGACCGGATCGTGGCGGACCTGGAAGCCCATCACCCGCCGCGAGAACTGCATCCATTGCCTGGCCTGCTGGGAGTACTGCCCGGAAGACGCCATCATCCTCGAAGATGGACTGGATCCATCGGGCAAGGCGCGCAAGTTCGTGAAGGAAGTCAACTACTTCCATTGCAAGGGCTGCGGCCTGTGCGTGCACGAATGCCCCGTCAACAAGGAGGGCAAGGTCAAGGCCCTCGAATTCGTCAGGGACGAGGTCTGAACATGTCCAACGTCACCACCGGCAAACCCAGGATCGTACCCATCACCGGCGCCGGAGCCTGCGCCCAGGCCATGCGCCAGATCAATCCCGACGTGGTCGCGGCCTTCCCCATCACGCCGTCCACGCAGATCGTCGAGGACTTCTCGCAGTTCGTGGCCAACGGCGAAGTGGACACGGAATTCGTCACCGTGGAATCCGAACACTCGGCGATGAGCGCCTGCATCGGCGCGTGCGCCGCGGGCGGCCGCGTGATGACGGCCACGAGCTCGGCCGGAATGGCCTACATGTGGGAGCTCCTGTACGTGGCGGCCTCCATGCGCCAACCCGTGCTGATGAGCCTGGTCAACCGCGCGCTGACCGGTCCCATCAACATCCACTGCGACCACTCCGACTCCATGGGCGCCCGCGACGCCGGCTGGATCCAGCTCTACAGCGAGACCAACCAGGAAGCCTACGACAACCTGGTCATGGCCGCTCGCATCGCCGAACACCCGGACGTGCGCCTGCCTCTGATGGTCTGCCAGGACGGCTTCATCATCAGCCACTCCATCCAGACCATGCAGCTGGAAGACGACAAGGCCGTGCGCGCGTTCATCGGGCCGCACCTCGCCTACCATCCCGTCCTGGACACGGCCAACCCCGTCACCTGGGGCGCGCTGGACCTGCAGGACTACTACATCGAGCACAAGCGTGGACAGGAGCAGGGCATGCGCAACGCCCTGCGCGTGATCCGGGAAGTCTCCGACGACTTCGCCAAGGCCTTCGGTCGCCAGTACGGCCTCTTCGAGGAATACCGTCTGGAGGACGCCGACATCGTCCTGGTGGCCATCAATTCGGTGGCCGGCGAGATCAAGGAGGTCATCGACGAACTGCGCACCAAGGGAGAGAAGGTGGGACTGCTCAAGATCCGCAGCTTCCGCCCGTTCCCCTACGAGCAGATCGGACAATCCTTGTCCAACGCCAAGATCGTCACCGTGCTGGACCGTTCGGCGTCCTTCGGCGCGCACGGACCGCTGTTCACGGAGATTTCCACCGCCGTCTACAACTACGCCAGCGGACGTCCTCTGCTGATGGGACACACCTTCGGGCTGGGCGGGCGCGAGCTCACGCTCCGCCACATCGAGCACGTGATCAGCGAAAGCCGCATCTGCCTGGACAAGGGAGAGGTCGGAAACCGTCAAGGAATGTGGCTGAACGTCCGCGGAGACCGCTCATGATCGAGACCACCGGAAACCTCGCCGAACTCTCCCCCGAAACCAAGCTCATGTGCGAGCGTCGGGGCACCTTCAGCGGCGGGCACCGCATGTGCGCGGGCTGCCCCACCGGCATGTTCACCAAGATGCTCACCCGCATCTCGGACGAATACGAGATCGTGGCGGGCAACGCCACCGGATGCCTGGAAGTGGCCAGTTCCATCTTCCCCTACTCCAGCTGGCAGATCCCCTGGATCCACACCGCCTTCGAGAACGCCAGCGCCATGATGAGCGGCGTGGAAGCCTGCTACCGGTCGCTGGTGCGCCAGGGGAAGCTCCGCAAGAAGCTCAAGTTCGTGGTCATGGGCGGCGACGGCGGCACCTACGACATCGGCCTGCAGTCGCTTTCCGGCGCAATGGAACGCGGCCACGACCTGACCTACATCTGCTACGACAACGGCGCCTACATGAACACGGGCGTGCAGCGCAGTTCCGCCACGCCTCTGGGTGCGGCGACGACGACAACTCCTGTCGGAAGCGAATCGTACGGCCGCAATGGGAACCGCAAGGATCTCACCAGGATCATGCTGGCCCACAACCTGGGCTACGTGGCACAGGCCTCCATCCACGACCTCCACGACCTGTTCCGCAAGATGAAGAAGGCCATCGACCACGATGGCCCATCGTTCATCAACCTGTTGAGTCCTTGCATCCCCGGCTGGAAGATCGACGCCGACATGGCCGTGGAAAGCGCCCGCGAAGGCGTGGAGTGCAACTTCTGGCCTCTGTTCGAAGTGGAAAACGGCAAGTTCACCATCAACCACCGTCCTGCCTCCAAGAAGCCGGTCGCCGACTGGGTCTTGACCCAGGGCCGTTTCAAGCACCTGAAGAAGCACCCCGAAGTCCTGGAGGCATTCCAGGCCGAGGTGGACAAGCAGTGGGCGTGGCTGGAAATGGAAGAGGCCCGGACCAGATAACCGCCCCCTCGGCGCGTTACCCCCTCGCCGTGGGCAATTCCCCTGTGGATGGGAAACCAACCGTATCCGAGCCCACCACCGATCCACGCAGTTCAAGAACCAACGCGATCTTGTCGGCCAGTTCATCCAGCCGTTCGTCAGCCGTCAAGGTGGCGAAATCGCGGACCGGATGCCCATCGAAATCCCGGTCGATCACGGCAGCGCTTCCAGATCTTCGATGTCTCGCAGGTCCTTGCGGCGGGGAGGATCCACCATCCGCTTGGCCAAGATCAGGTGTTCACGGCTGGAAACCTTGATTTCGCGTCCTCGCACGGAGTAGACTCCCGCATCTCGCGAGAGGTCCGTCCAGGCGATGGGATAGGACAAGAAGACATCGACCTGCTCGCTGCCATCCGGAGTCTGGGCCGTCCAAACCAACGCACCCTTCTCCCTGATCCATGCAGATCGACGTACCGGATCGCACAAGGCTCTCATGGGCTCGGGATTTCGTGGCTGCAGACCTCTGGCTTCCAGAACGTCCACCAACCGCCCGAAATTTTCGTCATCCTCCGGGAGGCGGATATCCAGATCCATGGTCACCCGCTCCACACCATGGAGGACGACGGCAATCCCCCCGCAAACGACAAATTCCACGCCAGCGTCCACGAGAGAGGCAAGAATTCCGCCAAGGTCCGGTCGATGTGCCATCGAACTGGAATCTACATCGCGCCAGGGCCCCGACACCGCCGTCGCCCCCCGCTGTAGGGACAACCCTAGGGTTGTCCCTACAGCGGGGGGCGGCTTGATGCGAATCCTGCAGCGAATTACATTTGCCTGCCTTTCCGACCAACCACCCTCATCGAGGATCTTCCATGCGTCCGTTGGACAATGTCCGCAACTTCGGCATCTCTGCCCACATCGACTCGGGCAAGACAACGCTCTCCGAGCGCATCCTGTTCTACACCGGCCGCATCCACCAGATCCACGAGGTGCGCGGCAAGGACGGCGTCGGCGCCACCATGGACAACATGGAACTGGAACGCGAACGCGGCATCACCATCCAGTCGGCGGCCACCTACTGCTCCTGGAAGGATTGCACCTACAACATCATCGACACTCCAGGACACGTGGACTTCACCATCGAGGTGGAGCGCTCCCTGCGCGTGCTCGACGGCGCCATCCTGGTGCTCTGCGGCGTGGCCGGCGTGCAATCGCAGTCCATCACGGTGGACCGCCAGATGCGTCGCTACAGCGTCCCCCGCGTCGCCTTCGTGAACAAGTGCGACCGCACCGGCGCCAACCCCTTCCGCGTGGCCGACCAGCTGCGTGACAAGCTGAACCTCAACGCCGTCCAGATCCAGATTCCGTTGGGCCTGGAAGACAAGATCCTGGGCGTCATCGACCTCGTCACGATGAAGGCTTATTACAACGAGGGCGACGCGGGCGAAATCGTGCGCGAAGCGGAAATTCCCGCCGACTTTCCCGCCACGCACCATCTGATCTACAAGAACATCCTCGAGGAAGCCCGCATCTACCGCGAGAAGATGCTCGACGGCCTGGGGCAGTTCGACGAAGAGATCGACGAACTGCGCCTGGAGGAGAAGGAAATCTCGGTCGAGAAGATCCAGGCCGCGATCCGCAAGGGCGTGCTCGCGCTGCAGCTGGTGCCCGTGTTCTGCGGATCGGCCTACAAGAACCGCGGCGTCCAGAAGCTGCTGGACGGCGTGAACCTGTACCTGCCCTCCCCCTACGACGTCAAGAACTACGCCCTCGACCTGGACAAGAACGAAGAGCAGGTCGAAATGCTCTGCGACGACGACAAGCCCCTCGTGGCCTACGCGTTCAAGCTGCAGGAATCCAAGTACGGCCAGCTCACCTACGTGCGTGTCTACCAGGGCAAGATCACCAAGGGTCTGACCATCTACAACCAGTCCACCAAGAAGAAGGTGAACGTCGGCCGTCTGGTGCGCATGCACTCCGACAAGATGGAGGAAATCACCGATTCTCGCTCCGGCGACATCGTGGCCCTCTACGGCATCGACTGCTCGTCGGGCACCACCTTCACCGACGGCAAGCTGAACGTGAACATGACCTCCATGTTCGTTCCGGACGCCGTGATCTCGCTGAAGATCGAGGCCAAGAACCGCGACCACCTGGTCAACATGTCCAAGGCCATCAACCGCTTCACCAAGGAAGACCCCACCTTCCGTTGCCACGTGGACGAGGAATCCGGCGAGACCATCATCGCGGGCATGGGCGAACTCCACCTGGACGTGTACGTCGAGCGCATGCGCCGCGAGTACAACGTCGAGGTGTCCACCGGCAAGCCCCAGGTGGCCTACCGCGAAGCGATCACCCAGAAGGCCGAGTTCTCCTACACGCACAAGAAGCAGACCGGTGGTTCGGGCCAATTCGCCAAGGTCGGCGGCTGGCTGGAGCCCATCCCGGCCGAAGAAGCCAAGGACTACGAATTCGTCGACGACATCGTCGGTGGCGTGATCCCCAAGGAATTCATCGGATCCTGCGACAAGGGCTTCCAGTCCTGCCTGGGCGCCGGCGGCCTGATCGGGTTCCCGATCGTGCGCATCCGCTGCGGAGTCAACGACGGCGCCACCCACCCGGTGGACTCCTCGGACAACGCCTTCCAGATCGCGGCCCGCATGGCGTTCCGCGAGACCTACGCGAAGGCCAAGCCCCAGATCCTGGAGCCCATCATGAAGGTCCAGATCGACACTCCCACGGAGTTCCAGGGCACCATCATGGGCAACCTGAACGGCCGCCGCGGCGTGATCCTGGGCACCACCGAGGAATTCGGCTACACCCGCATCGACGTGGAAGTGCCCCTGTCCGAGATGTTCGGATATGCCACCGAACTGCGCTCCATGAGCCAGGGCAAAGCCGAATTCACCATGGAATTCGCCAAGTACGAAGCCGTGCCCAAGTCGGTGAGCGAAGAGTTGCAGAAGAAGTACGGCGGCAACAAGCGCCTGGGCGGAGAAGACTGAGTTTCGCCTGGAATCCCACGATTCACTTGGGCCGCATCCGCACCACGGATGCGGCCTTTTTTTCGCCCGATCCACTTGGCAAGCCAGATCGAATGATCCATTTTTTGCGAACTATGAACTAATCCCTCTCCTTGCTCACCGCCCTGTCCGCCTTCCTTGTCCTGTCGGCTCGCCCTGCGCATGCCAAGGCCGGAATCCCCATCATCTGGTCTTCCGGATCCGAGAAGATCGTCAAGGTCGCCGATTTCCCCGACACCGGAGTGTTCCAGGGAAATGGTGGCGAGCTCCTGGATCCCGGCTACAAGTTCAAGCAGGTCCAGCTGTTCTTCTTGCCGGTCTGGAACTACGGCGGCGAATGGTGCGCCTACGTGGGCAAGGACGACACCTACATGGAAATGTCCAAGGCAACGCTGGATTCCATCGCGAAGACGGTCAATGTGACCCTTCCCGAATCCCCCAGCCTGGGCTTCTGGAATTCCATCGGCGGCAAGCTGGTGCTGGGCTTGGCCTTGGCCGCTGGTGCGGCATGGCTCTTCACCAAGTCCGACGCCTAAAACAAACCGATCTCGCACCCGCACCATCGGTGCGGGTGAAGGAGCCTACGCAACTTACGGTTGCGTAGGCTTTTTCTTTGCCTGGGAGGTATCGGCCAAGCTATCCAAGGTGATGGCTTGCAGGACGTCGGAGAAATCACCCTCCACCTGCCCCCGGAACCCGGACACCCGGTAGAAATACAAGGTCCTGGAGGTCAGGCCGGTATCCGTGTGGCTCCCCGCCCGCTGGACCCGAGCGATGGAGGTCCAAGGTCCGGAACTCGCCGCCGATCGGAAGATCTCGTAGCTGTCGCACGTTGGACACAAGGTCCACTTCAACTTCACGCGATTGGCTCCAGCTTCCGCGACCAGGACGGGCGTGGTGGTGGAATCCACGCCCATGGGGACCGGTGCGGCCATCGACAGCGGCGCCAAGGCGAGTGCGAACAGTGGAAGGAGAATCTTGGGGGGCATGGAGAACTCCAGGAACCGAAGTCCATCACAAGGGTGAACTTCGCGCAATGGGCAACTCGAGGGAAAGTTACTCTCTCCACTTGCATCCGACCAGGAAAGTGAAAAAACAGCGAAAACCGTTCAGGAGCCTAGCGAACGGTCCTTTGGGTCAACTCCGCCTTGATGGTTCCCAGGGCGATCTTGGATTCCATCCGTAGGGGAACGTGGAGGGAATCGTCGGTCATCCAGATCGTCAGGGACCCCTTGGAGGCGAACAGCGCATCGCCGTGGATCTTGGGCACCACCACCACCGTGGGCGTGCGGGACTTCCCCCACTCGATGGTGTCGCGCCGAAGGCACTGCACCTCCACGGAAGCGAATCGCTTCCGATTGTCCACCATGGACAGGAATTGGGAGGTTCCCGGGACCAAAGGCGACAAGCGGACCTTCACCAGGGAGGAGAGTAGGTCGTGTTCGCCCCCCTCCAGGGTCACGGCTGTGTCCGGTTTGGCGACCCCTTTGATCTGGCCGGAAACCACGGCCCGATCCTTGGAACGCTGGAAATTGATCCGGATCTCCGCCGAATAGTTCCCTTCCTTCTGCGACTTGCGGAACTGGACGGGGAGCCCGGTGGAGATGTGCACAAAGGACTGGATGGTGTCCAGCACGGGGTACATGGACTGGATGGTCTCGTTGGCACGCGCAGTGGTCCGGATCACGGCCAGAAGCGGGTTGTTGGTGGGAATGCATTCGATGGACGCTCTCCCCACCACCATGCCCGCCCAGGCGACATCGTAGTTGAGCCTCTCCCCTTGCAGGGGATGGGCGGCGGAAGCGACCGTTCCCGCGCAAAGCCCCAGGAACAGGCACAGCCGTCTCCAGGATCCGTTCACGTCGCGCCTCGCGCGGCAATGGCGGCCAACCCGCGAGCGGCGATGTCCTTGCGGTACTGCATGCCTTCGAAGGAAATCGCATCCACCCCCTGGTAGGCGTTCTCCACGGCCTGGCTCAGGGTCTCCCCCGATCCCACCACGCCCAGGACGCGCCCTCCCGAAGTGACCACGCGATCCTGGTCGTCGATGGCGGTCCCCGCGTGGAGCACCTGGACGTTTTCCAGCTGGCTTGCGGTTTCCAAGCCCGAGATCACGCGTCCCTTGCGCACGGTGCCCGGGTATCCTTCGGCCGCGAGGACCACGATGCTGGACCAGCGACGAGGCGCTGGCACATGGACATCGCCCAGATGTCGCGCGAGGGCAGCCTGGCATAGATCCACCAGATCCGCCTCGAGGATGGGAAGGACGCACTGGGTTTCCGGATCGCCCAGGCGACAGTTGAACTCGACCACCTTCGGACCTGTCTTGGTCAGCATGACACCAACATACAGGATTCCGTGGTACGGACAACCCTCGACCTCCATGGCCTTGAGCGTCGGCTCCACGATGTTCTGGCAGATGGCCGCCAGAACCGCCGGAGTGGCGATGGGGGCGGGCGAATAGGCGCCCATGCCTCCCGTGTTGGGACCCTGGTCGCCATCGCGCAGGCGTTTGTGGTCCTGGGCGGAGGGAAGGAGGATGTAGCGGGACCCATCGCAGAGGGCGAAGACGGAAAGCTCCTCGCCATGCATGAATTCTTCCACCACCACTTCGTCGCCAGCCGTTCCGAAGGCTCTCTCGTCGCCCAGCATCTGACGGGCGGCCGCCACGGCCTCCTCGCGGGTCATGCAGACCACGGCCCCCTTGCCGGCCGCCAGCCCCGAAGCCTTCACGACAACCGGGATGGGGCACTCGCACAAGTGGGCAAGCAATGGATCCAGTTCCGTGAAGGTCAGGAAGGCCGCGGTGGGAATCCCATGGCGAGCCATCAGGTCCTTCGAAAAGGCCTTGGAAGACTCCAGCCTGGCAGCGGCCTGGGAAGGCCCCACGGCTGGAATCGAAACTTCCTGGAGCCTATCCACCAGGCCGAGCGCCAGGGGGATCTCCGGACCGACGAAGACCCAATCGAATTTCTGCTCGACGGCCAGGGACACCAGACCGTCGATGTCGTCCACGGCCACCGCGTGGCAGGGAACGACCTTCGCGATCCCGGGATTACCAGGGGCGGCGTGGACCTCGGGAGAATGGGCGCTCTCGAGCAATTTGCAGACGATGGCGTGTTCACGCCCTCCGGAACCGACAACCAGGATCTTCATGGTTGTCTCAAGGTAGAATCCCGGAGGCCCAGTCAAGATCGAACCGCGCCGCCCATCCGGATCCCCCGGGTCCCCAACCCACCCTTCCGGTTGCCTCCAAGGTCCCCAGCCAGGAAGCCTGCGGCCGGGATCGCAACCCCAGCGAAAGCCTCTGGTGGAACCTTCCCGAGATGAGGCGGTCGTCCCGCTGGATGCCGACTCCGGCGGACAGGGTCCAAGGACCGCGCACCCAGGCCTCCAATCGGGATAGGAGGACGATGTTGTCCTTGTCGAAGGCGTCCTCGAGCACATCCACCAGAAGAGGCGCGTACCTTCCTTTCAAGTCCTCGATATCCTCCAATCCGTGAACGGAATCCAGGAGGCTCACCAATCCGGAGGTGTCCGTGAGCAAGATTCCCTGTCGGATCCAACCGTAGACTTCGCATTCCACGGAAACCGGAATCCATCCCCGGGGGATCGATCGGCCAGCCACCCGAGTCATGATGCCTCCCGTGAGAAGCATCCGGTCCGGAACCCTCAACCCCAGCCCCAGGTCGCCCCCCAGGGACGCTCCTTGGGAACGGAGGGAACTCGGCAGGAGATCCGCCCCCAGCACCAAATAGGGAAAGTCGCCGCCCATGGAAGAACGCGTGAACAGATGGCCCGGGTTCGGTGAGAACAGCCCCATCCTCCCCTTGCCGAAGTCGTAGGACACCATCCAGGGATTCACATCCTGGGCCCAGCGGGTTTCCACGCGCCAGCCAGAAGGAGACTTGCCCTGGGTACGAACCGCCACCCAACGCTCGGAGGTTTGGCCAAGCGTATCCCTGGCAATGAACCGAACCGGCCATTCTCCGGCCTTCTTGGGAGCGATCACCAGCTCCGAGCCGTTCCAACGCATGGGAGCATCCGCCGGAACATCGGCGGTCAAAAGGACGCCTCCTCCCTGGGGATCGGACACGATGGGCTTGTAGGAGCGCACGCTTCCCTCGGGCACCTCGGATCCACCCATGTCCCCCAGGAATCGCGGAGGCTCGTAGCGCCGGACTTCCCGGATGTGTTTGATCTCGCGGGGCCGATCCCCCTCGTGGAACCAGAATTGGAACCGGGCGGGTCGAACATGGACCGAACGGAACGCCAACCGCTTCCCGTTCCAATCCAAGTCCAGGTTCCCGGTCACGGAATCCAGACGGACCCCCTGCCTGCGCCATTCGGCCAGGAGGACTCCCGGCGCCCAAGTGTACCACTTCCCCTGCAGGAGCGTGTCGGTGGGCAGATCCACCCGAAGTCCCTCGGTGGCCAGCACATGGTCGCGTTCGCGCACGGGCAGCTTCCAGGTCCGCTTGACCTGGGCACCCACCGGATCGGTGACCATCAAGGTCAGGGAAAAGTCCTTTCCGCACAGGCTCGAGGTTTCCGTCCATCGAACCTCGCCACGTGCGGAATCCCACCGCATTCCAGGCGGGGACTTCTGTACGTCCACCTGCAGGCGCGAGGGATGCCAATCGCGACTGGAAATCCACGGGCGGAACACCCAGGATTCGTGGCAGGAAGCCTCCGGTGGATCGCCATCCAAGGTGGGTGGGGTGTGCACCAGGATCCTTGGACTCCAATGGAGGGTATCGGAGCCGCGAGTGGAAGAAACCACGAACTTCGCCCGGGAGGACTGGCTGGACACGGGAGCCCCCTGGACCATCCGCGACTCGGCATCCCACTGCAGCCCCTCCGGCAAGGCTCCTTCCAGGGAATAGCGGAAGGCGGCGGTGCTCCCTCCGGAATCGTCCACCGCCCACCCCTGCCAGGACAATTCCTGACCAACCCACAACGTGTCCGGAGGCCCCTTGGAGACCCAACGCGGCCGCCCCGCCGAGGCGGGGCCGTCCTTGGGCTTGTCCCGTTCGACGGCAACGGCGCGGATCCGGTCGAGGAATCCCGCCGGAGCGGTGATCACCAGTTGCCCCCCTTCCGTGCTCAAAAACAACCTCTGTCCTTGGGGCACCCCTCCCATGGCCTGTTCCATGCTGCGCAGCAGGGAGGCCCCGAACTCGTAGAGCTTCCGTTCCCTGGCACTACCCACCGCCTTGGCGCGTGCCGTCCAAGCCGCCGGAGTGGCTCCCGCCTGGACCTTAGCCAGAGGCGACTGCCGCAGATTGCGCAACGCGCCTTCGGAGGAAAGCGTCTGCCACACGTCGGCATCCACCAGGAACGCCTTGTCGGCGAACCGCAGGATATCGCCCTGCTGCAGCCCCCTGGAGGGATTGCCCAGCAGGAAGAAAGGCATCCCCGACGCGTGGAACCGCGCCTGAAGCTTGGACACCACGGCCTGGTCGGAAAGCGTCGCCACCGAGAACATCCCGATGGTGGAAGGATTCCACTCGGCGGACGCCTGCAACGCCAGGGCCAGAACCCATCCGATCCAGGCGCGCCCGATCACGGGGACTCCTTGGAAAGCCACTGGCGGTACCCGGAAAGGGTACGGTCTGACACGCCCTTGTCTCCGTAGTCAACGGAATCCGACCAGGTGAACCACTGCTTCTCCTCCGGGCTCCACCCGATCTGTCCGTATTGGCAGGAGGGCGTTTCCGAGCGGGATTGGGCGTGCAGCCGGGCGTACCGGCCCGGCTTCCTCTCGTGGACCACCACCACCACCGAGCTGTCCGGCAGGACCGCCTCGATCCACATGGAGTCCTCGTCCTTGGAAGGGGTGAGGCGGACCCGCGCCTTGGCCAGACCGAAGGCCGTGGCGTAGGGGTTTTCCTCCGGCACGGACAGCGCGCGGTCGGCGGTCTTGTCCCAGATCCCGTCCTTGCGGGCCTCGACGGTCTTGGCCTTGTCCAGGTTCACCATGGGAACCAGGAACACCACCCGCAGCACCAGGAGCACGGTGAGGATGGTCAGGACGGATTCGAAGGTGACCGCCTCCCCCAGATCCACCCGGGCCCTCTTTCCGAACAGGCTCACGACTTCCCAGCCCCCGGAGGCAGGGCCGCCTCGCGTTTGGTGGCCAGAAAGCGCCGGTAGTCCATCTCCCAAGCCGCGATCTCGTCGATGCGCGCGGCCAGGACCTGCTGCGACTTGGTCAGGCCTTCGATGAGCCGATGGGAACCGTGGATGGATTCCACCAGGGCCACCAACTGCAGATCCAAGGCCTTCTGGGCCGCGACGATGCGCTGGGCGGTGGCTTCGGGATCGATCCCCCCGGAGCTCTCGGCGGATTCCTTGGCGGCGAGCACCACCGGACGGAGCACGCCGATGTTCCAATCGGCCAGATGCGTGTCCACCTGTTCGAAATCGCGGAAGAAGCTCTCCATGACCTGCACGGACAAGGCTTCCAACGCAAGGGAGAGCGCGGTAGCCACCAGGGTGGCCTGGATGGCGTAGGCGTCCTCGTCGATGGCCTGCGCGATGTCGGTGATGAATCTCATTTCCCCGCCGGAATCGGAGAGCCCCAGGATCGCCCGCTTCATGGGTGGAAACGTCATGAGCAGACCCACCAGGGTTCCCAAGAACCCGAGCTTCATCACCGTCCGGTTGACCAGCGCGTGCAGCCCCAGCCGCCTGTGCTCGGTCAGGCTGCGCCTGCCGACGCTGTTGCGCAGGAGTTCCAGACCGACTTCCACCTCGTGGGACAAGCCCATGTCCAGCCAGGCCAGGACCAGATCCCGGCAGTCCGTGGGAGGAAGCGCCTCCAAGGTGGATGACAATTTCCGTAGATCAGGTGAATCTCCCTCCTGCCGCAGGGCCACCAGGACCTTCTTGGTGTTGGAGGCCTCCCGCAGGAGGGTGACCAACTGCACGAGCAGGACCACCTGTCCGACGACGAAAAGCCCGAACAGTCCCACCAGGATGGGATTGTGCAGGAACCTGGGGTCGAAGTACCGGATGGCGAAGAAGGCTCCCACCGACAGGACGAAGGGAAGGGCCAGCGAGAGCATGCCTCGAAGGCGCAGGCGATCGAGGATCTTGATGCCGCTGTGGAGGGTGCGATCGGAGCGAAGGTTCATGGCGAGGGGGATCCCGGGGATGAGAATGGGAATGGATCGGGAATGGACACGGTGGTCTGCAACGATGCGGCGAACTGGCGGAAGGTGCGCCACTCCAGGCGGGCACGCACGGGACTCCAACCGATCGATCGTCTGCGGACCCGCAACAGGGGCAAGGGAATGTCGGAGAAACCCAGTTCCACCCAGGAGGCCAGCCGCTCGCGGGTCCACAGGAGCCCTCCACCCCAGGAGGCGCCAGCGTCCTGGCTGGAACGCAATCCCAGACTCTGGATGGCCCCCTTCCACAGGCCGGGGCAGATGCTGTACGAATAGTGCACCGCACCCAGGTGGGCGAGCAGCTTGGTTTCCCACGCCCCGGGAAACGCCGAATCCGCCGTGGATTCCCAGAATTCGCCTTCGCGGCGCGCCACCAGATGGTCGCTCAGGCGAGGCTGCAGCCAGGATTCCACGCCCACCGGGAGCGTACGCGTCCGCCCTTCCAGGCAGATGCCGGGGCCGCAGGCGGAAAGTCCCCAGTCCACCACCGGCCTCACGATGGAGTCGCCCAGCGGGATGGCGATGGGTGGCGTGGAGAGCAACTGTTCCATCCTCACGTTCGCACCCACGGAAACCCACCCTCTCCATCCGGTGCGGAAGTCGGCGTCCAGATGGGTGGCCACGATGGGGCTCGATCCGGGCGACACGGCCGTAGCCAACCCGCTGGACAACCGGATGCCGGTGGAGGGGTCCGTCCATCGCCGCAAGGTGGATCCCCATCCGGAGTCGGCGAGATTGGGCACCAAAGGCGTCGTCGATGCATCCAGGCGGGAATCCCAGCGGATCCGGACGACTTCGGTCCCCTGGCGCAGGATCACCGCGGTGTCGCCAGGCAGGGGTCCAAGAACCTGCCAATCGTCCACGGGTGCGGGAGAAACGGCGGAACCGGCACCTTCAAGGACCTTGCGGGCCAAGGTGGAATCGATGGATCGGAGGGGCATCGAGGGGGGGGTGGCGGCGAGGACAGCCAGGAGGGGAAAGATCATTCCAAGGCCAACTCCCTGCGGAACCATCGGATCGTGCGTTCGAGTCCTTCTTCCAACCCGACGTTCGCCTTCCAGTCCAGAAGCTCGCGCGCACGGGTGATGTCGGGACAGCGTCGGTGCGGATCGTCGACAGGAAGCGGCTGGAACACGATCCTGGACGACGAGCGGGTGAGCGTAAGGATGGTCTGGGCGATCTCCAGGATGGTGGATTCCACCGGGTTGCCCAGATTCATGGGAAGATGCGCCGTGGGATCTTCCAGGTCCATCAATCCCAGGAGCCCATCCACCAGGTCGTCCACGTAGCAGAAGCTGCGCGTCTGGCCACCATCGCCGTGGAGCGTGATGTCCTCGCCGCGCAGGGCCTGGACGATGAAATTGGAGACCACCCGCCCATCGGAAGGATGCATCCTGGGACCGTAGGTGTTGAAGATCCGGGCGATCCGGATGTCCACGCCGTTCTGGCGATGGTAGTCGGAGAACAGGGTTTCCGCGACGCGCTTGCCTTCGTCGTAGCAGCTGCGGGGACCGATCGGGTTCACGTGTCCCCAGTACGCTTCCGTCTGCGGGTGGCGCTCGGGATCGCCGTAGACCTCCGAAGTGCTCGCCTGCAGGATGCGCGCCTTGACACGTTTTGCCATCCCCAGCATGTTGATGGCGCCCATCACGCTGGTCTTCACGGTCTTGACCGCGTTGTACTGGTAGTGGACCGGCGAGGCCGGGCAGGCCAGGTTGTAGATGCGGTCCACTTCAAGGAGGATGGGCTCCACCACGTCGTGGCGGACCAGCTCGAACCGCCGGCTTCCGATCAAATGCTCGACGTTCTGGCGACGCCCGGTGAAGAAATTGTCCAGGCAGATGACCTCGTCGCCACGTTCCAGGAGACGTTCGCACAGGCTAGACCCGAGGAAGCCGGAGCCTCCTGTGACCAGGACGCGGTGCATCTCAGGATTTCCCGATGGAGAATGGACGGGTGCGGCAGAACCACTCCAGGCCTTCCAGCGTGAGGTCGGGATGGTATCCGTCCACCACCTTGGTCAGTCCGCGCAGGACCTGCGACCATCCCCCGGTGGCCAGCACCCGCGCATGGGGAAGTCGTTCTTCCTGGCGGATGCGCGCGACCATGTATTCCATCATGCCGACATGGCCCAGAAGCAACCCGGAGTGGAGAGCCTGCTCGGTGGTGCGACCCGTCGCCAGATCGGGAACCTCGATGGCCACCTGGGGCAATCGCGCGGTACGCCCCACCAACGCGAGCATTCCGGTCTCGATTCCCGGAGCGATCACTCCGCCCAGGTACGTGCCATCGCGCACGACATCGAAGGTGGTGGCCGTGCCGAGGTCGATCACGATGGCCTCGGTGAGCCCGAGCCGCTCCACCCCCAGGGCGTTGGCGAGTCGATCCGGCCCCACCTGGAGGGGATTGAGGTATTCCAGCGGGAATCCGCAGTTGCTTCCGTTGAGGCTGCGCACCTCGCCCTTCGGCAGGATGCGTTCCAGGGCCTTGCGCCAGGATCTGTCCAAGGACGGGACCACGGTGGAGAGGACCGCCTGCCGGAGATGCTTCACCGGAGGTTCGGCCAGATCCAGAAGACCGCGCACACGCATCTCGATCTCGTCGGAGGTCGCGTTGGGCCGGGTGGTGAGGCGCCACTTCCGGAGGATCCTGCCTTCCAGGAAGAGCCCCAGGACGGTATGGGTATTGCCGATGTCGACAGCGAGCACTGGACAAAGTTAATGTCCCTTCCCCACTCCTTCCCGTGCTTTTCTCGTGCCCAAGTCCTAGATTTGTTCCCTCCACCGGCAGGAGCCCAACCTTTGAACCCTTCGACGGACGAGCGCATCACCTCCTTCCTGGCCTGGCGACGCAGGCGAGCCCTGGAAGCGGGCCTCCTTCGCCCCGAACAGCTCCTGGACGAGTGGGTGTTCCGACGGATCCTGATCAGCGCCCCCAAGGACATCTATTCCCTCGAGAATCTGCGCCTGCTCACCGCTCCCTTGTTCCACCAGTACGGCGACGACCTCCTTGCCCTGTGCCAAAGCCGACCGGTGGAGGACGAGCGCCCCCGCTCCTCCAGGCGCGAGGAGCCGGAAGAGCGCTCCGTTCCCGTCACCCGCGGCAAAGTCCCGGATCGACCGCGCAGGACGGAAACCGTCTACACCCGCGCCGGGGTCCGCGCCGACAGCCCCACCGTCTCGGTGGCATCCGGCGGCCAGACCGACCGCAAATCCATCGCCGACTTCTCCCCCGCCCCGGAACACGCCGATTGGGCGCACAAGCCCTTCGAGTTCGGTTGCTCCACCCTCGCCTTCAAATTCTGGGAAACCGACTTCCTGGAAACGTGGGGAGCCCTCCTCGATTCCATCTCCGCCGGAAGCACGCCTCCGCTTTCCGACGATGAACGCGCCTTGGCGAGCCTCGTCGACCGCAGTCGCAAGGCATCCAAGGAATGGGAACAGGCCTGGGTGAAGGTCATCCTGCGCCGCGCCTACGACTCCACCCGCTGAAAGGACTCCACGACATGCTCGATTCCGTCCAGATCAATCCCTGGGGCTGCGTCGCCGCGGGTTTCGCCATCTTCATCCTGGGTGGGCTCTGGTTCTCGCCCATGCTGTTTTCCAAGACCTGGGCGGAAAGCCTCCGGGCCTCCGGTCGCGAAGCGGGCAAGCCCATGGTGGCCCTTCCCATCCTGCTGGTCACCTCCATCGCCGCCACCTTCGTGATGGCCGCGACCTTTTCTCTGGCGGGTTGGGACACCACCGTGCGGGGGTTGGTGGGAGGCCTGGCCGTGGGGGCCGTCGTTTCGATGTGCAGCCTCGCCGACGCGTCGTTCACCGGGATGCTGGCCGCGCGCTGGTGGTGGATCCAATGGGCGTTCCGCTTCCTGTCCATCGTGGTCGCGGGAATCATCGTGGGCGCCTCCGCTCCGGAACGCATCACTCCGGAAAACGCCCTGGAAAAGGCCAGCCAGACCATCGAGAAGAGCCTGGAAAGCATGGACAAGTAGATCCTATCGGGCCAGGGTCTCCCAGGCCACTCCCGCCAGCACCAGGAAGCTCAATGCGACGTTGGCCCGGAAGAATCCGCCTTGCATGGCAAGGTCGTCGTCCTTGCGGGCCACATGCACCCACAACAGGATGGCCCCGATCACCGCTGTGGCGACCCACCAGCCATGCGACCACCCGGCGTGCAACCCCAATCCCACCACTCCTGCGAAGGTCGCCGTGTGGAAGGCGGCGGCAAGTCGCAAGGCTCCCGTCCTCCCCAACCGCACCGGCACCGAATTCAATCCCCTGGAGCGGTCGTAGGATTCGTCCTGGGTCGCGTAGACGATGTCGAAACCGGCAAGCCAGGTGACCAGGATGGCTCCCAACCACAGCGGAACCGCCAGGAATCGTCCGGAAACGGCGATGCCCGCGGCGATGGGCGAGATTCCGATGGCCACCCCCAGCCAGACATGGCACCAGGACGTGAACCGCTTGGCCAGGCTGTAGCCCAGCACCAACACGATCGCCACCGGCGAGAGCGCAAAGCAGAGTTCGTTCAAGAACCACGCTCCCGCCACGAACAGGATCAAGTTGACGGCCACGAACCACCCGGCCGCCCGGGGCGAAATCCTGCCCGAGGGAATATCGCGCATGCGGGTGCGGGGGTTCTCGAGGTCGATGCGCCAATCCACCAGCCGGTTGAATCCCATGGCCGCGTTGCGGGCGGTCACCATGCACACCAGCACGCCCGCCAGGGTGCGCCACGACATCCTGTCGCCACTGGCCGAAATCCACCCCGCCAGGGCGAACGGCAAGGCGAAGAACGTGTGCGAGAAACGCACCAGCGACAACCATCGACTCAACGGATTCACGAGCCTTCCCTCCAGCGAGGAGCCAAATCCATGTCCCATCCCAATTGATCGAACACACGGTCCAAAAGACCATCCACCAATTCGTCCAGCGTGGCCGGTTTCCGATAGAATCCAGGACTGGCCGGCAGGATCCGCGCTCCGGCGTCGCAAAGCTCCAGCAGGTTGCGCAGGTGGATGCGCGAAAGCGGTGTTTCCCGGACCACCAGCACCAGCGGGCGTCGTTCCTTCAGGCACACGTCCGCCGCGCGCAGGAGGAGGGAATCTGAGGTCCCCGAGGCGATCCTGCCCACCGTGCCCGCCGAACACGGCAGGACCACCATTCCCTGGTGGCGGAACGACCCCGACGACGGCGGAGCGAAGAGATCCTTGGGCTGGTGGCGCACCAGACGGGCCGGACTCTCCGGAGAAGGCTCCCAAGCGACAGGCAGGGGGTGTCCCTCGAAACGGCATACCTGCTCGGCGGTTTCGGAGGCCACCAGATGGACCTCGACGTCCTGCCGTCTCAGATGCGACAGGAATCGTCCAGCGTAGATGGAACCCGATGCACCCGTGACGCCGACCACCAGGCGCTTGGGAGGACTGGTCAGACGAAGTCCCTCCGGGAGAACCACACCGACGAGATGGTGAGCAGAAACACCGTCCAGCCCAGCCCGTGGAGGGTGCTCCAGAGGATGTAGTTCTCGGGAAGCGGAACGCCGTGCACGATGACCGACCGGATATTGAAGACTTCCAGATCCGGGAGGATGGTCCGCGCGATTTTGGCGGCCCATTCCATCACCGGACTTGCGGGGGTGGCTCCAGGGATCCTGGCGGAGGCCTGCTTCATGGTTTCCAGGTACTGGAGGATCCCGCCCGAGAGATGGCTGGCCAGGAACACCCCGAAGGTGAGCAACGCGCTTGCCACCGGGGTGGAGAACGAACTGAAGACCATGGCCACCGCGGTGATCACGGCCATCTCCCAGAAGGTTTCGTAGGAGGCAAGAAGGAGCTTGGCGTCCAGCGGGCTTCCGGAGAAGTGCAGCACCAGGAACAGGGCGACGGCCATCACCGCGATGTTGATGAGGAGCACCAGCAGAAGCCCCAGGTACTTGCCCACCAGGAACTGCCACCGATGCATGGGCTTGGAAAGGAGGGTCAGGATGGTCTTGCGCTGGATCTCCTTCTGGATGAGCCCGATCCCGATGAAGATCGCGATGGCAAGCCCACCCAGGGACATCACTCCCAACGAGAAGTTCGCCACCACCTTCTCGCGGTCGAACACCGACCACTCCCCCAGAAGCTTGGCGAAGGCCAGGAGCAACAGGACAAAGAACAGCATGGTGTAGAGGATCTTGTCCCGGACCGTTTCCCGGAAGCTTGCCATGGCGATCAGACCGAGTTCACGCATGCGCCACCTCCGCGGCCAGGATGTCTTCCAGGCGGGCACGGACGCCGGGCTCGGCACCTCCGCCCAGGATCTGGTCCAAGGTGCCTTCCTGCCGGAGGGTGCCGTTGACCACCATGGCGGCGTGCGTGCAGATCTCCTCCACGTCCGAGAGCACGTGCGAGGAATAGAAGATGGTGGTGCCCTTCTTGTGCAGATCCAGCATGGCCAATCGGATATCGCGCCGCCCCATCGGGTCCAGTCCGCTCATGGGCTCGTCCAGCACCAGAAGCCGAGGTTCGTTCAGGATGGCCTGCACCAGTCCCAACCGCTGGGACATTCCCTTGGAATAGGTGCGAAGCCTACGCGAGAGCCAAGATTCCTCCACCTTGCACACGGCGCAGGATTCCTCGATGCGGCGGTTCAGGGCGGACTTGGGAAGACCGGAGAGCTTTCCGTAGTACTCCAGCAACTCGCGGCCCGTGAGGTAGTCGTAGAAGTAGGGTTGTTCCGGCTGGAATCCAACCTGGGTGCGCGAAGCAGGAGCGGTGGGGTCGCCACCCATCAGCTTCACCGTTCCGGACGTGGGACGCAGAAGCCCCATGAGGGTCTTGATGGTGGTGGTCTTGCCCGCCCCGTTGGGACCGATGAATCCGTAGAGGGAACCTTCCGGCACGGACAAGCTGATGGACTTCACGGCTTCCACCGCCTTCAGTCCGTGCTCGATGCCCAAACGATAGGTCTTCCGGAAATCCCGGATCTCGATGAGGTTCACGCTTCCTCCCGCGCTCTGGCCTCCTTGGCCAGGCGCCGCGCCCGGGAACGGGCCGCGATCTGGAGGAGGCGTCCTCCAAGGTACAACCCCAATCCACCTAAAAGCCAGGGAATCATGTCCTGCTTGGCGGCGCTGCCGCGGGTCCCCACCGTGGTGGCGAACCGGTACACTCCCCAGATCAGGATCACCTGCCCAAGGCCCATCACCCAAAGGGGCCATCTCCACCAACCCATGCGTTCCAGAGCGTTCACCAGGACCTCCTTCCGTAGCGCAACAGATCCAGCACCTCGCGCAAGCCTTCCACCACCGCCTTGCGATCGAAATCCTCGCCGGATTCGGCATCGTCGACGGGTTCCGGATCGGTCAGGAGCATGCCCAATTGGCCGGGGTTCTCCGTGCGCCGGGCCTCTTCCGCCAATTTCCGGCGCGCCGCCTGGATGGTGAGGTGTTCTTCGTAGAGAAGCTCGCGGATCCGCCGGATCAAATTGATTTCCCGCTCGCGGTACAGGCGTTCGCCGGATTTGCCCCGGCGAGGACGCAATTGCGTGAATTCGCTTTCCCAGTACCGCAGGACATGCGCTTCCAGCCCCACCGCCTGGCAGATCTCCTGGGTGGTCCAGCTGGATTTGGATTCGTCACTCACGTTCGGACCGAGCCGCGCGGGCCATCAGGGCATCCACGGATTCCCGTGCCGAGCGTCCTTCGAAGAGGACACCGTGGACCTGTTCGGTGAGGGGCATCTCCACCTTGTGGAGCTTGGCCAGTTCGCGCACGCCAGCCACGGTGCGAACGCCTTCGGCCACCATCGTCATGCCCTTGAGGACCTCCTCCAAAGGCTTCCCCATGCCCACCTGCTCGCCCACGTGGCGGTTGCGGCTGTGCTTGGACACGCAGGTGGTGATGAGATCCCCCATCCCCGCCAACCCGAAGAAGCTTTCCCGAGTGCCACCCAGACGCTCGCCCAGGCGCGACATCTCCACCATGCCGCGGGTCATCAGCGCACCGCGGGTGTTGTCGCCCAGGCCCAGGCCGTCTAAAATGCCCGATGCGATGGCGATCACGTTCTTCACCGCGCCGCAAAGCTCCACTCCCACCACGTCGGTGCTGCGGTAGGTCCGGAAGAAGGGAGCCAGGAAGAACATGTCCTGCAGGGCCGCGGCCACGGTCTCGTCGGAGTTGGCCAGCACCACGGTGGTGGGCACCTGGCGCGCCACCTCCTCGGCGTGCGAGGGACCGCTCAGCACCGAGACGTTCGCGTCGGTGGCGCCGGGCAGGACATCGATCACGATTTCCGTCATGCGCTTGAGGGTCTTCTCCTCGATACCCTTGATGAAGCTCACCCACTGGCGCGCGGCGACCTCCTTCTCGGAGAGGATCCCCTTGATCGTGTTGCACACGCTGCGCAGGGTATGGGACGGCACGATCATGCAAACCACCGACGCACCCTCCAGGGCCTTGGCCATGTCGGAGGTGATCTCGATGGAATCCAGGATGCGCACGCCGGGGAGCTTGTCCGGCAGCTCGCGGGTTTCGCGCAGCGACTGGGCCACCTTCTCGGAATACTCCCACATGGTCACGCGAAGCCCCTTGACTGCCAGGATCTGGGCGATGGCGATCCCCCACGATCCCGCTCCCAGCACGACCACCCGGTCTGGATCCAATCCGGAGGTCTTGGCGTTTTGCCGGAAGATTTCCACACCTTCCAGTCGCACGGCTTCGGCGTCCTCCCCACCCCGCGATCCGAAGCGATACTCGGTCCCCGCGCGCAGGCGCTGGATGTTGGCGCGGTGCTTCCACACCACGAACACGGCCACCACCCACGACAGGAGGGTGAGGTTGGTGTCGCCGCGCCGGACCAGTTCGTGTCCCACCCGCAACCACTCGATGTGGCCCTCCACGGAGGTGGACGCCGCGTACTGGAAGGCGTGGATCAAGGTCACCAGCGTGTTCACCAGACCCAACACGAAGGACGCGAGGATGGACGCCAGCGACACGTATCCGGAGCGTCGCAGGATGATCACCCAGGCGGCGAACGCGATGAAAGCGGGAATGGGCGAGATCCCCACGAACACACCCATGGCCGTGAGCACTCCCTTGCCGCCGCGAAACCCGGCGAACACCGTGAAGGTATGCCCGATGATCGCCGCCACACCAAAGGCCAGGGCTACGGTCTCGTTGGGCTTGCCCCAGAAGTGCCGGGTCAGATAGTAGCCCACCAGCACCGCCGCCAGCCCCTTGGAGAAGTCCACCAGCGCCACGGGGAGCGCGGGCTTCCAGCCCAGCACGCGGTAGACGTTGGTCAGACCCGCGTTCTTGGAGCCATGCTCGCGGATGTCGATGCCGCCGAACACGCGCGAAACCCAGACGGCGGTGGGAATGGAGCCCAGCAGGTAGCAGAAAGGAAGGGCAAGCCAGATGTTCATGAAACCTCGGAACGGTGGTTGAGGCGGAAAAATACGAACGCCCGGCGGGTTTACGGCTCCGCGGGGGTTTCTTTCGGCTGCGCCGGGCTTTCTTCGGCTGGCGCCGGGCTTAGTCCACTGCGTGGGGCTTGGTCGACGGCGTCGGGCTTTGTCTGCTGCGCGGGCTTGTCCACTGCGTGGGGCTGTCGACACTGCGTGTCCGGCTTTGCACGGGGCGCCCGTGGGGCGGTTCACTGCGTGAGGCGTTGACTGCGTCAGGCTTTTTCCCGGGGCGGCCCGGGGGCCGTTTCCTGGGTGCATCGGCACCCAGACCCCGACCAAAGGGCCTCTGGCGGCCCTTTGGGATCCGCCACCGGGGGGCTTGGACTTACGCGGCCATGCCGGCTTGCTGGACCTGTGGGGGGCGCGGATCTTGAGGCAAGGTTGCTGGGGCATCAGGGTCGCGATCGGCATCTTCATGGCCACTGGCCGCTTCAATAACCAAGCCCCGGTGAGGTAGGACCCCACCCTTTCGGGCGGGGCCCCCTCGCAGAACCGGACGTGCCCAATTAAGGCATCCGGCTCCCAGGAGTCTCCGTCGTCGAGATCAGCGCAAGCTGGGCTCTGGTAGACTGGCGAACCATCGGGTATTCTTGACCCGCCACCAGTACAGGTGGTGCCGGTCGCTACGGCGGCGCAGGACGCTGATCCAAATGCGCTCGACGTGCCACTTGACCTGCTTCAGGTTGGAGAGGCAATGCCGACGTCCGAAATACTGGTACCACCCTCGTAGACGTACCGACAGTCGCTTCGACTGCCACCGCAATGAGGTTTCCCGGATTTCCGTCAGATACTCCTTCACCTGGGCAAGAAAGCGGTTGCGCCGTTTCCCGCTGGGCTTGACCGCGCACTTCATCTTCCCCGTCTTCGGACGGCGACGCATGTAGTGCGTGAAGCCCAGAAAGTCGAATGTCCGTGGTCTGTCCGACGGCCCCGGGCCGGCACCACTGCCGGGCGATCCGGGACCGAAGTCCACAAGCTTCGTCTTGGCTTCCGACAATTTCAGCCCGAATTCCGAGAGTCTCCGGCGCAGCTCCACCAGAAAGCTCTCGGCATCGCCTCGGCGGGCGAACCCGGCCACGAAATCGTCGGCGTAGCGTACCAGGAAACACCCGTCTTCACAGGCGTTCCGGACCCTACGGTCGAACCAGAGATCCAACACGTAGTGCAGATAGATGTTGGCCAGAAGCGGCGACAGCGGGCCACCTTGCGGCACCCCTTCTTCCGTCGCGAACTTCACGCCGTTGTCCATCACTCCGGCGTTGAGGAACTTCCCGACCAGACGAAGGATCGTCCGATCGGCGATGCGGTCCTCCAGGAACTTCCGGAGCCAGTCGTGGTGCACCGCATCGAAGAATCCTTCGATGTCGGCATCCACGATGGTGCTCGTCGCGCCGCGGTTCACCAGCTTCCCCAGCCGATCCAGGGCATCGTGGGCCGAAAGGCCCGGTCGGTAGCCGTAGGAAATGTCCAGAAAGCACGGCTCGAAGACCGCGGACAGGATCGTGTGCAGCGCCTTCTGCACCACCCGGTCGCGCACGCTCGGGATCCCCAGCGGACGGAATTTGCCTCCTTCCTTGGGGATCCACGCGCGACGCACGCTCATCGCACGGTACTTGCCGCCGCGAAGCTCCAGCCACAGCGTTTCGATGTTCTCGTCCAGGTTCCTCCCGAACTCCTCCATCGTCACGCCGTCGACGCCGGGCGCGCCCTTGCGGTTCAACTGTTCGTACGAACTCCGCAGCATCTGCGGTGTCAGGTGGTGCGCGAGCGTCGTGAAACGCTGGCGCGGATCTCGTCTCGACATCTCAGCGATCTGCTCAAGGTTCGTGGACATGAGTCCTCCATCTCGGTGTATGGTTCATGATCTCCTCTTGCATCTTGACTCCCGCCGACCCTTCCCTCCACGGGAGTTACCCCGCTTCCCCGGTACTACGATCGGCTCCGACTTCTCGCGTTTCGTCTCCCATGTACCGGGCCTTCCGGCCTTTCCTCGGATACCGCCACCCTTACCAGGCACGGAAAACGCGAGATCTCCCAGGTTGCGTCGAACATCCATTTGATCACATGCCATCCTCTCGGACTCCGGCGGGTCTCCATGCGGCTGGCGTGGCAGATTGAATCCAAACGCCGCACAGGCCAGGGTCTTCCCGGGTACGGATCCGGTCGACACCCGCGTGGTTTCTCGAAGCTCTATCGGTTCACTTGCGTTACGGCCTATGACCTCCCAGTCTTACGCTTCACCCTGCCGTCACCGGCGCGATCGGGCGCAAAGACTCGGTTGTGGACAGGGTGCCAACCCGCCCGCGTCGGACTTCCACCGACTGGATATTCGCGCCTTGGCCTGGCGCACCCGGACCCCCTCAATTCTTTAGCGGCACCCGGTTGCCGATGCCCCGGCGCCGCAACGCTTGCCGGGTAGGGCTGGCTGGATGGGATGGGCTGATGTGGAACCAAACGCCGTCGGTTGCGCAAGATTGGCGTAGGGATCGGGCATGCCCGATCCTGTCGCCGCCACCGTATGGGCAATCCTCGGATTGCCCCGGGAATCAGGATCGGGCAACGGCAGCGGCGTTGGGTTGGGGGGCGTTTGGGGGTGGAATGGTTTCGCGAGGGGGAATCGGTCAGAGGGTCAATCCTGTGCTGGGATTGGGGTGACCGCATTGGGGTGGCGCGTAGGGACGCAAGATTTTGCGTCCAGAATGGTGGGTCTGGTGCACGGGTTGTGGTTTGTGCGATTCGGTGGTGGGGATAGGAATGATTACCGTTTGGCTACCACCAAACAGGAGGCGTTCTGCAATTAGTCGCTACACCACCACTCTTTCGCGATCACCGAAGAACGAAATCTGGATCCTTTCGAAAGGAATAATCCTCCGGAGTCAGTCGCCAAGGCTCGCTCAACAGTTGATCGTAGGTTTTTTGCGCTCTAGTCATTCCGATCAATTCCGAAGAATCGTGGTAGGACTCTGAAACACCTCGACACTCTACCGTAAAGGGTGGACGTATGACCTCGAAATCATCCAGGTAATAGAAAATACCCTGCTCAAGCCAAACCACGGAATGCGGGGGAGCGGTTTTCGCATATTGTAACAATCGCTCAATCCAGATATCTCGAGCCAATTTCACCTTAACGGGATCACCAATTGCCAGAATTGCACCTCGAAAAGAGTCCCTGCCCAATTTCAAGAACAAATCAGGGATTAGCATTGTCGACCCCTCAGGAAGAGTCGAAGCCAATGACTCAAACAACCCTCCGATTTCTCTGTCAAACGCTCTCGATTTGAAATTCTTGAGCAAACAGTGAGGATCAGAGAAGCCAATTAGGTTTGCAGGATCATCGCCAATCATCGCAACCACACCCATTCAATCTTATCAAAACCTCGCCCCTCCAAAAAGTCTCCTCCCCAAATAGCCGTTTTCCAACCTCCAGTAAGATACGCTCGGTGCTGCGAATCAGGCGTCTGTGTTTTTTGAGCGAGCAGCCCCATTTCCGCTTGCTCGCGAAATTCACCATCAGTTTCGACAATTTCTGTCGCATCTGACCTGCACTTCTTCCAAAACCCCGAATGGCTTCTTGAGGCTCTCGATTCCCGTCAGACCCAGCTTCGATTGAGATCGAAGTCTATCTTCGATGCGTTCGATTTCATCTAGCAGGCTTTTGAAATTCGCCCAGACGCCATTCATGCAATGTCTTCGATAGAGATTAATCGAACTCAATGGTTATCGGCTTCTTTGATTTCACCGAAATTTCTGCGGCTCTCTCCAAATCGATAAGAGTATAATATTTCCGACCGGAAAATTCTCCTGGTACACTCAAAGGAGGATATATTCCTGTTTCGTCGTCAGCATCAATCACCTCATCAACAGACAGGTTGCCATATTTTTCTCGATACAGTTTGCATAGCTCCTTTATAACAGGCAATAGATTCTCACATACTTCTGGATCTATGACAAAATGATCACCAATTTCCTCGTATTCTTCCAGAAGGGGGCGGATAAACTCTTCACGGAATGCTTCTTGGGATTCGGTGGGCAAAATTCCTGGCAAATCCTCTAATACCTCTACTGCATATGATCCAGACTTTACTTCGCCGTTAAAATCGCCGCAATGAATGTATCCACCAGACATTATTTGCTCCTTCTGTTAATGAGCCAGGTAACAGTTTAAAAAACCAAGTAGGTGAGGTCAACATTGAATGCCGTTATGGAGTAGGCCAGGGAATCGCACCCCGACCTCCAAGTTCACCGCCCCCCCTTGCCAGTCTTCCAAATTTCAGGGCTACATGCCCCCCCCCCTTGGTTTGGCCCAGGATAATGTGAGTCCTGGATGAAGTTACGCTCCCTGTAGGGACATTTGCTCCTCGAATGTTGCCGCGTACTGGTCCGGGGTGAGATTTCCCAAAGATGAGTGTGGCCGGAACGAGTTGTACTCCTCCCTCCACTCGCAAAGGGTCCTGTCGGCATCCGCCAGGTCCTCGAACAGATGCAGGTTCAAGCACTCGTCCCGCATCCTGCCGTTGAACGATTCGATCCATGCGTTCTGGTTGGGCTTGCCTGGTTCAATCAGGATGTGCCGGATCCCTCGGTTCTTCATCCACTTCAGCGTCTTGCGCGAAGTGAACTCCGGCCCGTTGTCAGTCATGAAGATCTGCGGCGTGCCATGAAGTTCCACCAGATGATCCAGCGCTCTCAACAGTTTCCACGATGGATAGCCATGCTCGGGGATTCACTCATCACTTCGATCCCATCCTGAGTCCGTTGTTTCAGGCCTGGGCTTCGCACTACGGAATCGTCTTGTCGCCATGCGACCCAGGAAAGCCCAATCAAAAAGGGCGTGTCGAGCGCGACTGCCGCTTCACACGGGACTCATTCTTCAAGACCGTTCCAGAAACTGTCGCCATGGAGGTGCTCAACCAAAAGCTCCAGGAATGGAGTCGCAGCGTCGCCAGCCAGCGCATACACGGGCGCCACAAGCGCCAAGTCAGACTTCTTCAGCCGCCCCCATCCAATCAGTAATTTTTAGAAGGGAAGGTCGTCGACCGCTGAGGCCCCACCTGCGGACTGAGGTGGCGCGTAGTCGAAGTCGTCGCCGGCGCCCATGTTGGAACCGCCACGGGCGTTTCCGCCGCGGGCACCGCCGCCGTAGCCGCCTTCGCCACCGCCCAATGGGCATCCGTCGAGTATCATGAAGCGGTCGCAGAGGACTTCGGTGGCGTATTGCTTCGCGCCGGTGGTCTTGTCGTCCCAGGTGCGGGTCTGGAGCTTGCCTTCCACGTACGCGCGCGAACCCTTGCGCAGGTACTTCTTGGCGATCTCGGCTTGCTGGCGCTAGGCTACAATGGTGACCCATTCGGTGCTCTCCTGACGTTGGCCGCTCTAGTCCTTCCAGTTTTCCGTGCAGGCCACGCGGAAGTTCGCCCCCTGGGATCCTCCGGGCGTGCTGCGAACTTCGAGATCGGCCCCGAGGTTGCCGATGATCATGACTTTGTTGAGTGACCCGGCCATTTTCGTCTCCGTTCGTTCATTGTGAATGGCTGCCTCTGCCCAGCTGAAGGCAGACATTCAAAAAATGCCGATTCAGATATTCTATATACAGCAAAGGAGAAACAAAACAAACACGACCCAAATTCATACACCAATCGTTCCCCACGCGAAAACCGATGAATTGCAACCCGACGATTGCGCAATGAATTTTTAAACAACCATCATTGAAAGCTATAATCCGAATCTTGACGATATGAAAAATCCTTGGCAGTCAGTCGCCATGACTCATGGATCAATTGGTCGTAGGTTTTCTCTGCCTTTGTCATCCCAATTACCTCCGAAGAACTATTGTAAGATTCCGAAATATTACCGCAGTGTACGGAGAATGGAGGCAATATAATTTCAAAATCGTCCAGATAATAAAAAACACCTTGCTCAAGCCAGACCACCGTGTGAGGTGGCGCCGTTATGGCGTATTCCATCATTCGCTCAATCCAGAGATTTCTTGCCACGATTTTCTTTGACTTCTCACCAAATGCAACGATATTCCCTAGGAATTCGTTTTTGCCAAATTTCAAATATAGGCTGGCATTTAATATTGTCAGCCCTTCTGGCGCATCCGCGCCAAAAGACTCCATCAGCCGGACCATCTCCTTAAAAAAAGCTCGCGGCTTAACAGGACGCTGAAAAACCCTTCAAATCAACTGCGCCAAGACAGAATCTG
>DAOPYN010000043.1:0-36894 GCA_035352895.1 Fibrobacteria bacterium | reverse complement strand
CCGCGCAACCGCTTGGATCCGCCCGCTGGGTGCGATCCTGATCCTCGCAGGCACGGCTCTCGCGCAATCCAAGCCGATCCTCGTCCTGCGCCCCTCCGGCCCCAACTTCGAGGAGACCTTCAAGGGCATCAAGGAAACTCTCGGCCCCTCCTACTCCATCGAGGAAATGATCGTGGACAAGGAGACCGAGACCTCCGAACTGACGAAGAAGTGGACCTCCGCCAAGCCCAAGGCCGTGTTCGCGATGGACAACAAGGCCATCGCCCTGGCGCGCGACGCCCGCGGCAAGCTCTCCGACACCGCGGTCCCGCTGGTGGCGCTGATGGGCGTGCGGGTGGATGCGGCGATCGCGGGCATGAGCAACGCCGCCTCGGTCACCTACGAGATTCCCGCCGTGACCCTCGTGGTGAACCTGCGGGCGATCACCACCGGCAAGATCTCCAAGGTCGGCGTGATCTACCGCACGTCCATGCAGGACTTCTTCCAGAAGAACGCCAAGTACTGCCAGGGCGAGAACGTGGAGCTGGTGGGCATCCAGGTGGCCGACGACGCCGACCCCAAATCCTCGCTCAAGAACGGCCTGACAAGCCTGACGGAGCGCAAGGACATCGACGCGTTGGCCGTGTTCAACGACAACTTCTTCCTCAACGCCAAGCTCCTCAAGGAAGTGTGGCTTCCCACGCTTTCCGGATGGAAGCGTCCGGTCCTGGTGGGAGTGGAGAGCCTGGTCAGGCCCGAACTCAAGTTCGGCACCTTCGCCATCCTCCCCGACCACTACGCCCTGGGGGCGCAGGCCGCGGGCCTGCTCCAGGAGATCGAGGACGCGGGATGGAAGGTCGAGGGTGAACGCAACGACCAGCCTCTTTCCGTGATCAAGGTCCTGAACCTCAAGGGCATGAAGGCCTGCTGCGGCGTCCAAGAAGGCAAGACCAACGAAATCGACAAGATCCTGGAATAGGAGCATTCCCATGGTTTCGCGCACCACGATCCAATCCAAGCTGGCCAGGACCTCCCTTGCGGTCCTGGCCCCGGCCCTGCTTTCCGTCACGCTGTCGGTGGTGGCCCTGAACGTGTACCTGAGCGGCAAGAACCAGGCCGTTTCGGTGGCGCGGATCGAGGCATCCCTGAACGCCAAGGGAAGGCTGCTCACCAAGAACAACGCGCAGGCGCTGGTGGGCATGGCCGAGGGCAACGCGTTCCTGCAGATCAAGGACCTGGTGGCGAGCACCGTCAAGGACGACCCGGATGTGGTCTACGGGCTCTTCATGCCCGCGGATTCCACCAATCCGTGCGAGGTCGCCGACGAAGCCGACACGGCCATGGCCGAGGGCGCCATGGCGAAGGTGGGCGAGATCAAGGACCAGGCTGGCATCACCTGGGCGCGGGAGTCCAAGTCGCTGCAGACCCGCAGGAGCGGAAGCGGCCCCACGGGCTCCATCGAGTTCACCGCCCCCGTGGGCGAGGCCGACGCCCCCATGGGCTGGATCCTCTACAAGCTGTCCACCCGATCGATGTCCGAGGCGATCGAATCCGAGAAGGCATCGTCGCGCCAGGCGCTGATGGTGGTGGTGGGGATCCTGGTGGCCATCGGGGGAATCGCCCTGGTCGTCGCCCTGGCCAAGTTCCGCTCCGCCGCCCGGAAATTGTCAGGCCCTGTGACCGATCTCGCCGCCGCGGCCGAGCTCATCAAGGGAGGCGACTACAAGACGCCCGTCCAGGTGGAATCCGACGACGAAATCGGCAATCTCGCGGAAACCTTCGAGACCATGCGCCAGACGGTCCAGAAGTACACCGAGCACCTGGAAGACCTGGTGGCCGAGAAGATGCGCCAGGTCCGCGACATCCTGGACAACGTGGAACAGGGTCTGTTCGTGGTGGGACTCGATGGGCAGGTGGCTCCGGAGTATTCCAAGGCCGCTCCCACCATCCTGGGCGTGGACAACCTGGGCAACGTGTCCGAAGCCCTGCACCTGAGTCCGTCGCAGGAGGACGACTTCAGGGGTTGGCTTTCGCTGGTGCGGGCGAAGAATTCCAGCATGCGCTGGGACAAGCTCACCAAGGTGGCTCCCGTGCAGGATCTGGAGATCGCCGGCCCGGACGGCCAATCCAGGTTCGTCAGGGTGCGCTACCAGAGGATGTTCGACAAGAACCGGGAACTGGAACGGGTGATGGTCCTGGCCGTGGACGAGACGGAATCGCGGCGGATCGAGCGCGTGGTGGCCGAGGAGAAGGAACGCCACGAGAACGAGGTGAAGACCATCCTGGGCCTGGTCAACAACCTGCCCGAAGTGATCCGCGACTACCTCAAGGACACCCGCGGCCGGATGGACGCCCTGGAGGACACCTGCCGCTCCATGCTGGACCGGTCGCTGGCCGCCCGCGAGCGCCACCCCGACCAGCCGGGATTCCGCCCCAGCACAGAGGAGATCGCGGGGCTCTTCCGCGACCTGCACACCATCAAGGGAAATTCGGCGACGTACGGATTCGAGAGGCTGGGTCGTCTCGCCCACCAGGGAGAGGACATCCTGGAGGATCTCAAGGAACCGATCACCGTCCGCACGGCGGTCACCCTGCGGGCGCTGCTGGAGAAGTTCGACGAGATGGACAAGGCCTACCAGGAGATCCTCGCCACGGAAAAGAAGCTCTCGGGAGGAGGCGCCGACGGGGACATGCTCGTGCAGGTGTCCGAACGCAAGCTGGAACACGTCCGCAAGATGGCACACACCCTACACCTGCCCGCGCAGGCCAGCAGCCATCCCTTCATCGATCCGGAAGCGGTGCAGATCCTGACCGAAGCCTGCGAGCATCTCCGGGACGTGCCGCTGATCCGCCTCGCCGACAAGTACCGCAGCATGATCGAACGCCTGGGCAATCGGATGGAGAAGCAGATCCGCTTCGAGGTGGTTCCCGCGCACCTGGAGGTGGGCCCCACCTTCTTCGCGCCGGTCGACGAGGCTTTGGTCCACATCCTTCGCAATTCCGTGGACCACGGACTGGAAAGCCCCGCCGATCGCGTGGCCGCGGGCAAGAACGAAACCGGCATCATCCGGATGTCCGTTGCCATCGAGGAGGACTGCGTCAAGATCCAGGTCGCCGACGACGGCCACGGCATCGACACCGATCGCGTCGTGGAGAAGGCCGTGGCGGAGGGGATCATCTCCAAGGACGACGCGGAGCAGATGGGTCGCGACCAGAGGCTGCTTCTGATCTTCGAATCCGGCATCTCCACCGCCACATCCATCACCGACGTCTCCGGGCGCGGCGTGGGCATGGCGGCGGTCCGGGAAAGCATCGAGAGCATGGGTGGGAACATCCGCCTGGCCAGCGAACCTGGAAAGGGAACGGAAACCACCCTGACCATCCCACTGCGGGATCTCTGAGGTGGCGCCATCCCCACAGTGGACCGATCCGCTGCGCAGGCTCCTTCCACGACTGGAAGGAAGCCTGAGGGCCGGGATCGATCGCCGCAAGGATGTCGGTCTGCGTCGCCGGCTGACCATCCTGCTGTGGGCGATGGTGATCCTGTCGGATCTGGCGGTCCTGGTCTTCGCGGGAGCCTCGGTTCGGGGCTTCGTCTGGACGGTGGGCATTTCCCTCGCCGCCGCATGGACCGGACATCGGCTGGTGGTCCGCGCGGTGCTTCCGGTGGAGCGGCTCGCCCACCGGCTTTCCCGGTTGGCCTCGGAGAAGTCCATCCTGGGCGAGCGCCTGGAGACCGACGGATTCGCGGACATCTCCCAGATGGCCCACGACTTCAACACCCTGCTCGAGCGCCTTGAGGACCTGGTCTCCCCGCTGGCCCAACGAGCGCGCCCCCTGGTGGAGGCTTCCGAGAATCTTTCCGGATTCTCCGTGCGGATGGGCGGACACCTGGCGGCGATGGAAACCACATCGGGGTCGGTGACCCAGGCCACCCGGAACGCATCCAACGACCTTGCCGGGGTTTCGGGATCGCTGCAGGACGTATCCGCATGCATCGGGATGCTCTCGGTGAGCGCCGACGAGATCTCCCGGTCGCTCACCCAGATCGCCCACGATTGCCGCGAGGAGGTCGAGGTGACCACCCTCGCGCGCGACGAATCCCGTCAAGCCGAATCCAGCATCGAAGGTCTGGGCCGGGAAGCCGAGGCCATCGGAGGCATCCTCGCGGAAATCCAGGCCATCGCCTCGCGCACTCGCCTGCTGGCCCTGAACGCCACCATCGAAGCCGCACGCGCCGGATCGGCGGGAAGGGGATTCGCCGTGGTCGCAGGCGAGGTGAAGGACCTCTCGCGTCAGACCGCCGAATCCACCGAACGGATCCGCTCGATGGTCGAATCCATCCAGGGAGCCACTCGCTCGGCGGTGAAGGTCATGCACAGCATCGGCAGCCGCGTGGACGAGGTCGACCGCCTTTCCAGATCCATCGAGCAATCCGTGAGCAAGCAGACCGCCACCATCGCGGAAATTTCCTCCAACGCGAAATTCGTGGACGAACAGGCGGCGAGCATCACGGAGGTGGTCACCAACTCCGGCATGCAGCTGTCCGAGGCCGCGACGACCATCGCCGGACTGCAAGGCCCCATCAAGAGCATCGAAAGCGAAGCGAAGACCCTGGAGGACGCATCCGAAACCCTGGGCAGGCTGGGCGGGGAATTGGCCACCATGCTCGACGGCTTCGGCTGGAAAGCGGACCGGTAGATCCCTCGCGTCGCGGATCAGCTCCGCTGGGGGGACGGGCACCACGAGCGAACCGGGCACCTGCGACAGGCCCCCAGGTGTTCCTGGCAGGCCGGCCCCGCCTTGCCGCGCGCCAGCACGGTCTCCAGCGGAATCCACAGGCTGGTCGGATCGGCCGGGTCCACCCGTGCGCAGAAATCCTCCCACCAGGCCTGGCGCCTCGGTCGGGGCCAGTCGGCCCAACCCGGCGGCAACCACCCCAGGGACGCCAGTGGACGCTCCACGGCACGGATCGGGGTCCGCAGACGCTCCACCGCGCGCGCCCAACCGGGGCCCACCTCCCCGCGAACCAGCCATCGAGCCAGACGCCACCCCTTGATCCGGCTCGGGGATCCCGATCCCATCCAAGGGATTTCCATGGCCAGCGCCCCCACCAGATCCTTGGGCTCCTCGAAGCGATCCTTCCATCCCACCGGGTCGCCGTGGGACCCCATGAAATCCAGGCTGGCGCGGATCCACCCGTCCAAGCTGGATCGGTGAGGCCAGTCCACCAACCAGGTGCAGGCTCCACAGGCCTTGCCCAAGGCCCCGCGAGGACGGGCGGAAAGGCCGAGCAAACCATCTTCGCCCAGGGACGTGCGAAGTTCCCGCAGGAGCCGGGCGAGCCCGGCGATGGTCAGATCCTGCCCGAGCACGGTGGCCAGCAGTGCCGCACGTGGCTGGAACGCGGGCGAAAAGCCGCTCCAGACCACCGCTCGGGGATCACCTCTCCCCCCGAAAGCCTCCTTCAGTCCCGCCGCCGCCCGATCGAGACCGGGGTTCACTTCGGGAATGCCATCCCCATCCCGCAGCGGACGCTCCGACCGGTTTCCGGAAATGCCGTGCCGCCGGACCGTTCCCTGAGGGATCTGCTCACCAGGAGCACCACGGTGGAGCCCATTTCGAAGATCCCCAGTTCGTCGCCCGATCGAACCTCGGTGGGAATCCCTGGTTTCCATGCGCCCTGCACGGAGCGTCCCAGATGGGGATTGGCGGAAAGCCGGATGGATCCCACGTTGTAGGCTCCCACCATCACCGCCACGGCCAGTCCTTCTTCCGATCGCACGGCCACCCAGGCCCGTTCGTTGGCCACGAACAGCCCGGGAATTCCCTCCACGGCGGCGCGATGCACCGGCCAGAGATCGCCGGGAATGTGGCGACAGGATTCCAAGACACCGGAAAAGGCGTGGTGGACCCGATGGTAGTTCCAGGGTGCCAGGTAGATGGTGGAGAAAGCTCCGCCCTCCAGTTCAGCAGCCAAGGCCGGATCCTGGAGAAATTGCGCCACCGAATAGGGGACGCCCTTGGCCTGGAGGACCGTATCCGCCTGGATGGGGCCCGACTGGCCGAACACGCCGTCGGAGGGGGCTACCAGGAGTCCCGGATCCAGGGGCCGCATGCCTGGCTTCAACCTTCGTGTGAAGAAGGCCTGCAGGCTTCCGTAGGAACTTCGCGAAGGATCCAGGGCCTCCGAAAGATCGATCTTCGGAAAGGCCCGATGGAAGACCGCGATGGACAATCGCGCGAACCAGCGTGGACGGGAGATGGAGGCGAGCTTTCCGAACGCTCGGGAGCAGGCCACCCTGGGCAGGAGTCGAACTAGGAACAACACAGTGGAATGGAACGTAGTTTTTCGGGACACGATGAAAACTTCCATTGTCTTCCACGGAGCGAAGGAATTCGCGATCCCCGAACTCGCCGAATTGCGGCAGACGGCACGCTCGGTGCTTTCCGGCGAGGGTGCTTCGGGCGCTGTGGACATCGTCTTCCAGGACCCGCAAGCCCAGCGGGCGTTGAATCTCACCTGGCGCGGCCTGGACCGGACCACGGATGTTCTTTCGTTCCACTACGGCGAGCCCGAACTGTTCGGAGAGCTGTACATAGACCCCCTCCTGGCACGCAGCCAGGCGGTGCGCTACAAGCACAGCTTCGCCGCGGAACTCCGTCGGCTTGTGGTCCACGGGTGCCTCCATCTATGCGGATTCGACCACGGCACCACCCCGGAGCGCGCCCGCATGAGGGCGCTCGAGCTCAAGTACGTGGGCTCGGTGCGCACGCGATGATCCTGTCCTTGGCCACCCTGCTGGCGGGAATCGTGCTCTCGGCGCACTTCTCCACGGTGCGATCGATCCTGGGGATCTTCCAACGTCCCGGCTGGCGGTCGCCGGAGGGGTGGGCCACCCTGGAACAGAGGACCCGTACCCTCCTGGACTCCCCCGCCTTTCCCGTGACCGTTTCGCTGGGAAGGTCCCTGGGAACGCTCATGTTCGTGCTCGGCGGCTGGAACGCGCTGTTCCCCGATGGCCGTCCCGGCTGGCTTCCCGCCATCGCCGCTGGCGTGGCGCTCCTCTTGTTCCTCTACCTCATCGGTGATTTCTTCCCCCGACTGGCGGCGAGGCTCCGCGCCCAGACCCTCCTGGCTTCCTCGCTGCGGCTCCACGGACTCTTCGCGCCGTTCTTCCTGCCCGCGGCCCTGCCGGTGGTGCAGCTGCGGAAACTCCTGGAAAAACGACTCGGCTGGGATGGACGATTCGACTTCCTCACGGAACACGAGCGCGCCAAGATCGCGGAATCGGCCCAGAACCAGGAAATCCAAGTGGAGCAGCAGATCATCCGGGCTGTATTGGACCTGGGCGAGACGCGGGTTCGTGCGATCCTCACTCCCCGGCTCAGCGTGGTCTCCCTGCCGATATCCGCTTCCCGGGAAGAGGCCCTGGAGGTTCTCCGTGATTCCAGGTACTCCCGGTTCCCGGTCCACGACGGCGGACTCGACCACGTGGTGGGAATCCTGCACGCGAAGGATCTGGTGGGTCCCTCGGAGGAATGGGATCTCGAAAAGCTCCTGCGCCCGGTGGTTCACGTCCCGGAAACCCAGCTGGTCTCCGATCTGCTGCGCACCCTGCGCGCCCGGCAGAGCATGTTCGCCGTCGTCGTGGACGAACATGGCGCCGTCTCCGGCATCGCCACCCTCGAAGACGTCCTGGAGGAGATCGTCGGCGAGATCAACGACGAGACGGACGACGAGGCTCCCCTGGTGGCAGCGGTGGGGGGAGGACAATTCCTGGTGCGCGGCGAGGCCCGGCTGGAGGAGGTCAACCAGGGGTTGGGCCGGGAGAATCCTCCGCTACCCACGCTGGAGGACGGCCTGGAAGCCGACACCCTCGCGGGATTGGTCCTGGCGCTGGCCGGATCCATCCCGGAGGTCGGCGAGCCCCACGATTGGGGAAGCTGGGAATTCACCGTGCTGGAGATGGACGGAAACCGGATCAGCCTGGTCCGGCTCCAGCGGTTGCCGGACCAGGATCAGGAGAATGCGCGGGAAATCGCCTCGGAGGACGGGCAATCCAGCCCCACGATCCCCCGCGGGACACCGGAATAGAGGAGCCGACCTCCTTCGTTCGCCGCACCCGGCCCCAGCTCCAGGAGATGGTCGGCCCGCGAGGCCAGGAAGGGATCGTGGGTGGAGAAGACCACCCCGTGTCCGCACTCCACAAGTCCATCCAGCACCGACAGCAGCGCGATGGTATCCCGCGGATGCAACCCCCGGCTGGGTTCGTCGAGGATCCACAGGACGCGCTTGCGCTGGCCCGCCGACACCGCCGCAGCCAACCGAAGCCGCAGGGCCTCGCCTCCGGAAAGCCCCTGGACACGGCGACCTCCCGACAGATGTCCCAGCCCCGCCTGGACCAGTCTGGACAGGAGCGGCCCCAGCTTGGGGTGGTTTGAAAACAGGGGCGCGGCGGATTCCAGCGAGAGATCCAACACCTCCGCGATGTTCAGGCCCTTCCAGCGGATTTCCAGGGTGGAAGGTTCGAACCGGGCGCCATGGCAGCGTTCGCAGGGGACCCAAGCGTCGGGAAGCAGATGCAACCGGACCCGTTCCTCGCCCAGGCCTTCGCAGCGCTCGCAACGCCCGCCCTTTGCGTTGGGCGAGAACCGGGTGGCCCCCCAGCCGCGCGCCTTCGCCTCCGGGAGGGCCGCGAACAAGACGCGGAGTTCGTCCAGCATGCCGGAAAGGGTGGCCACCGTGGAACGCGCCGAGCGCACCCACTCGCCGCCGACATCGATGCACCGCACTTCGTCCAGCCTCCCGGAAACCTCGGCCCCCTCCACCGGAAGTCCCGGCCGATCGTCTCCCAACGCCTTGGCCAGGGCACCGGCAAGGGTATCCTGGAGCAGGCTGCTTTTCCCCGCACCGGAAACCCCCGTCACCGCCACCAGAGCCCCCAGGGGAAACCGCACCAGGGGAATGGACAGATTCCGACCCGAGCACCCCCGAAGCACCACGCTCCCGTCCCCTTCCCTAGGTGGGCGCGACGGCGGCCGGTCGCGTCCCGAGATCCATCGTCCGGAGGGAGTGTCCGCACCGGCAAGCGCGCTTGGCGGCCCCTGGTACACCAGGCGTCCACCCTGGGGTCCCGGCCCTGGTCCGGTCTCCACCACGTGGTCGGCAGCGCCCAGGGAAGCGAGGTCGTGCTCCACCACCACCAGGGTGGCGCCGCCATCGCACAGCCCGCGCAGAAGCTGGTGGACGCGACCGACATCGCGTGGATGGAGACCCGTGGCCGGCTCGTCGAGGACGTAGGTCAGGCCCGACAGGGGAGAACCGACCAGCGCCGACAACCTGGCCCTGCGCTCCTCCCCTTCGGAGAGGGTGTCCACCCTGCGCGTGAGCGGAAGATACCCCAGGCCCAGCGATTCCAGCGAGGCGAACCGGGAGCGGATCTCCAGCACCAGTTCCCGGCACGGACCGGAAAGCAGTCCCTCCCATCCCGGACCCAGCACCACTCCCAGCCCCGATCCCACCGGAAGCGCCACAAGCGCGTCCAGGCCCATCCCGTCGAAGCGAAACCACCGCGCCTCCTCGCGCAGGCCGCTGCCCCGGCAGACCTGGCAATCGTCCTGCCCTCCGCCCGAACCCCCGCAGGCGGGACATGCCCCCTGCACGGATCGCGGCGAGAACAGTCCGGGAACCGGCCGGATGGAACGCAGGCCGCTGACCGGGCATCGCGGCACGTTGGAGAACCCCACCAGCATCGAGGGGCCGTCCCCGTCCCGCACCTCGACCTGACAGATCCCGTCCCCGTGTCGGTAGGCCACCGCCACCGACTCGGCCAGACGCGAGGCCATGCGAGGCTCGGCCTTCAACCGGTCCACCACCACGGAAAGATCGTCCAGGCCCCCCCCGTCCGGCTCCTCGGAGAACTCCACCCCTCGTCCGCCCGCGAGGCCGCGCACGAAACCGCGGGCCATCCATTCCCGCGGGCCACCCGAAGCCTTGAAAAGGGTTTGCAGCCTGTGGCCGGGAAACCTGCGGATCAGCTCGTCGGCGGCCTCGTCCGGCGAATGGGCGCGCATGATCTCTCCCGTCGCCGGAGAAATCGGGACCGCGACCGCGGCCCACAGGGCCGCCAGTGGTTCGCGCAGCCCGCTCAGGGACGCGAGCGTCCCGGCGGCCCCCTCCGGGGTCTCCTGGCGAAGCGCCGCGGTGGGCGTCAGGCCATGCGCGGATTCCAAGGGGGGACGAGGTAGAGAATCCGCCAGGAACCGGCGCCACGCAGGAAGGGTGGACAGCCATCGTCGCTCAGACTCGGCATGGAGGGTATGGAAGGCCAGGCTCGTCTTTCCCGAACCCGAGACGCCGCACAGGGCAGTCCAACGCCCTTTTGGAAAGGAAACGTGGACATCGCGCAGGTTGTGGGTGCGAACCCCGGACAATTCCAGGGCGTCGCCGGACACCTCAGGCCCCCAGGAGCTTGCGCACTCTGGCCAGCAGATCCATGCGATCGAACGGCTTGGTGATGAAATCCGCCGCACCCAGCACGTGGATTCCCACCATCAGGTCGATGGAACGATCGCGGCTGGTGAGGAAGGCGAAGGGGACTGCGTTCAACGCGGGAACCTCGCGCAGGGCGCGGAAGACCTGGTGGCCATCCATTCCCGGCATGACAAGATCCATCAGCACCAGCTCCGGAGCGAATTCCTGGGCGGCTTCCACCGCCCTGGCCGGATCCAGCTCCGTGCGCACTTCGTGGCCGTCCGTCTCCAGCACCAGCCGAACCACATTCGCCATGTCCTCTTCGTCGTCGATCACCAGGATGCGAGCCATCTATCCCTCCGAGGATGCCGAACCGCGAAGTTCGTTCCAAAGCCAACCCCAACAATGGATGGCCGCGTACCAGGAAAGTCCGCCCGCGACCAGATCGATCCCGAACGCCAGCCAAACCGCCATCGGAGCCAGACTGGACACCTGCCAGCAGACGGAGGCGATGGCGATGAGTCCCGCCGAAACGGGAAACAGGATCAGCGACCCGACATCGTCGCGCATGGCTCGACCCAGGCGCACCGACAGCCGCCAGACCACCAAGAGCAGGACCACGAAACCAAGATGCCACACGAGCATTCCGAAGGGAATCATTTGTGGGACCCCAGCATCACATACCACAGCCAATAGGCACCGGTCGCCAGGAACAAGCCGCCGACCAGGAGAACCAGATTGCCCTCGAGGGGCCACCAAGGCAGCGACAGGGAGCCTACCACTCCGAGCGCGGCACCGACGCCCAACGTCCAGCCATGGGTGGTCTCACCGAATTTCTTCCGGTAGAACAGCCCGATCGCCATCCCCACCAGTGCGAGGGATCCGACCGCCAGGCAGGACAGGAAGGGAAGGAAACTCATTTCTTTTTCCCGAACGCCTCCATGAAGGCATCCGCACGCGACTTGCGCGGAGCCCCTCCCAGGATGCCTTCCTGGCCGAGGAACTTGTCCTCGACCACGATGCCCCCTTGGGCGATGCGGTAGCGGCGGATGTCGGTGGCATGGGACGATCCCCGCATCTTCAGCACCAGCATCGCCTTGGAAACCGCGCTGTCCAACTCCACGTAGCGCAGGAGGATGAACGAGTCCACCACGAATGGCGAACGGCTCTGACTGTTTGTGTCACCCAGGATGTTGCCGTTCTCCCGCAGGAACACGGACGTGCACCCTTCCCGCTTGAAGGCGGAAACGAGCCGGAACTCGATGTCCCGCAGCTGATGAGGGTCGTCGGTCAGGAATTCGAAATGGCTCAGGGAATCCACCACCACCCGGCGGATGGAAAGTTCCTCGATCACCCGTTCGATGGAACCGTCCATGTCTTCCATGCCGGAAAGCAGATCGGTGGGGGTGGTGAAGAGGATACGGAGCTTTCCTTCGCTCTCGTAGCGCTCCAGATCCCAGCCCATGCGGCGCGCATCGGCGTAGAGCTGGGCGGGAAACTCCTCGAAGGTGATGTACAATCCAGCTTCGCCCTGCTCCTCGATCCCTCGCACCAGAAACTGCAACCCCAAGGTGGTCTTACCCGTGCCGGGCGCGCCCTCCACGAGATTCGCGGATCGCGCGACGAATCCGCCCCCCGTCATCCGATCCAATCCCTCGATCCCCGTGGCGATCCTGGCAATGGGCATCACAGCCTCCCCGTGGCGCGGAACACTCGTCTCAATACGGCCTTCTGGGCATGCAGACGATTTTCCGCTTCGTCGAAGCATACCGCTTTGGAACCGTCCATGACATCGTCGGTGATTTCCTCCCCGCGATGGGCGGGCAGGCAGTGGGTGACCAACGCCTGGGTGCCCGCGGCCTCCAGAAGGGCCGCGTTGATCTGGAAGGGAAGGAAATGGGACGTCTTCGAGTCCTTCTGCCCTTCCTGGCCCATGGAGACCCAGACATCGCCATAGAGGAAATCGGCCCCGACCACGGCGGAACGGGGGTCGTTGGACTGCAGGAATCGACGATTCCTGCGCGAGAACAGGGGCTGGACCTCGCGGACGAACTCGGAGGGGAGTTCGAATCCCGCCGGACAGGCCAGGGTGAAATGCATCCCGGTCAGGGCGGCCAGTTCCGCCAGGGAGCGGGCGACGTTGTTGCCGTCTCCCACGAAGACCAGGCTCAGACCGTCCAGGCCCCCGCGATGTTCGATGGCCGTCTGCGCGAAGGCGATGGCCTGGCAAGGGTGGGACACGTCGGTGAGGGCGTTGATCACGGGGATCTTGGCCAGTCTGGCGAGTTCCCGTACCAACGAGTGCGAGAAGGTCCGGCACACCAGGACGTCCAACCAGCGTTCCAGGTTGCGCGCCACGTCCTCCAGGCTTTCGCGCTTGCCGATCCCGATGGTGCCGGCATCGAGCATCAGAGCCGACCCGCCCTTCTGGTTCATCGCCACTTCGAAGGTCACCCGCGTGCGCAAGGAGGGCTTCTCGAAGTACAAGGCGGCAGTGCGGCCGGCGAACTCGGCATCCGGTCCCCGGGTTTTCAGGAGGAGCTTCTGGGCGACGGCATCCTCGATCAATTCAAGGACGGCTTGCTCTCCCCATGGCAGGAGGTCGATGAGGTCTTTGTTCATTATCTGTTCACCGGTTTTCGGCAGGATTTTGAGGAAACAATGAAGTTAACCTAAATCGAGCGATCGGACATGTTCCTCGAATCTCCGCTACCGATGCAGGACAAGAACCTGGAGCATCCCCCCATCCCTGGGCGACCACAAGACCTCGCCATGCGCCTCCGGTGCCTCGCCCTTTCTCGGGAATCGATCGACGAGTTCGTCCAGACGCAGAAAATCGTCGCGATCCACGCGATCGATCGTGAGCCAAACGGCGATATGCCCCTGGGGAACGGGAGACCCTCCCCCCAGGGCCAGCGGCTGGAAGGCCGGCACCGGGGTCTGGTTCCTCCCGGTACCCACCACGGCCGCGTCCAGACGAAGGTCGCGACCCAACGGAGGATTCTCCAACCGCACCCGTCGCAGATACGGACCCCGAAAACGGGACCAGGCCCCCCGGGCGGAGGGGGGGATTTCCTGGGTGAGAACCCACGGCAACGTCCAGGGCTCGGCGATGGAAGTCGAGGGGCGAGAAACACCCTGCCCGCTGGGATCCAAGGGCAGGACCGTTCCCACATCCGCCTGGTAGCGCCCCACACCGGCACGCAGCTCCCCCACCAGGGCCACCAATGCGTTCAACCGGGAAACACGGACCTTGGCGAGGATCCAGGGGCCACCCCAACCCACGATCCCTACGCTCGCCACCATCGACAACAGGAACTGCCACCATCCGACCCCGCGAGGGACGATCTCCTCGGCAGGAGGTGGTTGCGGATCCACGGTGGTTTGGGTTTGGTTTTCCGGCATGAGACCCCGATCCTCCTCAAGCTAGGAAGAGATTTTCGCCCACGACTCCCCGGTTGCAGGTGCACGCGGAATATTACTCTGGTGGCTCGAATCCATCGTGGAGGCCGCGGGAATGTTCGATCACCATCGCAAACGGATCTGGGACATCGTGGAGGTCACCCGGAAACCGGGCGACCATCGCCCCACCTTCGACACGTACGACTTCCTCCTTTCCTTCCTGGTGGTGGTCAACATCGCGGCGGTCGTGGTGGAAACGGTCCCCGAGATCGCCGCCACCTTCGCTGGATGGTTCCGGTGGCTGGAAATCGTCTCGGTGACGATCTTCACCATGGAATACGTGGCACGTCTCTGGTCGTGCACGGCCGATCCGCGCTACGCCTCCTCGTGGAAAGGACGACTCAACTACGCGACGACCTTCCTTTCCGTGGTGGACCTCCTGGCGATCCTGCCCTTCTACCTGGGCACCTGGTTTTCCGGCGACCTGCGGGTCCTGTGGACGCTGCGTCTGCTGCGCCTCCTCCGGGTGCTCAAGCTGGGCCGGTACTCCTCCGCCCTGGCGCTGATGGGCAGGGTCCTGCGGCTGAAATCCAGCGACCTCCTCGCCACCATCTTCGCGCTGTTCGTGCTGATCGTGCTGGCTGCCAGCTTGATGTACCACGCCGAATTCCAGGCGCAGCCGGACAAGTTCTCCAGCATCCCCGCCTCCATGTGGTGGGCGGTCGCCACCCTCACCACGGTGGGTTACGGCGACATCTATCCGATCACCTGGCTGGGAAAGCTCGCCGCGTCCGTGATCGCCATCCTGGGCATCGGCCTGTTCGCGCTGCCCGCGGGGATCCTCGCCGACGGCTTTTCCGAACTGCGACGATTGGAACAGTCCGGAACCAAACGCTGTCCGCATTGCGGCGAAAGCATCGAACCGTGAGGGGCGAGGACGGAATCCGGTGGTCGCGCGATCAGTCGTCGCGGCTGCGCGAGGGGAGAAGACCGCCGAATCCCCTCAGGAGCCGGAGAACCCCGGAATAGACCAGCACGGCCAGCGCGATCACGAGCACGAACGGAATCGTCTCCAGGGAGAACAGGAGGATCGTCGTTGCCAGCGCCCCGGCCAGCATGGCGCCGCCCAGGAGGAGATCCCGACGGGTCCTCGCTTCCGTCACGTCTCCGAGTTCGGGGTCGTCGGGAAACCCGCGCCCTCCGCGCTCCACTCGGTAAGGAGAAACTTCATCGTCTTCCCGCACAGGGGCGCCCTGGCCGTCGTCGGGATCAATCCCGCGCAAGTGGCGCATACTCCATCCTGGCCTGCACGTGGTAGAAACGCTCCTCCTGGGGGCACCACCCCGTGAGCCAACGCCCGTACACGCAGCCCGTGTCCAGACCCTTGACGTCCGGCCGATCCACCAGGCCCCGCATGGCCCAATGCCCGAAAACGACGGGAACCGGCCAGCGGACGCAATCGAACCAAGGAGGATCCGAGGCGGAATCCAGATCCTGCCCGGAACCGTCCCAGGTGCGGATGGTGAGGAGGATGTCCCTGCGCATGTCGTCCAGCCGTTCCACCCCCGGCTCCAAGCCAGCATGGACCACCAGAAGATCGCCCAGATCCAGCCACAAGGGCCACCGGGCGACCTCCGCGGCGATCTCCTCCAGCCGAGGCCCGATCCTTTCGGCGAATTTCCGGTCCCGAGGACCGCGAAGATCCTCTGGAATCGCTTGCACGCGAAGCAGCTTGGCCTCGTGGTTGCCCTGCACGCAACGAATCCCCGCCGCGCGGACCAGATCGACCACCCCGGCGGAATCCGGCCCCTTGTTCACAAGGTCGCCCACCGCGACCAGGCGATCGCCGTCCACGGGAGAAAACCGCTGCAGCAGTTCCTCCAGCTCGTCGACGCACCCGTGGACGTCGCCGATGACGAGGGTTCTGGTCAGGCGACGATCAGAAGATTGTTGGCCGACCCGAAGGAATTGGCCACCAGTTCGCGGTCCGGATCCGGCTCGTAATGGAGACCGTCGTAGACGAACTTGTATTCGTAGCTGCCCGGCTTGAGCTTGACCACGGTGCTCCATCGGCCGGATTCATCCCGGCGCAGGGGATGCTTGCCCAACGTCCAGTCGTTGAAGGTGCCCACCAGATCGACCGACTGGGACTGGGGCGAGTAGCGCTCGAAGACCACATCCACAGAACCGGATGCCTTCTTGGGGGCGGGCTTGGCCTTCGACGCCTTGGAGACCGCGGGCTTGGCCGGGGCCACCGGAGATTTCACAGCCTTGACCGGAGCGGCAGGAGCCTTGACCACCTTCTTGGCGGCGGGAGCCGCGCTCTTGGTTGCCGGCGCCTTCTTGACGGCGACAGCCTTTGCCGGGGCCGCGGGCGACTTCACCGCCTTGGCCGGGGCGGCAGGAGCCTTGACAGCCTTCTTGGCGGCAGGCGCCGCGCTCTTGGCGACGGGCTTGGACTTGACACCGGATTTCGCGGTGGCGGGCTTGGATGCTTGGGTCTTCTTGGCTTGCACGTAGAGCCTCCTGGTCTGTGGAAATGGGACCCCGCGCTAGGATACGATTGAAATAGAACATTCGACCACCCCTGGCAATCGCCAAGCCTTCCCATCGACGCAATCTGTCGCACCCGTGGCGAGACTAGGTTTCCCGGGGATGGCCAAACCATTGGGAAGCCTGGAGGAATCGAGCACGGCCTGGTGGAACAGGCCAAGGCGCCCCTTCCTGCGGGTTGCCGAACTGGTGACCACCTTCCAACTGGTGGGCGACGCGCTTTCCTGCCTGGGCGCCTACCTCGCGGCGCGGCTCCTGTGGCCGCTCCTGATCTCGGCGAGCTGGCTTCGCCCCCTGCACGAGTCCATCCCGGAAGGCAATTGGCGCATCAACGCACTGGTGACCCTCTGCGTGATGCTCCCCGTGTTCCACGCCATCGGCCTCTACGAGGAACACCACAGCATCCTGAACATCCGGGAGTACCGGGACGTACTCAAGGGATGGTTCCTCACCCTGCTTCTGTCCCTTCTGGCCGTGTCCACCATCGAGCGCAGCTTCCAGAGCCGCGGCATTTTCCTGACGGTCTGGGTGCTCCTCCTGGCGTTCCTCCTCATGGAGCGTTTCATCGTCTACCGGATCGGCTTGAGGCTCCGTTGGCTGGGCTGGCGCGACCGACAAGTCGTGATCTACGGAGCCGGGGATTCCGGTCGGGCACTGGCCAGTAGACTTCGCGCCTCGCCCAAGGCCGGCCTGGACGTGGTGGGTTTCGTCGACGACGACCCGGCCCTGGCCGGGAGGACCGTGGAAGAGGTCGAGGTGCTGGGTGCCGGCGTCGAGCTCGGTCGGATCCTCCGCGAGTCAGGCGCTTCGGAAATCCTGATCGCCATGCCCCGGGCCACCCGCACCCAGCTTCTGCGCATCGTGGAACTCTGCCGCCGCCATGGCGCGCCCTACCGGATCGTGCCTTCCCTGTTCGATCTGGCCATCCTCCAGGTGGAATCGTCCGAAATCGGCGGGATCCCCCTGATCGGCATCCACACCCCGCGGATCTCTCCCTGGCAATCGGCCGTCAAGCGCGGTTTCGATCTTGTGGTGGCCAGTCTGATCCTGATGGCCATGCTGCTTCCGATGGCCGTTGTCGCCTTGGCGATCCGCCTCCTCGATGGTCGTCCGATCCTGTTCAAGCAATACCGGGTCGGATTGGGAGGACGCCTGTTCCAGATGCACAAGTTCCGCACCATGGTTCCGGGGACCGCCAAGTACGCCTGCTCCCCCGGCGAAAGCGCCGATCCCCGCATCACCCGGTTGGGCCGGTGGCTTCGCCGGACGAGCCTGGACGAACTGCCCCAGTTGTGGGATGTCCTGCGCGGCGACATGTCGCTGGTCGGTCCCCGCCCCGAAATGCCCTTCATCGTGGAGAAGTACGACGCCATCCAGAGGCTTCGCCTGACCGTCAAGCCGGGGATGACGGGGTTGTGGCAGATCAGCCCGGATCGCGCCGAGGCCATCCACCTCCATATCGACTACGACATCTACTACATCCGCAACCTGTCGCTGCTCATGGACATCGCCATCCTCGCCAAGACCTTCGCCTCGGTGATCCGCGGCCGAGGCGCCCGCTGACCCTAGGCCCGCACCGGCGTTCCCTGGTGGTAGAGGATCCGCAATGCGCCGTCTTCGTCGCGACGCCAAAGCGACATCCTCCGACAGGCATTGCCGCTTCCCGACACGCTGCGGTAGCGTACCAGGTAGAACCCCTCTCCCAACCTGGACACATCTCCCTCCAGGATGGCGGTTTCCCCCCGCAGGGATCGATCCAGGATCCAGCGCATCGCATCGCCGCGGTCGACCACCTCGCCGGAAGATCCCACCTCCACGAAATCCGGATGGAGCATCTCCTCCAGAAGCTCGGGCGACGAGCGGAACACCCCGTTGGCCAGCTCGTCCTCCCAGGACAGGAGAGTCTGGTGGATCTCCGAGCCGGGTTCCAGGGGACCGTTGGCTTCGACCGTCTCCTCTTCGAGCACCGACCGCGTGGACAGTCCGCCCCACCAGGTCCGGACCACGAACCACGGCAGGCGAAACAGCACCAGGAGCCAGCGCCACCAAGGAATCGGGCTTCCGTAGCCCAGGTACAATTCACTCGCCCTGGCTGGGTTCCGGGGCGTCCTGTTCGGATTCCTCTTCGGAGGAGCCACGGGCCGTTTCCGTTGCATCTCCGCCGACGAGGCTGTCCAACCGCGCCTTCAGCACCTGGTGCACCTTGGTGCTGGAGGAAATATTCCCCAGCGCCTTGCGCAAGGCCACGGTGTCCATGGGATTCTTGCCCAGATCGCGCGAGGCCAGGGCCGCGGCCACGATCTCGTCCTTGTCCGTGGAGATGTCCGCAAGCCGGACCCAGCCGGATTTCCAGCGGGATGGCGCCACCTTGACGAACTCCTCCTGGGTACCTTGGATCACCAGGAGTTGCGCCACCGAAAGGTCGCCGACCTTGGTGGACATGAAATCCGGCCTCTGGTAGAAGGCTTGGGCCACCAGGGAAACGGCCGGCTTGCCCAGCATCATTCCGTAGTTGCGCGCCCAACCTTCCGTTCCGTCCGACAGGCGGATCTTGTAGAACCATTCCTTCTTGCCTGGATTCTCCGAGGAGTCCTCGAGGAAGGTCACGGTCTCGCCAGGCTGGAGAAGGGCCAGGGACTTTCCGGAATCCTTGGCTTGGGGATAGATGGCGGTCCGCGCGGTGACCAGGATGCGAAAGGGATCCTCGGCGGCGGCACTTGTGGCGGAATCTGCCACCCCGGTGGAATCGAGGCCCGGAGCGTTCTTCGATTTCTTGCATCCCACGACAGCCACGAGAGAAAGGATCGAGAGGGCCAGGAAGGTCTTGTTGCGGATCATTCGGGAACTCCTGCCAAAAAGAAGGGAGGGTAACGGGGGACTGTCCAAGATGCGAAAAAACGTACAAACACCGGAATTTTCCTGGAATCCAGAAACCGGAGGAATGAAGGGAATTTCGGATCCGATTATATTGAAGTCATGACCGGACCCTCCGCTTCTTCGCGTCGTTCCATCGGCGTCTGCCTTGGCGCCTCCACCCTCCAGGCTTGCGAGCTTCTGGAACAACCCGGCCAGGGGGTCAGCGTCCAGCGCACCCAGGTGGCCAGCCACGATGGCGATCCCCGTCAGGTTCTGCGGAATCTGCTGGATTCCTGGGAGGCCCGGACAGCCGACGCCATCCTGTTCACGGGTCGGAAATTGCGCCGCCGCCTTTCCGCGGAGTCCATCGCCGAACCCGAGGCGCTGGAGTGGGCGTTGTCCTTCCTGCGCGCGGAACTCGGCTACACGTCTCCCATCACCGCCGTGGCCTCCCTGGGAGCCGAGAACTTCGTGGTCTACAAGCTGGACGGCGCGGACCACGTGAGCGCGGTGGAAACCGGTTCCAAGTGCGCCTCGGGAACGGGTGAATTCTTCCTGCAGCAGGTGGGTCGCATGGCTGTGGCTCCCGCCGAGGCGGTGCGGCTGGCCAAAGGCGAAGAGCCCTACAAGGTGAGCGGACGCTGTTCCGTCTTCTGCAAGAGCGACTGCACCCATGCCCTGAACAAGGGCATTCCGGTCGGGCGGGTTTCGGCGGGACTGTGCCGCATGATGGCCGACAAGGTCCTGCAGCTTTTGGAGAAGGCCGATTCCACCGGAGCGCTGGTCGTGGGTGGAGTGACCCGCAACGAAGTGATCGTGCACCACCTCAAGACCGACCTCCCCGGAGTCTCCATCCCGCCCCATGCGGATTGCTTCGAAGCGTTGGGCGTGGCGTTCCGGGCACTGCGGGAAGGGGCTCCCAAGTACGATCCCGACCACCTGTTCATCGATGCGCGCATCTCCTTCGAATTCCTCCCGGCCATTTCCGAAGGGGAATCCCTGGTCCGTTTCGCCCCGTCCTCGACAGGAACCGTCCAGGACGGCGACGAATGCATCGTGGGCCTGGACGTGGGATCCACCACCACCAAGGCAGTGGTGCTGCGGACCACCGACGACGCCGTGTTGGCCAGCATCTACCTGCGCACCAACGGGGATCCCATCGGCGCCTCGCGGCGCTGCTACCAGGCCCTCCACGAACAGGTGGGCGATGCCGCGAAGATCGTGGGGATCGCCACCACGGGATCGGGTCGGCACATCGCGGGCCTCCACGCGGGCACGCCCGCGGTGATCAACGAGATCGTCGCCCATGCCACCGGCGCCGCGCACTTCGATCCGGAAGTGGACACCATCTTCGAGATCGGCGGCCAGGACGCCAAGTACACCCACCTCACCGGCGGCGTCCCTTCCGACTACGCCATGAACGAGGCCTGCAGCGCGGGAACCGGATCGTTCCTGGAGGAGGCCGCGCGCGAATCGCTGCGGATCCCCACCGAGGAGATCGGCCCCATCGCGCTGTCCGCCGCGCGTTCCCCCAACTTCTCCGACCAATGCTCGGCGTTCATCGGATCCGACATCAAGACAGCCGTCCAGGAGGGACTCACCCGCGAGGAGATCGCCGCGGGCCTGGTGTATTCCATCTGCCAGAACTACGTCAACCGCGTGAAGGGCCAGCGCACCGTGGGTCGCAAGGTGTTCATGCAGGGCGGCGTCTGCTACAACAAGGCGGTCCCCCTGGCGATGGCCACCCTCCTGGGCAAGGAGATCATCGTCCCGCCCAGCCCGGGCCTGATGGGCGCCTTCGGCGTGGCCCTGGAAGCCAAGGAGCGCATGGAGCGCGGCGCCCTGGAGAAGGGAGCCTATTCGCTCTCCGAACTGGCCGCGCGCGAGGTGGAACGCCTCAATCCGTTCATCTGCCGCGGCGGCGCCGAGAAGTGCGACCGCGGCTGCGAGATCGCCATGCTTTCCATCAACGGCAAGCGGCACCCGTTCGGGGGCGCCTGCTACAAGTACTACGACGTCGCGCGCTCCGCGAAGACCGACCGCACGCTGCACGACTTCGTGGAACGCAGGCAGGAACTGGTCTTCGCCTCGCAGCCCGTGAACAAGTCCCACTCCGACCGTCCCCGGGTGGGCATCCCGCGGTCTTTCCTGACCAACCAGCTCCATCCCTTCTGGTCGGCGTTCTTCGGCGAACTGGGCTGCGAGATCGTGCTGTCCGACGGCGTGGAGGACGAAGGCCTGCGCCGCAAGCACACGGAATTCTGCTTCCCCGCCGAGATCGCCCACGGGACCCTGGCCAACCTGCTGGGCAAGGAACTCGACTGGGTGTTCCTGCCCAAGATCTTCTCGCTCCCGGTCCCCGGCGGCAACGGCGACCGCGCCTGGCAGTCAACGTGCCTCCTGGTGATGAGCGAGTCCTACTGGCTGCAGCAGACCTTCAGGCAGGATCTGTCCAAAGTGCGCATGCTGGAGCCGGAAATCGACTTCTCCAAGGGCTACGACACCCAGGTGGCGGTCTTCGAGGAGATGGCACAGCTCCTGGGACGCAGCCGGTCGCAGGGGCGGGACGCCGCTCGCGCCGGAGCCGCCGCCCAGGATGCGTTCGTGGGCGTGATGCGCCGCGAAGGACAGCGCATCCTGGAACGCCTGGAAGCGGATCCCAAGCGCATGGCCGTCGTGCTCTTCGGACGCCCGTACAACGCCTTCGCCAAGGAAGCGAACCTGGGGATCCCCGCCAAGTTCGCCTCGCGCGGCGTGGACGTGATCCCCTGGGACGCGCTGGCCTGGGTGGACGAGCCGGTGGACCCGGACATCAACTGGGCGATCGGACAAAACCTGTTGCGCGCCGCCCGCGTGGTGGCCCGCCATCCGCAGCTGTTCGGGACCTGGGTCACCAACTTCTCCTGCGGACCGGACGCGTTCCTGGTGGGCTACTTCCGCGACTACCAGGGGGAGAAGCCCTCCCTGACCCTGGAACTGGACAGCCATTCGGCCGACGCGGGAGTGAACACCCGCATCGAGGCGTTCCTGGACATCGTCGACAAGTTCCGACAGGTCTGGAAGCCCTCCCCCGCCGAGAAGCCGTTCATGCCCGCCGAGATCCGCATCCACGACGGCCAGGGCTGGTTCGTGAACTCCGACGGCGTGGAGACGGCCATGAAGGCCGACCCGAAGGTCCACGTGATCTTCCCCTCCATGGGCACCCTGGGCACCACCGGCGTCGCGGCCATCTTCAACGGGATCGGATTCCGCGCCACCCCGCTTCCCATGCCGGACGTGGACGTGCTGCGGTTGGGTCGCGGGCACAGCTCCTGCAAGGAATGCCTGCCCCTGCAGCTGGTCTGCGGCAGCCTCCTGCGGTACCTGCGCGACCGGTCCGAAGCGGGCGAACACCTGGTGTTCTTCATGCCCACCTCGGCGGGCGGATGCCGCCTCACGCAGTACAACGTGTACCTGCGCAAACTGGTGGCCAAGCACAAGATCCCCAACGTCGCCTTCCTGTCGCTTTCCAACACCAACGGCTACGGCGGCCTGGCCACCTCGGACGTGCTCAACGCGCTGAAGTCCATCATCCTCTCGGACGTGATGGAGGACGTGCGGATGGCCATCGACGTCCTGGCCGTGGATCCCGTCTCCGCCCGGAAGGTGTTCGACCACCAGTGGGAGCGCATTCTGAAGTGCTTCCGCGAGCACCGCGGCGAGAAGCTGTTCGAGCTGGTGGCCGACGTCGCCCGCGAACTCCACCGGATCCCGCGCAAGAAGGACATCGCCGACGTCCCCAAGGTGTCGCTGACCGGCGAGATGTACGTGCGCCGCGACGAGTTCTCCTGCCAGGACCTGGGCGAACGCTTCGCCAAGCGGGGCATCCTCGCCAAGCGCGCCCACGTCTTCGAGTACCTCGCCTACTCCGACTGGAACGTCGACAAGGACATCTGGCAGAACAAGTTCGGCCTGAAGAAGCGCACCACCCACAAGATCAAGATGTTCCTGCAGCGCGGCTACGAGAAGAAGATCAAGCGGGCCCTGTCCCGCTCCGGCTTCTACGAGTTCGAGCTGCTGGACATCCCCGGCATCGTGGAGTACGCCAAGAAGTACTTCGACGTGCGGTTCACGGGCGAGGCGCTCCTGGTGGTGGGATCCTTCTGGAAGGAGCTTCCCACCCACGCGCACGGCCTGGTGTCCATCGGACCGTTCGCATGCATGCCCACGCGCATCATCGAATCGGTGATCGCCTCGGACACTTCCAGCGCCACCAAGAAGCGCCTGGACCGGTCCATGGGCAGGAAGGCATCCTTCCCAGAAAAGGTCCTGCAGCTTCCCTTCCTGTCCATCGAATCCGACGGGAACCCCTTCCCCCAGATCGTGGACACCCGCGTGGAGGCCTTCTGCCTGCAGGTGGAGCGCCTCCACAAGACCATGAAGGAAAGCCCCTCGGCCCATTAGGCCAGTGTGTGGGTCCCCTGTGGGGACGTATGGCCATACGTCCCCACAGGGGACCCACCGAAAATCCTAAGGCAAGAACTCCACCGAGAGGTCGTCGCAGCGGAGCGTTCCGGTGGAGTTCCCCAGGGCGCAGCCGATCTTGACGGATTTTGCCTCGGGCGGCAGCGGGTAGGTCCGTTCCATGCGGGTCCAGGGCATCTTCCCGCGCACCTGGCCCACCGCCAGGAGGTTCCCGCCCACGGTGTCGCCCTTGGCCCCGAACAGCTCCACCGAGATCCGTCCGCGTTCCCAGTTTTCCTTGCCGCCGCGGATGCTCTCCGACTCCAGCCAACCGGAAACCCGCACGGACTTCGCCCCTTCGGGGACGGCCACCACCTGGCTCACCCCGGCCCAGGCCGGTTGGGCCAAGGTCACCTGGCACGCGAGCGTCCCGGACCGCGCCTGGGTGGTCGTGCGCCCTCCCCATTGGTTCCATCCCTCCAGCCCCTTCTCGAAATCGCCGTTGACCAGCGCGTTCTGGGCGGCGGCGGGCAGGGCGAGGGCGGCGATCAACAGACCACTCCGCAGCAAGCCTCGGGAAATGCGACCCGAAGCGATCCAGACGATCCTATCCATGGGCGTTCCCTTCCTTCTTCACCTCGTCCCACAGCGCATCCTGGGCGGGCAGGTCCATGTCTGACAATTTCCGGCCACGCTCGGAGGCGATTCTCTCCATGCCCCGGTAGCGCGACTCGAACTTGCGGTTGGCCCGCTGCAGGGCGATTTCCGGATCCACCCCCAGCTTGCGGGCGAGGTTCACCGCCACGAACAGCAGATCCCCCACCTCCTCTTCCAGATGGTCGGTGTCCTGTTCGGCCACCGCTTCGCGCACCTCCTGGATCTCCTCGGCGAACTTGTCCCACACGGGATCCGCCGAAGGCCAGTCGAACCCGTCCTTGGCCGCGCGCACCTGGAGCTTCTTTGCCTTCAGAAGCGCCGGATAGGTGTGGGGAATGCCGTCCAGGCGGCTGACGCGGGACTCCTTGCCCGCCTCGGTATTCTTGATGGCCTCCCAGTTCACCGCCACTTCGTCGGAATCCTTCACCGCCACCTCCCCGAAGACATGGGGATGGCGGCGCACGAGCTTGTCGGACAGTTCGTGGACCACGTCGTGGATGTCGAACTGGCTGGCCTCGGATGCCATCTGGGCGTGGAACACCACCTGCAGGAGAAGGTCGCCCAACTCCTCGCGCATGTGGGGGATCGATCCATCCTCCACCGCCTCGAGGAATTCGTAGGTCTCCTCCAAGAGGCAGTCCTTGATGCTCTGGTGGGTCTGTTCCTTGTCCCAAGGGCATCCATCCGGCGCCCGCAGGCGGGCCATGATGAGGCGAAGATCCTCGAAACCGTAGCGTTTGGCGTCCATGGCGGGAAAAATAGGTCCCTGGTTTGGGAGGGACGTCCTTCCAAGGGATTCCACGATCTATTTTTGTTCGACCATGTCGAGTTACGGACGCACCTCCTCCAATGCGATCGCCATCGCCTCCCTCCTGGCCGAGCGCTGGCCCGCGAAGACCCGAACGACGTCCCAGGAAGCGTCCAAGATCCGCGGAATCTCCAAGCCACTGGCCGCCCGCATCCTGGTGCAATTGGCCCAGATGGGTCTGGTGGAGGGAACGCCGGGCCCCCATGGAGGCTACGTGCTGGCACGTACGCCCCGGGAGATCCGGCTCTCCGAGATCGTGGCGGTGTTCCAGCGGGTGGAATCCGACGACCGCTGCGCCTACGGTCCCGGCTGGTGCGGCAACGGCAACCCCTGCCCCCTCCACGACGAGCTGACCCGTCTGGAAAGCGAGCACCTGGCCTTCCTGGAGCGCACCACCTTGAACATCTTCGTGGGCAAGAGCCCCCTTCGCTCCGCCCCATCGGCCACCCCCCTGGTCCAGGAGCCAACTTCCAAGCGTTCGACGAGGCGACTTCCCTCCCCTTGAGGGGAGGCGCATCGCACACCGGTCTTCCCGCGGGGATCCCGGGACCGGAAAAATGGGATCATGGAGGCTCCACACCGTCCTCGGCGTCCCGCAAGGGGTTCCAGCCAGGCGGCAACGACTGGATACACGCTCCATGGTCCAAGAGGTCCCTTCAACGGCGCGACGCGTCTCCATCCCCTGGTGGGCGTGGTTGTCGGTGGCGATCGGAATCGGTCTCTCGGTCACCGCCGCATGGCTGGTCCAGCGGGACATCCACGATTCCGCACAGCGGGAATTCGAGTTCGCGGCAAGCGAGATCCGCCAGAACATCCAAGCACGCTTGCGGGCCAACGAACAAGCCCTGTACGCCGGAGTCGGCCTGTTCAGCACGCTGGACACCGTGACCCGATCCGACTGGCAGTCCTTCACCCGGAACCTGCGCGTCCAGGAGTACCTGCCGGGGACGCAGGGCATCGGGTTCACCGCTTCCCTGGCGCCCGAAGAGGTGGATCCCCACATCCGCGCGATGCGAGCGGATGGATTCCCGGACTACTCCGTCCGCCCTCCAGGCAGGCGCGAGAGGACATCGGCCATTCTCTACCTGGAGCCCCAGTCCGGACGGAATCTGCGCGCCTTCGGATTCGACATGTATTCCGAACCGGTCCGACGCCAGGCGATGGATCTGTCGATGGACCGGAACGTTCCGGCGCTTTCCGGCATCGTCACCCTGGTCCAGGAAACCAAGGAGGATGTCCAGACGGGTTGCCTGCTGTACATGCCGGTGTACCACCGTGGACAACCGGCATCCACCGTGGAGGAGCGTAGACGCGCTCTGCGGGGCTGGGTCTACAGTCCCTACCGCATGAACGACCTCATGCAGGGAACGCTCCGTGGCTGGGACCTGAGGCAGAGGGAACACCCCCTGGTGGTGGAAATCTACGACGGCGATTCCGTCCATCCCGGATCGCTCCTCTACCGGTCCCGTCTCAGGACGGACTCCATCGTGGACACGGCGGTGAACCTGGTCCATCTGGATTCCCTGGAAGCATCCAATCGGCGCTGGACCCTGCGGGTGCTGCAACTGGGGACCGGCATGACCGAACGGGAACATCGGACCGCCTGGGTGGTCCTGGCGGGAGGTTCGGCCATTTCGTTCCTCCTTCTGGGGCTGATCTGGGCGCTCTCCAACACCAGGGTCCGCTCCCGGGAAATGGCCGATCGCTCCACCCGCGAACTGCGCCAGATGACCGAACGACTGTCGCTGGCGACCCGAACCGGCGGCGTGGGGATCTGGGACTACGACATCTCCACCGGCCGACTGGTCTGGGACGACCAGATGTTCAAGCTCTACGGCATCGCTCCGGATTCCTTCGTGGCCGCCTACGACACGTGGCGAAACGGGGTCCACCCCGACGACCGGGAACGCGCGGACGCGGAAATCCAGATGGCCATCCGCGGCGAGAAGGAATTCGACACGGAGTTTCGCGTGGTCTGGCCGGACGGTTCGGTGCACCACATCCGGGCCATCTCCTTCCTGGACCGCGACGGAAACGGCGCTCCACTCCGGCTGGTGGGAACCAACTGGGACATCACCCGCGAGAAGGAATCCGAGGAGGCCCTGCGCCAGAGCGAAAAGAAGATCAGCCAGCTGCTGCAGACCACCGACCAGGGAATCTACGGAATCGACGCAGAAGGCAACTGCACCTTCGTCAACCGGTCCGGACTCCAGATGCTGGGATACTCCCTGGAGGAATGCCTGGGCAGGAACATGCATCGCCTGATCCACCACAGCCATCCCGATGGTTCCCCGTACCTATGGCAGACATGCCCCATCTTCCGTTCGGGACTCGACGGAGGCGGATGCCGTCTGGACACCGAGGTCTTCTGGCGCAAGGACGGATCGAGCATTCCCGTCGAGTATTCCTCGCACCCCGTGGTCGTCGATGGGACCATCGAGGGATCGGTGGTGACGTTTTCCGATATCACCGCACGCAAGGAGGCGGAATCGGCGCTCCTGGCCTCCAACGACGAGCTCCAGGAAGCCACCATGCGGGCCAACGAGATGGCCGTCCGGGCGGAGATGGCCAACGCGGCCAAGGGCGAGTTCCTGGCCAACATGAGCCACGAGATCCGCACGCCCATGAACGGGGTCCTGGGCTTGACCGGGCTCCTCCTGGACACCGATCTGGACAAGGACCAGAGACGCTTCGCGGAAACGATCCGCCAGAGCGCGGAATCGCTCTTGTCCTTGATCAACGACATCCTGGACTTCTCGAAGATCGAGGCGGGCAAGCTGGAATTGGAACGACTGGACTTCGATCTCCGGGAAATGGTCTCCGACCTTTCCTCCTCGCTGTCCCCCCGGGTCCAGGACAAGGGCCTGGAGCTCCGCCACCGGATCGATCCGGAAGTTCCCGACCGCCTGCTGGGCGATTCCGGTCGGCTCCGCCAGATCCTCCTGAACCTCCTCAGCAACGCGATCAAGTTCACCCACCGGGGATCGATCACCTTGGAAGCGAAACTGGACGAGGAGTCGGCCGGGGATGTGCTCCTGCGCTTTGCCGTGCGGGACACCGGGATCGGGATTCCCCAGGACAAGCAAGCCCTCCTCTTCCAGAAGTTCTCCCAGGTGGACGCCTCCACGACCCGGCAATTCGGCGGAACCGGCCTGGGGTTGGCGATTTCCAAGCAACTGGCCGAACTGATGGGAGGCCAGATCGGGGTGATCAGCCGGGAAGGGGTGGGCACCGAATTCTGGTTCACCGTGCGGATGGCCAGGTCCACCGCCGCGCCTCCCGCCGACAAGCCCCTGGAAATCCCAGTCGACCTCGGGGAATTGCGGCATCGTTCCGTCCGGATCCTGCTGGCGGAGGACAACATCACCAACCAGATGGTCGCCATGGGCATCCTGGAACGACTGGGCCTGCGGGTGGATGTGGTGGCCAACGGCGAGGAAGCCGTCCACGCGCTGGAACAGTTCCCCTACGACCTGGTGCTGATGGACGTCCAGATGCCGGAGATGGACGGGCTTACCGCCACGCGCAGGATCCGCGATCGCCATTCCCCGGTCCTGGACCACAACATCCCGGTGATCGCCATGACGGCCAACGCCATGCAAGGAGACCGCGAACGCTGTCTGGCGGCCGGAATGGACGACTACGTGCCCAAACCGGTCTCGCCGCAGGCGCTGGCCGCGGCCCTGGACAAGTGGCTTCCCAGGAGCGGGGATCCGAAGACGGATTCCGTCATGCCGGCGGCATCGCCCCCGCCCGCGATTCCCCGCGCGACGGTGGTGTTCGATTGGCCCGGGCTGGTGGAACGCATGCTGGGCCAGGAAAGCCTGGCCCAGAAGATCCTGAGATCGTCGATGACGCAGATCCCCGGCCAGGCCTCCATCCTGCTGGAGCGCATGGAGACCGGGAACCTCCCCGAGATCAAGCGCCTGGCCCACGCCCTGAAGGGAGCCGTCGCGAACCTGGGAGGCGAGGAGATCCGCCTGGAAATGGAATCCCTCGAACGGCAGGCGGGGGAGGCGGACATCGCATCGATCCAGGGAAACGTCGAGCGGCTGGGGAAACGATTCGCCGCGCTGTTCGCGCAGATGGAAGCGCACCTCCGACCGTAGACGGCCCGGAGTTCATTCGTAGCGCAGGGCCTCCACCGCGGAAAGCTTGGCCGCACGAAGCGCGGGCCAGAGTCCGGCGACGACTCCCACCGCGACGGAAAGCGCCATCGCTCCGACCACGGGAGCCATCGTGAACTGGGGCTTCACGGAGATCAGTTCGTACAGTTCCTCCCCGAACAGCGACGGGATGGCCCCGAGTCCCATTCCCGCCAGGCCTCCGAGGGTGCAAAGCGCCACCGATTCGACCAGGAACTGGACTCCGATCTGGAAGGGTCGCGCCCCCAGTGCCTTGCGGACCCCGATCTCGCGGATGCGCTCGTTCAATCCGGCCAGCATGGTGTTGAAGATTCCCAGGGCACCCACGGAAAGCGACAGTCCCGCCACGATGCCCAGAAGCAGGGAGATGTTCCCGATCATCGACGAGAACTTCTCCAGGAAGTCGAACTGCTGGAAGGTGAAATCCTCCGCGCCGCGATGCAGCCCCAGGAAGACCGTCCGGAGGCGGGCGATCCCCTGCGGGATGGAGTCCGGGTCTTCCAGGCGTAGCTGCAGCGATCCCACCGTGCCCTCGGATCCCTGGAAGTGGTGCTGCCAGGTCTTCCAGGGAATGGCCACGGTCACCGCGTTGCGCCCCCAGGAACTGCGCCGGAACTTGAAGGTCCCCACCACGTCGAACATCACCCCGCCGATCGCCACGCGCGAGCCCACCAGCGAGGAACCCTTGGATGCGGCCTTGGCCTTCCACTGCTCGGCGAGAGTCCCGGCCACCAGAGCCACCTGCGCACCGGACTCGAAATCCGCCTGGGAAGGCATCGCCCCATCCTGGACGATGGCCTGGACATCCTTGACCAGGTAGTCGCGGTCGCATCCCACCAGATAGGCCCGGGTGCGGTCGCCCAGGTAGGAGATCCCCTGCCACTTGCCCGCCGTGCGCAACTGGACCACTTCCCCCGCAAGGGCGGACTCCGCCGTGTCGCCGTCCCTGCCGCGCAGGCCCGGCGAACGCGAGAAGGACCGCGCCTGCAGCGCGTCGGACGGCTCCTGGGTCTGGACGCCCACCCGTCCCAGACCGCCCATGTCGGTGACGGAATCCGTCACCATCGCCTGCAGACCCGCCACGAAGGAGAGGAGGGCCGCCAGCGCCGCCACGGCCAGCGCCACGCCCGCCATGGAAAGCAGCGCCCGCAGGGGTTGGGAACGGATCTCGCGGAAAGCCGAACCGATCCCCAGCAGGATGGAGGACAGGAAGCCGTTCATGCGCGCATCGCCTCGATCGGATCCAGGCGAGCCGCGCGCAGGGCGGGAAGAAGTCCCGCGAGGATCCCCAACCCGAAGGAGATCGCCACGCCCATGACAAGATCCGCCATGGAAACCCGCGGAGTCCATGGAAGCATCCCCTTCATGGCCAGGCCCGGCACCATTCCCGCCAGGCACCCCAGGATGCCGCCTCCGCCCGACACCAGGAGACTCTCCAGGAACATCTGTCGGAAGATCAGGCCCGAGGTCGCACCCAGCGCCTTGCACACGCCCAGCTCGTTCACCCGCGCCGACAACGAGGCCAGCTGGATGTTCAGGATGCCCACGCCGCCGGAGAGGAGGGCCACGGAAGAGATCAGGATGGTCACCAGCGACATGGCCATGAGGGTCTTCTTCGAGTCGGCGAAGAGATCGTCGTTGGTGGACAGGTCCACATCCTCTATTCCGCGATGCAAGGCCACCAGTTCGCGCCGCAGCATCTCGCGTGCGCGGGGGATGGAATCGAAAACCGCCACTTGGGCGCGGACGCTGGACAGTTCCGGATCGCCGTTGGCCTTGGTGGTCCGGTACCAGGCGATCGGAAGGGAGATCTCCATCGCGCGACGATCGAAATTCCCCGAAGCCCGGAAGATGGCCACGATCTTCACCTTCACCCCGGAGACCAGGATCTCCTGGCCAAGGGCGTTGCCGTTCTTGACCACTTGGCTTGCCACCCTGGGCCCCACCACGGCGATGGGACGTCCCGACTCCCAGGCCCCCTCGGCGAGACCGTCGACCGTTTCGAATTCCTGCGAGAGCATCTCGAAACGGCTCCAGCTGGATGCGGTGGCCATGGCCCGGATCGGTCCGGTTTCCGTCTGGATCTCGTCGCGCCCCACCGAAACCTCCGGAGCCCAGGCGTCGAACAAGGGAAGCTTGGGCTGCAGCGCATCTACATCCGACAACCGCAGACCCGGCGACTTGGAGAACAGCGCGCGTTCCTGGTCGGAGGTGGCGGTCTTGGGGGACGCCTGGAGCACCTGCGCCCCGCCCATCTGCAGGTACATCTTCCGGTTGGAATCCTCCATTCCCCGCGACAGGGAGCCCATCACCAGGAGCGCGGCCACTCCGAAGAACACCGCCGAAGCCGTGACCACCGTGCGCAGCCGGTGCGAAGCCAGTTCGCGCAAGGCCAGACGGGCGGGCAGGAGCCAGCCGCGGGTGTGGACGTTGCGACTCACGCGAGCGCGTCCATCCGACCGTCCAGGATGTGCCAGCGCAGCTGGGCGCGTTCGGCCACCTCGCGCTCGTGGGTGATCATGAGGATGGTGTTCCCCTCGGCGTGGAGCTCGTCGAACAACCGGAGGACCTCGCCGGTGGTGGTGGAATCCAGGTTCCCGGTGGGCTCGTCGGCGAGGAGGATGGCGGGCTTCTTCACCAGGGCCCGCGCGATGGCCGCACGCTGGCGCTGACCACCGGAGACTTCCAGCGGCAGGTGCTTGCCGCGCTCGGCCAATCCCAGACGGGCCATGGCCTCGTCCACCCGACGGCGACGCTCGGCGCGGGGGACGCCGAGGTACTGCAGGGGAAGCTCGACGTTCTGCCACAAGGTGAGCCTGGGCAGCAGGTTGAACGACTGGAACACGAACCCGATGGAGCGGGCGCGCAGGTCCGCACGGTGGTTCTCCGACAGGGCGCCGACCTCCTGCCCTTCCACCAGATACTGTCCGGAAGTGGCGCGATCCAGGCAACCGAGGATGTTCAGGAGCGTGCTCTTGCCCGATCCCGAAGGCCCCATGATGGCTCCGTATTCGGCCCTGCCCAGGCGGAAGTCGATCCCGTGCAGCACGGGAACCTCCTCCTTGCCCAACCGGTAGCTCTTGCGGAGTGCGCGCGTTTCCAGGACGACGTCCATCAGCGCCCGCCTCCCGGAGGGCCGCCGGGGAAACCGCCCTTGCCGGACTTCGCGGAGGCGTCCGCGGATTCGTCCACGACAAGGACCGTATCACCGGCGGCGAGCCCCGCCAAGATCTCCGTGTGGCGGTAGTCGGTCGCGCCGACCAGGATGGGAGCGGGCACGATCTTGCCCTCGCGGCGCACCATCACGGTCGCGCGCGTCCCGCTGTCGGTGGGCGAACTGGAGACCAGTTTGACAGGGGCTGGCCTCGAAACGGCGGAGTCCTTCGCCGCGGACGGAGCGGAATCCTTCGAGCCGCCCTTATCGCGCCGCCCCCCGCCCATGCCCGCCTTTGCGGTGCGCACGGCCTCGTAGGGGAGGGCCAGTTCCGCGCGCCGCTCCAGGAACACGAAATCCACCCCAACGGTCATGCCTGGCAGGAGCCCCGCGGCATCGTCGTCCAGGACCACCTCCACCGGGAACACCTTGATGGTCTTGGCGTCGGAGCTGGAACGCGCCGAACTGGGGATGAAGCTCACCTTGGCCTTGCGGGGTTTGCCGTTTTCCGTCGAGATGGTCACCGGCATCCCCAGTTTCAGGCGCACGTAGTCGAGCTCGCCCACTTCCACCACCACCTTCAGGCGGGAGGGGTCGGCGATGGTGCCCAGCGAGGTGCCGCCGTTGGCGTTGGTGGCCGACGACGCCACCATGCCCGCCACCGTGGAGAACGCGATGAGGCGTCCGTCCATGGGGGCCCGGATGCGGGTGCGGACCAGGTTGAGGGTGGCGTCCGAAAGAACCAGCTGCGAGGAGCGGAGGTCGAGTTCGGCCTTTTCCACCGCCGTCTGGAGGTCCTCGATGCGGTCGGCGCTGACAGACCCCGTGGAAAGGAGCTCCTTGGCCCTCTCCAGGTCGCGGCGGACGAGCTTCAATGCCAGCCGATTCCTGTCAACCTCAAGAGCGGCCTTGTCGCGGGCCACCACGAAGGTCGAGGAATCGATCTGGGCCACCAGCTGGCCGCGCTTGACGGCGTCGCCCTCGCGGAAGAACACCTTCACGATCTGGCCCGAGACCTCGCTCTTGATGTCCACCGAATCCAGCGGCTGCATGGTGCCGGAAAGGCGCACGGCGTCGCGGATGGTGGCGGGAGCCACCACCACGGGCCGCCCCGGGCTCTGCGCGGCCTTGTTGCAGGACGCCAGAGCGAGCATGCCCGCCAGGGCGAGGATCCCTCGTTGGAACGCGTTCATTTTTCCTCCCAGATCCAGCCATGCCGGGCAGGACCGATTCCAGTGCTCGTTTCCAGCTCGGCTTCCAGGGCCTTGGCCCCGGCGAAGGCGCTCCATGCGCTCTGCAGGGCGGCCAGCCAGTCGGTGCGGGCGGCGTCCAGGTCGACGCCGCTCTTGGCTCCGGAATTCACCGCGGCTTCCACCGAGGCCAACCGCGCCTTCTGGACCCGGGCCAGGTCCAGCGCCACCAGCAATTGTTCCTGGGAAGCGTCGTACTGGTCCAGGATGCGCTCGACCTGCCGGACCAGGTCGCTGCGCGCGGATTGGGCCTTCACCTTCAGTGAGGCCAGATCCGAAAGAGCTTGCCGATACCTGGCACGTTCCGCCCCGGAAGGCAGGTTCCAGGCCAGATCCAGGCGCGCGCCCAGGCTCCAATCGGTTCCGGGGTTCCCTCCGGGCATTCCGGACCGCGCGAAGGCCGTCGCATCCAGCTGGGGAAGGCGATTGGAACGACGCGACACCACTTCCGATTCCTGGGCGGCGAGCCTCTCCTGCGCCACCAGGATGGAGGGAGCGTGGTCCAGGGCGGATTCGACCAGCTTCGCGGTGGCCGGGAACTCGACTCGCTGGGGTTCGGGGAGTGTATCCGGCTGCGGGAAGGCGAGCCCCGAGGTATCGGCGAGGGCGGAGATCTGACGCAAGGCTTCACGCTCGGACTGACGGGCCTGCAGGAGCGACAACCGGGCCTTGCCGAAGGTCTGGTGGCTCACCAGGGTATCCAGGACGGCGATGGCTCCCGTGCGGAACTGGACCCGGGAAATTTCCAGGAGACGGCCTTGGCGGGCGGAATCGTCGGCCAGGGCCCGGACCTGCGCCCGGATGGCCATGAGATTCCAGAAGCTGGTCTTGGCCTTCTGCAAGAGGGCCAAGCCGTCGCCGCGGGCGGCCAGAAACTTCAGTTTGCGTGCCGACCGCGCCTGGGTCACCGCCTGGAAGGTGGGAGACGCATCGCCGAAACCGCGCAAAAGGGGTTGTTTCACGCTCAGGGACACCACAGCGGTGTCATCGTCCATGGAACGGGGCGGGCGTTGGGGATCGAACCGGTTGGACGCCCCCGTCCAACCCAGGGAAGCCACTGCCGCGGTGGGAAGGATCTGGGATCCCGTCACCCCCAAGCCCAGGGCGGTGCTTGTTCCTCCTGCGGATGGCCGCGAGGTTTCAGCGGAACCATCGATCCCCAACTGGGGCCCCAGACCCGATTCCGCGGCGCTCTGGGCTTCGCCCGCGGAGCGCAGATCCAGGCTGTCCGCGCGCAAGGTGAGATTCCGCCGCAAGGCGATCTCCAGGAAAGAGGCTTCCTGGGTGGCAAGCTGGCCGGAAGCGACCAGACCGAGAACGAGATTGGTGATGGGCAAGGCGACGATTCCCTCCCGACAAGGACGCCCGGCGTCGACAGGACACCGGGCATCGAGCAGTATTGACGGGAAGACGCGGGAACCGACCCGCCGATTCCCGTTTTCCCGCATGTTTCTGCAAATAACAAATCATCGAGCCCGACAGGCCATCCATCCCCGACCCGGGAAATGAGATTCACTGCATGGAGGCCCGATGCTCCCGAAGGGCCTGGCAGGAAAGCTCCCAGAGGGGCCGCAATTGGCCCTCCAGACCAGGGATCTCGTGGAACCGTTTGGCGCGAGAGGCGGCATCGATCGCATGGACCACGCCGTGGAGCTTTTTCAGACCCAGGCTGCCGCAACTGGAACCCAAGGCGTGGGCCGTGAAGCCCGCTTCCTGCCAGCGTTCGGCCCGGCTGGCCACCTCGATGGATTCGATCGACTCCAGGGAAGTGTCCAAAAACAGGTCCACCATCTTGGAAACGAACGTCATCTGGCCGTACTTGCGAAGCGAGTCCAGCACCGAGACGTCCAGGAGTTCGGAGGAATCCATGGCCTAGATCATACCCTTCGGGGGCGGTCGGACACAACGGATAAACCACCACCTCCCGGCTAGCCCTTCGACCCTTCGACGGAGCTCAGGGCAGACTCGAGGCTCAGGACAGGCGGCGGGGGAACGTGACCCGAAGAGATTCAGGCAGGCTTTCGGGTGAGGACGCAGATCTCCGTGTAGCCGGCCGAAAGCGGCGAAGTCTTCCAGACCGGCTCGAAGGAGCGGTTCAGGAGCTTCATGGCGAACCCATTGATGGAGAACGGATCCAGTCCGAAATCCTCCTCCACCTTCCAGCCTTCCCTCTCCAGCACGCGGTGGAGCTGCCCCTTGGAATAGGCCTTCTCGTAGCCGTGGATCCAGCCGCCGGGCTTGCCGATCTTCCACAGGAGCTGGTAGAGCTGCCACAGCGACCAGCGGGCGGGCACGAAGGTGGCCATGAGGCCGCCGGGCCTGAGGATCCGGAACATTTCCCGCGCGAAGGGACCCTCGTCGCGGAAGTGCTCCATGAGCCCGCTGGAGTAGATGAAGTCGAAGTGTCCTTCGGGCAACCCGGTGGCCTGGCAGTCGCCGCGATGCGCGACGTCCACCGCGTCCTTGATGTTTTCCACGGAGATCTCGGAGAAATCCAGCGCATGGGCTTCGATGTCGGTGCGCTCTTCCTTGAGCCGTCGGATGTTGGATCCGAACCCGCAGCCGATCTCCACCACGCGCTTGGTCTCCCCGCCCAGCGAATCGATCCACCCCATGAGCTTGCGGTGCCGTTGTCCGATCATCCAACGCTCGGCCTTGGAGATGCTGTATTGCTTCCAGTAATCGTCCCAGCTCATCATGGTGGTGGCGGCCTTCGCTTAGAGGTATTTCACGCCCACGCAACGGCGGACGGATTCGAGGATGGGCATGTGGATGGCGCGCGCCTTCTCGGCTCCCATGGCCATGATCTTCTCCAAGCCATCCACGTCGGCGGCGATCTCGGCGCGGCGCGCGCGGTAGGGGGCGAAGTGGTCCAGGTAGGCCTGCACGAGCTCCTTCTTGGCGTGGCCCCAACCGTAGCCGCCGGCGCGAAGCTTGCGGTCCATCTCGGCGATGGCGTCGGGCGCGGCCACCTGCTTGTACCAGGCGAAGACGGGGTTGGACTCCGGATCCTTGGGCTCCTCCAGCGGCGTGCTGTCGGTGGCGATGGCCATGATCTTCTTCTTCACCTCGGCCGGATCGGCGAAGATCCCCAGGGTGTTCCCGTAGGACTTGGACATTTTCTGTCCATCCAACCCCTGGATGACGGCGCTGTCGGCGCCGATCTCGGG
>DAOPYN010000042.1:0-38309 GCA_035352895.1 Fibrobacteria bacterium | reverse complement strand
TCCCTGATCGAAACGAAAACTCGCGGCAGATCTATCTGCCGCGCAGACTCCTAGGGACCCGATCCCCCGTCGGCCGGACACCACCGTTCCGACCCGGTCTTCCTACATTTCGCCTCTCGAATCGTGGTCTTCGCTTCCAACCAGCATCCGTCGGGAAGGATCCGAACCTCCCCGGGAATCGCCGAAACTCCGAAAGGTCATTTCATGCGTCGAGTCGTCATCACCGGCCTGGGCACCGTCAATCCTCTGGGCCATGGTGTGCGGGAGTACTGGGATGCCCTGGCCGCCGGCAAGAACGCCGTCGCCCCCGTGACGCTCTTCGACGCGTCGTCCTATCCCACCACCGTCGGCGCGGAAGTCAAGGACTACGACGGCTCCTGGGCTTTCCAGGACAAGAAGATGGTCTCGCGCCTGGATCGCTACCAGATCATGGGACACGCGGCCGCCAAGCAGGCCTTGGACGATTGCGGAGTGGATGTTTCCAAGGTGGCCGAACGCTTCGGCGTGATCATGGGCACCGGAATCGGGGCCATGGCCACCATCACCAAGGAACAACGCACCTTGGACGCCCGCGGGCACAAGCGGGTGACGCCGTTTCTGATCCCCGCCATCATCCCCAACATGCTCTCCGGGTACTTCTCCATCGAGTACGGGCTCAAGGGGCCCAACCTGTCGGTGGTCACCGCCTGCGCCACCGCCAACCACGCCATCGGCGAGGCCCTGGAGATCATCCGCCGCAACGAAGCGGACCTGATGGTCGCCGGAGGCGCGGAAGCCGCCATCGCCGAGCTGACCTACGCCGGATTCTGCAACATGAAGGCCATGAGCACCCGCAACGATGCCACCTCCAGCCGCCCGTTCGACAAGGGACGCGACGGATTCGTGATGGGCGAAGGCGCGGCCGTGGTGATCCTCGAGGAATACGAGCACGCCAAGGCGCGCGGCGCCAGGATCTACGCCGAAGTGGCGGGATTCGGCCAGTCCGCCGACGCCCACCACCTGACCGCCCCGCACCCGGAAGGCGAAGGCGGCTACCGCGCCATGCGCATGGCTCTGGAGAAGGCGGGAATGACTCCCGACCAGATCCAGCTGGTGAACGCGCACGGAACGTCCACTCCGTTGGGCGACAAGGGCGAAACGGGCGCGATCAAGAAATGCTTCGGCGACCACGCTTCCAAGCTCATGGTCCACTCCACCAAGTCCATGGTGGGGCACCTTCTGGGCGCGGCGGGCAGCGTGGAACTCATCGCCGGCCTGATGGCCATCCAGGAAGGCGTGGTCCATCCCACCCTCAACCAGTTCGAATCCGATCCCGACTGCGATCTGGACTACGTCCCCAACACCGCTCGCAAGGCCAAGGTGGACGCGTTCCTCTCCAACTCCTTCGGATTCGGCGGTCACAACGCCACGCTGGTCGTTCGTCGAGCCGGGGCCTGATCCCCATGCGAGCGCTTCCCCGCCTCTCGCTGACCCTGGTCCTGGCCGGATCCTTCCCGGCCGCGACCTTCGCCGCTCCCGACCCCGACCAGCCCAGCCGCCAGCGCGCCTACTGCAATCTGGTCAAGACCTGCCAGGTGCTGGACCGGACTGGGGCCTGCACCGAACAGCTCTCCGCCCCGGTGGCGGGAGTGAATCTCGACCAATCCTACTGCGGCTGGGTGCGGTCCTTCGACCGCAAGGGAATCCTTCCCACCCTGCATCAGGACGCCATCGAGATGTGGCAGTACATGGGCACCAAGTACCATGTGATGTACGTGGTGGCCGACACCGTTCCCATGAACGTCAAGGCCTTGGACCTGATGATGCGCAACATCCCGGTGGCGGCCAAGCTGGTGAACGCCTACCGAGGCACGGAGTACACCGCCGAATTCCCCATCGTGGAGGACAGCTCCTTCTTCAAGGGCAGCAACGGACGCAGCCTGCGTGGCAGGGCGCGCCAGCTGTGGGAACGAGAAGACCACCGCGAACGGGTGTACTACGGCCAGGGTCGCGTCCAGATCCTCTCCTGGAAGCTCATCGGCAACCTGGTGATCGAATTCCGCTCGTGGCCCCTGGCATCGGATGCCAACCGCACCTGCTACAGCGCCCGATTCACCATGTTCCCGTCGAATTCCGTGATCAACTCGGTGATGAACATGGGCATGTTCCGCTCCGTCGCCGTCGGCAAGATCCAGGAAGTGCTCGACGACGTCATGAAAGCATCGCAGGATTACGCCAAGGGCGAATTGGCCACCAGCCAGGTGGAGTTCTCCCCCGAGGAGAAACTGGTGCTGGGGCAATTCGAAGCCCTCATGAAGAAGTAGTGACCGGATCGCATCCACTTCGATCGGAGATGGCTCCATGAACCGACGTTCCCTCGCCTTCGCCGCCGCAACCGCCCTCCTGCTGGCAGGGGGATGCGCCCAGCAGTCCACCAAGACCCGTTACGCGCATGCGCACTACGATCTTCCCCGGATCCGTCCGGTCCCCATCCTCCCCCTGGCCGCCAACGAACGGTTCGGTGTGGCCGGTGGAGGCGCCTTCAGCGTGGGAGAACGGACCACCGGAATCCGTCGCCCCGGCGACAGCGCAGGAGGCACGTTGGACCTGTCCCAGCACATGCTGGCGGCGGGAATCTACGGCATGCTCAACATCAAATCCACCTGGGCCGCCTTCTACCTGAGCGAACAGGTCGACAAGACCGACGGCGTAATGTCGTTCGTGGACGACCACTGGGCCCTCCTCCTGGGCTATACTCTTCCTTCCCGCAAGCAGCGCGTCCTCCTCTACACGGGAATCGGAATGACCTCCTACGGACGGGACGTCCAGCTGGGCAGCGCGGACAGCACCGGACGATTCCTCACCGTGCACGATTCCGCCAACGACTATCCACTCATCCTGGGGTTCACCGCCATGAAAGGCGGCAAGAGCAAATTCAAGCCCTACGGCGGGGTCAGCTACCAGAAGAGCCTGGATATCCCGGGCTTCTGGAAGGACGGTTCGGAAAAGCGCAACGTGATCGACCTCTCCCAGATCCAACTGGATCTGGGAGCGCGCCTGGACGTCATGCGGGGAGTCTCCGTGCTGGGCGGTACCAGCTGGGTCTTCTACACCGACGAACGGATCAAGGGTTCCGACTGGCGCATCGGCATCGGCGGACAATACGCCATGGGCTCGAAGTAGCCCCCGACATTCCCTCGTCCGGTCCCGGGCCGGGAGAATGCATCTTTCCGGTCGCCTTCGATCAGACGGCATGATTCCCCAAAGCGGGGGATCTCGGCGCCGTCGCTCCAACCCTCCCATGCCGCTCGAGCGGGCGAATTGGGAACCCTGACCTCCAAAGCGGTCCGGGTACAGGGACCACACCTCCTATTCAATCCAGTCCTCGGGAGGAACAATCCATGTCCAAGGTCCTCATCATCGGCGCAGGTGGCGTCGCCAACGTGGTCGCAAAGAAGTGCGCCCAGAACAGCGCGGACTACTCCGAGCTCCTGATCGCCACGCGCACGAAGTCCAAGGCCGACAAGATCGCCTCGTCCATCACCAACATCCCCGTCTCCACCGCGAAGGTGGACGCCGACGACCCCAAGGAAGTGGCCGCGATCATCCGCGACTTCAAGCCCAAGCTCGTGATGAACATCGCGCTTCCCTACCAGGATCTGTCCATCATGGACGCCTGCCTGGAGACGGGCGTGGACTACCTGGACACGGCCAACTACGAGCCCAAGGACGTCGCGCACTTCGAGTACTCGTGGCAGTGGGCCTACCAGGAGCGCTTCAAGAAGACTGGCATCATGGCCCTGCTGGGGTCGGGCTTCGATCCGGGCCAGACCAACGTCTACACCGCTTGGCTCAAGAAGCACCACTTCGACCGCATGGACACGCTGGACATCGTGGACTGCAACAACGGCGACCACGGCAAGGCCTTCGCGACCAATTTCAATCCCGAGATCAACATCCGCGAGATCACCCAGAACGGCCGCTACTGGCAGGACGGCAAGTGGGTGGAGACCTCGCCCCTGGAGATCAAGGCCGACATCGCCTATCCGGAAGTGCAGGTGCGCGGCTCGTACGTGCTGTTCCACGAGGAGCTGGAATCGCTCGTGAAGAACTTCCCGGAGCTCAAGCGCGCCCGCTTCTGGATGACCTTCGGCGACAACTACATCAAGCACCTCACCGTGCTGCAGAACGTGGGCATGACCCGCATCGATCCGGTGAAGTTCAACGGCGTGGACATCATCCCGCTGGAATTCCTGAAGGCACTCCTGCCCGCCCCCGACAGCCTGGGCGAAGGCTACTCGGGTCTTACCTGCATCGGATGCCAGGTGGTGGGCGAAAAGGACGGCAAGCCCAAGACGGCGTTCGTCTACAACGTCTGCGACCACGCCAAGTGCTTCGCCGAGACCGGTGGCCAGGCCATCAGCTACACCACCGCGGTCCCGGCCATGCTGGGCGGTGCGCTCATGCTGCGCGGCACCTGGAAGAAGGCGGGCGTGGTCAACATGGAGGAGATGGATCCGGATCCCTTCATGAACGAGATCGGCAAGTGGGGATTGCCCTGGAAGCTCCTGGAAGGAGACGCGGCCAAGCTCGTCTGAGGCCGATCCCGGGGCGCATTCTCGCTCCCGGTTCCCGTCGCAGCCTCTCGACGTACCGGACGCGTACGCCTTCGTGGCTGCGCCACCCGGTCGCGTCGACTGCATCCCCGGATCTCGACCTCATGTGCCGATCCCGGGGCGCATATTCGCTCGAAAACCTCCCATCCGAAAAATGTCGGATGGGAACCCTGGTGGCCCGATCTCAGACTCCCGGAGCAGGGCAGCCGCACGTAGCATACGGCGTGACAGAACACGCATCCCATCAGACTCTGGATGGGCTCGAACACGCCTATTTCAGGGAACTGTCACTCCCCCCAACGCAGATCATCGAAGCCTATCGCCACTGGGTGCGAATGCCGTTTTCCTACATTCCCGGCATTGCCGACGATGGCGGATTCCCCGTACAATTCCAACTCGGAACCCGCTGACCAACACCGCACTGGAGCCGGAGCATGCGATCGACCTCTCCTTCCTTCCGAGGCCCGTGGGCATTCCTTATCGCAACCGCCATCGCCTCTGTGTGCCGCACAGCCTGCGGAGCGGATCCGATGGAGGTCGCGGGAACTCGGATCGACACTCTGGGCACCCGGTGGATCAATCCTGGATCCACGTCATGGCAGGACTCGGGTTCGATCGAGGGAATCGGAAGGGTCGCCTTCCAAAAGGACTTCCGCCGGGTGGATCGAGATTCGGTCCGAATCGCTGGCATGCTGCATCCGCTTCCGCCATGGCAAGCCCTGCTGGGAACAGTCGTGCCGATGGAAGCCACATGCGCGATCCTTGTATCTCCAGTCGATTCATCCATCAGGATCCGGATGGATCCGATCCGGAGTCTTCGAATCCGCAAGGACACCCCATTGCTCCTCGATTCGGGGCGAATCGCCACCTCCAGTTCGCCGGACTCCTGGTGGGAACTGCTTCCAGGCTCGAAGGATCCGGCGTTAATCTGGCGAAGCCCTTCCAACGAATTCATGGTTGAAGATGGCTTTTCAGGGGTCCGCTTGGATTCGATCGTCGCCATGCCCCGATTGCGACTATCGGGATTCGACACAACCCGATTCAATCGCACTCGCAAGTCATCCCATGGAACGATCGTCCTCCTCACCGATTCCGGAAAAGTTCCGACATCCGCCACCGGACGCGATCCCCTTCGTGCATCCTGCGACCACTCGACCAAGGACGAATTGCTCCACTCCTACTTCGACCCCTGCGAGAGGGGCTGCCGACAATTCGAATTCTTCCGGCCCGCGACGGTGGAGAGCATCTCCACCGATCGATTCGGAAGCAAATCGTTGTTCGATTCGAATCTGATCGACAAAGGCTTCGTCGCACCCTACATGAGAGGATACCGGACCAATCGACCAGTTACCCTGGTCGCGTCCGACCTCCGCCTGATGGTGGACCTGCTGGCCTTCCCGATGCCCAAGGATATTTCCGTTCCCCTCGATTCATCGTCGCGCGGAAAACCACTCGTGGAAAGAATCGCCCTCGAAACTCTTCCAAGGCCGATGGCCAATTTCTGGCGACAAGTCGACATTTCGAAAAGTAGGAGTGTGGGAATACAGCCAACCTGCCAGGTCCTGCACGAAGTGGGAACAGCCCCCCTCCACCCTGGACTTCCGCGGGTCCGGATGGAGGGAGATATTTCCGAGTGGAAATCACTCGAGAGCTATGTGGATTCGTTGTCCAGCTTCGGCCCCCCCCATATCCGCAGATTCCTTCCCATCTTCAAGGAACTGAGCCGAAGCGCAGCCGGGGAGGCTTCACGACCATTCTGGAATCTCATGATTCGAGGACAAAATGCGGAGCGAGGATGGCTGAACCTGTTTCTGGGGTCCGCATCCGTCATGGGTGTACGCCTGGTGGATCGGGAGCCGGTTGGCGCCCTCTTCGCAGGAATGACCGGCATCGCTGAAGACCCCTCCGACTCCAGCCTGAGTCCTCGAAAGATTTGGATCATCACCCGCTGGAAGCTGGGGGAAGCTCGACCCTATTGCGAATGCGGGTGCTGCCACCTCCACCACGAGATTAGCTTCTGATGTTTCGTCGGCTGCTAACGGCGCTTCAGGAAGACCGGGTTGGAATAGAACCAGCGGTTGTACAGGGCTTGCGAAGCGTCGTTTGGATAGTGCGTTTCGTCGCAGAGGGGATTGCCCGCCGAGTCCGTCCATCCCGCCGTCCCCCGCGGCAAGCGGGAGCCACGCACGCGGAAATAGCTCGAACGATCGGCAGGCAGCTTCCATCGCGTCTCGAACCATCCATCCACCGAGCGGACCAGATCCCCGGTCCGGACACTGGCCACCACCGAAACATTGGCGACCGTATCCAAGGTGTAAGCTCCGTCGCCGGGCAGGATCCGCCCATGCACCTCCCCACGGATCAGATCCACGTGGTCCACCACGGGAATGTCGCCCAGGGCGCTGTGCGCCGGCACATGGTAGCGCACCAGCACCGTGACGGAATCACTCCCCGTGGTCAGCTCCCCGCCCATGGAGGCGACGTTGCGGCCGTCGTCCAGTTCCAGCGAGAAACTGTCCACCAGGTCGCCCATGGTCGCCACGGTGGCTCCGGAACGCAGGCCCGCCAAGATGCCCGCAGCGGACTTGTCCGCCACCCGCGTGACGTTCTTGTTGTACTCCCCGGGATAGTGGTCGTTGGCACCCGAGTAATGGAAATCGGAATTGGCGAAGACCCACACCTTGCGCCCCTCGCTCCAGAGCGCGTCCATGACTCCACCGACGCGAGCCAGCATGCGGTCCACCCCACCCCAGGTGCGGGCGTTCCAAGGGTCGTCCGGAAATGGCGGGGTGTAGCCGTAGAGTCCTCGCGAAGATGCCTTGTGGTGCCCCGGAATCGCCTCGATCCCCAGGAAGACGGGCCCACCCGCCTCGTGGAGATCCCGCAGATCCTGGATGAAGGTGAGTCGCAGCCGGGATGGGTGGTTCACCACGATCCAACTGGAATCGCCGTGGTGATCGCGCAGCCACCGCGCTCCCGCCAGCGCCTTGGCGTGCGAGTTGACCCTTTCCTTGACGGACGCTTCCGGCCAACCCGCTCCCACGGTGTCGCCATCGCCGGCGTCATAGAGGAATTCGAACCGCGAGATCGGATCCGGGGAAGAGGCCAGGATGCCTACCGATGCGTGTTCGTGGCCAGGAACATTCCATTCCACGCCCTGGAACAGCTGTCGCCCGGGATGGAAACGACGTAAACTGTCCACGGCGGGCCAGGAAAACTCACCGAGGGACTGCCACCTCCACATGTATCCACCCGTCGGGATTCCTTTCAGCTGGATCTGGGGCGATGCCGTGATGGAATTCCCGAAACGGTCGGAGGAGAAGGCGCCACCGTGTTCGGAATTGGCGAACCAATCCAGTCCGAACCCAGACGGAACACTGTCACGGATCGGGGATCCATCGAAGTTCCGCAGGGAATACGTGCCACCGAAGGCGTGGGCCGCGACATCGTCCAGTGTGTGCGATCCATCGGTGAGGAAGGTATGGGTGTGGAAATCGCCAGCGACAGTGCGGATGGGTGGAATCCCCAGCTCCAGGTTGTCGCCATGGACCACCGAAACCTGTCGGAACCCGCGTCCGGGAATCCAGATCGACAATGTATCCGGCAGAGGAGGATCGACCAGCAGACCTCCGCCCGCCGTCCGACCGCTCCCGGAAACGACCACGTTCCGTCCCACCTTCAGGATGCTCCAACACGTCGCCGACCCGGCGGGATCCACGCAGACCCATCCGAAATCGTCTCCGATCCGGCCTGGATGCAGATCCACCGGAGCCTCCGCCAGAAGTCGGCTCCGCCCCGAAGGGGACACCCACCAGAAGGAGTGCCCTGGACCACCCAAGAACAACCTGGTGCCGCCTCGCACCGTCGGTGGTTGGCGGAATTCCACGACCGTCCGCCCCATCGCGGGGAGCTCGAAACGGCCTGTATGGTCCGTCCATGCGGCTCTTCCGGACTGGAGTCCCACGATCCTGGCGCCGTGGACGGGTTGCATGTCTGTGCCTGATCTGATCCTTCCGGACACTCTCTCGAATTTCGCCTGGGCCATGCAAGCCACGAGGAGCACCACCGCGATCGACCGGATCGCGGATGGCAGACGGGACATTGTGGGATCCATTGGAGGCAGCGATGGTCGAATCGTCATCCTGCTAGGAAGCTAACTCGGAACGCGATGCCATTCCCGGGATTTTCCAGCGAATCCAACTCCGATCAACCGGATATGGAATTCCACCAACGGAGCCATGAACGGGAATCCTTGCGGACCTTGCGGATGGACCTGCCAGCGGACGATCAGGCCGAAGCCAAACGATCGCTCGTGGCACTCAGCCCCTTCGGCAACGGGGATGCCACCTCCACCAGGAGCGTGGCGTGATCGTCCCCCACCGCGATGTAGAATCCCCGAGGAAGCCCCGTCAGGTCCACGACGGTCCCGGACGCCGAACCGTAGGCCCTCTGGACGAGACTGCCGGAAGCGTCGCGCAGCTCCAGGCGCGCCGTGGTGGAACGGAGGAGGTTGCCACGAAGCTCCAGGGTGCCCCGTGCGGCATCGACCTCGGAAACCGGATCAACGGCGATGGCGATCAAGGCAGCTTCACCAGCCCGACCGATGCCCTCTCGCCGTCGATCGATCGGCTCACCAGGAAGGTTCCCGACCTCTGCGCGGAAAGGTCGAACACCACCGGGAGCATCCGGCCAGCCTCGACTTCCCTTGCCGCCACAAGCCGCCCGGACTGGGTGTGAACGGAAACCGTCATCGATCCCGGCGCGCGCCCTCCCGAGGAGGATGCGTCCACGACCAGCTCGTGGCCGACCATCCGGACACCGAAGGTGGGCACCTTGCCGCGGCGCGCCAAGCCCTCGCCGGTGGAAGAGAATTGGGGAACCGGGATGGCGACCTTCGACTTGATGTCGGCATAGGCGGGCTCGATGCCCGCGTTGGCGATCGTTGTTGCCGACGTGCCGTTGTTGTCCGACTGCGTGTAGGAACCGCAGACGTTGCAGGCGACTCCCGAAGGCGAGTTCACGGATACGTTGTGGCTGATGTCGAAACCGCTCGAACCTTCGTCCAGGTAGATGGGCAGGATCCAGTAGTCGGCCCATTGGGACTGCTTGGAGTCGTGCATGTAGTTGTACTGGATCTGGCCGCCCGTTCCCTGGTTGGACAAGGTGTAGATGTTCCCGCCGTCGGCCAGGAGCTGGTTCACGTGGTGGATGTTGTTCCAGTTGATGTGGTTGTTGGTCATCGCGTTGGGGGTCTTGGTCCATCCGTAGCCCACATTGATCCCCGTGTATCCCATGTACGACACCTCGTTGTGTTCGATCACGACGTACCGGGGATAGCCGGCCACGATCCCGACCCCGCCCTGGGCTTCCGTCGTCACGTTGGTGACGAGGTTGCTGCGGATGGTGTCGTTGGTGCTGATCTCGGCCTTGTCGGTCGGATTGTAGGGAACATGGAATTCGGTGGCGGAATCGGCGGTGAACTTGCCGATGGAAATGCCGTTGATGCCGCAGTCGGTGATCACGTTGCCGACGATCCCGCTGTTGTTCGTGCCCGAAACGAAGTCGAGTCCCGTCGCGGCCATCTGCGCGAGGACGTTGCGCTCGAAACGCACATGGTGGGCGTTGGTGACCATGACGCCCGCCGGAGGACGGCCGACGTATTGCTTGTTCTGGAGGGTGGAGGAGATGCTGTACTGTCCGGCCTGGGCATCCAGGAAGCCCATCTGGCTGGGGCGCATGTAGGTGGTGTGCGCGAAGACGATGCCCTGGATGGCGAGATAGCCGACCATGTTGGAAGTGCTCGTTCCGGCCACCTTGACCAGGGTCTCGACCATCGGGGCCACGGCTTTCGCCTTGGTCATGTCCTCGCCGGAGAGCGGCATGTAGTACAGGATGTTGGCGGTCTCGTCCAGGTACCACTCGCCCGGGGTGTCCAGGAACTCCATCGCGTTTTCGAGGTAGTACACCTGCTGCTTCGGGGGATTACTGGAGAAGGCGATGCCGAGCATGGGGTACGGGCGGTTGAAGAGGATGTTCTCTTCGGTGCTCTGGATCTTGACCTTGGTGTAGCTGCCCATGTTGGTGGTGGAGGCGAGACGCAGCGTCGCGTCGGCCCAGGCGATCATGAGGTGCATCTCGACCTTGTTCAGGTTCTTCCAGTTCAAGCCGACCGAAGTCGCGATGTTCAGCGCCTTGCCGCTGGTGTCGACCTTGGTCAGGCGGTAGAAGTTCGGGGCGTTGTTCGCCCCCAGGTTGGGCAGGCGGGCCCGGATCGCCTTGGTGTTGTTCACGTAGAGCTGGCGGAAGCGCGCCGTCACCCCTTCGACCTTCCAGATGTTCTTGCCCTGGTCGTGGAGGGTCCAGCCCGTGATGGGCTGGCCGCCGGTGACCAATGGGGTCTCGCCGGTCTCGGCGCGGTAGCGCACGTATTTCCCGTTCGCGCCGCCGTCTTCGCTGCCCAGCGAGAAGGTCTTGGAGAGAGGGTAGGTGCCGCCGCGCAGGACAACCTCGATGTCGCCGCTCATGGTCTTGTTGATCGCGCGCACCGCGTCGCGCGCCTTCTCCAGGGTCTTGAAGGGCTCGGTCCGGGTGCCGGAGTTGGCGTCGCTGCCGTCGGGAGAAACGTAGAAGGTGGCCTGGATCGCGGCCGATGCCACCACGGCTCCCGCAAGCACCAGGATGATCGCGCCCTTGAGCGCCGCGGATGTCTGCTTCATGAGATCTCCTCTCCCGTCGACCGGTCCGAACCTGAATCCTCCCGGAATCTAGGGGCCACCGCCACGGGAGGGGGGGCATCCGCGACAGGTCCGTTTGTAGAAACCTCAAACACCGAGCCGAGGATCGGGAAAGTCCACCTGGACACCGATGCCCATGCCAAGGCTGCAATCGGAGGGCGGCGGATCGACCTCCATTTTCTGTCCATCGCGATGCCGGAAACTCCGTAGCCCCCACTGTGGCAAGCGGCCGCTTTTGTAGTGGCTACAAACGGATCCTCCAACGATCCCGCCTGCGGAGAGGCGCGGGCCGGTAGGTTCACCAACGACAACCTCCTTCCACCCTTTCCTCTTCGGAGTCGTCCACATGAATTCCCATCGATCCGGGGACCACCCACTTCCAGGCAGCAGATCCGTTCGCGGAATCCTCCACTTTCCGCTTGGCGGACTGGGCGCTCTCGGTCTGGCCATGGTCGTTCCCACAGGCGTCGCGCAGGCCAAGACCCTGATCGACTACTTCCTGCCCACCCCCGTCATCAAGCAGACGACGTCCAACGCCTGGGGCTCGACCGGAGTCCTTCCCCGCGACCAGGACAACGGCGTCGAGGACAAGACCAACAAGTCGTGGTCCTACTGGGACGGCAAGATCCTGCGCGCCAAGGACGGCAAGTACCACATGTACGCGAGCCGCTGGAGCCAGAGCGCGGGCCACAACGGCTGGTTCGGATCGGTCTGCGTCCACACGGTGAGCGATTCCTCCCCCCTGGGACCCTACGTCGACAAAGGACTCTGCTACAACGACCAGAACGGCAAGGGCCACAACGTCATGGTCGAGCAGATGAACGACGGCACCTATTTCGTTCTGGTCAGCGAGACCCGCCGTCCCGCCACGGTGTACACCTCCAAGTCCCTCGACGGCCCCTGGGTCGCGAAGGGCTCGATCAGCTTCCAGGCCAACGGTTTCAACATCGATGTCGGCAACGGAAGCCAGCTCCACTCCAACACGGTCATTCTCCCGCGTCCCGACGGCAGCTTCCTGAGCATCGCGCGCGAAGGAGTCGTCTCCCTGAGCACCAGCGGCATCCTGGGGCCGTACAAGGTCATGACCAAGAGCGTGTTCCCCAACGTCCAGGGCCTGAACAACGGCTTCGCCGAAGACCCCGTGATCTGGCGCAGCGGCAACAAGTACCACATCACCGTGAACTGGTGGGACGCCAAGCAGGCCCGCCACGTCATGTCCGACGACGGCATCAACAACTGGAAGGACATGGGCGTGGCCTACATCCCGTCCCGCGACTTCATCAAGTACTCCAACGGCGTCGTGAACCACTGGACCAAGATCGAACGCCCGCAGGTCTACCTGGAGAACGGCCACGTCACCCACTTCACCTTCTCCGTGATCGATGTGGAAAAAGACAAGGACGGCGGCAACGACAACCACAACAGCAAGGTCATCGTGGTTCCGTTCGACGGCCTGCAGTTCGACAAGGACAACGGTTGGGTGTCGGATGCGGATCCCATCGCTCCGCACAGGCCACAGGGAATCGCGGTGGTTCGGCAGGACGGCGGTTGGGCTGTGCGGTTGGCCGGCTTCGGGTCCGAACCGGTCGACTTGGAGGTCCGGGACCTGGATGGCCGGGTGGCGATGCGCCGCTCGCTGGCGCCATCCTCCGCCGGGACGGTCTCCTGGCCGGAACTGGACCGTCTGCCATCGGGCACATGGTTCGTCGGGGCCTCCACCGCGAACGGAACCCGAGAGATCTCCGCCTTCACCAGATTCTGACCAAAACCGCCTTGGCCCCTCCACCGATCCGCGCCATCCCCGGGGATGGCGCGGATTCGATCCACTATGCCGAATCATCCCTCCGCGCGTTTTCGATCTCGTCCATGACCTTGTCCCGGCAGGTGGGGCAGATGCCGTGCGAGAAGACCGCGCTGGAATGGCGGCTGACGAAGGATTCGATCTGCTCCCAGTAGTTGGAGTCGTTGCGGATCTTCTTGCAATAGCAGCAGATGGGCAGGAAACCACCGAGTTCCTTGAGCTCTTCCTCGTGCCGACGTTTCAGCGCTTCCTGGGCCTCGATCCGCTCGGTCACGTCCACGCAGCTGCCGATGAATCCCCTGAACCCTCCGTCCTTGTCGAAATAGGGCGCTCCGCGATCGAAGATCCAGCGATACTGCCCATCCGCGCGTTTGAGACGGTATTCCATCTCGAAGGCCCGGCAGTCCCGGAAATGGGTGGTGTAGATCTCCAGGCACCGCTGGAAATCCTCCGGGTGCACACCTTCCGCCCAGCCGTTGCCCAGCTCCTGGGCCATCGACCGCCCGGTGAAAGCCAGCCACCGCTCGTTGAAATAGTCGCAGCCCATGGAGAGATCCGCCCTCCAGATGAGGATCGGAGATTGCTCCACGAGGATTTGATACTCCTCCGCCCCAAGGATCGGGGGAGAATTGGTCTTCATGGATCGAGAGTATCGTTTTGCGACGGTGCGGTCAATCCACCCCTTCCGGCTCCCCCCGTGGGCCTTGGCCAACCGTACTCGACAGGAGACCGGTTTGTCGGACTTTCGAGGTTTTCCATCCGTCAGGTCCGCCAAAAGCGGCTAAATCTTGGATGTCGACCTCCCGACCCACAAAGGACCGCCCATGCAACCACGAGCGTCTCTTTCCTCCCGGATCCAGCGGACCTGCGAAGCCCTGGTCTTCGGATTGTTCGCCATGATCTGGACCTCGAGTTTCACGGGATGCCAGTCCATCACATCCCCTCCTTCTGACAATGTGATCGTCAAATACGGAGGTCCGGAGCCCCGAGACACCCTGGTTGTCCGGTACGGAACGCCCCCGCCACAGGACACCGCCATCGCCAAATACGGCACTCCCCCGCCACCGGTGAACGACTCCATCCGCACCCTCTACGGCATCCAGACCCCGATCGGGCGCGATACCATGATGGCCTGGTACGGGGTGATCACCCCTCTTCCCACCGACACCTTCCTCGCCAAGTACGGAGCCCCCGTACCCTCCACGGTCGACACCATCATCGCCAAATACGGCGCTCCCACCGCGCCCACCGACCACCTCATCGCACGCTACGGTTCCCCCTCCATCCCTCCGCCCCAAGCATGAAGTCGGCTCTCCGCACACTCCCCATCAAGCGCAAGGCGGCCCTTGAGGCCTACCGGCTCCACCGCGCCATCCAGACCCACAACCACCGTCTACGCTATTTCTTCTGGGAATGCACCCTGCGGTGCAACCTCGCCTGCAACCATTGCGGCAGTGATTGCGTCAGCGCCAGCGACACTCCCGACATGCCCATCGAAACCTTCCTCAAGGTCCTCGACCAGGTCGCCACCAAGGTGGATCCCAAGGAGACCCTGATCGTGGTGACCGGCGGCGAGCCACTGGTGCGCAAGGATCTGGCCCAATGCGGAGCAGCATTCCGCGACCGGGGATTCCCCTGGGGAATGGTGACCAACGGATGGGCGATGACGGAACCGACCTGGATCTCGCTGGTGGACGCGGGAATCCGCTCCCTGACCGTGAGTCTGGACGGGCTCGAGGAAACCCACGACCAGTTCCGACGCCGCAAGGGTTCCTGGCGCAAGGCGGTAGGCGCCCTTTCCATGGCCGCATCGACCGAAGGCCTCACCTTCGACGCCATGACGTCGGTCACCCCGCACTCACTTCCCGAGCTCCCCCGGATCCGCGAGATGCTGGTGGAGATGGGCGTCAGGAATTGGCGCCTGGACATGATCTTCCCCAAGGGGCGCGCCAAGCGGCACCCCGACCTCTTCCTTTCTGACGTGCAGTACGCCGAGATGATGGCCTTCCTGCGGGAAACCCGCGCCCAGGGCATGATCTCGGCCGCCTGTGGATGCGACGGGTACCTGGGAGCCCTGGAAGGCCAGGTCCGCGACACCCCGTTCTTCTGCCGGGCGGGAATCAACATCGGATCCGTGCTGTGCGACGGCTCCATTTCCGCCTGTCCCAGCCTACGGGCGGATTACATCCAGGGCAACATCCACACGGACGACTTCTGGGACGTCTGGGAGAACCGGTTCCAGGTGATGCGCGACCGGTCCTGGGCCCGCACCGGCAAATGCGCCACCTGCGAGGAATGGAAGTACTGCCACGGCAACGGCCTGCACCTGCGCGACGAATCCACCAAGGAACTTGCCTTCTGCCATCTGGAACGTCTGGAAAGCGGCATGGTCAGCTGCCGCTGACCGCGCGGATTCAGGGGACCAGCGACCTCGCGCACCGGAAGCCCACGAAGTCGTTGGATGCGGAGGGCACATCCCACACCAACCCCGCACTCCCCACCAACCCAAAAACAAAAAAGCCCACCGGCCAAAGGCACGGTGGGCAAATCAATTCACAAAGCAGTTCCCTGATGCCTGGATGAGGGATGCAGTCGAAGCGACCCGGACCTGAAGCCGTCCGCCCCAACCCAAGCATTCCGGCCAAGGCCGGAATGGGCAAGTGTTTGGGGACGGCGACGGTCCAGGGAGCGAGAGCGCGCCCCGAGACGGGTCTCAGATTTTGTGGAAGACGGCCTTGTCGCCGAGCTGCTCTTCGATGCGGATCAGCTGGTTGTACTTGCAGATGCGATCGGTGCGCGACAGCGAACCGGTCTTGATCTGGCCAGCGCCCGTGCCCACCGCGAGGTCGGCGATGAAGGCGTCCTCGGTCTCGCCGGAGCGATGGGAGGAAATGACGCCGTAGCCGGCCTTCTGGGCCATCTTGATGGCGTCGAGGGTCTCGGTGACGGTGCCGATCTGGTTGACCTTGATGAGGATCGCGTTGGCGGCGCCCATCTTGATGCCCTTCTCGAGGCGAACCGGGTTGGTGACGAAGAAGTCGTCGCCGACGATCTGGATCTTCTTGCCCAGGGCCTTGGTGAAGGAGACGTAGCCTTCCCAGTCGTTCTGGTCGAGTCCGTCCTCGATCGAGTAGATCGGGTACTTCTTGCACCATTCGGTGTACTTGGCGACCATGTCCTTGGCGGTGTAGAGCTTGTTGGGCTCGGACTTCCAGAACTTGTAGCCCTTGCGGTCGCCTTCGTCGAACAGCTCGGAGGAAGCGCAGTCGAGAGCGATCTTGATCTGGGTTCCGGGCTTGTATCCGGCGGCCACGATGGCCTCCATGATCACTTCCAGAGCCTGGTCGTTGGACAGATTGGGAGCGAAGCCGCCTTCGTCGCCAACGGCGGTGACGTGCTTGCCCTTCTTCAGGATGCCCTTGAGGGTGTGGAAGATCTCGGTGATCCAGCGCAGGCCTTCCGAGTAGGTCTTGGCGCCGACGGGGGCGATCATGAACTCCTGGAAGTCGATCATGTTGTCGGCGTGCTTGCCGCCGTTGATGATGTTGGCCATCGGGACGGGCAGCGTGAAGGTCTTGTTCTTGTGCAGCTTGCCGATGTACTTCCAGAGGGGCAGACCCTTGGAAGCGGCGGCGGCGCGGGCCACGGCCATGGAGACGGCCAGGATGCCGTTGGCGCCCAGCTTGCCCTTGTTCTCGGTGCCGTCGAGCTCGATCATGGCCTTGTCGATGCCCTTCTGGTCTTCCACGTCCCAGCCCTTGAGGGCCTTGGCGATGGGGCCGTTCACGGCGGCGACGGTCTTGAGGACACCCTTGCCCTGGTAGACCTTCTTGTCGCCGTCGCGCAGTTCCACGGCTTCGTATTCGCCGGTGGAAGCGCCCGAAGGCACGGCGGCGGAGGCGATGGTGCCGTCGTCGAGGAGGACGTCGGCTTCCACGGTGGGGTTGCCACGGGAGTCGAGGATCTGGCGGGCGACGATCTTCTTGATCTTGGGCATTCGAAATCTCCGATGAATATTCAGGATGACGGATTCTGTCACCACCGTCGCGGACGACGGAGGAGCTTCCGAACGAAACGTAGAAGCCTCGGAGGGCCCTATGCAAGGGGTTTCAGGCTCAGGACTCCGATTTTCCTGCGGACCGGGAGCGTGGACGACCAGGCTCCCGGAGCCGCCGAGGACCTAATTTCCCAACGCCAACCCCGGATCCACCGGCCCTTCCAGGGGTCCCGTTTCGCCGCGTTCCAGTCGCCAGAGGGCGGCGCCCGCGATCATCGCGCCGTTGTCCGTGCACAAGGAGGGCGACGGAAATCTCGCCCACTTTCCGGAGCGTTCGGCCATGTGCTGCATCCGTTCGCGCAGCCGGCGATTGGCCGAGACCCCCCCGCAGACGGCCACGCCGGGAAGGTTCCGCTCGTCCAGGGCCACGCGGCACTTGGCGACCAGCGCATCTACGATGGCTTCTTCCAGACTCGCGCAGACATCGTTCAATCGCGGCGGAAGTCCGTCGCCCAGCTCCTTGACCAGACGGCCCAACGCGGTCTTGAGTCCGGAAAAGGAAAAGTCCAGACCTTCGCCGCGCAGTCCGACGGGAAGGGGGAAAGCCTTCCGGTTTCCCTGGGCCGCCAATCGGGAGACCTCCGGCCCCGCCGGATATCCCAGGCCGAGAATCTTGCCGCATTTGTCGAAAGCCTCCCCGGCCGCATCGTCGCGGGTGGCTCCAAGAGCCAGGAAACGACCGTCGGCGGTCACTTCCGTGAGTTCGGTGTGGCCACCGGAAACCGTCAAGCACAGGAACGGCGGATTCAAGGTCGGATCCGTCAGCCGCACCGCGGCCAGGTGCCCCTCCAGATGGTTCGCGCCCCAAAGCGGCTTGCCCGCATCCATCGCCAAGGCCTGGGCGAACGACGCTCCCACCAGAAGCGGTCCAGCCAGGCCCGGGCCGCGAGTATAGGCGATGCCATCCAACCGCTCGATGGATGTGCCTGCCTCGTCCAAGGCCTGCCTCACGATTCCGGGCAGCAGTCGCAGATGCTCGCGGGAAGCGATCTCGGGAACCACGCCACCGAATTCGGCATGGACCTCCTGGGTATGGAGGAAGTTTGAGAGGACACGCCACCCATCGATCACGGCGGCAGCGGTCTCGTCGCAGGAGGTCTCGATTCCCAGGATCAGCATAGGCAGGGAAACCTAACCCGAAACCCGATTCCAGCCCAAGAAAAAAAGAGCCCCCCGGGAGATCTCCCGAGGGGTTCGATCACCGCGCGAGGCGATCTCCATTGAACATATATCCATCAAGCCCCGTCGCGCAAGCCCCCCTCCAAAAAGACTTCAACGGATTCACGAATAGAGAAACCACCACCCACTCCCCAGTTCCCTCCCCAATACACCTCGCCTTCCCCGCAATCTCCACCTCCCCGGAATTCCAAGCTTTTCCCGCCTCTCTCGGTACCACGGCATTCCGCGCCTCCCGCGCCTCCATTCCCAACCCAGCCCCCAAACACCGCGCAGCGAAGCGGACGCGGGCAAAGCAGATCAAACTCAATCCCAAGCGACTTCCACCACCCCCGCAATCCCCACCAGCCCGGAAACAAAAAGCCCACCGGCCAAAGGCGACGGTGGGCAAATCCATGGCACATGGAAAACGTTCGAGCGAGCGGGATGCAGACGACCCGCCCCGCCCCCCGAAGCCGTCCGCCCAGGCCCGGGCATTCCGGTTTCACCGGAATGAACCAGTTTTGGGGACGGCGAGAGGGGACGGAAGGGGAGTATGCGCCCGCGCAGCCGAACGTTACTTGTCGGTGAGGGCGACGACGCCGGGCAACGCTTTGCCTTCCAGGTATTCCAGGCTCGCGCCGCCGCCGGTGGACACGTGTGTCACCTTCTTGGAAAGGCCGGCCTTCTTGATGGCAGAGGCGGAATCGCCGCCGCCGACCACGGTGCAGGCGCCGTTGGCGGTCGCTTCGGCCAGGGCCTGGGCGATCGCGAAGGTGCCCTTTGCCGATTCCTCGATCTCGAACACACCGGCAGGGCCGTTCCAAAGGACGGTCTTGGCCGACTTGATGATGTTCGCGAAGATCTCGACGGTCTTGGGCCCGATGTCCACGCCTTCCTGGTCGGCCGGGATGTCGTTGACGGAAACGTACTTGGTGGGCCCCAGGGTGCGACCGCCGAAGTCGAGCTTGGTGGTCACCAGCACGTCCACCGGCAGGCAAAGCTTGTCGCCGGCCTGGGCGATGAGCTCGGCGGCCAGCGGAACCTTGTCCATCTCGCACAGGGACTTCCCGATTTCCTTGCCCTGGGCCTTGGCGAAGGTGAAGCCCATGCCGCCGCCGATGATGAGCTTGTCGACCTTGGGGAGCATCGCCTTGATGACGTCGATCTTGCCCGAGATCTTGGATCCGCCGATGATGGCCACGAAGGGACGCTTGGGGTTTTCCACGGCGTCGCCCAGGAAGTCCAGTTCCTTCTTCATGAGGTAGCCGGAGGCACGGGGCAGATTCAGGCCGGTGATCGAGGAGTGGTCGCGATGGGCGGTTCCGAAGGCGTCGTTGACGTAGAGGTCGGCGAGCTTGGTGAGTCCGGCGCGGAAGGCGGCGATGTCTTCCTTGGAGGCGGCGAGCTTCGAGCCGTCTTCCAGCTTGACCTTGCCCTCTTCCTCGATGTGGAAGCGGAGGTTTTCCAGAAGGAGCACGTCACCGTCCTTGAGGGCGGCCACGGCGGCTTCCACTTCGGGTCCGACGCAGTCGGAGGTGCTGGCGACGGGCTTGCCCAGGAGCTTGGAGAGGGCGGCGGCGACGGGAGCCATGCGCAGCGAATCCACGACCTTGCCGTCGGGACGGCCCAGGTGCGAGGCCAGGATGACCTTGGCGCCCTTCCCGATCAGGTACTGGATGGTGGGGAGCGCAGCGGCCAAGCGCTTGTCGTCCTCGACCACGCCGTCCTTGAGGGGAACATTGAAATCGACGCGCACGAACACGCGCTTTCCGGCGACGTTGAGATCTTCGACGAACAGCTTGGCCATGGAATCCTCGATGATGGTTGGTTGTTGCGATCCGTGGGTGGAACGACCACCCGGGTTTGAGGAAAGGAAAGGTAATACCGGACGATCAGCTCCCCGACAGGCGGGCCTTCAAAAGGCGGATGTCCAGGATGGCGTTTCGCGCGAGGCGGCGAGCCTCGAAGCCACGCCAGGTCCACTGGATGGCCGTCAGCGAAGCGAGGTCGGCCGAACCCGTGTTCCCGCTGGCGTTGGAGCGTTTCTCCACGCCCCTCTGGACGGCCTTCGCCGCCTCCTCGGGCCCAAGGAAGGTCTTGATGCTGTCGGATTCCGGCCAGGAGAGTTGTTCCCACTGGGACAGATCCACGATCCCTTCCACGGCCAGACGCTTGCCGTTGGCGTTTTCCGCACCGACCGCCGAATCCACCACGCGTTCGTACCAGGCCAGACCCAGCGAATCGCCGGCTGGACGGGGGGAACTCTTGAGGAGCACCGCGGCGGTCCGACGCGCCTTGACGGCGCACCACCAGGAGCGGGCCAGGCCACGCCCCGATTGCAACCCGATTCCCGTCCCGTCGCCGGTGTTGCGGGCGAACTTGATCTGCCTGCGGTAGGTGTTCCCGGCGGATTGGAACAGGCTGGGAAGCTTGCGCTGCACCAGGATCTCCTGGGCCACGCGATCGGTGTCGTTGCGGAAATCGATCCGCTGCCCCGCCACGTCCATGGCATAGCGTTCGATCACCCCGGCGATGTCTCTCAGGGCCACCGGGGTCCAGGGGTAGGCGTAGCAGGAGACCGCCTGGCGGAAGTACCCGAAGGCCTCCTCCATGTACTCGCGTCGACGCAGGTGGGCCGCCTTGCGATCGGCGGGGTCCAGAGCGTCGAAGTGCAGGCCGGCGGCCTTCCGCGCGGCCAGGTCGCCCAGGCGCCAGTAGATCTCCGCCGCTTCGACGGAATCCGGCATCAGGTCGCCCACACCGCGCACGAAGGCGTTGGTGAGGGTCTTCCAGCGGAACAGGGCGCGACCCGTGTCGCCCAGGCCCAGCCAGGCGCGTCCTTCCAGGATCCGCATCTTGGATCGCAGGCGCTGGTCGGTGGGGAATGCCTGGTCGGCCTTCTCCACCAGGGGTTGGATCTCCGAGAAGCGGCCGGCCTGGGCCAGCATGAGCGCCTGGGAATGGAGGGCCTGGGTGGAAAAAGCGCCACGCGGATCCACCTTCCAGGATTGGGCGTAGAGCAGGTAGGCGGAGTCGGCACGGCCCATATCCTCCAGTACGCGGCCCGCTCCGTACCAGAATTCCGCGGCGTCCGCGCGATCTGGCATCCCCTTGGCGGCCTGGGCCAGGATGGAGGCTGCGCCGAACCGGTCGGGAAACACGGCCATGCAGCGCGAACGGAGCACCGTGGAACGGAGCACCTGGGGCTCGTCCTCGGCCATGGCGGTGGCCTGGGCGGATTTGTCCGCGCAGCGCCGGAAGGCCGCCACGGCGGAATCCTCCTGGCCGTCGATGGCGAAATCGGCTCCGCGCGCGAACTCCACCGCCGCCTGGGCCAGCGCCTGGTCGCTCACGCGCACCCCCGTGCCCACGGCAAGCCCCGCCGCCCCGTTCCAGTCGCGCTGGAAGAACCGTTCCATGGCCCGCTGGGCGGCGGCTGGCCGCGCGTCCACGAAGGCGATGTCGAAGAACCATTCGGGGGAGAACTCCTCGTAGCCTGCATCGGCATCGGCGGCGACCACGGGAAGGGAGGCGAGCAACACGGCCAGTAGAATGCGCATGGAAGCCGAACCTAGAAATCCACCGCCCTCCTCTCAACGCTCCTCCGGAGCCTCAGAGCCATCCGCTTCGACAAAAACTGGCATGTCCTTGGCGGGTCACGATGAGGTGGTCCACCAGCGCCACCTCGAGGGCCGCGCCGATCTCCCGCACCCGACGCGTCAGGTCGCGATCCTGGGAACTGGGTTGCAGGGACCCCGCCGGGTGGTTGTGGGCCAGCACCAGTCCCGTGGCCCGCATCCGCAGTGCCCCATCGAAGAGCTCGCGGGCGTACAGGACCGTGCGGGTCCGGGAACCGGGGTCGAACACCTTCCGTCCCAGGATCCGCCCTTGCTGATCCAGGTACACCACCGCGAACCTCTCGTCCTCGGCCAACCCGATCTCGGCGCGGAACCAGGGAACCAGTTCCTCCGGATCCAGGCAGCGCTCGCGAAGGCCCTCGCGTTCCAATACCAGTTCGCGATGGATGCGTGCGCACAGGGCCATCAGGCTTGCCGCATGGGGACCGATGCCGGGTTCGGAAACCAGCCGCGCCGGATCTCGGGTCAGCAAGCCCCCCAAGGTGGCTCCTTCCAGCAGGGACTTCGCCAGTGGCTTCACGTCCACACGGGGGATGGCGTAGCACAGCAGGAGTTCCAGAAGCTCGTGGGGAGCCATCGCGTCCAGGCCGTCGGCGAGCACCTTGTCCCGCAACCGGGCACGGTGACCTGAACTGGAGACCAAGCGATGACGGTCCTTGGGGATACGGGGAGCCGGGGGGCTCGGGCGGGGATTGCTCATGGAGGGCAAAGGAACATCCTTTTCGGGCGTTTGGCCAGCGGTGGTAGATTTCCCCTCCGACGTGAGAATCCGACTGGTGTGCTTCGGAAAGATGGCTCCCCGGGCCCTGGCCCCGGCGCAGGACGAGTACGCCGAGCGCTTGCGGCGTCTGTGCCGCTTCGAGCTGGACGAGCATCCCGAGGACAAGGGCAACGCCCCGCTGGAGAAGGAAGCCGAACTCGTCCGCAAGCGAACCGAAGGCTTCGGGTTGCGGATCTGCCTGGACAGCCGCGGTGCGGCCTGGTCTTCCGAGCGATGGGCCAAGGAGCTGGAGCTCTGGCGCCGGGAGCAACCCAACGTGGCCTTGGTGATCGGCTCCGCCGACGGTCTCCATCCGGATCTCGTCCGGCAATCGAGCACGGTGTCGCTGGGACCCATCACCCTCCCCCACTCCCTGGCCAGGGTGGTGTTGCTGGAGCAGTTGTACAGGGCACACACTCTGGTTCTGGGCCACCCCTACCACAGCGGGCACTGACACCGCTCTGGAAAAGGGTGGGGCAGTACCGATCCACCTCCCTCATCCAATCAGTTCGAGCATGGTTGATTTCTCCAAAGTTTTTCCCCACTGTCCCCTTTGAAGATCATCATATCTGATTATCTATCTATCCACTAAACGCCGCCCACTGGAGGAACGATGATTTCCCAGACCGCCGAATACGCCCTGCGTGCGATCGTCCATCTGGCCCAGACCCATCCCGTCCCCCAGACGGCCGCCAACATCGCAGAACGCACCCACGTTCCCGTACCCTATCTGTCCAAGGTGATGCAATCGTTGACCCGCGTGGGACTGGTGTCCAGCCAACGCGGACTCCACGGCGGGTTCGCCCTTGTCCAGAACGCTTCCTCGTTTTCCGTGCTCGACGTGATCACCGCGGTGGAACCTCTCCACCACATCCGCTCCTGTCCGCTGAAGATCGAGGAGCACAAGACCCTCTGCATGCTGCACGGCACTTTGGAAGACGCACTCGTGCGCATGGAAGAGGTCTACGCGGCGACGCCCATCGATCGCCTCCTGGACGAACGCGACGGGATCCGTTCACTGTGCGGATGCCTTCGCGAGGAGATGGTCAGCCAGGACTGAAGCTACACGGAGAAGGACGCCAGACGATTCTCGTAGTCCAACTCCATGCATTCGCGCCGAAGGTCCCAGGTCTCCCTGTCCAGCGCGAACTGGACAAAATCCGCATCCATGCTGGCGACATGTCGCAGGGTCCAGGCGGTGCAGTCGGAGAGCGCCTGGGCATCCAGGTCGTCCAGATCCTCCAGCCTGCGCAGAAGCTGGGCGAGCGACCAGAGCTCGCGCTGGTGGTCGGCGATGTGGCGGGAGCGATCCGGAAACGAGAGCCGGGCCATCTCCGTTTCCTCCCATCGGAAATGATCGGCCAACACCGAGAAGATGCGGCGCATCTCGCGAAGATCGTCCGGACGTCGGCGAGGTGCTTGATCCAGGGTATGGAGGGCGCGAAACAAGGTGTCGTGCTGCTGGTCCATTTCGCTCCAGCCCAGCGACAACTTGGCATGACCGGTCGGGACGTGTTCCATGGCTCAAGAAGATAGAGCCGGCGCCCGGGATTCGCCGGGCGGTTGGCGAATCATTTTCCAGTGCCGTTGGCGGCGATGACCGGGATGCGCAAGGTCGCGGTGGTACCCTCGCCCTTCGCCGAGGCCAGTTCCAGCGTGCCACCGCAATCTTCCATCAATGCTCGCACGAACGGCAGCCCCAACCCCGCGTCGGAGGGGCGATCCCAGTTCTGATGGAACGGTTCCATGGACTTGGCCAACTCCAGGGGGCTCATCCCGCAGCCCTTGTCGGAAATATCCAATCGAAGGAAGGAATCCTCCTCCATGCGGATGCCGATCCGGACATCACCTCCCAACGGGGAGGCCCGCAACGCGTTCTGCAGGACGTGGAACAGGCTGGCCTGGAGATCTGCTTGACCAATCAAAAGACGCAGCCCGTCGGGCATGCCGCCGTCCACGATCAACTGGTAGGTCTTGGCGATCCCCGTCAGCGCCGATTCCCACGACGAACGGATCGCCTCCGAGAGCTCCGGGGAGCCCGCCGAGCGCGGATCCTGGCGCGCTCCGGCCAGGACCAGAAGCTGTTGGCTGATGGTGGCCGCGCGCTGACTGTACTGCACGATCACCTTCACCTGGTCCCTGGCGGAATGATCCGCTCCCAGCCTGCGATCCAGGACCTGGGCGGTTCCCGACAATCCGCAGAGGATGTTGTTGAACTGGTGCGCCAGTCCCCGCAGAAGCCCGGTCACCGCGCGTCGTCGCTCGATCTCGATGGCCTTGCGGTGCAGCATGGACAACTGCAGGTAGGTGCGGACCTTGGCCAGCACCTCCGGAAGGGCGATGGGCTTGACCAGGTAGTCGTTGGCGCCCGCCTCCAGGCCCTTCAGCCGGTCGGTGGGCTCGCCCAAGGACGACAGCAGGATGATGGGAACCAAGGCGGTGGCGGTGGTTTCGCGCAATTTCCGACAAAGGTCGGTTCCATCCATTCCCGGCATCACGACATCCAGGAACACGATTTCGGGAACCTGTTCCAACGCCTGTTGGCAGGCCGTGGTCCCGTCGCGGCACGAGATCAACCGCACACCCAATGGCTCCAGGAGGCGGCGGAAGATGGCATGGATGGCGGGATCGTCGTCGGCGACCAGAACCGTTTGGAAGTTGCCAAGCTGCGTTTTCACGAGAAGCTGCGATTTCCTCTCCGATGAATGACTTCTGTTGGGGCGGAAATCCCCGCCAACACCAAAGCGCGTTCGGACCGCGAGTTCCTTCGCAGAATACATCTTGAAGCGATGGAACCACAAACGGATTGGATCCGGGGCAAGCGCCCGGTCCTGGAAGCGATGCGCGGAGGACGCCCCATCCTGCGGGTATGGATCTCGCCCCGGGCGGGATCCAGCCGCAGCGAGGTGGAATCCCAATGCAAGGAGCTGGGTGTGGACTTCCGCCTGGCCCCCGATGCGAAACTCGCTTCGCTGTGCGGTCAGGCCGACCACGGCGGCGTGGTGGCGCAGACTTCTTCGATTCCGATGGCCACCCTGGACGACCTCCTGGAGACGCCCGTCGAATCGCGGACGGTGGTGTTCGCGCTGGATGGAGTGGAAAACCCGCGCAATCTTGGCCTGATCTGCCGAAGTCTGGTCGCGGCGGGCTGCCACACCCTGATCCTGCCGGCCAAGGGAGGGGCCCTTCCCGGGCAAGCCTTCCTGGAGGCGTCGGCGGGCTACGGAAGCCGCATGAGGTTCGTGCGGGTTCCCAAGCTGGTGCCGGCCCTGGAACTGCTCAAGAAGGACGGTTACTGGGTCTACGGTCTGGCCGCCGACGCTTCTCGGTCGCTCCTGGGGCACGAATTGGCCGAGCGGACGGTCTTCGTGCTGGGGAGCGAATCCGATGGGATGCGTCCCACGGTCCGCTCCGCTCTGGACCAGAGCCTCTCCATCCCCATGAGCCCCGAAGTGGAAAGCCTCAACGTGGCGGTGACCGCCTCGCTGTGCGCCTTCGAGGCGGTCAGGGCCGGACGCGTCCCCGGTCTTTCAAATCCCGCCCCCACTGCACCACGAAATGCGGGGTCGTCGAACCAACACGGATCAGCTCCTCCACCTCCGCGGCGGTGAAGTAAGCCACGGCCTCCACTTCCGCGGGGTCCGGCGCGAAGGGCCCGTCGTGCACCAGGATCCACGATTCCACCCACTCCGCGTCCAGCGTTCCTGCATCGAACAGGTAGCCTCCGAGAGGCGCCAGATCCGCATCGCGCACATCGATCCCCAGCTCTTCCCGGCACTCCCGCAACGCCGACGGCAAGGGTTCCTCTCCGGCACCGACATGCCCTCCCACCGAAGTGTCCCACGCCCCGGGGTGGGACGCCTTGGATAGGGAGCGCTTCTGCAGGAGCAGGCGGCCATCGGAGCCCAGCACCAGGATGTGCACCGCACGGTGCAACAACCCTCGCGCGTGGACTTCCTGCCGGGTGGCCCGGCCGACGACCCGAAGGTCGGAGTCCAGAACATCCAGCAGCTCCTGCGAAAGATCCGCGACCGAGGGAGGAAGGGTCACCCGCGGACGATCCCCGCCGAAAGCTGGTAGGCCATCTCGCGCGAATGCCCGGCCGACAGGACGGGACCCAGCACGTCGCGATCCCAGTTGGGCACCCACGTCTCCAGCGCGAGGCCACCGGCGATCCGGACCTTCGCGTGGGGCGGCAGGATCACGAACCGCCCCCGCTCCAACGACTTGCGCCCCCCCTCCCAGGAAAGATCCATGGGGCCTTCCAGGACCATGAGGATCCGGAATCCGTCGTGTCCCTCGATCCGCTCGCCGGTTCCCGGTCGGATGCGTTTGAGGGCGAACCAGGGCGTGGCGCACAGGAGTTCGCTGAATCCGTCGATGGCGACGGGGACCGGCTTGAGCCCGGGATTGGGCGCGGGATCCAGACAGGATTTGGCAAGATCCAGATGCAATTCGCGGGGCTTGCCATCCAACCCGGTGCGCCCCCAGTCCCAAAGACGGTAGGTGGTGTCGGAAGCCTGCTGGACCTCGGCGACCACCAATCCCGCGGTGATGGCGTGGATGGTCCCCGCCGGTATCATGACCACATCCCCGGTCTTCACCGGGATCCGTGCCAGAACCTCGGTGTCTCCCGCTCCCAACCTGGAGACCAGCTCGGAGGAATCCAGCTTGCGCGTGGTGCCGGCGTACAGGAAACCGCCCTTGGGGGCTTCCAGCACCAGCCAGCATTCGTTCTTGGGAGCCGCGTCGGCGGAAGCGACGGAGGGATGGACCTGGATGGACAGGGTCTCCCGCGCGTCGATGAGCTTCACCAGAAGCGGAAACACTCCGTGCGCGCACCCGGGCCAGGGGTCGTTTCCGGCAACCATCGCCTGGGAAAGCAGGGTGTGCGAAGTGCCCTCCAACGAGGAATCGAAGCCGGGAAAGCAACCCAGTTCCCAGCTTTCCCCGATGCGAACCCCTTCCAGACAGGGACGTCCCCAGGCGCGCAGTCCGGAGCCTCCCCAGGGACGCTCCATCAGGCGGGGAACGGGGAACAACGGAACGGACACGGACGGATTCATCCCAGTTCGTCCTTGTGGCTGATCTCGTCGTCAGCACCGTCGCCGGCGTCCACTTCGCGCCAGGCGTCCGGCACGGGAGGAGCCCATCCCGGCGATTGCGCGGCGAGCACGGGCTGGAGTTCGGCCATGCCGCGGAAGATCTTCCCTTCGAAGACCTTGTGGAATCCGATGGTGCGGAACAGGTACATCACGTAGTTGTTGGCGGTGACGATGAAGATGTCGCCCTTGCCCGATTGCAGGCGGCGCAGATGGTACACCAGCACTCCGATGGCCCCCGAGCTCAGGAACTCGATCCCATCGAGGTCGAAGACCAGGAATCGGCCGCCTTGTTCCACCGATTGACGCACTTCGCGATCCAGGAGCCGGGAACTTTCCCATCCAACCTTGCCCTGGATCCGGAAAATGCACGTTTCCGACGCCCGCGCGATTGTCAGTTTCATGGGGCAAGTATACTCTTCCCTCCGTGCCAGAGGGAACCCTTCACATCGTCAGCACCCCCATCGGGAATCTGCAGGACATCACCCTCCGCGCGCTGGACGTGTTCCGCACGGTGGACGAGATCCTATGCGAAGATACCCGCCACTCGTCGCGCCTGCTTTCGCACCACGGCATCCAGGTGCGCACCAGTCCCTACCACGACCACAACAAGGAACGACGGACTCCGGAACTGGTCTCGCGACTCAAGAACGGCGAATCCTTCGCCCTGATCTGCGACGCGGGAACGCCCGGCGTCTCCGACGAGGCCTTCTTCCTGGTCCGGGCCTGCCGGCGCGAAGGCGTGCCGGTGACCACCGCCCCCGGGGCCTCGGCCATGCTCTCCGCCTTGGTGGCCTCCGGCCTTCCCACCGACCGGTTCGCCTTCGAGGGATTCGTTCCCCGCAAGCACGGCGAACGGCAACGGAAATTGGCCGGCCTGGCCCAGGAAGACCGCACCCTGATCTTCTACTGCAGCCCCTACCAGGTCCGCGGCATGTGCGAGGACCTGGCCCTGGTGCTTCCCGAGGTCCGGGTGGTACTGGCTCGAGAGCTCACCAAACTCCACGAGGAATACCTGGTCGGAACCGCCACGGAACTCCTGGCCAGGCTCCCCAAGGAGCCCAAGGGCGAATTCGTGGTCCTGTTCCATCCCCAAGGCAAGGGATGATCGCCGCTTGGTCGTTGTTGTGGGGGGTGCTGGAAGCCCTCTGCATTCCTCCGTTGCCGTTGGGACCGCTCTTTCCCGCGGTGCTGGCCGGAATGCTCGTGTGGGTGGATGCCGATTCCCCCTCCAAGGCCCTGAAGAAGGGATTCCTTTCCGGATTCGTGCTGCAGGTGGCCGCCCTCCACTGGATCAAGAACGTGATGAACGTGGGTCCAGCCGTCACCATCGGGATCGGGCTCCTACTTCTGTTCGCGTACCTTGCCGCCTTCCAGGCGCTGTGGGCATGGCTTTGGGTCCACTGCCGCCGTCTGGGTGTTCCGTGGGCCTGGCCCTTCCTATTCACCGGAATCGAACTGTTGCGGGGCTGGGGACAGATGTCGTTTCCCTGGATGCACGTGGGTTACGACCTGGGCGGATTCCTGCCGGGGCTCCAGGGAGTGGCATGGACCGGCGTCTACGGAGCGGGGCTTGCCATGGCGGCCACCGGAGCGATCCTGGCCCTCTGGTGGCGCGGGGCGCTCCCCCGCAAGATCCTTTGGGCACCAGGACTCTTCTGGGCAGCGTGGTGGATCGCTGGATTCGTCCGACTCGCCACCCCTCCGGTCGAGGGGGGCATGCGCGTGGCCATCGTGCAACCAGCCATTCCACAGACCCGCAAGTGGGACGAATCCTACTTCCAGACCGTGATGGCCCGCACCTGGGCCACCGTCGATCGCCTCCAGGAGCGGCCGGATCTGTGGGCCCTGCCGGAAACCGCCATCCCCGACCTCTGGAGCTGGCGCCCCGAGGAGGTTTCCCGGATCCAGAAGATCGCTGCACGGTCCAACGCCCCGGTCGTGGTGGGTGCCCTGGAATTCCTGATGGATTCCCGCGATCCCAACGGCGGGCACCTGCGCAATTCCGCCTTCCTGGTGGAACCTGGCAAGCGCGGCGTCCGCTACGACAAATTGCGTCTGGTCCCCTTCAGCGAACACCTCCCGTTCGACGACTTCCTGCCGGCCCTGAACCAAGTTAAGCTGGGCCAGAGCGGATTTTCCTCCGGCGACTCCTTGCCGGTGTGGAACACCGGCATTCCCTGGGCTCCCGCCATCTGCTTCGAGATGGTCCATGCCGACTTCCCCCGCTTGGCGCTTGCCAACGGAGCCCGGGCGATGGTGGTGATCACCAACGACGGATGGTTCGGGAATTCCCTGGGGCCCCGCCAGCATTGGAACATCCACCGCTTCCACGCGGTGGAGAACGGCCTGTCCATGGCCCGATCCGCCAACACGGGCATTTCCGGAGCCACCGACCACCTGGGCCGGATCCTGGCCCGCACCGAACTCATGCGCGACACCGCGCTGGTGGTCCGTCTGCCCGCCGGGACGGGTTCCTTCTACGGCCGGCACGGAACCGGGATCGATCGCCTGCTGTGGATCCTGGCCGCCGCCGCCCTGGCGACGGTGGGGTTCAGGTGGATTCGGGCGCGACCAGTCGTTGCGGAAGCGGGCTCGCCTCCACGGTGAGGAACGGCTCCAGTTCCAGAAGGCACACCACGTCCAGCGCGTTGTGCAACAGGACCTGCGCCAGCAGCCTGCCATCGCGGTGTTCCAACCACTCCTGGTAGGCGATGGGAATGTAGCCGGAGGCCAGGTCCGCTTCCCTCCAGCGACCGCAGAGGTGGTGTTCCAGGGTCACCAGACGGCAGGAAGGCAGAACACCGCGGTAGAGGGTCTGCGCCTTCTCGAACAGGTCCAGGTGGTCGGCGTGACGTGGCGGGACCATGTCGAAGCGGCTCCAACGCGACACCAGGAAGGGCCAGTCGTTCTTGGTGCCCGAATAGCTCACCAACCGGGGATGCCGTTGCACGAATTCCGTCACCAGTTCCAGCATGGCCGGCTCTTCCTCGGTGGTGCGGGCCAACGCCTGCCACAGCCACCAGCGGCCGTCCTCGTGGTGCACCGCACCGAACAGGAAACCAGGATTGCCCCGACCGCCGCGGGTCTCGATGTCGAACCAGATCCGCGTGGGATCGGGTTCGGGCAGATCCGGGAGCGGATGCCAGAATTCGTCCAGGGGCCGGTGCGAAAGCCACGCGGGCCCGCGAGAAGTGGCCACCTCGCATCCGGGGACCAGGTCTTCCAGCAGGGCGGGCTTGTCGTCGGAAAGCTGGAAGAACCGGAAGCTTTCCCGGTCGGGACGGGCGTTGGCCGGCCGGGTCCGCTCGTCGGACTTGCGATCGCGGTCCACCGCCTTGCGCAACCCCCAGGGAGATCTCGATTCCAGCGAACGGACCAGTGCCGAGATGATCCCGGCTGTGGAGTTTTCCGATGGGGGGAGAGCGTCGATTTCCAGACTCCTTGTCAGACCTTGTGGACTTCCACCTCGCGATCCTTGACATGGAGCCGTACCGGTGCCCGGACGGAATCGATCTCGAAGCGTCGACCAAAGATATGCACCTCGACCCCGGGATGGATGGTCCGGCGCACCGTGATCGACCCGATCCGCTCGCGGTCGGACGCCAGGATTTCCTGGTCGTGGGCCTTGCGGCGCTCGCATTCGCGCATTCTCTCGACCACCACGGCGTACTGGCGCAGCGATTCCTCGGCATCCTCCCGGGCCCGCCCCAGGAGCACTCCCCCGCCGGCGATCCGGTTCTTCAGAGCCACCACCTTCTGCTCCAGCTGGTCGCGCATGGGCGTGAACTTCTTGATCTCCAGGTTCACCTTCTCCAGATCGGACCGGGCATCCTCCTCCTCCGGATCGGACAATTGCACGATCGTGGGAGTTCCGGCCTCCGTGCCCAGGACATCGCACTCGATCTCGCGGCTGGCCAGGACCTGGCCACCCACGAACATGCCCCCCGGGGCCACATGGAGCGTCGTGCAGCGCACGCGGCAATGCTGGAGGTACTTGCCGCCCTCCACCGTCGATCCCGCCGTCAGGGTGGCTTCGTGGGCGAAGGAGACCTTGATGTCGGTGGCCGCCTGGAGCTTGCCTCCGAACACCCCACCGCGCACATGGATGCCACCACCGAAACTGTGGATGTCGGATCCTTCCGCGGTTCCGAGGATGGTGATGTCGCCTCCGGCGTGGATCTGGAAGCCCGTGGGGACGTTGCCTCCGATCTCCACGGGGCCGTGGTAGCGGATGTTGCCCACCGAAAGATCCAGATCGCCCTTGACCTTGAATTCGCGTCCCACCTGGATGCGGCCGTCGCGCCCCAGGTACAGGTAGCCGTCGCAGGAAGCTTCCAGAACGTTGGGGTCGCCTTCTCGGATCCTTCCGTTCTCGATCACGGGCAGGGTGATGTCGCGTCCCTGCCGGGCCGGGAGGACCTTGCCGTCCAATCCCTTGCCGTCCACCGCCGGCAGTCCAGGAATCCTCACGTAGATGGGCGTTCCCGCCCGGACCTCGGGCAGATGCCCGCGATCGCGGAAATCCATGGTGCCCGCCTCGTCCGGCACCGGAAGGGACTGGTCGATCTGCACCCGGCATTCCAGCACGGCGTCGGTTCCATCCTGCGCGGGATCCCCCACGGCCACATCGAACCATCCAGTGGCGCAGTTGGGGCGCAGGAGCATCTGGAGGACGTCGTCGTCCACTCCCTGCACGATGCCCGCCCCCGCCAGCAGATTGCGGATCTCCTCCACCGTCACTTCCCGCCCCTGTTCGCGGGCCATGGCTGGATCGATCCGGATGGATCCGACCAGGTTTTCGTTCCTCACCTGGAGCACCGGCGAAACGGTCTCGTCGCGGAACTCGAAGGCCTTGCCCACCCGCTGCCATCCCTCCTGCTTCTGGCGGATCATGGAGCAGATGGTGGCGGCGTTGGCGTTGAGGATCCCCGCGGCCAAGAAGGCCCGGAACACGTCCTGCTCGTTCGCTTCCTGGGCGTCGGGAAGCACCCTGATGTAGGCGCCGTCGGGCATGAGGCGCCAGTGGAACAGCGTACGCAGGAAGGCGAATCCCTGTGATGGGTCGATCATGGCTCCATGTTCCCATACCGTCACGGGAGCGGTCAACCGCCCCGGACGACTTCCGCGACGGAACCGGCGATCCTCCGTTCCGCCCCCTGCGCCCACAAGAGTCCCTCCAGGCCCGCCAGGCGTTCGCGCGTTTCCTCGCGACGCTCCCACAGATCGGCAAGCACCGGAGTCAGTTCCTGTTCGGAAAGATCGGTGGCGAAACGCTCGGGAAAGACCTCGCGGCCCAGGATCCGGTTGGGTAGACCCTTGAATCCCGGATCCAGGCGACGCCGGGCCAGATGGGCATCCAACCGACCCGGCCGCGCGGCGAGCACCGTGGGAACCCCCCGACGCGCAAGCTCCAGGGCTCCGGTCCCCGGCATGGCCAAGGCCAGCGCCGCGCGCGGGAAGGCTTCTTCCGGGGTCAGGCATTCCAGACCCTCCTCCGCTCCCCGGGAATGGGGATGCACGAACACGGCTCGCAGAGGAACGTCCAGCCCCGCCGCCGTGCGCGCAAACAATTCGCGATGGATCCGGCGCCAATGGGGACGGCTCCCCGGCAGAAGGACCAGCAGATCGCGATCCATCTCTCCCGCGGGAGCTTCTCCCCCGGGATATCCCAACCATTGCGCATCCAGGCCGCAATCGCGCAGGGAATCCTCTTCGAATCCGTGCAGGGGGTGCGCCCGCAATCCCTCCAGCCCGGTCAATTTCCGTCCACGCCAGGCCCACAGCTGGGGTGGTGCCACCCAGACCGTCCGCACGCCGCGCAAGGCCAACCGGCGGATCAGCATCCGGTGCACCCCGGGAGCGTCCACCAGCACCGCCGCCCGGGGGCGGAAGGCGTCCACCGCCCGGACATACCGCCAAAGGCTCCAGGCCAGGTGGGGAAGCGAGCGGACCACGGAGGCCCACCCCACGTGCGAGAACGCCTCCGCACGTGCCAAACGCTCCACGCCCGCGGCCTCCATGGCCCGTCCGCACGACCCGGCCAGATGCGCCCCCTCCAGGAGGTCCGCCAGATGGGGAGCCAACCGGGCGGCGATGCGGTCTCCCGATTCCTCGCAGGCGGAGAGGAGGAGTCTCAACTTCCGAGTCGGGGAAGGAGGAGCCGGGGCAGATGGGAAAGCGAGCGGATCTGGAACGACCATGGCACGCTCTGGAAGGTGCCGTCCGGTCCGCGCCAATCCGATTCCAGGAATTCGTCCACCAGCACCCCCCGCACGCCCAAGGCTCGCGCCGGCGCCAGGTTTTCCGGACGGTCGTCCAGGAAGACCACCCGGGAAGACCGGTCGGCCTCGCGTTCCAGCACCTGGTGGTAGGGACCCGGATGGGGCTTGGCGTTCCATCCGAAGGAGGCGATGTCGTGGATCCGGCCGCATCCCTCCACGCCCAGCCGCGCGAGCCCCCGGCGCACGTAGTCCTCGCGGGCGTTGGTGAAGACGCACCAGGGGATGCCGATCCTTCCCAAGGCGTCCGCAAGCTCGGGATCCTCTCCGGGGAAGGCCTCTTCGGGAAGATCGAACACGAAATCCAGGTAGCGGGAAGGATCCACGTCGCCCTCCGACATCATGCCCTTGAGTGTATTGCCGTGGCGCCGGTACAGGTCCCGCCGCAACAGGTCCGCCTCCTCCAGGGGAATGCCGCGCTCGCGGGCCACCCAGAGGGTGATGCGTCGATCCACCAGTTCCACCAGCGGATGGGAAGATGGATACAGGGTCCCGTCGAAATCCAGCCACAATTTGTCCACGTCGGGAAGGAGAGGCTGGCGCCAGACCCTCTCCAGGAGCGACAAGGTCATCCCCCACAGGACACCGATGGGGGTGGCCACTCCGGGAAGCAGCGCTCCGTCCGGCGCGCGCACCACCGTGCGCAGTTCCTGGCGATCCAGGTCGTCCAGCGCGAAGTCGTGCCACTGGTCCATCTCCCCGTCGCCGGCTCGGTCCGGACGGAATCCGTCCACAAAGGCCACGAACGGCTGGACCACCATGGGCCTTCCCACCCGACGTCCGGCCGGAACCGGTTCCAGCGCACCGGCCACCCGTTCCCTGGAAAGCACGATGCCCGACTCCTCGGCACATTCGCGCAGGGCGGTATCCATCGCGTCCGTATCCTCGATCTCCCGGCGCCCCCCGGGGAGGGCCAGATGGCCCGACCACGGATCGGATTCGCGGATGCGGCGGCGGCCCAGCAGGACCTTGGGACGCGGACCGCACTCCAGCAGGACGGAGACGGCCGCGCGCGGAACCTCGCTCACCGCCCCTCGGACAGGCGGTGGATGAGGAAGTCGGCGAAATCGTTGTCGCGCATCTTCTTCTGTGCCTTGGCGATGTCGTAGGACACCCGAACGATCTCCACGGAAAGCGTATCGGAGTCGCAGATGGCCCAGCAAGCCTGGGGATTGCGGTCGCGCGGCTGGCCCACCGATCCCACGTTCACCAGCATGCGCTGGCCCTTCTCGAGGGTGTAGCTCAAGGTGTCGCAGATGCGGAACGACTGCTCCCCTTCCATCACCACGATCACCGGCCAGTGGGTGTGCCCCACGAAGCAGATGCGCTGGCGGAAGAAGCTGAAGGCGTCCACCGCGTCGTCCAGGCTGGTGACGTAGTACCAGTCCGCCGGGGAACGCGGCGAGGCGTGCACGAAGCACAGCTCCCCCTCGTTCTCCATGTAAGACAATTTCTGAAGGAACTCCATGGACTTGGGCGTGAGGTTCTCGCGGGTCCATTCGATGGCCCGTCGGGCGTAGAAGTTGAAGTTCTCGCTGGATTCGCGCCCCAGGGCCACGCTGTCGTGGTTGCCCAGGATCACCATGTCGGACTGTTCCCGGATCAGGTCGATGCACTCGTTGGGGTTGGCGCAGTAGCCCACCAGGTCCCCCAGGCAGATGCGCTTCTTCACCCCCAGGGCGTTCATGGAATCCAGCACCGCCTGGAGTGCTTCCAGATTCCCGTGGATGTCGGAATAGATCCCGTAGCGCAAGTTTCCTCCCGCGAACTATTTGCCGTCGGCGGACATGCGGTCGGGATCCTGGTGCAGCCGGCTCCCGGTCGTGTCGATCTGGCCCTGGTACTTACCAGTATAACCGCCTTCGGACGTTCCTTCCATGCGCACGAACACCAATTGGCATACGCGCCATCCGGCGCGCAGCTCGATGGGGTGCGGAAGGCCGTTGTACAACTCCAAGGTGATGGATCCCCGGAATCCGGGATCCACCCATCCGGCGTTCTGGATGAACAGACCCAGCCGTCCGATGGACGAACGTCCCTCCACGAAGGCCGTGAGGTTGTCGGGCAGTTCCACCACTTCGCGGGTACGGGCCAGCACGAAGGAATTGCCCGGCAGGATGTAGCTCTGGGTGCGGACCTCCTCGTAGGGGATGCTCTCCCCGAAACGCGTGAAGGACCCCGCCGATGGATGGGGAATCAGGAACTGTTCGCCCAGGCGCATGTCGATGGACGCCGGTTGGAGGAGTTCGTCGTCGAAGGGTTCCACCCTGAGGCGCCCCATCCGCATCTCCTCGCGCAGCGCGCTCTTGCCCAATACCATTTCAGCCCTCGTCCTCGTTGAATCGTGCCTGGAACAGCGCGTCGATCGCCTCGATGGCTCCGTCCGCCTGGGGTCCTTCCGCGGCCAGCTCCACTTCGCTGCCGCTTTCCGCCGCCAGGAGCATGACGCTCATGATGCTCTTCCCGTTGGCGCTCACGCCATCCTTGGAAAGGGTGACCTCGCAGTCGAACCGCGAGGCGGTCTCGACCAGCATGGCCGCCGGGCGTGCATGCAATCCGAACCGATTGAGAACCTTCAGGATTCTGGTGCTTTTGTTCTTCATGGAAACCTCGAAGGGGGAATCAGAGAGGCGCGGGGGTTTCGGATTGGAGGATGTCCAGTCCCACCCGGATGCGGGCCATGCCACCGGGAGGAATGGAGATCTGGCGCAGATGGACCAGGGATGTGCCCTGGTAGACCTTCTCGTAGCCGCCGACGCTCTGGTTGACCGTATACACCCCTTCCCACAGGAAGGTGGAATCCGGATCGGATTCGAGGGAAAGCGACAGACCCAGCCATTCGTCCGCCATCCGGACCCTGCTACCCCGGCACGATCCCCGGGAACCCATGCGGTGGCGGACTCCGTCGGGAGTCTCCAACCAACGATCGTGGGCGTCTCCGGCCAACAGATTCACCATCCATTCCAGCCCCACCGTGCCGGTCCGGAGCTCGGAACCGGTGTTCTCCACCAGCAGGATGGCCTCGCCGCCCTGTTCGGAAAGCTTGAAGCCGCGACGGAAAACGAGTCCGTCGTGGACCATCCTCAGTTCGCAGGAGGGAGACAACCCCCGCCGCACGGAAAGGACATCCCATGCTCCACCCAACCAGCCCCCCGGATCGCGCCCGTCGCTCCAGGAAGAGGCAGCGGGGGTTTCGCCGGGCCACCACCACACCAAACCACTTGCGCGAGGCACGGTGTCGTAGGCCAGGGCGGCGGCCAGTTCCGGATCCGCTCCCTCGAACTGGTCGGCGAGCTTGCCGCCGTCGGACTTGCCCTCATCGCCGCGCACGCGGGCGTGGTAGGCCTCGGGGGTACGGGTCATGGAATCGGAAAGGTTCAGTCCGGCGCGGTCCAGGTACCAGGCGGGAATGCTGCCGCCCTGCCCCGGATGCACGGACACGAATTGTCCACCACTTGCCAGGAGGATCTCCTCGGATCCATCCAGGTCCCAGTCCTCGCGGTGGAGCGAAGGATGTCCGTCGCGCAGGATGGATTCAGCCCGGGCCAGATGCCCGTGGATGGCCCGGCGCAGGTGGGGCAGGTACAGGCCTCCGAACACCCCGTGCCAGTAGCCGCAGTTGCATTGGGCCTGCCAGATGTGGTCGCGGGCGTCCAGGAGGGCGGATCGACGTCGAGCGCCGGGCTTGCCGTCCATCTCCTGGCGGACCAACCGCGACAGCCGCGAGGCCATCTTGTGCATGCGGTTCGATTCCGGGTAGCGGACCAGGAAGTTGCGCCAGGAAACCCCGCGCACGAACGGCGCGATGCCTTCCCAGGCCTTGGCCTCCTTGAGCTCCGTGCGCGCCTGGCGCAGATCCGACTGGCGCTGGGCGCGTTCGGCCCACTCCATCATCTCGAAATACGAGGCCGCGGGCAGATAGGCCATGCCTCGGGCCTTGGAATTGCCGAAGGCCTCCGAGACGGGACGCACGGAAAGGGTCTCGTCCTTGCCGATTTCCGCGAAGAACCGGTCCAGCCAACGCTCGTCGTAGCAGAGCTGGTGGGTGCCCGGCCAGTCGCCGAACTTCTCCCCGTCGTCGCCGAAGACCACGTCGCGCCCACCGGCGGCCGCGAGGTCACGCAGGGCCTCCACGGCCCGTTCCACATCCGAGAAGGGAATCAGGTCGCGGACTCCGTCGTGG
>DAOPYN010000041.1:0-38397 GCA_035352895.1 Fibrobacteria bacterium | reverse complement strand
CACCACGTTCACGGATCCCAAGGACCTGGTGTTCCTGTTCGCCGCCATCGCCTCCGGGTTGGGTTGCGGCATCTACGCATGGACGATTTCCACCATCGGGACCCTGGCCTTCTGCTTGGCCGCCTGGGTGCTGTACCGCGCCGACATCGGCGACCACCTCGCCTACGACGGACTGGTCCGGTTCTCCATCGAGGACGCGGAGGCTTCCCGCGAACCCATCGCGAGCCTGTTCCGGCGCGATCTCAAGCACTTCGCCCTCGTTTCCATGCGGGAAGTCGCGGGAGGAGCCAAGTTGGATTGCGCCTACCAGGTGAAATTCCGTCGGGGTCGCGAGGCGGCTTCCCTGATGAAGAGCCTTTCCGAGGTGCCCAGCCTCACCGGTGCCCACTTCATGATGCAAGAAACCACCCTGGAGCTGTGAAATGCACCGTCGCCTCATCCCGAGCAAGCTCTCCGGGCTCGTCTGGCTGGCCACTCTGGTCGCCGTGGTCGCGATCACTTGGCACTTCCACCAGGACAAGCAGGAATTTCGGGGAATCGCCGAGGATGTGAAGCTCAGCGTTTCCAGCGAGATGGCCGTGGAGCTTCTTTCCATCTCCGTGCAGCCCGGCCAGACCGTCAAGCCGGGCGACACTCTCGTCCGGTTGCGCAACCGGGAATTGTCGATGCGCATCGCCGAGATCCTGCGCGAGATCCAGGATGCCTCCGGCGAAGCCAACATCGATCGCTCCGAGAGCATGCGGAGGGTCGCCGAACTCCGGTCCTCTCTGGCGACGCGGAAAGCGGAGATCCGGTCCGAAATCCAACTCCTGTCCGAACAGGCGTCCAGAAACCGGAGCCTGGTCTCCGGCTTCCAAGGGCTGGGGATCCACCCTTCCGGTCCCGATACGGCTGGAATCGAGGAAAGGATCCGGGCGCTGCAGGAACAGATCCGAGTGGAGGAGGACGGTGTCCGCAGCCAGATCGCCCTGCTGGAAGGTTCCAAGGGCAACATCGATCGACTCGCCCAGGCGAAGAACGAGGCCCTGCGCAAGGAGCTCGCGTTGCTGCACGACGAGGAACGCAAGCTCGTGATCCTCGCTCCGGCGGCCGGGGTGGTCGACAGCTTGAACTACAGGCCGGGGGAGAAGGTCTCTCCGTTCTCCCCGGTCATGACGATTTCCGGGATGAAGCCGCTGCGGGTTCGCGGGTACATCAACGAGCGGGTGCGTTCGGACATCGCCGTGGGGGATTCCGTGGTGGTCAGCGCGGTCGGCATGCGCTCGGCGAAGGTCGGCGGAGTCGTGGTGGGTGTGGGGGCCAGGATCATGGAGATTCCTGTGCGGTTGTGGAAGGTCCCCGGCTATCCGCTCTGGGGACGCGAGGTGATCGTGCAGCTCTCCGCCGACAACCCGTTGCTCCTGGGCGAAATGGTGGATGTCCGCCGGAGCGAGGACAAGCTCGTGCTGGGGGGGTCATGAACACGACGCGCGCGTTGGGAGTCGTCGTATCGATGGTTCTGCCATCGGTGGCGGCGGGCCAGGACATCGGATGGGACGAACTGATCTCCAGCCATCGCGCCACGCATTCCCTTGTGGCCGCTCGCCAGCATTCCCGGGAACTGAGTCAGGGCCAGGGACATCAGTTGTGGGAGGATGTGGAACTCCGCTACTCGGCCAAGCGCGCGGATCTGCGCAAGCAGGAGGTGGGTTTGCGGATTTCCCCTTCCGGATTCGGGGAGATCGGCGCCAACCGGTCGTTGTGGGCCGCCAGGCGCAGGTTGGGCGAGGCCAAGGTCGACCAGAAATTGTCCGAAGCCCTCTTCGAGCGTTACAGCCTCGCCCTGGCATGGAGATACCAGCAACGCCAGCGGGTCTATCACCTGGGGATGGAGAGCGTAAACGAAGACCGGATCCGGGTTCTTGCCGGGAGGTCCGCCACGGAGGACTTCGATCCCGAAGATCTCGTGGAAGCCCAGCTCAAGAGGACGGAGTATCGCTCCAAGGCGGAGGGCGACCTCTACAAGATGGCGCAGGCCGAGCGCAAGATGCGCCAGTACATTCCTGGAGCAGGAGTGGTGCGGCTGGACGGGCCGTTGCTTTCGCCGGCGGAAATCGCGGTCATCCTGGACGGGATCGATCCTTCCCGGGCGGATTCCTTCCCCGCTGTGCGGGTCGTGGCCGGCGAGCTGGCCTTGGAGCAGGCCAAGACCGATCAGGAGGTCGCCTCTTCGCGTCGGTGGTTGGGTTACCTGGAGGCGAGCTACACCATGGATGTGGACGAGAACAGGCTGGAGGCCCAGACCCAACGCGACAACATCGCCTTCGGTTGCGGTTTCAAGATCCCCATCATGGATGGCAGTTCGCAGGATGTCGCCCGCCGCAAGGCCGAGCTCGCCGAGGTACGGATGGAATACATCGACGAACGCCAGGACGTGGAACGGAAGGTTTCCGAATTGCGGCTGTCGATCGGTTCCATGCTACGGCAGATCGCGGTGCTGGATTCGTTCTCCCAGCGGGTGGACGCGGGAAAGGTGTTCACCGACTTCGCCATCAAGTCGGGCTCGGACCCCCTTCTGCTGTTGAAGGCGCGTGAAACCGCGATCCAGAACAGCTGGGACATCGACTACATGCATTTCGAGATCCTGGTGCAGTACCTGGAGATCCTCGATCTGTCCGGCAAGTTCGTTCAGGAGCCGGATGCGAACCATCTTCTGATGCGCAAGCCTCCCGTGTCCATCGGAAGGGTTCCACAAGGGCAATCGTGATCCAGACCTCGTTCACCCGTCTGGAACGCTACGAGCTCAAGTACCATGTCCCGATCACCATGGCGCCTGCGCTGGGACAGTACCTCCAGCACTGGTGCCAGCTCGATCCCCATTCGGAGCGCTCGCCAGACGGGTTCTACCGGATTTCCAGCCTGTACGTCGATTCGCCGCGGTACACCCTGCTGCGCGCCGGCAATGCCAAGCCCGACGGGCGCTTCAACATGCGCATCCGGGCCTACGGCGACCACCCGGAGCAATCCCGATCGTGGCATTTCGAGATCAAGGAGAAGTCCAACGACCAGGTGACCAAATTCCGCGGAGTCGTGAAGGGATTGCCGCCTTCGGTTCTCTGGGACGATCCGGACCTGGCCTTGTCCCAAGCCGAAGGGGAGGATCGCGCCAACCTGGAGAAATTCCTCCATCGGATCCTTTCCTACAACGTTCGCCCCTTCGTTCTCACCCAGTATCGTCGCAAGGCCTGGTTCGGGACCTCGGATGTCTATGCGCGGGTCACGCTGGACACCGGCATGCGCTGGCGCGAGGAGCGGGACTTCGATTTTTCCGCGGCCGACCGCGAGATGCGACCCAGCGATCTGCCGTGCCGATTCGATCCGGGCTGCAACGCCGTCCTGGAGTTGAAGTGCGGCAGGGACAAGTTCCCGATCTGGATCATGGACCTCATCCGGCAGTTCGGGCTGGTGCGGTCCGGTTTTTCCAAGTTCGAGAGCGCCGCCAGGGAGCTGCTCCTGTTGCCCGATCAGTTGCGGCACACCCGCGACTGAGATTTCTCCTCAGAAGGGAATATCGTTCTCGAGGAGCTTGCGGTCTTCCTTGGTGGGGTGATGCGCCGCCCAGAGGTCGGGACGACGTTCCATGGTCCACAGGAGTTGTTGCCTTCGTTGCCACTTGCGGATGCGGTCGTGGTTTCCGGAAAGGAGCGCTTCGGGAACCTTGAGCCCGTTCCAGACCTCCGGGCGGGTATAGACCGGCCATCCCAGCAGAGGCTCCTCGAAGCTGTCGGTGCGGGCGGACCCTTCATCGCCCAGGACACCGGGCAGCAGGCGCGCGATGGCATCCAGGAACACCAGGCTGGCCATCTCGCCCCCGGAAAGCACGTAATCGCCCACGGAGAACTCGTGCGTCACGTGGAGATAGCGGAACCTCTCGTCGATGCCCTTGTAGTGCCCGCAGACCAGGATGATTTCCGGAACCTGCGCCCATTCACGGACATCGGCCTGGGTGAGCGGCTTGCCATGGGGGTGGGGATAGATCACCGGAACCTTGGTGCGGCCCTCCAGCGCCTTTTCCAGGGATTGCTGGAGGGGCTGGGGATGCAGCACCATGCCGGGCTCGCCACCGTATGGATAGTCGTCGACCGCACCGTAGCGATTCAGGGGAAAATCGCGGAGGTGATGCAGACGGAGATCGAAGACTCCCGCTTTCGCGGCCTTGGCCGGGATCGAATGCTGGAGGGCATCGAACATCGCCGGGAACAAGGTCAGGACGTCGATCCTCACAAGAAGGCTTCCCAGACCTCGGCGTCCACCTCGATCCTTCCCTGGTCCACGTCCACCTTGCAAGCGAGAGGGCCTTCCATGGGGAGAATCACCTCTGCGCCGCCCTCCAGGGCCACGCGCAGGGAGAGGGTGGGAAGGTCGGCAAGGCCCTCGGCCGTTCCACGACGGGAGCCCGTTTGGTCCACGACAGGCATTCCCACCAGGTCGGCTTCGATCCAGCCTCCCGGCGGCCGGGTCGCCTCGGATTCCGGGATGCAGATCCAGCGGCCGGAAAACAATCGGGCTTCCTCCGGAGAACGGATTCCGTCAAACAACAAACGCCACCCCGTCGGAGACGAGATGGCACTTGATATCCGAGCTTGTTGGAATCCGGAGGGACCGGCAAGGATCACCTCGCGAATCGCCCCCAATCGACCGGGATCCCAGCTGAGGTTCTCCGCCTTCATGTGGCCATGGAGGCCGTGGGGAGAATGCAACCTGCCGACGGCGATGAAGCCGTCGGGGATCTCCGAGCGTTGGATCAGCCTGCTCCGGCGGCGGCCTTGGCCTGGGCCTTCTTGGAAGGCACCGGCTTCTTGGCCTTTTCCGGAATCACGGTGGTTCCCACGGAAGCGGGATCCTTGCCTTCCATGACGGCCTGGTGCTTGACGAGCAGGCCGTGGCGACGGAAGATCGACTTGACGGTATCGGAGGGTACCGCGCCCTTGGACATCCACTCGAGGATCGCCGCTTCCTTCAGCTGGATGGTGGCGGGAGTGGTGAGAGGGTCGTAGGAGCCCACCTCTTCCAGGAATCGTCCGTCGCGCTTCTGGGCCGAGTCGGCAACCATGATGCGGAAGTAGCTCCTGTTCTTGCGGCCGCCCCGTTGGAGGCGGAAGATCGTGGCCATGCGTAGTCCTTTGCCAGATTGAAAATCGAGGGGGTTAATGTAGGAACGGAATCGGGTCCCCTCAAGGGGTCTCGGAAACCTTTTGCGTTCCCATGCACATTTCCGGGGCGACACAGGGTAAATTTGCCGACCGATGACCGACGACGCGCGCAAGGGAATGACCATCGCGACCCTGATTCTCATGGCCTCCACGCTGGGGAGCCGGGTCCTGGGGTTGGTGAGGGATGCGCTCTTGGCGGCGCGGTTGGGGACTGGTGTGGAAGCCGATGCCTATGCCACGGCCTTTTCGCTTCCCGACCTGGTGAACACCATCCTGGCCGGAGGCTTCCTTTCCCTTTCCTTCATGCCTCTGTATGCGCGGATCCAGCGGGAACGTGGGGATGCGGCCGCAGGCAGGTTCCTGGGAGGGACGACTCTTGGTCTCTTCCTGGTCGGATCGATCGTCGTGGTGGTCATGTCCTGGTGGGCTCCCGTGGCGCTGGCCCTTCTCCAGCCGGGGCAGGTCGGTACCGAATCCATGGCCAAGGCGATCCATCTGACCCGGATCCTGCTTCCGGCGCAGATCGTCTTCCTGCTTGCCGGGACCTGGACGGGTGCGCAGAATTTCCGCAAGAAATTCCTGTTTCCCGCGTTGGCCCCATTGGTCTACAACTGCGGGATCATCGGGGGTGGGTGGTTCCTGGCCAAGGAGCTCGGCGCCGAAGGATTCGTCTGGGGGGCTTTGGGGGGCGCGATCGTGGGACATTTCGCCTTGCAGGTGATCGGGTTGCGCTGGGCTGGCGTGGGGATGGCCTTTCCGGTACGGGAAACCCTTCTGGACCTTCGGGCCTTTCTCTGGAGGTCGGCGCCCCTGATGCTGGGGCTAACCCTGGGCTTTTCCAGCGAGCTGCTCTTGAAACGGTTTTCCGGTTACCTGGGCACGGGAGCCATCGCCCAGGCGACCTACGCATTCCGCCTGACCATGGTGCTGGTGGCCTTGTTCGGCCAGTCGGCGGGTGTGGCTTCCTATCCATACTTGGTGGAGCTGGCGGGTACCAGCCAGTGGGATCGATTCCAATCCTTGATCGGCGACACCCTCCGGCGATTGGCGACCTTCCTGATCCCTGCCACGGTCTTGTCGTGTTTCTTCGCTCCGGAACTGGTCCGGTTGGCTTTCGAGCGGGGGCGGTTCGACTCCCAGTCCACATTGTCCGTCGCGTTCCATTTTCGGGTGATGGCTTGGGCGATCTTTCCCTGGTGCGTGCAGATCGTGCTGGCGCGTGGGCTCTACGCACGTGGGAGATTCTGGTTCGGGGCCGGCCTGGGTACGGGGTGCGTCCTTGTCTCCTGGCCGTTGTGGGCGTTTCTGGTCGAGCGCTTTGGCGTTGCGGGAGTGGGGCCCGGGCTGCTCTTGCTGGTGGGACTCCAGGCGGTGGTCTTCGCTGTGGCGTGGTGGAACGGTCCGGAGGGAAGACGTGCGTTCGAAGGAGTGTCCTCCCATGTTCTGGAAACCCTGGTTGTATCCTTGATCCTTGGGGGGCTGGCCAGATGGGCGACTCGGGATTGGGACGGGTGGATGCCGCTAACGGCCGGAGGAATTGCCGGAATGGCGATACTTTCTGTGGGAGGCGTTCGCTCGTGGCCGGGAATGGAGCCCATGGTCCGCAAGCTGCGCACTAGATTTGGACTTTCATGATTCGCAAATCCATGGCCATCGCATTGGGGATCGCGATCCCGCTCCTTGGCGGCATTGCCCTTGGAACGGGTTTGCTTCCTTCGGAGCTTCTCTACGAATCGACGCTCCAACTCCTGGGGCCAAGCCAGCATTCGGATCGCGAAGGGGCGTCGCCCGTGGTTCTGGTCGAGGTCGACAACGCCGCGCAGGATGCGCGCGGTCCTTGGCCCTGGCCCTCCGGACGCATGGATTCCCTCTTGCTTCTGGTCGCTCGCAGTGGAGCTCGGGCCGTGGTCGTGGATGCGTCCTTCTTCGCCGATCCCGTGCAGCGTCCTTCCGCCACGCTTTGGAACACCCTTCCAGGGGGCGTTCCGTTCGTCCTGCCGGTCCAGACCCACGGAGGCGCATCCAAGACGTGCCCCCTGTGGAGCACCCTCTCCGGAGTTGGAGAAAAGGGTTTCCGTTGGGTGGGAACCACTGGGCTCCCTGCGGGGGTTCCCTGCGACGAGCGGTTCGTCGGTGGTCTGGATTCCCTGGTGGAGGGGCGAGATGGCCTCGCCTACTCGTTGATCTGGAACGACGGACGCAACCTCATACCCTCCACCGCGGTCGCGGCACTCCTGGTCTCCTTGCCCAATTCCTCCTCCACGGGGCATTGGTGGGTACCCGAAGGCATGCGTGTGGAATCGTCCCAAGGTGGCGCCGTCGTGGATTCCCGCGGGGAAATCCTGCTGCGGCCCCTCGGAGCTCCGGGACAGGGAATCCCGCGGGTGAACGCAGCCACGGTGTTGGCGTTCACGGGCGGCGAGAACCTCTTCCGAGGCCGGATCGTGGTCGTGGGAGTCACCGCCACTGGATTGGTGCCCACTCTGGAAGTTCCCTTCACGGCGGCAATGGCCGGAAAGCGGATGCCGCGCGCCGAGGTCACCGCCACGGTCCTGTCCAACCTCCTCGAACGCAATTCCTTCCATCTGCCCTTCTGGGCATGGAGCATTCCCTGGCTGGCCTCCCTCTTGGCGGCCGCTCTCGCCTGGTTCGGGTTGCGCCAGCGTCGTCGCCGTTGGACACTTCTGGCACAGGTGCTCCTGGCGGGGGGGCTTGTGGTCGTCTGGTGGATGCTGGTCAGGCTGGATCAGTGGGTGACACCTCTGTCCTTCCTGATCCCTGCCGCGGGAGCTTTCCTGTTGGTTCTCCTCTGGCCGCGTGCGCCCAGGCCCCAGATGCATCCTCCGCCACCCGTTCCGCTTCCGCCACCGCGGCCGCAGGCCTCGCGCATGATGGGGGAATCGACCACTCGCCAAGTGTCGTCCGCCGTGGCATCCTCGATCAGTTCGTTGGACATTCCTTCCGAGGCATCCGTTCCCGATGGCTCGGTCCAGCGGGGGGCCGATGGCGAACTGGTTCGTTTGGGGCGGTACGCCGACCTGCGCCTGATCGGATCGGGAGGGATGTGCAAGGTCTACGTGGGGCGCGATCCGGTGATGGACCGGGCGGTGGCGATCAAGATCCTCCGCACCGACAAAGCCAAGGGACAGACCACCGAGCAGCGATTCCTTCGGGAGGCTCGCATCGCCGGTTCCCTGCACCACCCCAACATCAATACCGTCTTCGATTTCGGCCAGGCCGACGATCTCCTCTATCTGGTACTCGAATACGTGGATGGCGAGACGCTGAGCCAATGGATCAAGGAACACAACGGGGTCAGGCCCAAAGCCGTCGTTCCTTGGGTCCGCCAGATCGGCGAGGCCTTGGATGCCGCCCATTCCGCCCAGGTGGTGCACCGCGACGTGAAGCCCTCCAATTTCATGATCGTGCGTTCCACCGGTGCCATCAAGCTCATGGATTTCGGGGTGGCTCGGACTCCTGACGTCACCCTGACCCAGGCTGGCACCACCGTCGGAACGCCCAACTACATGTCTCCCGAGCAGTTGCAGGGGTCCAAGGTTGGGCCGGCTTCCGACCTCTACTCCTTCGGAGTGGTGCTCTACCAGATCCTCACCCAGCGGATGCCCTTCCATGGGGAAGGATTGACCGCCCTCTGCAGCGCGATCCTCAAGGGGCAATGCACCAAGCTTTCCACCCATCGGCCCGACCTCGCCGGACCGGTGGAACAGGTCGTCCACAAGGCGTTTTCCGTCAAGGCAGAGGATCGTTTCCAGTCCGGGGTGGAATTCGCCGAGGCTTTCGAGAAGGCGGCTTCCGCTTGATCACTTGGCTCCTGTCGCTTGCCGTCTTCTGTGCCGGAGGGGTTCGCGAGTTGCGTTCCCTGCCCGCGCAGGAACTCCTGACACGCGTTTCTGCGGACAGTTCCGATGCGGCGCTCTACTTGCGGTCGGAAGCGCAACTGCGGTCCGGCCGACCCGCGGAGGCCATCCAGTCCGCGCAGGCCCTGCAGACCCGTTTCCCGGCATCTTCCCTGGTGGGGTTGGCCCGGTCCATGGAAGCCTGGGGTCTGCTCCTGACCGGCGATTCCAGGAGGGCATGCCAGATTCTGGCACAATTGGTGGCCTCCGAGGATCGTCTCGTCGCCCGGATGGCCCGCGACGGGCTTTCGGAATGGATCCGTTCCGGACATCTTCCACCCTCCGAGATCCTTTTCCTCCCATCGATTCTGCCTGCAGGCGAGGACACCCTCCTGAGGACGATCGCGCAAGCCGCTCCGGTCCGCCCCCTGGTGGCCATCCTTCCCGCATCGGGTGGATTCGCCCAGGTGGGGCGCAGGGTGTTCCGTGGAGCCCAGCTGGCCGCGGAGGAATCCAAGACGGGATTGGTGCTCCTCGACGAGCCTTCCGATCCGACCGAAGCCGCCTTGCTGGTGCGCGGTATTCTCGCGGTCTCCAAGCCCCGCGCGATCATCGGTCCTCTCCTTTCCAATACATCCGCCGCAGCCGCGCTCGAGGTGGCGAGATCCGCCACCGGCACTCCCCTGATCCTTCCTGCGGCGACCAGTCCCGGCGTATCGAGCTTGGCCGCTTCCGCCTGGCAGTTGAACATCACCACCGGCGAACAGGGGCGCAAGGCGGCGAAGGTGGCGAGGGAGTGCATGAAGGCCTCGGAGGCCTATCTGCTCGCTCCCAAGACGGAATTCGGCGAATCCCTGGGCGAGAGTTTCCGTGCGGAATTCCTCCGTCTGGGAGGACGGATCGCCTGGCAGCGGACCTATGCCGCCGGCACGACGGATTTCAGGGCTCTTCTGGAGGCGATGCGCAAGACCGCGGCGGAACTGGCTCGACTTCGCGGCCAGGATACCGCCAATCCCGCACCCGTGGTGTTCGTGCCGGGAGAGAGTCCCTCGGAGGCTTTGGCCATGGCCGCGCAGGCTGCGCTCCTGGGCATGAAGGTGCGTTGGATCGGGGCTTCGGGTTGGCATTCCAGGCAATTCCTGCTGGAAACGATGGGGCGGATGGACGGGGCGCTCCTGGTCACCGACAACGTTCCGGACGAGTCGCGCCAGCCTTGGAAGGATTTTTCGCGCAAGTGGCGGGCCGCGGAGGGGGATTCTCCCGACCGTCTGGCCGCCCTTGGTTGGGATGCCGCCCAATTGGCGCTCCAACCTTCCATTCCGCATTCGTTTCCCGGCGCCCAGGCCGAGATCAAGTTCGATCCGACGGGTCGCAACAACGTCAACGTGGGCGTCCTGCGTGTGGAGAAGGGCGCGTTCGTCAGCGGCTGTCGGGACCGGTGAGTCTCCTCCTGCGCTGCCAGGATCTGGCCTCGGGAGGCCGTGCCGTCGCCCGGACGCCTGACGGCAGGGTCGTGTTCGTCTCCGGGGCCTGTCCCGGGGAACTGGTGGAAGCCACCGTCGAGACCGACAAGGGGCGTTTCCTGGAAGCGAAGCTGGACCGGGTGGTGGAGCCATCGGCCGACCGTGTGGAGCCGCGTTGCCGGCACTTCGGGGATTGCGGCGGATGCTCCTGGCAATATTTGTCGTATCCGTCCCAGCTCGCGGCCAAGACCCGCATCCTGGAGGATGCCCTGCGACGCATCGGGAAGCTCGGATCGATCCCCGCCATCGTGACGGTCGGATCCGAGAACCCCTGGGGAACCCGCAACCGCGCGCAGCTGCAGCCTTCCGGCGCGCCTGGGATGCCGTGGGGCTTCTTCGCCGCCGGCTCTCGCCGCACCGTGCCTCTGGCCGAATGTCCCGTCCTGGCCGACGAGCTCCAGGGGCTCTGGCGGGAACTGTCCGAAGTGGAGGGGGATCCATGGGCCGATCGCGGTCAGCGATCGGCATTCGCCTACGGTGCACAGGGAAGGTGCTGGGTCCGGCTTCCCGGTCGTGGCGACGCGGGTCCAGCCGAGGTGGATGTGATGGGGCGGACGCTGCGCTTCGCGCCGGACGGGTTCTTCCAGAGCCACCTTGGTCTGGTGCCCCGGATGGTCCGGGAGGTCCTCGCCGAGGATCGGGGCGAGGAGGCCTGGGATCTGTATTCCGGGGTGGGCCTTTTCGCCGCCCACCTCCAGGATCGTTTCCGCAGGGTGCATGCCGTCGAGAGCGATCCTCTCGCGGCCAGGTACGCCCAGACCAACATCGGTCGGGCCGTGCACCATCGACAGGACGTGGAATCGTGGCTGGAGCGGAAGGTCCTGGATGGAGTTCCTCCCCCGGACCTGGTGGTGGTGGATCCTCCGCGACAGGGATTGACCGGACGAGCGTTGCGGTCGCTCGTGGAGATCGCTCCGGGGAATCTCCGCTACGTCAGCTGCGGGCACGACACTCTCGCCCGCGACCTGGGAAGGATCGTGGCGGAGGGGTGGCGCCTGGAAAAGCTCCTCCTGTTGGATCTCTATCCCCAGACCCCGCACATGGAGACGGTCGCGAGCCTGGTCCGATCCTGAGGTCGGCAAGGCCGGGCCGCTGCCAGGTTCACTTCGGCTTGGCCGCCGTCTGCGCCGCCGCCGCGACGCGCAGGCGGGCGACGTGGTCCAGGCCCATGTTGGCCTGGTGCACGAACAGCTTGAATGCCTCGAACGCGTCGGCGTCCAATTCCCGTCCGCTGGGATGGCGGTCGGCGTAGAACATCCCGATGGTCTGCCCCGAGTAGCAGACCGGGGCGACGAAGAACTTCGCGCGTTCGACGACGTCCAGGAGGGGGCCGATCAGGAGCGGGGCCAGGGACGGGTCCTGGTAGTCCGTGACCCAGACCGACTCCGCGCCGTCCATGATCTCGGTGAACAGGGTCTTCGGGGGCTTGCCCATTTCGAACCAGAATCTGTCAAGCAGGCGCAGGCGATCGGGAGCCAGCACGTGCTTGGCCTTGACCATGGCGCGGCCGGGACTCACCAGGGCCAGGATGGTGCGGTCCATGCCGGCTCCACGGTGGATCCCCTCGAGGACCATCTCCAGGATCATGCCCAGGTCCGGTTTGCTCATCATGGTGGCGGTGATGTCGCGGAGGATCTTCAACTGCAGCATGGGATCGGGATCGGCCCAGCTGAGGACCTCGCCCACCTCGAAGCTGGATTCCGGATCGGATTTCTTGTTGGGGACCGGGATCAATCGGGCGGCCATCCCGGCGCCCATGGTGCGGGCGGTGGTGACCGCCTCGCAGGCGCAGGCTTCCAGCATCGGGGCGACCTCGCCGCTGGCCTTGCCCGTGATCTTTCCCACTTCGGTGGCGAGCTTCCTGATGCCGGGGCTGTTCCAGCCGTTCTCGGATTCGATGGCGATCTGGTGTCCCAGGTTGATCAGGCGGCCGCGAGGATCCCTCGATGCGGCTCCCTTCAGTCCCTCGTGGACCAGGCTCGTGAGCTTCCATTCCTCGGCGAGCGCCGTGGTGAGGCTGGACAGGCGGAATCCGAGGACCTCGCGCTCCACCTCCTGGGGATCCCTCTGGGGCGAATTGATCAGGGCCTTGTCGAGCTGTTCGCCTTCCTCGCCGGCGAAGCACCAGAAGGCCATCTGGCCCAGGTTCATCAGAAGCGCGGCGATGAAGATCTCCTCGCTGGATTGGTCGCGCTGGGCCACGGCGATGCTGCGAGCCTGGCTTGCCGCGTGGATGGAACGCGCGAGTTCCCGCATCACCCGATCCTTGGCGTTTCCCTTCACCAGGGATTCGATCACCGCGATGGTCACGCAGATGGCCTGCACGGCGTTGAATCCCAGCACCACGACGGCTCGGCTGATGGTGCTGATGGAGGTGCCGCCCGGATTGTAGTAGGCGGAGTTGGCGAGCTTGAGCACCTTCGCGGTCATCGATGGGTCCTGCAGGACCACCCGCGCCAGGGACAGGCTCGAATACTCCTCCTTGCCCAGGATCTTGTTGATTTCCCCGATGGTCTGGGCGAAGACGGGCATCTCCTCCTCGCACAGGCGGACAACCCATCCGTCCATGGGGGAACTGGTCGTGGCGCTGTCTGTCGAAGAGCTCATGCCACGGCCTCCCGGGGGAGTCGCCGGGCTTCGGACACGCGAAGCCGGACGCGTTCCACAAGCGATGCCGGTTGGTCCACGACCAGGGTCTCCGATTCCTGGAAGCCGACGATCCGGAACAATCCGGATTCGGCCATGTTGAGCAGGATCTGTCTGGTAAGCCCCTCGTCGCGGCCCACCACGTCGGGAAGCCTCCGCAGGGCCTTCTCCATGGGGATGTTCGCGATGGCGGGACAGGTGTCGTCGTCCACGCCCGCCAGGAGTTCCAGGACCTGCGCGATGGCGATCCAGCCATCGGCTTCGGGCGTGGGCACCACCACGCGGTCCAACGTGCGCACGCGGCGCACCAGAGCCTGGAAGATCGCCTGCACGAACTGGGGGCTCTGCTCCACCATCTGCTGCAGCCCGTCGGTGCGGACGCACCAGATCTCGCAGGCGGTCGAGGCGCAGGCGGTCGCGCTGCGCAGGCCGCCGTCGAACGGAGCCATCTCGCCGAAGATCTCTCCCTCGCCCAGATAGGCGAGCACATGCTTCCTGCCTGCGCGCAGGACGCTGATCTCCACCGTGCCGGTGCGCACCACGTAGGTGGAACTGCCCGGCAGACCTTCGCGGAAGATCAGCTGGTTGGGATGGAACGTCTTGAGCAACGGAGGAGTCAATGCGCGCCCCGCGGAAGGAGGGTCGTCGAGGATGGATCCAGGACGGACTTGAGGGTTCGCTCCAGTGTATCGCTTTTCGGATGCGGGATGCCAAGGGGGACTTCCTCCGTTATCCTTCCATCCCTATGTCCAACGAGTCCATCGACGTCCTCATGGTCTGCACCGGAAACATCTGCCGTTCTCCCACCGCCGAGGTGGTCCTCCGCCGGAAGGCGCAGGAAAGGGGAGTCGGGCGGCGGTTGGAGGTGGATTCCGCCGGGACCCAGGCCTACCACGCCGGCGAAGGGGCCGATCCACGTACGGTGGAGTGCGGAACGCGGCGGGGATACGATTTTTCTAGCCACCGGGCCCGGCGGGTGACCCGTGCGGATTTCGAGGCGTACGATTGGATCCTGGCGATGGACCACAGCCATCTGGAAGCCCTGGAGCGGTTGTCGTATCCCGGACAGCGGGCCCGGCTGGCCATGTTCCTGGAACCGGTGGAGAAAATCCACGGGCTGGAGGTGCCGGATCCATACTATGGAGGGCCCATGGGGTTCGAGCGGGTCTTGGACATGTGCGAGGACGCCTGCAAGGGTTGGCTGGATCGCTGGTTTCCCCCTTCCCAGGGCAAGGGGTCCTAGACTATCTTTGCCACCCTACGGTGCCATACCCAAGTGGCTAGGGAGCGGTCTGCAAAACCGTCAACCCCGGTTCGAATCCGGGTGGCACCTCTTGAGCAGGGAAGCGGCGATCCGGAAGGGTCGCCGCTTTTCGTTGTACGGATCCGGATCCCAGTGGCGGTGGGGGAACCGGGCAAAGGAGGAGCGATGCACATCGTAGAGCCATCCGTTCCCGACATCGGCCTGGTGGTCACCGACATGGATGGGACCCTTCTGGACAGCCAGCATCGGCTCCCCGACGGCTTCTGGGAACTGGAGCGGGATCTGCACCGGCGGGGAATCCTGTTTGCCGTGGCCAGCGGTCGCCAGTACTGGAACCTGCTGGAGATGTTCCAGCCCATCGCCGACCGCATCGTGATCCTGGCCGAGAACGGCACCCTGGCGATGCAGGCCGGGCGTCGACTGCATCTGGAGACCCTTCCGCTCGAGGACGCCCACCGTTTCCTGCGACTGGGGCGCACGCTTCCCTCCACGCATCTCCTGCTGTGCGGGAAGGACGCAGCCTACCTGGAGGATCCCGACGAAACCTTCCTGGCCGCGGTCAGGTCGTATTACCGTCGCGTGGAGATCGTGCCGGACCTCATGGAGGTCCAGGACGACGTCCTCAAGGTCACCTACTGCGATTTTCGCGGCGCGGAAGAGCACACCCTTCCGCATGTGGTGCGGTGGGCGGGCGAATTCAAGATCGCCGTGGCGGGCGTTCCGTGGCTGGACATCACCCACAGGCGCGCCGACAAGGGCGTGGCGCTGGCCCACCTGCAGGAGAGTCTGGGGATCCCCCGCTCGCGCACCATGGTCTTCGGGGACTACCTCAACGACCTGGAACTGATGGGCCAGGCCGACTGGAGCTTCGCCATGGCCAACGCGCATCCGCGGATCCTGGAGGTCGCGCGGTTCCGGACCCGGCTCGGGAACGACCAGGGTGGGGTGGTGGACACCATCCGACAGATTCTGTTCCGGAGCGAGTCCTAACGCCGATCACTCCAGATGTTCCGCCCGCCTTTCGAGACGGCGGCTTCGCCACCTCCTCAAGACGAACGGAACATCTCCGCTTGCGGATCAGGCCTTGCGTCCGATCCGCGCCAGATAGCCTTCCAAGTCAAATTTCGTCTTGCGGTGGGAGGGACCCGGGCTCTGGGCGGACAGGGGCGAGGAGGCCCGCAGGTGGTGGGCCAGCGCGATGGCCATGGCGTCGCTGGCGTCGGCCGAATCCGGCATGGCCGACATCCCCAGCTGGCGGCGGACCATGTCGGCCACGGCCTCCTTGGAAGCTCTGCCCGATCCCGCCACGGTCTGCTTGATGGAGCTGGGTGCGTACTCGAAGACATCCAGGCCCGCGCGGGCGGAAGAGGCGAGAACCACTCCCCGGGCGTGGCCAAGCACCATCGCGGTGTGGATGTTCTTGTGGACGAAACTCTCTTCCATGGCGAGCACCTGGGGCTTGTGGGCCTTCAGCAGGAGTTCCAGTCGCTCCTGGAGATCGGCCAGCCGTCGGGGGAGGGGGACGCGATCGCCCAGATGCCAGACCCCCGCTTCGCGCACCAACGGAAAGCGCCCCCCGAGGTCCTCGAGGAGCGCGTATCCGCAATGCAGGCTTCCCGGGTCGATGCCCAGGATGCGCACGTAGGTTTATTCCATCGCGGCCATGGCCGCTTCGGAGAATTCCACGTTGGTGTAGAGGTTCTGCACGTCGTCGTGGTCGTCCAGGATGTCCAGGAGCTTCTGGACCCGGGGTGCGTCCTCGTCGGAGACCATCGTGGGGGTCTTGGGAATGCGCACGAATTCGGCTTCCGACACCACCAGTTTCTTGGCTTCCACGGCCTTGGCCACCTGGGCCAGGTCCTCGGGGGCGGTGTAGATCTCCCAGCACTCGTCTCCCAGCTGGACGTCGTCGCCGCCGCAGTCGATGGCCAGTTCCGTGGCTTCGTCCTCGGTGAGGTTGGGAGCCTGCACGGAGACCTTGCCCTTCTGGTCGAACATCCAGGCCACGGCGCCGTCCTGCGCGAGGTTCCCGCCGTTCTTCGCGAACAGGTTGCGCAGTTCGCCCACCGTGCGGTTCTTGTTGTCGGTCATGCATTCCAGGATGATCGCGATGCCGTTGGGACCGTATCCTTCGTAGACCACTTCCTCGTAGGTCTGGCCTTCCAGCTTGCCCGCGCCCTTGAGGATCGCGGTCTCGATGTTCTTGGCCGGCATGTTGGCGGCCTTGGCCTTGCCGACGGCCAGGCGCAGGCGCGGATTGGCTTCGGGATCGTCGCCGCCGATGCGCGAGGCGACGGTGAGTTCCTTGTTGATGCGGTTCCAGACCTTGGCGCGTGCGCCGTCGATCTTGGCCTTTTTACGCTTGGTCGTGGCCCATTTGCTATGACCGGACATCGGAAGTCTCCACGAGATGACGGGAACGTTGAAATGACGAGAACGGGGAAATCTACTCCATTCCGGGCCGATGCGCTCCTTCGTTACCTTTTAGGGGCTCCTCGGCGATTCCGCCGGGGGATCCACCCCCCATTGTGTCCAATGGGGTCACCAAGGAGACCAGCCATCGATCCGATCGTCGGGAGATTGCGCGACAGCCTGGCCGCGCTGAGCATGTCGCGGCCGCAGGTTCCCGTGCTGGCCGACGAGGATGTCTTCGATGGACTTTCCCGGCGGATGGATCCCGGCCACGCCGTGGTGCTGCGTGGGCTCCTGGATACCGGGGATTCGCCGGGTTCCGAAGGACACGCGGAGCTTCTCGGCGCCCTGTCCACGAGGTTTTCCGCCTTGCGCAGGGAATCGATCGACCGCCTGGACGTCCTGCGCGGCGAGCTCCCGGACCGCTTGGGCGAGCCCGTCCTGGGGCGGCGCATGGAAGAGGCCGGCTTCTATCGCCGCGACACCACTGCATGGATCACCGTGGGAAAGGGCGCCCGCAAGGACCTGCGGGCCATCTTCCTCCTGTGCTTCCGCGAGCTGGTCGCCGACATCGAACGGGTGCTGGTCCAGTGCCAGAGTCGCGCCGACCACCTGGACGACCTCGCCAGTCGCCAGTGGCTGGAACGTCCCGCCTCCAACGGGCAGAGGATGGGAGCTTGCCTTGCCGAAGGTCTCCGACCCACGGAGTCCGAACGCCTGAAATCCTGGCGTTCCAGCCTGGGGAAAAACGCCGAGGACGGTTTCTGTTCGGCCATGGCGGGTCGCTGGGAAAAGCTCTCGGCTTCCAGCCGGCAGTCGTTGCACCTTCTGGCGGCGCGTCCCTGGAGCGGACCGCGCCGCGACGGTTTCCAGGGATTCGCCCTGGCCTTGATCGACCACGCCCAGGCCTTGGTGGATGCCATGGTCTGGCTGTCCCAGAGTCGCTGGGAGATCCACCTGCGCGCGCTTGCGCATACCTCCACCGGAGCTGAATCATGATCCTAGATCCCTCAATAGCCTCGGGCGTATCGCATCCCAGCCCGCACCACATCTTGGCTCGTACGGTCTCGTCGCCGCACCTGACAGGGGTGCGCCTCCTCGCCCGCCAAGCCAATCTGCAGCGCGTTCTGGGCGCGCTACATCCCATTCTATCGAGGGATCTAGGATGAACTGGATCGAATTGATGCTCTCCGCGGTCGCCTTGATCCTGGCTGCCGCCGCCTTCCGGAAAGCCTGGTCGGCGGACCCTCGCAAGGACGCCAACGAGGTGGCTGTCCTCCAGGCATTCCAGGATCTGCGCACGGCCTTGGACGCCTTGCCGGGTCGGATCGCCGACGAAGTCTCCGCCTCGCCTTTGAGGGAGGCGATGGAAGGCGTCCGTGAAAGCGTGCGTCGGCTGGGAGAAGGTCTGGGAGAGCAGATGGCTCGCCAGACGGAGGCCCAGGCCCAGGCCAGGCAGACGCTGGAGGCGGGTCTGGAAGGGTTGGCTCGTGGCCAGGAGACTTTCGCCGGTCGGATGGAGGCGAATGCGACGTCCGCGGCCGCCTCCTTGAAGCAAGCCGTGGACGCCGTGGAAACGTCTGTCGGGAAGGTTGCCGCCGAGGTCGCCCGGATTCCAGGTGCGATTTCCCGGAGTGCGACGGAGGCCTCCCAGGCGGTGGTGGCTTCCACGCAGATGGCGGTCGAACAGATCCAGACGGAGATCGCCAAGATTCCGTCCGTCGTCTCGCAGGGTTCCGCGGAGGTCGTCCGTACGTTGGCTTCCAGTGCGGAACGGACCGCCGAGCTGGTGGGCCAGGAAGTGGCGCGTTCCCTTCCCGTCCCGGATGCCACCGCCCAGGATGCGTTGGTGGCGAAGCTGGAGGAACTCGCTACGGGGATTCGGGAATTGTCCGGGCTCCAGCAGGAGATCCACCGGGATTCCCTGGTCCGGGCCCAAGCCCGGGAGCGCGAAGGCGCTGTCCAGATCCAGGCGCTGGAGTCCATCCAGTCCAAGCTGGAAGGGCTCGCTCTCCTGGAATCCATCGCCATCGCCCTGGATTCCGCGAACGCCGCCCTGGAATCGATGTCCCGCGACCTTCCCGTCCGCATCGCGCAGGAGTCCGCCGCGCGCCCCGCTCCCCATCCGGAGCTCGAGGAGCTGGCCATGGCCGTGCGGGATTCTGGACATCTGCGCGGCGACGTGGGACGGCAGGTCGCGGAGGCGGTGGGTCGCGTGGGACAGCAATTGTCGGAATCCGGCGCGCGTGCCGAGGAGAGCCGCGAGCGTGCCGGCCAGGCTCTGGATCAGGCCCTGGAGAGCCTCCAGCGGCTGGCTTCCGATCTGAGCAGCTCGCTCTCGCCCCTGGCCCAGGCGCTGACCGGGCACGGTCAGGTGGTGGCTCCTCTGGCGGCCGCATTGGACGCCGCCAAGGATCGTCTGGAAGAGGCGTCCACCTCGCTGCGCGCCAACCAGGTCGAATTTTCCTCCTCGGTGGAGCTGTTCACCAACGGCGCCCAGGAACTCCAGGCCGGATTGGCCCTGTTCGCCCGCGAAGGCGAAAAGGATGGAGCCGAAGATCCCCGGGCGGCCCAGAAGGCCCTTCTGGAGGCTCTGGAGCGTCTGCTTGGTGGTTTCGCCGAATCCTTGAAGGCCCACTTGTCCGAATCGGATCTTCGTCTACGCGAGACCCTCGCGGAACTGGCCGCCCGCCTCCCCGCTCCCCAGGCCTGAGTCCGTGGACCTCGAAGCGGGTTCCTTGTCGCGACGTTGGCAGGAGGTGGCGCAGAGCCATCCGGTGGCGCGTCGGTTCCTGCCGTGGGCGATGCGGCTTCTGGATGCGGCCGCGGTGTCGCGCTCCTGCGGTCTGGATTCCCAGGCCGAACGCCTGGAAGGTCGGGTGAAGGTCCGGCTGGACGAACTGCTGGCACGACCTGGCTCCACCCAGGTCAAGATGGAATTGGACTCGACCTGGTCCCCCGAAGGATTGGCCGTTTGGCCAACCAGGTCCCGGCAGGAGACCCTTTGGAGGAAGGTCCGCCTCCTGCGGGCGCAGCGCCAACCTTTCCGCGGGGAAGGGCATCCCGGGTTCCGAGGCTTGGCCTGGGGCCCCTACAATCGGCAATCCTCGGTGGCCGAAGCCCTTTCCGCGGCAGCGAAGGTGGATCCTCTCTGGGTGGACGATTTCCTGGAGAGGGAGCGCAGCATGCGCCTGATCGACACGTTGCTGGGCTTGGGAGCCGGCTAGAGGCCCAAGCGGGGTGGCGCTTGGGGACGGACCAGGATCGAACGCGACTGGTCCATCTGGACCGTGCCCGCAGGTGCCTTGCGGGGCTTGCGGACGTGCTTGCGTTCCGTGAATCGAACCTCCACTTTCTCCTGGGCCCGATAACGCGACAGCCATGCCGCCAACCCGGCGGCCTGCTCCAGGCAGGTTGGTGGCGGTGTGCGCGGTTTCCCATCCGGCGAGCGCAGGATCACATGGGCGCCGGAAACATTGGCCACATGGAACCAGAGATCGTGCGGCTGGGCCAGACGGGTGGTGAGGAAATCGTTTTCCGTTCCGGATTTTCCCGCCAAGGCGTACCAGCCGTTCTCCAGGTCCCAGCGGATCGGTCCCAGGGGGCGGGGTTCGTCGCGCTTGCCGGGAGGTTGGGGCCACAGTCCGCGGCACAACAGCTTCCGCCTGAGGTTTTCCAGCTCGCGCAGGGCCTGGCGGGCGGTCTTCGCGTCTGTTTCGGGGCTCTGCCAGAGCGCGAATCTGTCCTGCCACTGCGAGGCGAGGAGCAATTCCTCCTCCAGCGAGGTGCGCCGGGTCGTCTGGTGGAGAATCGCTCGCCGCCACTTCCTGGCCTGGGAAAACCAGCGCTCGGCTTGGATCCGAGGTGCCGTGGCGGGGTCCAGGTCCACGGTTTCCTGGAGGGGGCCGTCCTCCAGCCAAAGAGTCAGATCCAGTCGATGCGTGCCTGTCGGCAGGCTTCCCGACGCGACCAGGGCCCGGGCCCGGGCCTCCAGCAGGGAGGCTTTGCGCGTGAGTTCCTCGGACGGAACGTACTGGCCCATGGCCTTTTCGGTGCGTCGCTTCCAGCGGCCGACGGCCCCGATGGCGATGCGAAGAGTTTGGTCCAGCTCGTGGAAGGTCCCTTGACGGGATGGCGGCGAGTCCGCATTATTTGGGTTCATTGAAGTGCATGCTGGGGGAAGTGCGTCCCGCACCCCCCCCGGGGGCCCCGCAAGCCCGCAAGGAGTGTTTGGTGCAACTTCCTAAGTACAAAAAAAAGAAACGAATCAAGCTCAAGATCTGTCAGTACTGTGGGAAGGAATTCTGGGGACACCCCATCGCCAAATACTGCGAGTTGCATCGCGACGTCAAGCAACGGGAAAAGACCAAGAAGTCCCCCGAACCCGGTGATTCCAACAACAAGACCTACCAGCACGAGTTCATCGAGGTGGTGGAAGAGTCCTGGGTATGCGAACTGGATGGGTGCGGGGTGAACTACACGGTCAAGATCTTCCCCAAGCAGTTCGTGTATCCCCGCTTCTGCGAGGAGCATCGCAACGAGTTCCGCAGGCGCAATTGGTTGCGTCAGAAACTCCTCGACGATCTCCGCAAGCAACGCGTTGCCGCCGCGAAGCCCGCCGTTGCCGCGAAGCCAGCCGCCAAGGCTTCGGCGGAGGGCACGAAGGAAGCCAAACCGAAATCCAAGTCCAAGACGGCCGCCGCCAAGTGAGTTCCTTCGAGGCCAGGTTGGATACGCGTACGGTCGCGCGATCCATCGCTCCCCAGGCTTGGATGCGGTTTCTGGGCTCCCAAAGGTGGTTTTCGGGGAAAGGGCGTTCGATCTCCTCCGTCCAGGTGACCTCCACCTGCGTGGTCGATTCCGCCCTGGTCGTGGCTGTCCTGAAGGTGATCTACGAGGTTGGGGAAGACGAAGACTACCTCCTGCCTCTCCTGCTTTGCCAGGACTGCCCTGGCGAGGCGATCGGCCAGATCGAGGGGCGCCCCGTGGTGGACGCCCTGTCGATCGAGGAAGGATGGCGACGGCTCCTGGAGGCCTTCGGGCGCAGCCACCATCCGGGCGACCTCGAACTCAAGATCCACCTGGAATCGAATTTCTCCTTCCGCAAGGGGGAATTCACCATGGGTTCCACCGACCAGACCAATTCCTGGGCCATCGTCGGTGGGATGTTCGTCAAGGTGTACCGTCGTCTCCAGCACGGCGAGAACCTGGATGTGGAAGTTTGCCGTTTCCTGACCCAGGCGGAGTTCCCGCTGACCCCGGTGCTGCGGGGGGTCATCAACGCGTGCGGCTCCTTCGGCGAGGCCACGCTCCTTTCCGTGCAGGACATGGTTCCCAACCAGGGCACAGGTTGGGATCTCGCGCGTCGGCAGGTGGATGCGGTGGTTCGGGGGCATGAGGTGGATTACGGACCTTGGGGATGCCTGGGCGTTTCCCTCGCCAGACTCCACCGTGTGCTCGCCGCCGGCGAGACTCCCGGCACCCAACCTCTGAGCACTCCCGATCTGAAGGCCCTGGCCCAGTTGGCGCTGGCATTGGCCCGCAATGTCCTTGCGGAGCTGGAAGGCGCGAAGCTGGATCCGGCGGCTTCCGGCCTGGCCCAGCTCCTGCGTTTTCGGACCTCCAACCTCCTGCGCCGCATCAAGGCTCCCCAGATTCCCTCCGGGCTATGCCATCGCCAGCGCATCCATGGGGACATCCACCTGGGGCAGGTCCTCTGGAATGGGGAACGATTCTTCATCATCGATTTCGAAGGCGAACCTGCCAGGCCCGTGGAGGAGCGTCGGCGGAAGACCTCCGTGGCCAAGGACGTGGCTGGAGTGCTGCGATCCTTCGACTATGCCGCGCGCGCAGGACTTCCCGAAGGTGCGGGTGCCAAGGGCGAGGCGATCGCCAACCAGTGGCGCAACCTGGCCAGGCAAGCATTCCGGACCGCCTACGAGGGCGAAATCGGGGGTGAGCCGTTCCTTCCCGCCGATGCGGCCCTTTCCGACCAATTGATTTCCCTGTTCGAGCTGGAGAAGGCCTTCTACGAGCTTCGCTACGAACTGTCCCATCGACCGGACTGGGTGGGCATTCCCATGGCGGGACTGCTCGACCTCACCAACGCGAAGAAACCCGTCTAGGTTTCTCGTGGGGATTGCATCCGAAGCGTGGATGCAGTATGTTCAATTGCATGGCAATGTCCACTTCGCCGAAATTCGCCTCCAAGCGAACCCACCGTTGGATTCCACTCCACGGGGGCGGCGTAGCCATTGTCGATCGGGACCGGTAGGAAGCCGGTAGAACGGTAGACACGAGGCGATGGCCCGCTCCCAGCGAGGGATGCGGGCCTTTTCGTCTTTGCCCGCGCCGTCCGCCCGATCGTCGAGTCGCGAACATCGAGAAGGAGAGAAATCATGGAGTCCCAGAAGGAGGTCCTCCCCGGGCGGGGAGGGGCGATCGCGACACTATTTGTCATCGCCGGATCCGTGCTCTATTCCACCAAGAGCCTGTTCGTGAAGCGGATGATGCTGGAATCGATCGATTCCGGCGAGATCCTGACCATGCGCCTGGTCTGGTCCGCGCCGGTCTACCTGGGCGTGATCGCCTGGATCCTGCTTGGCCATCGTGGACGGTGGAAGGATGTCGCGAAGATGTTCCTTCTGGGATTGTGGGGTTTCTGGCTGGCTCCACGGCTGAATTTCGCGGGACTGGGCCGCACGAGCGCAGGATTGGAGCGGATCCTCGTCCAGGCGAGCACGGCTTTCGTGATCCTGTTCGTGGCCGTTTCCCTGCGCAGGTGCCCTTCCAGGACCGTCATGGTCTCCGTGGTGGTCTGCTACCTGGGCATGCTGTTGGCCTTGGTCGGGCGCGACGAGGGGAGGCCGTTCGCCGATCCGGTCGGCGTCGGCCTGATCCTGGCAGGAGCCGTGGCTTGGGCCCTTTTCGTGGTGGGTGTCGGGAAGCTCCAGGAAAGGCTCGGCTCGGGACTGTGCACGTCGGTGGGCATGGTCGCCGCCGCCCTGCCCGCTCTGGTGGAAACCATTTCCACTGGGGACCCGGTCCAGGTGCTGCGGCCATCCGCCAGCATCCTCTGGCCTCTCGCGGGCCTGGTGGTGGTGGGTACCGTGGTTCCGTCGTTCCTGTCGCAGGCGGGATTGTCGCGGGTCGGTCCGGTGCGCGCCTCGGTGCTTTCGCTGGTCGGCCCGGCGGTCCTTCCCTTCCTGGCCTCGGCGATGCTGCGGGAAACCATGCCCGTCCACCAGATCGCGGGGCTTTCCGTGGTGCTCGCCTCGTGCGCGTTGATGACGCTGCGGGGATGAAGGGGGATCGCGCTCTACTTGGGGTCCATGGGCAGGCCCACCAGGAAGGTGGAGCCACGCCCGCGGACGCCCTCGATGAGGATGCGGCCGCCGTGCAGATCGATGAAGTACTGGGCGATGGAAAGGCCCAGGCCGTGCCCGGCCACGTTCCCCGCGTCGCCGCGGCGGAACTTCTGGAAGACTTCCTCGCGTTTGTCCGGCGAGATGCCGGGGCCCTGGTCGGTGAAGGCGATGCGGATCTGGTTCTCGTCCGTGGACAGATCGATGCGGATCTCGCCGCCGTGCGGGCTGAACTTGATCGCGTTGCCCAGCACGTTGGAGAAGGCGCGGGTCAGGAAGTCCTGGTCGGCCTTGCGCTGGATGGGTTCGGGGGGAGGTGCCAGACGGATCTTGACTTGCTTGGCGTCGGCGAGGCCCTGCAGGCTCCGTACCGCTTCGCGGACGCAGTCGGTGATCTCCACCGGGGAAAACCGCGGAGCCACCGCGCCGGCCCGCACCCTGGCGGATGCCAGGACGTCCTCGGCCATGCGGATGAGGTTGTTGCAGTTGCGGTGGATGGTCCGGATGGGCTCCAGCTGGCGGTTGTCCAAATCGCCCATCACCCTGTTCATCAGGAGTTCGGCGTACACCACGATGGCGGAAAGCGGCGAACGGAGGTCGTGGACGGCCATCTGGAAGAATTCCTCCTGCCGCTGGAGACGGCCTTCCGCCTCCACCAGCCGGGCCTCCAGTTCGGCGATGCGCTGGTCGCGGGGGTCAGGATTCGTCATCATCCTCCCCAAGCGGTTCGCCGCGGTATTCGCGCAACTTGTTGCGCAGTGTCCGGATGGAGATTCCCAGTTGTTCGGCGGCCCGGGTGCGGTTGCCTCCCAGACGCTCCAGACTCGCGAAGATCATCCGGCGTTCCATCTCGCCGATGGTGATCGATTGGCTCGGGTCCAATTCCGGAGCCGTGGGGGGCGGGGCGGCGGATGGCGCCTGTTGGGCCGTCGGTCGCGATTGCGGATCCAGCCCCAGGGAGGCCACCTGGATGGTGCCCGACTGGGTGAGGACCACGGCACGCTGCACCGCGTTCTCCAGTTCCCGGATGTTGCCCGGCCAGGAATGGGTGCGGAGACGATCCAGGGCCGATTCGGAGAAGCCTTCCACGGAGAAGCCGTTCTCGCGATTGTAGCGTTGCAGGAACCAGCGGGCGAGTTCCGGGATGTCCTCCTTGCGTTCGCGCAGGGCCGGCACGTGGATGGCGATCACGTTCAACCGGTAGAAGAGGTCGGCCCGGAACTTCCCGGCCTCCACTTCGTGGGCGAGATCGCGGTTGGTGGAGCAGATGATCCGCACGTCGACGGGGATCTCCGATTCCGATCCGATCTTGGGGATCTCGCGTTCCTGCAGGACGCGCAGGAGCTTGGCCTGCATGGGCAGGGGCATTTCCGAGATCTCGTCAAGGAGCAAGGTCCCCGAGTCGGCGATCTCGAACTTGCCGCGCTGGCTCTTGAGAGCGCCCGTGAAGGCGCCCTTTTCGTGGCCGAAGAGTTCGCTCTCGAACAGCGACTCCGGAAGCGCCGCGCAGTTGACCTTCACGAACGGTCGATCCGCGCGCGGGGAGGAATCGTGGATGGCCCTGGCGACCAGCTCCTTGCCGGTCCCGGACTCCCCTTGGATGAGCACTGTGGTGCGGGTGGGCGCGACCTGCGTGATCAGTGCCTGCACCGAGCGCAGCACCCCGCTGGCTCCCACGATCCGGAAGCGTTCGTCCAGGGCTTCGCGCAACCGGAGATTCTCCTGGCGCAGATGCCGCACCTCCAGCGCCCGGTCGACGGTGATTTCCAGAACGTCCGGATCGAACGGCTTTTCCAGGAAGTCCCAAGCGGAATGGCGCATGGCCTCCACGGCCACCTGCACCGTTCCGTGGGCGGTCATGATCACGAAGGGCACCTCGGGATCCTTTTCCCGGATCTTCTTCAGGAGGTCCATTCCCGTCATGCCCGGCATCTTGTAATCGGAGAGGACGAGCGCGATCGATGCGTCGAATTTTTCAAGTCCTTCCGGGACGTTCTTCGCCAGCACGGTTTCGTGACCGCGCCGTCGAAGGCTCTCGGCGGCCATGTCGCGCATCAGCGCTTCGTCGTCAACGATGAGAATGCGTGCCATTCAGTCCTGGATCGGTTGCGGAAGGTGTATGTCGAAGCGGGTACCGGAGCCTGGTTGGCTTTCCACGAAAAGGTTACCTCCATGGAGCTCGACGATTTTGCGCACGATGGCCAAGCCGAGTCCGGTTCCATTTTCCTTGGTTGTGAAAAATGGATTAAAAATTTCCGTGATCGTCTCGGGAGGGATTCCGATTCCGTCATCCTGGACTCCAAGGATCAGGATGCCGGGTGCGCGACGGGCGCTCAGGCGGATCGTGCCGTGCCCGGGAAGCGCCTGCAGGGCGTTCAGGGCGAGATTCAACACGACCTGACGCAACTTTTCGGGGTCGAAGCGGGCTATGCGCACGCGAGGCTCGATTTCGATCTCCACGGTGACCTCCCGGACGTCGTGGTCGGACGCTTCCGCCCGGATCCACTCCGCCAGATCGTCAAGCCAAGGTTCGATTTCCACCTCGACAAGCTGGGTGCCCATGGGTTTCGTGTAGGCAAGGAGATTGGTCACGATCTTGTTGAGTTGTCCGACGCCTTCGATGATCCGATCCGAAAGACCGCGACGGGGATCGTCCAAGGATAGATCCCTCTGCAGAAGTCGCGCGAATCCCCCGATCCCTCCCAGGGGATTGCGGATCTCGTGGGCCACCGTGGCGGCCATCTGGCCCAGGGCGGCGAGCGTGCGGGTCTGCGACAGTTCCCGCTCCATCTGCTTGAGGTGGGTCAGATTCTGGAAGCTCGCCACCGCTCCCAGGCGGCGTCCCGAGGGGTCGCGCACCGGCGAGGTGGACAGTCCGATGGGAACGGGAGTTTCCGCCGACCGCATCCAGACAACCTCCACCCATCGAAGTGGCACCCCTTCCTGCAGGCTGTGCAGAAGCGGATCCGTGAAATCCTTCTGGGTGGGAAAGATCTCGCACAGGGATTGGTCCACCGCCTCCAGGGGATCCAGTCCCAGGATCTGGGCGGCTCTGCCGTTGACCATGGTCACCCGTTCCGAGGTGTCCACCATCAGGACCCCGTCGTGGAGGCTGTCCAGCAGGCTCTCGAGTTCGGCGTTGCGCTTTTCCAGCTCTCCATCGAGCTCGACGATGCGCGATTCCAGGGTGGAATAGGCCTGGGACAGGCGTTCCACATGGGACTCGAACCACGCGAAGACCGGCTTCAGGGCCTCCGGGATCTGCTCGGGAAAACGGACTTCCTCGATCACGTCCAGCTACGGTGGAGGCGGATCCGTTCCTCGACGGATCCTGAATCCCCGGCGACCCGGGCGAGATACGCCGTTGCCATGGCCTCGATCTCGTCTTCCGCCGCTCGCACCCGGTCGAACGCCATGCGGAGTCGATCCAGCGAGGCTTCCACTCCGGGATCGGAAAAACCGGATTGGTTCCTGGCCTGGATCCAGGCCGAGGTGAACGGACGCATCGCCTCGCGGCTCTGGGCCAGTCGTTCCATCCCCTCGCGCTTTGTCTGGACCATGCGGAGGAATTCCTCGTGCACGAAGCGCGCGCGCAGGATCTCCAGCCCTTCCGTCTGGGATTCGGCCATTCCTTCGACGAGGTCGACTTCCGCGTCCAGCAGCTGACGGAATGTTTCCAATTCTTCGCCGTTCACGCACTGAGCATACCCTTTCCGGTTTCCGTCGCGCCAGGGAGATTTTCCCTTTTCCAGCGCATGGCGGGGGAGGGGTCCGTGGCAACCGCGACAGCCACAAGTTTCCGGTCCGTGGGATCGAGGGGGGGTGGTCGGCCCGAACGGGATTTATTCTTTGGGTCCAGATATGGACTTCATGATGAAACCGATCCGCTCCCTGCTGGGGATGGAAGGGGATGTCCCGACGACGCCTCCACCTGCGGATCCGCAGGTACCGCCTGGCCGCGACGAGACTTCCACCCTGTTGACCCCCTCTTCCTTCCGATGCCCGGAGCGGGGAGAGGAGTTCGAGGTCTACGTGCGGACCTTGGAAAGGGACTTCCGGGCCTACGATCCCAACATCCGCATCGAGAAATGGCTCGGCTCGGGCGGTTTCTGCGACGTCTTCCTGCTGCCGGAGGTCAACATTCCCGGAAAGGGCGTCCGCAAGGCCGTCCTGCGGGTGTTGCGGCCCACCATCTACCGGACTCCGGATCCGGTGTTGAACAACTCCAACGTCCGACTGTTCCTGACGGAAATGGGCTACAACCTGTATCTGTCGTCGCAGAACGCCCCCCACGTGGTGAAGATGCTGGATTTCGGATTCTTCGGCCGCAAGGCGGGGGAGCCGCGCCACCTGTACATGATCATGGAGCATGTGGACGGCGAGGACATCTCGCTGCGCTGGAGACGTCGCCCAAGCGACGAGAAGGAGCTGGTCAAGCGGGTGATCCAGGTGGTCCAGATCGCCGGGATCGTGGGGGAACTCCACTTCCGCGGCATCATCCACTGCGATCTCAAGCCCACCAACATCCTGATGCGGGGCGACGAGGCCTATCTCACGGATTTCGGTTCGGCGCGGTGGACCCATGTGGAAGACGTGGTGGGGGACATGCACATGCAGGTGCCCGGTACGCAGACCTTCATGAGCTACGAGCAGCTCCTGGGCAGCTACTACCGGCTGGACCAGCGCACCGACGTCTTTTCGCTGGCGGTCCTGGCCTGCACGGCCTTCACCGGCCACAACCCGTTCGAAGCCCGCGCCTCCGTGAACATCGACGTGGACGATCGGGGACTGGCCGCGTTGGCCGACATCGAGCCCCAGATCCCCAAGATCCCCTACCGCAACGGAGACCGCCTGCGCGGACTCCTGCTGGACTGTCTTTCCAGAAACCTCGACGAACGGCCAGCCACGATGGTCGAATTCCAACGGCGGCTCAACCAGTGGGTGCTGGAATCTTGATCGAAATCCTGGCCCTGACCGGGCTCTTCCAGGCCACCCTCGATTCTCTTCCGTCCGGGGCCGCATCCAAGCCGGATTCCAGCATGGCGGTCAAGCGGACGGATTCCGTTCGAACACGGCCTTTGGCGGATTCCCTGCCCGCTTGGGACATCCCCGTGCGGTCGCAGGCGCCCGGAACCGCTCTGGACCAGGCCTTCCGCGAGGGTCAGACCGATGTTCCCTGGCGATCGATCTTCGAACTCGACGGCATGTGGGAGTCCTGGGCGCGGTGGCCCGGACTCCTGACCGAACCTCCTCCGGCTCGGCAAGCCTGGGACGGGCCATCCCTCGCGGGTGCAGGCGACGGGGGGCCATTTTCCGGGATTGGGGTGGAAAAGGAACCGCGCAGCGGTCTGGAAGGCCGTCGCACCCACAGGATCGTTCCCGTGCCCGTGGCTTCCGATACTCCCTCCACCGCGTTGGAATTCTACCGGGGAGCCCTGGCTTCCTATCGGTTCGGGATGGAGTTCAATCGTGCCCTCACCGGCCCTTGGGCTCTCTCGGTGGCCATGGAAACCCGTTCGGCCCAGTCCCGGCACTGGCTGTACCGCGATCAGATCCAGGACATGTTCCAGGGGTCCTTCGGCCGCGGTCGGGCGGAACTTCCCTCGCACGGTCGCAGTGCGGGCCAGGACGACGTCCAGTGGCAGGGAGTGATTTCCCGCGCAAGCGCCCGTTCCCGGTTCGATCTGGGGTGGACCTGGACCGACCTGCGTCGGGGACAACCCGATCCCCAGAAGGAATGGAACGATGCGGATCGTCCGGTGTTCGACGCCTCCCAGGCGCGATCGGGATTCTTCGGAAGATGGGTCTTCCAGGATCCGGACTGGCGGCTGGGAGCTTCGGTTCGCGACATCGCCGAGGACTGGCGCTGGGCCGTCCTGCCGGCGGTCGGGTTGCCGCGCATGTCCGAGGGGCGTATCGACCATCTGGATGGCGAAGGCGAAATCCTCCGGCGGATCGGATCCCTGGAGGTGGGGCCCAGGTTCCAGTACGCCCTCCGTTCCGGCAGCCAGAACGCTCCTTCCGCTCTTCCCACGATCGACGAGGACCTCCAACGAGGGGCGCTATCGCTTTCCTGGGGAGCTGGAAGCTTCGCACTGACCACCGAGGGTGGTGCCACGCGGTTGTCCGCTTCCGACGGGCGCGTCATCGGGGCATGGGACGGCAACGCCAAGGGGACTTTTGGGGATTCCGCGGGTCCGGTCTCCGTCCAGTTGGGATGGGCTCGCCAGAATCGTCTTCCCTCCGAGACCAATCTTCGCGCCGACCCTCTCCTCCAGACCATCCAGCGCCAGGACATGGACCCCGAGGCGACGGATCTTGCTCAAACCAGTCTCCGTTGGCGTCCGGCGAGATTCCTCACCTTGGATGCCGGTGGTGCGTTCCTTTCCATCCAGGATGCTTGGCAGCCCTCTTCCGTGCCCGTGGTGGGGCGCCTGGACAAACGTCGTCCGGCCATGACCAACACGAATGCCGGCGTTGTCCTGGGGTGGTCGGCCGAGGGAGGAATGCTTCTGCAGCGTTCCGGTTGGCATGCCCGAACCAGTTGGGGATATTCCCAGCGGTCCCTGCCGGGAGAATCCCCATCCGTCCAGGATCCCCGGTGGGCGCAAGTGCATTCGCGTTCCAACATGGGCTGGTCGGGAGGGCTTCTGGAGGGCCGGGTACGGCTTTCCGTGGATGTGGACCTCCGGATGTGGGGCGAGCGTCTGGCATGGATCCCGGTCTCCGATTCCCTCGCCCGGGGAGTGTCCTTGCAGTCGTCTTCGCAGACGGATGTGGAGACGCTCGTCAGCATCAAGAGCTTCACCATCCAGTGGCGCCTGGAAAACATCTTCGACCAGATGCAGGCTCCGGCACCCGGATGGAACCCGTTGGGCATCCGCGCCGGCTGGGGAATCACCTGGACCTTCGGGGGGTAGGATGTTCACCGGCCTGGTGGAATGCTTGGGCGAGTTGGAACGGGTGGATGCGGAGGGAGGCAATCGCCGTTTCCGGGTCCTGGCGCCCCAGTTGCGCGAAGGATTGGCGGTGGGTGATTCCATCGCGCACAACGGGGTCTGCCTGACCGTGGAAGCCTTGCACCCCCAAGGGTACGAGGTGGTGGCGGTGGCCCAGACGTTGGCCGTGACCAATCTGGGAAAGCTCCGATCCGGTGATCGTCTGAACCTGGAGCGGGCGCTGTTGCCATCCACGCGGATGGGTGGACATTGGGTCCAGGGGCATGTGGATGGAATCGCCACCGTGGTTCGATCCCTTCCTCGCCAGGGGTCCACCCAGTGGGTATTGCGCCTGCCCAAGGAATTGGTCCGGTATTGCATTCCCAAGGGTTCCATCGCCCTGGATGGCATTTCCCTCACGCTTTCCGAGGTGGAAGGGAACCTTGTGGAGGTCAACATCATCCCCCATACGGCGAAGATGACCACCATCGGAACCTGGAGGGTGGGCAGGACAGTGAACGTCGAAGTGGATCTTCTTGCCAAGTACGTGGAAAGGCTGCTCGCTGCCCGGGCTTGAGGTGCGTTATCTTTCCCGGATCGGCCATTCGACGGGGCCGATGGAGGAACGAGCGTGGCAATGAAGCAGTGGCAGGAGATCGAGGGCGGCTGGAGCCTGCAGCGCGGGGCGTCCAGCTCCGAATTCGTCACTGCGCCGACCAAGATCGGCAAGGTGGTCGCGGCCAGTTTTCCCAGCGTGGGAGCAACCGCCGACTTGGTGCCCGAGGTCTGTCGCTGGTTCGCCACCCTTCCCCCGGGAAAACCCGGCGCGCATGGCCAAGTTCTCCTCAAGGTTTCCGGTTCCAATGGGCCGGTGGTGGTCTGGGCCAATGGGGAACGCGTCGGAGAGCCGTTGGCACCTTGGTTGCCCCAGGTCGTGGATCTGACCTCCTTCGCTTCCGACAAGCCGTTGCTTCTGTGCCTGGAGATCGCCGCTTCCCAGAAAGGCGTGTGGACGGCTGGCGAGGGAGAAGGGTTGCAGTTGGGGCCGGTGCTCTACGACGCGCCGCGCGTGTTCGTGGCGGTGGGTGCGGTGCTGGAAGATGCATTGGTTCGCGCGGACTTTTCCACCGATCGGGTTCGAGCCACGTTGCGGATGCGGTCCCTCCAGGCGCTGAAGGTCCAGATCGGAGTCAAATTCGTCTCCCCAGACGGGCAGAAAGGTGAATTCCGTCGTGAAGTCGCCTTGCCTGGTGGTTGCCACGAACATGAATTCGAGTTCGACGTTCCGGATTCCAAGCCCTGGTCTCCCGATGGAACCAGTCTCTACTCCCTGGAATTTTCACTGGATGGTGCTCCTGGGATCAAGGTCCCCTTCGGGTTCTCCACGCCCATCTGGACAGAAAAGGGAATTTCCCTCAACGACGCCCCTTTCTTCGTGCGCGGGGTACGCTGGGATGCCTCGGGCCAAGCCGGCTTCCTGAGCAACGCCAATCCCAAGGCGGAATTCCACCGCATGAAGGAGGCCGGTTTCAACACGGTCTTTCCTTCTTCGGCACCCATGCCGGAATCCCTGGTGACCATCGCCCTGCAAGCTGGACTTCTGGTCATCCAGAACCTGGGAGCCGGAGGGTTGCCCGATACTCCGCAGGCAGCGACGGTATCGGTGGCTTCCGCTGCGACCATGATCCTGCGCCAGGAGGGGATGGGCAACATCCTCGCCTTCGTGGGGGGCGATCTTCCCGGAGCCATGCTGCAGGCACGCGAGGAAGAATGGCTGAAGTCCGTCGTCGCGGCACGCCAGGATGGGATTCCCAAGGGGGGGAGGAAGGATCCGCAGAGGACCATCATCGCCCATTTCGCCGGAACACGATTGGAAATCGGGCATCCGCCATCCCAGGATCCCGTTCACGGTTGCGTGGTCGGAGCGAAGCTTCCCACGGAGCTGGAAATCCACCGCTTCCGTCTGCCGGCACCTGTGTCCATCCACAGGCAGAGCTTCCTGACCAAGCATCTCCACCCCAGGGATCCGTCCGATCTGGTGGACGAAGGTTTGGGCGACCAGTTGTTCTGGAAGAAGGTCCACAAGAGCCGCAGCGGGACAAGCAAGTTCTTCGCGGCCCGGGTGGGATGTCCATCCCTGATGGATCCGGAGCGAACCCTGGAAGCCCTGGGGTCGGAGAAGAGCCATCGGGTGGAGACCATCCAGAAGATCTGCAAGCAATTGCAAGGGGAGCTCACTCTGGTGGGGCTCAAGGAGGTCTGGACTCCTTCCGGATTCGCCACCGCATGCCAGCAGGTGGGGGCCCAAGCGGTCCTGCGCCAAGCGGATGCCTTGGCGATCAATCCGCGTTGTTGCGGAGTGCTTGTGAACCAGTGGTCGGACACTCCCTCCCATTCCAGTGGATTGGTGGGATTCGCGGGCGAACCAAAGCCGGGTTTCGAGCTGTTCCGCAAATACAACCGGCCGGTGCGGGTCATCGCCGAAGCGGCCGTACGCACGCCTTACACCATGCAGTCGGCGGCCATCCGCATCCACATGTCCAACGACAACGCACCGGGCGAATACAGCCTGCTGTTGCGCGTGAAGGGCAACAACAACCGCATCTGGCACCAGGAATCGCTTCCCGCCCATTCGGAGGGCGGCATTTCCATGGTCGGCAAGTTCGAGTTTCCCGTGGGAGACGAACGCGGCCATTTCACCTTCGATATGCAGCTCTCCCGGCAGGGGCGCGACGTGTTCCGCACGGAGGAGACCTTCTACGTGCCGCCGGCCGTCAACCTGGAGGCCGCTGCCCACGCGTTCCGCTTCCTGGGCGAATTCCCTGACGACGTGGTCCGCAAGGGAACCGTGGACGCCCGTGCCGTGCTGGTCAACCAGGTGCGCACCTTCGACCCGAAACGACTCCAGGAGCTCCTGGACGATGCCGTGACGGGACTTGTGGTGGTCTTCGCCGCATTGGAGCCCGAGGACGTGCGATTCCTCCAGAAGCACGGTGGCTTGACCTATCCCCTGGATCTGGTTCCTTCCGCTTCCGCTGGTGGCGAGGGCTACCACTATCTGGCGCCGTCGCCGCAATTCACCCGCCTGCCTTCCGGCATCGTCGCTGGCGAGGTCTACGCGGACCTCCTGCCGGCTTGGTCGCTGGTCCGGCTCCCGGAAGCCAAGATCGACGCTGGGTTCGCCCAGTTCGCCGCCGCCAACGGACAATGGCAATTCCGGGCCGACATCCAATCGGTGCCCCACGGCAAGGGACGACTTCTGTTCCATCAGTACCGCATCTGGGACAAGCTCGGCACATCCGCCTTGGCCGACGCCCTTTTCTCGAACCTCGCCGACCAGGTGCGCGAGCACCTCTAGGCCATGCAGCTCTGGTTGGATCGACTGCTCGCCGAGCTTGCCGGCTTGCCCTGGATCCTACAGTTTCTGACCATCTCCACAGCGGTCGGCTTCACCGAGGAGCTGGCCGTGGTCGGGGTGATCGCCTTGGCCCGGGCAGGTCACGTGGAGTGGTGGATCGCTCTCCCGGCCATCACGATCGGGACTCTCGTCGGCAACATCCTGGTGTGGTGGGTGGGATTCGCCGTCGGAGAAAAGGCGCTCCAGTGGAGGCTCTTCGCGGGGATCGGCCAGGACCGGATGGCCAGGATCCGGCGTCAGGTGCAGGAAAAGGGGGGCGTGGCCGTCTTCTCCGCCCGACTGGTACCAGGAACCCGGGTGGGGGTCTTCCTATTGGCGGGGATCCTGGGAATGAACGGATGGGTGTTCTGCTTCTTCCTGGCCGCGGGGACGTTCGTCTGGATCCTGTCCCTGCTGGGTCTGGTCCAGGCTCTGGGAGGACTGGCCCAGCACCACCCCTGGGTTGCCGCGCTGGTGCTGATCGCGGTCCTCGGCGGCGGCTTCTGGGCTCTGAAACGCAGGGCGCGTTCCCTGGACCCGTCTACCTGAAGGCGAAGTAGACCGCTCCCACCAGGCAGAGGCCGGCCCAGAGGTGGTTCAGCCGAAGGGATTCGTGCATGTAGAGCACCGAGAAAGGGACGAACACCGAAAGGGTGACCACCTCCTGCAGGATCTTCAGTTGTGCCAGCTCCATCTTCTGGTATCCGATGCGATTTGCCGGCACCTGGATGAGGTATTCGAAAAGGGCGATCCCCCAACTGACCAAGGCGGCGAACCACCAGGGCTTCTGGCTGAGGTTGCGCAGATGGGCGTACCATGCGAAGGTCATGAAGATGTTGGAGGCGATCAGGAGCAGAACCGTTTTTGACCAGACAGGCATGGTGACGGAATGGTAGCTTGGAGGGATGGATGGCTCCAATCCCTGGAAGCATCTTCTGGCCTTGATGGAGGACGACTCGCCCGTGGTCCATGCGGCGATCCTTGCCAAGTTGCGCGAACTGGGAACCGATCCCTACGCCTATTTCGAAGCCGAGGGATTGGAACTCAACGTCCAGCAGCGCGCGCGTCTGGGGGCATGCCGCCTGGAATTGGAATCCGAATGGTTGGAAGCCGGGTGGCAGAGGTGGGTCTCCAAGGGACCGGAGCTGGAGTCGTTCCTGTGCCTGGTGGCCACCTTGCTTTCCGTGTACGGCGGCACCAGTGATCCCCGGAGGCTCCTGGACGATTGGGCCCGCCGGTATCTCGCGCGGCATCCCGTTCCCGAGTTGGAGACCCTGGTGGGCTTCCTGTTCTCGGAGGATGGGCTCCATGGCGACATGGAAGACTACTTCGCACCTCGCAATTCCAGTCTGACCTGGGTCCTGGAGCATGGGACGGGCCTTCCCATCACGCTCTGCTCGGCACTGATCCTGGTGGGCAAGCGGGTGGGCGTGGACGTGGAAGGGGTGGCCTTTCCCGGACATTTTCTGGCCAGTACGATGCTGCACGGGCGCAGGGTGTGGATCGACGCCTTCGACGGCGGTCGGTTGATCCCGCGCGGGGAACTCGCGCAGGCCCTGGGGCAGGTCCCGGAAGCCGCCCGCGAGAAGATCCTCTCGCCGGCGAGGGCGGACGAAATCTGTGCGCGGGTGCTCCGCAACGTGGTGACGTCCATGGAACGGGCCGAGGACATCCCTCGCCAGTTGCGGGCGCAGGCTTGGCTCGCCACGCTGGACGAGCGCATCAAGCAGTCGCAGGTCCACGGCCCCTGATTCTGCGAGGTGCTCGGCTCGGTTCGCCGGCGGCATCCGGACCTTCCCACCGCCGGAACCGTTCCTGCGGGATCCCAGGATGGGCGATGGTAACTTTGGATGCATGGAACGATTCGAACACGCCCACTCCCTCCTGCCCCTGGCCCGTCGCGCGTCGGAAATTCTGACCGGATTCTGCCAGGGAGACGACGAACGCATGGGCCTCCAGTGGAAGGGGGCGAACGATCCCGTCACGGAGGCCGATCGCGCCGTGCACCGGCTTTGCGTGGGAGAGCTTCCGTTCGTGCTCCCCGGGGTGCCGTTGATCTCGGAGGAAGGCGAAGGGGTCACCGATGCCGAGCGTTTCTGGAGCCTGGATCCCGTGGACGGCACCAGCGAGTTCGTGGAGCACCTGGGAGAATGGGCCTTCCAGCTGGCCCTTGTGGACAGGAATCGTCCCGTCGCCGCTGTCCTCGCCTTGCCCGCGGTGGATCGCATCTACTATGCGGAGGCCGGGCGCGGGGCCGTGTGGGGGCATCTTTCGTCCCGTGACATGCATCCGCTGGCCGCCTTCCAGCCCCTGCGACGGGAACGGCTGGTGGTCACCCGCTCCCTTCCGCGCCGGGCTTCGCTACGAAAGCTCGTGGACCTCCATCCCGGCGGCGACGCCATCCTCCTGGGGGGCGTCGGCTACAAGGTCCACGCGATCCTTTCCGGGGAAGGGGACACCTACTTCGCGGTTCCAGGAACGCTCCATCCCTGGGATCTGGCCGCGCCCATGCTTGTGGCCATGGAAGCCGGCCTGGCCTGCCGCACCTTCAACGGCGAGATTCCCACCGTCCCCGGTGGCCGCGACGGCCTGCCCGACGGCCACGTGTTCACCCGGCCCAGGTTCCTGGACCGCAACATGGGCTTCTTCGCGCGGGCCGAGGTCCGGGAGCTGGCCGCGTCGCGGGACCCCCGCTGACCCGACTTGACAATCCCCAGGCGATCGCGTATCGTCTATCCATGCACCACGTGAACGTTCAAGGCCTGCTTCTACTTCCTTGCCATAGGCGGTAAGGAGGAGTCCAGGTCGTGTTCACAATGCGGCCGCGCTGCCTCGGGCAGGGCGGAAGCTTCGACGTGTCTTTTCCACCCTCCCCGCGGGCGTCGCCGCGGCCAGGAAAGGAAAGTGTCCATGTCGATCGAATCCCAATCCGACGCGAAGCCCGCCCAGCCTCCGTTCTACATTGCAATGTCCGACCCAAACCTCCAGAACGGGAATGCCATGACCGACCACGTACGAATCTTCGACACAACCCTGCGCGACGGCGAACAGTCCCCGGGCTTTTCCATGAACATCGAGGAAAAGATCCGCATGGGTCAGCAGCTGGCGCGTCTGGGAGTGGACGTGATCGAGGCTGGTTTCCCCATCGCCAGTCCCGGAGACTTCGAAGCGGTGCGCCGCATCGCCGCCGAGGTCCGAGGCCCCGTCATCGCCGGTCTGGCCCGCATCACGGAAAAGGACATCGACCGCGCCGCCGATGCTCTGGAGCCCGCCGAACGCCGCCGCATCCACACGTTCTCCTCGGGCAGCGACATCCACCTGGAACACATGATGCGGATCTCCCGCGATGAGAACATCCGTAGGTCCGTCAGGGCGGTGCGGCACGCACGCACCCGCGTGGACGACGTGGAATACTCGGCGCAGGACACCACCCGAGCGGATCGGGACTACCTGGTGGAGCTCTACATCGCCGTGGCGGAAGCCGGCGCCCTGACGCTGAACATCCCGGACACGGTGGGCTACACCATGCCCCACGAATACGAGGACCTGATCCGCTACATCGTGGAGCGGGTGAAGGTTCCGGGGGTGATCTTCTCGGTCCACTGCCACAACGACCTGGGATTGGCGGTGGCCAATTCCCTGGCGGCGGTGCGCGCCGGAGCCCGGCAGATCGAGTGCACGATCAACGGGATCGGGGAGCGTGCCGGCAACTGCAGCCTGGAGGAGGTCGCCATGGCCTTGCGGGTGCACTCGCGGGCCACGGGAATCGACACCGGGATCGTCTCCACCGAGATCTACAACACC
>DAOPYN010000040.1:17230-39612 GCA_035352895.1 Fibrobacteria bacterium | reverse complement strand
GCGGAGGCACCAGAACTCCCGGAAACCATCGACATCGGCGGCGTACAGAGGAGCGCAAAGGATTCCACAGGGCGTAGACTTGGGCGGACGGAGGAGGATGTCCGCAACTTCTGGGCGTGGTTCGGCGATTCGAAGGTGGTGGACGCCGACGGGAAACCGCTGGTGGTGTATCACGGGAGAAGCGGAGACTTCGCAGAATTCAAAACCAGCGGCGGCACCGGGAAGACATTTGGAACGGGAGCGTTCTTTACGGACTCCCCGGATGTTGCAGCGACATATACTGGCAGCACTGGCCAAGGCGTCGCTCCTGTCTACCTTCGCTCATCGCTGATGATCGATGTTTCGGCAGGTGGAATGTCGTGGAATCGACTTGGGAAAAAGACAAAAATCGAGATCCCGATTCCTGGAAAGAAGAAGCCGCAAGCGACAACTCTAGGCAGAAAATTCAAAGAGGAGTTTCAGTACGGAGACGAGACATTCAGCACAGATGACCTAGCTAGGTGGGCAAGAGAGAATGGTTCCGACGGAATCGTATTCAAGGAAGTAAAGGACCCCGGGCCTAGTGGTTCGTTTGCTTCGGATGCGGCAAACGCTCCGCATGATTCTTATGTCGTATTCGACCCCACTCAAATCAAATCCGCCACCGGAAACCGTGGCACGTTCGATCCCACGAATCCCGATATTCGCATGGCCGAGGGTGCCGTCGACGCCGGAATCCAGATCCAGGAAGCGTCCGCCGCCATCGAGGAGCGGTTTGGTGCTGGCGCGCTCGAATCTGCGCGCAAGGCTGGTTTCGAGATCATCGCATCCAAGGATTTGCCAGCCGAAGCACAGCGCGCAAGCGTGGTCGGCGTCACGGTTGGGAAAAAGTCCTACCTCGCCGCCGATCGTCTTTCCAAGGCAGACGCCGCAGCGTTTTTCCTGCATGAGTACGGCGTGCACGTCGGCATGGAGGGGATGCTAGGCAAAGAAGGGTTTGCCAAGATCCAGGCGAGCGTCGATAGACTTCTATCTCAAGATCCCGATCTACAAGCCGTTGTAGCGTCTCTGGTTCCGGCGACGACCCGATCGGTTCACGTCGCAGAAGAACGGTTGGCGTACCTCGTGCAGCACATGGAAGGCGTCTTGTCTGGCCGCGAAGAGTGGCCGACCGGCGCGGCATGGCTGCGCGTCACGGATCCCGCCACCAGGAAAGCGATCGTCGAACTTGTGCGCGAGATCGTCGCCAAGGTCAAGGCGTTCTTGTACTCCGAGTTCCCAGCCATGCGCGGGATGGATCTTTCCGCCGAGGACGTCCACGCCATCGCCGTGCGCTCCCTGCAGCATGGAACCGAGATGGACCGCCGCGCCCGCTTCGCCGAGTCTGGCGGGTCGCCGGAGATTGACGAGATCAAGGCGGCGAAAGACCTCTCCAAGCGCGTGCGCGAGGTGTACCGCAAGGCATACGAGCGGGTCGCGTCCGTTTCCGATCAGCTCGACCGCGAGCAGTTGACGGCGGCGGCGATGTCTGCAGGTCTGGACGAGGCCGAGGCGCGCGGGCTGGTCGACCGGTTCCGCAAATTCCAGGGCGACGCCAAGGCTGCAGCCGACGCGCACGACACGGAAGCTTCTCTCAACCGCTACCGCGCCACTCTGAACGCCGTTCGCCTCCATGAGGGGATGAGGCAGATCCTTGGGTTCAAAGGCCGCGAGGTCGAAGGCGCCCTGGCGCTTGACGGGGGATCGGAACACAACAAGTTCGGCGCCCGACGCAGCGCGGACTACTTCCGCCGAAGCTGGAAGGACACGCTGCAGAACGGCGCCGCCCAGGAACTGCACAAAGCGGGCCTCTGGAAGCTCGCCCGCCGCAAGGAGTTCTCGCGCAACATCATCAATGCGCTCTACGACGTGCAGACGAACACGACGGAGAATCTCGGGAAGACCTACACCAAGGATCATCTGGCCGTCGCGAAGATCATGGAGAAATACCAGCGCATCGGCTTGATGGAGATGAAGCGCAACGGGGTCGACATCGGCGACCTTCAAGGTCGAATGCTCCACCAGGACCATGACGCGTGGGCCTTGCGAAACTTCGCGAACGACGCGCGCACTGGCGCAACGCGCACGGCGATTCGCGAGCTATTGCCGGCCGGGAAGCGGATCAACATCGGCGATCCCAAGCACCGCGAGGCGTGGATCGACTTCGTGATGCCTCTGCTTGAGGAAAAGACCTACGACGGGCGCGTGGTGGATCGCGAGTACCTGGCGGGAGCCTACAACCTCCTGGCGGGGTTCAAGGAGCCATCTGAAGGCGCCGATCTGCTCTCCGGACGGTACGGTCCTGGTGGGGTCAAGGGAGAGGCCGAACGGCGCTCCGGGATGTCTCGAAACATGAAGTTCAAGGGGCCGGACGAGTGGGCCACATACCAGCAGCGGTGCGGGAACCCCGACTTCATGTCGAACTACATGAGCGAACTCGGGAGCATGGCGCGGTCCATCGGGTTGATGCAGGTCTACGGGCCGGGCGGCGAGTACACGCGGCAAGCTATGCACGACGCTGTTGGCCACCAGATTAACGACAAGTCTGCCATGAAATGGCACAACTCCCGCAAGGCTCGCGACGTGTCGCTGGCCGTTCTGAATGGCTCCGTGAACATCCCGGCATCCGAGGTAATCGCGAACGTCGCCACCAACACGCGGAACATCTTCAAGGCCTCCATCCTCGGTGGGTCGCTCCCGTCCCAGACCGGCGACTTCGTGAACGTCGGGAAGGCGCGGGCACTTCGATTCAATCGCGGCATCGGCGGGGTGTACGGCGAGACAATTTCGCACGTCCGCGACTTCGTGCGCACGATCAAGCCGGGCCGCGCGCAGAAAGCGGTTATCGAAGCGTTCAGAGCCGACATTGACGCGACGATCGGCGGACTCCTGCGCGAGGTCGAGAACGGCGATTCCCGCGGCTTCACGTCGCGGCTTGTCGAGAAGGTCTACCAGTACCAGGGCGCCACCTGGCTCAACCGGCACAACCGGCAGGCAGCAACGCTCGGGATGTCGAGCTGGCTCGGGAGCGAGTCGCGGCGCGGGTGGAATGAGATTGAGCCGACGACCCGCGAGTTCCTGCAGGAACACGCCTTCACGGAAGCGGATTGGGAACTGATCCGGCGCGGCGAGATGATCGCGGACGACGGACGAAGCTACCTCGCGCCCGAAAGCGTGAACTCACTCCCGGATCAAGCGATCGCCGACCACCTCAAGGCCACGGGGCGCGCATCGACCGAACGGCACGTCGCGGCCTGGCGCACGGACACCGCCAACCACATTTCCGCCATGATGACCGACTACGTCGCCCAGGCGCTCACGGAGCCGTCCTTGCGGTCGCGCATGGTGACCACGGGCGGGACGCAGGCGGGAACCTGGTCGGGCGAGCTGGTCCGGTCCATGTGGGACGTGAAGTCGTTCATGGTTTCCCAGATGCAAAAGGGAATCGAAACCGAACGCTTCGGGCGTTCATCCGATCCGCGCGCACGCGTTCGGGCCGGGTCGGCGTCGCAGTACCTCGCGATCGCGAACTACATGGCCGCGATGACTGTGGCAGGGTACACATCCTACGTTATGAAGGGGTGGGCCGCAGGCGTCAACCGGCGGGGGTTGGTGGAGGATGAATCCGAGGATGATCGGATCCTGTTCTTCGACCTTCCCGTCTTCGATGACCGTGTCCTGTTCGCGGCGATGGCCCAGGGCGGCGCGCTCGGCATCTACGGGGATTTCCTGTTCTCAGACAACGACCGCTTCGGCGGTGGATTCCTCCAGACGCTTTCCGGCCCGTCCATCGGAAAGCTGGAAGACATCTACAAGATTTGGCGCGCCTGGAAGACCTCTGGCGACGACTCGGACCCGGAGGCCGCAGAGCGCGAGCGTGGAGCCCTGGCGAACCAGATGGTGCGCATGCTCAAGGGGTCGATCCCGGGCTCGAATCTGTGGTACTCCAGGGCGCTCCTGGATCGCTATATCTGGTGGAACATCCAAGAGGCCATCAATCCCGCCGCACTGCGCCGTCTGGAGAAGGCCGCAGAGAAGCGCGGGGATGAGTATGTCTTCACGCGCCCGATCGATGCACTGAACTGATTCCATGAAGGGGAAGCCATGACCGTCGCAACTCAAGAGACCTACATCGAATACGCCGGGGACAACTCGTCCACCGTCTTTGCGCTCGACTTCCCGTTCGTGGACGCGACCTGCTTGAAGGCCGTCAAGATCGACGGGAATGGCGTTTCCACGCCCGTCACGATCACCGACACCACCGGGGGGAGCCAGCGCACCGGATGGGGTGTGACGATCTCGGCGCCAGTCGGCACGGGATACACGCTGCGGATCTACCGAGACACTCCGATGGTGCAGCCGAAGGTCTACACCGAGAACGATCCTTTCCCAGGTCGCTCGCACGAGATCGGCCTCGACCGCCTGACGATGATCGTCCAGGAGCTTCGAAGCGGCCTCATTTCCGGTGAGTTTTCGAGCAACCCCGCGACGTTCGTGCAAGGGCTCGAGCTTACCCTTACCGGATCGCTTTTGCCAGGGCAGATCGGATTCGCCACGGATCGCCGCGCCCTCCTGCTCAAGCTGCAGGACGGAACGATCGTGCGGATTCCGGTTGATGGCCCAGAAGCTGTCGATACGTGGGGGGTCAAGTATTTCAACGCGAATTACTCGGACGTTGACGAGGAACCGTCTGTCGGATCTTACGTCGTGTTCCCCGAGCAATCTGGACAGTTTAGCGTATTTGGGAGTGACGAATTCGACCCAGCGACCGGCGTCGAAATGCGTTGCGACGGGTATTTCAAGACGTGGCCTGTCGCACACGCTCTTGGGTTCGTCGTCTTGATCCTTGATAAAAATGGGGCGCCAAAGATAACCTTTTCATCTGGGGCAAGCGGAGCATATAGGCTTCAGCCGACGCCGTTTTGGCATACTGTAAGGGTGTTCCCGTCAGCAAACAGCCTCCCGGAAATCAACGTCTATTCGTTTGACGTTGAGGCAACATACAGAGTCGACCCTGCGACGGAGGAGTCTCATACAAGCTGGTTGAACCAAACCGCCGAACTGTTGCCGAAGGATGGCCCATTTCGAATTGCCCTCGCGATTGCTTGCGGCGGAAGTTCGCATCATGCGCGGCTCGAAAACAAGATCGTATACTCGAAGGTGTCGATTGCTGGTGCATCGGGTGGAGCCCAGCTCATCGGCACCGCAGGCGGTGACCTGTCCGGAACCTACCCCAATCCTACAGTGGTCGGCATCCGTGGCGAATCTGTCCCATCGCTGACCGCTGGATTCCTGTCGTACACCGGGACAGAGTGGGCTTTTGCCCCCTTGAGCGCCTTCGACTTCGTGAAGCGGCCTGGCGACTCCATGACCGGGAAGCTCGAATTCAAGGACGGCGAGGGCGACACGAACCCAGGATCGATCGAGAAGACGGTCGGGATGGGGTTCAACTACCTCGACATCCAGCAGGCCGGGATCAACGCGAACATCCAGATTTCCACGGAAGACAACGTCGGGAATATGACGGAGAAGATCAACGTCGGCCCCAATGGCGTTGATCTCAAGGAATCAATCTTTATCCAGGACGAGCTTGCGATCGGCGCCGCAGCATCATTCCTGACCCCATACGTCGACTTCCGCAACCAGGCCGAACCAGACCAGGTAAAAGGGCGTACATTCTGGGATGAATCGAACGGGACGCTAACAACCATGCTTCGTGACTCGGGCGGTCCGGACACAAAGCTGCAGCACGGCCAAGAGATTATGATCCCGTGCTTCAACGACACAGGAGTCACGATCCCCAGTTTCCGGGCCGTCTACATCGCGGGAAGCCAGGGCGACAAGCTGAAGATCGCGCTCGCCGACCCGACCGACCCCGCGAAGACGCAGGTGATCGGCGTCACGACCGAGTCGATCGCAGATCAAGAGGTCGGCTTCGTGACGTTCTTCGGCGAGGTCCGGAACGAGAATACCGCCGCCTTCACAGATGGGCAGGAAGGTTTTCTGTCGTCGGCTGGCGGGGTCATCGGCACGACTGTGGCCGCTGGTGATGCTCGCGTTCGGATCGGATATTGCAGGCGTTCGCACGCTTCGGTAGGAGCGTTCTTCGTGGCTCCGATGCGCTATCCCATGGCGAGCGACATCGTGATCGACGTTTGGGAGGACATGCCATTTCTTCGAGGGTCAAAGGTCGGCGCTTCCGCCCCCACCTACGCGCAGTTCGGCGCGACGGCGTTCTGGGGCTGGAAGATGGCATCCGGAAACATCTTCTACCACGACGACGGACAGATAAATCACAAGTGGAACCTGGAAGCCATCCGGCCACATCTTCATTTCTCCAGCGACAACGGAGGGACGGGGTCCGTTACATTCGAACACAGAATCATGTCGCGCCCCGCATCTGGCGGCGCGTGGTCCGCGGAAGTCGTCGCCACAAAGTCTTGGACTGGAACGCTGGCAGCAGGAGCAGGGGCTCCCGTCCTTGACTTGTATGTTGGGGACGGGTTCCTACCCGCCTCTCCGGGGCCGTCTACGCTCATCAAGGCCGTCCTGACCATGACCGACAAGACTTTCACAGGGAACATCTTCATTGATGGGTGGGATGCTCACTACAAGCTGAATAGGCTTGGAACTCCCACGTAATTCTAATCTGGAGAGTATTTTCACAAGAAAACGCCGCCACGGCGGAAGGGGTGCAAAATGGGAAGAACTGCTTTCGGCGTCAATCTCGGGTTTCGCAAGAACCCCGACGGCTCCACCTCCATGTCCGGGCCGGTGGTGGCACCGAACTTCTCATCACTGGTCCACGACATGCCGATCACCCGAAAGAAGCTGGCGGATGTCGCTTCCGGTGCTGGCGAGTTTGTCATCGGAGTGATCGGCGACTCCCACAACCTCGCTGTCGGTGCTGGATCCGGAGGAACGTATCTCCTCAACGACGCCGCCCGCTTTGCTCCATCCTTCATCGCTGGTCGGCAAATCGCTGGAAAGTACGGGGTTCCCGTTTCAGACGATGGTTGGTGGGGGTGGCGCGGAATAAGCGGACTGGTCGCGCTCAGCGCATTTGATCCTCGCTGGGTTCTCACAGGCACCTGGGGGGCGGCTTCGTCGGCTAGCGAATCGTTTGGGTATGGAGCTCTCCGCGCCACGTCAGACGGAGCAACGGCAACGTATACGGCAAGGCGAAATTGGAACGTTTGTGAAATCTGGATGCAGCAGAACACGGGAGCCACAGGGGCGGCTGTGGCCAGTGCGACAGGCGCAACAAGCGTGAACTTGACCCTTCTTGCTGGTGCTCCGACCCTGCAAAAATTCACGCTGACAAAGTCAGCGGTCGATGCAAACCCGCTCGTAATCACGGCGACCACGCAATTTTCTGCGTACGTTGGAATCGCGGCAATCAACTTCTTTGACTCGACGAAGCCTGCGGTCCGAATCCAGAATCATGGCATGAGCGGGCGAACGATGTCGGATCACATCATCGCCACGCGTCCTTACAGCTCGTTCAACGGCTACCAGACTGCGGGGCTTTCAGCAGATCTGATCATCGCCGAGGTGCTGCACAACAGCATCAAGGGCGCCGCGCAGACCAAAGCCACTTGGCTTGCGGCCTGGGAAACATTCCTGTCGACCCTCGACACGGCGTCTCGCGACATCCTGGTCTACATCGGCTACCCTGGGAACTACGCCTGGGCGACCGACGGGACGATGGACGACTGGATCGCCGGACTCAAGGAAAAGTTGGACGCTCGCCAGATCAACATGGTCGACATGCGAAGCATCTTCGGCGCGAGCTGGGCCGCTGGCGACGCCGAGGGGTTGATGTACGATGCCGACCATCCGAACAAGCGCGGACTGGCGCTCTACGGGGCGAAGATGGCTCGGGACATTCTTTCCATGTCGGCGCCGTGGTAATGGATCGCCTCCGCCTCGCCATCCTGATCGCCGCTTGCGCCGTCTGGGCGCTGGCGGTGTTCGTGCGCGTGGAGGCGGGCAGTTTGGCGCGGCGTGCGTGGCACCGGATCGCCTGCGCCTGGATGCAGTGCGACGAGGCGCCAGGATGAGCGAGGCCGATGATCTCTACTTCGAGGCGGTGCGCTACGGCCTGGAGATCCCCGAAGACCTGCACCGTGCGTCGCCTGCGGAGCGTGCGGCGGCGTGGAACGGGCCTGGGCCAGAGAGGATGGAGCTTGTTCGCCAAGCTTTATCCTTCTTCATGGGATTTCTGAAGCCGATTTTCTTCATCCACGACTGGCGGTACTACAAGGCTCTTGGCACCCATTCAGACTGGCGCGATGCGAACGCCCAGATGGAGCGAAACGGGCACGCCTTGATTCGCCGAAAGCTGCGCTGGTGGTATCTGTGGCGAAAGCCTGGGCTCCTCGCAGAGAACGAGGGCGCAAGGCTGGCTGTTGACTCATCCGAAGGCCGCAACGCCTACGACGAGGCATACAAGCGCCGCGTGGAGCGCGAGTTCACGCCAGGACCGGAGGCGCAAGCGTGATCGGTGAATGGATTGCAGACAACGTCGGCGAGGCGATTGGTGTCGCTGTGACGGCAGCGACCGGCGCGGGGTGGCTCCTGGTTCGATGGCTTGGCGAAAAGTTCGAGCCGAAGCATCCAGAGCTGACGCCTGAGCAGCAACGCCTCGCGATCGAGGAAAAAGCGCGCGCCGTCCTGTCCACAGAGCAGATCGGGCGATTCGCTGAGGCCACCGTGCAGACCGCCTACCAGTCTGCCGACTTCTGGGACAACGTTGAGAAGGTTGCGATCCGCTCGAAGGCCGTCCAGGAGTTCGTGGACGGGCGGTGCAAACACGTCTTCACCAGCCACGAGAGCGCTGTCCGGATCATCATCTCTGACGCGACGAAAGCGGTCGGCGACCAGTTGCAGAAGTCATTGACCGACTCTCAGGCGATGTTCATGGCAGAGCTTCGCGGGATGCGCTCCGACATGGCCGAGAACATGAAAACGATCGGCGAGCATGTAGCGGAGCTTGATACGGAGCTGCAGGTCCATAAAGCAAAGGATGATGCAAAAAGGCCAGGGTAAACCCCGGCTGATGCGCAGCGACCAATTCCCCGAAATCGCCGCGTCATCAATCTACAACACTCCGACAGGCTTGCGGAATCCGCCTATCCGGTTCCTCTCGCTCGCGATCTCCTCGATCCTGTCGCGGCGCATCTGGGCTATCCGGACGTCCAACGGAACCGCGCTGACCTCGCCACGTCGCAGAGCGTCAAGGCGTCGGGAAAGCACAGGGTCGCGCCGGATCTCGTCCATGCGTCGGTGTATCTCGTCCTCATGCGTCACGCGACCCTCCGGAGCTTGATTCCGAGCTTTTCCTCGACGATCCTTTGATTCTTCTCGACGATCGCCGCGAGGTCCGCTTTGCAAATCGGATTTGGCACCGTTTTCGGTCTTTTTGGCTTTGGGCTTGCCTCGCGCTTCTTTAGGTTGAATCCGAATCCATTCCGGCCAACTTTCCCCATGTGGTCGCGCTGGTACGTCTCTATATCCGGAATCGATTTCCCGACAGATCGGCGATAGCATCGGAATTGAACGTACTTGTCCCAAACCCCATCCGGAACGTCCGCTGGCTGTTCTTTTCCTGGCCAAACCCACCCAGCGGCGATCTTTGCGCGGAACTGGGCCGCCCATTCTTCGATTGGCATCACTGGTTTGTGCCGCGTGTTCCGCTTCGATTTGTAGCGGCTGTATTTCGTCCGCTCGTCTTGCGTGAGATCTAGATCGTCGCTCACGTCGCGGCCCCTCCCTGGTTGGCGCGGAGGGCGTCGATTCCGAGGTTTTCATTGTTAAGATCTCGCTGACGCCGCCTCTCATTGGCATTGTATTCTCGCCATTCTTTCAGCTCTTTTTCCGCGTCCTCTGCGGAATAGTCGATAGTTGGCCCGTTGGCCTGCGATGCCGTTTGCATAAGTTGAGCGGCTTCAGACAGAGAGATCTTTCCAGAGCGCTGCTGTTTCGCAAACAATTCATCCTGTTCGTCCATTCTTCTGCTGATATCCTCAAGCGCTTTCCGACTCACCGCCACCATCCCCTCCCCCAGCACGCGGTCAGCGGGGATGGCGCGGAATCGCTCGCGATCCTGCTTGCATATCCATTCGATAACCGCCCACGTCAGGACGTTTCGCGGGGCATTTCTCCAAATTTCGTCGCACCATTCCGGAGTCAGCTCCGGCACCACCACGGCGGGCGCCCCCACCGGCTTGCGCTCGTCGTCGTTGAACCCAGCTTTCCACCCGTGCGCAAAACCGTCGTTCCAAACGTCTTTTTCACGCTGCCCGCTAGTCGGGATCGGCTGGCATTTTGGCGGCACCCACGCGCTGCCATCTCCCGTATAGTCTGGCGTCGGTCCTCCATTGCGTTCAAAGTGCGGAGTAAGCGCGTAGGCGATACGCTCCCGGAGCTGCTCTGTCCCCGCGTACTGGCTCGCGATGTCGCGCACCGCGTTGACGATCTCCGCGAACGTGTGCGGCTTGACCGCAGCGCCCCTCGCGATCACCCGTTCCGCCGCCGTCTGCTCCAGCGTGTCGATGTGGGCGAGCATATCCGAAAGCGCCTGCTGCATATCGATGATATCGTGGTACATCTCATGCATGTTGCCCGCAGGCTTGTGCATCATCTCCCGAATCTCTTCCCGTCGTTGCAAGTTCATTTCTTCCTCTCTTTCCGTGTGAATTCCTTCCATGCCTCTCTGACGGCCAGAAATGCCACTCCAGACGCCCCGACCGCGTCAAGCTCTCTCAGGGCGTCCGCGAGGTCGATCGGCCCAGCGCGGCACCACTGCGCCGCCGTGCGGACCGTTGCGTCCTGGTGGCGGTCGAGGAAGTTCGCGAAGGTCATGCCGCCCACCCTGCGCGCTCGGTCAAAAGCCGGAATGCTGTTGCTGCCACGAGCGAAACTTGTCCATTCCCAATGGCTTTAAGTCGGTCCACCCGATCGGCCACCCGATGAGCCACTCGACCCACAGCGGGTTCAGCTGCCCACCAATCGCCGACGATAGCGGAAGCGCGTGACCCGGCCGCTCCTGCGCTCCTGTCCCGCTTTTCCAGTCTCGGCATGTTGGCGTCGGCCAGTTGCGCATCACGTCCCCAACCAGACCGCCTTGATTGATCTGCGAGGGCGAGAAGGAACTGTCCTTCGCGTCGTTGACTGTTGGCGTCGAGTATTTGATCTTGTCCAAAAGCGCAGTCTGAACTGGCTTTCCCGTTTTTGCAGAGTGCGGCTTGCTCACGCCGTTCCATGGGGTCCCGTCGGAGTTTACCAAATCCCCGCTGGCCGTCTGCTTGTGCGATGATGGAGTTGGCCAAAACTCCGACAATCCAGATTCGCTCGCGCTTGTGGGGGGCTCCGCAGTCATCCGCTCCCAACACTCCCCATTCCGCATCGTACCCCATCGCGGCCAGGTCTCCGAGAACACGTCCAAGCCCTCTAGAAGTGAGTACTGGGGAGTTTTCCACGAAGACGAATCGGGGTCGTACTTCGCGAACGATCCTGGCCATGTGGAACCACATTCCAGACCTCGCCCCGTCGATTCCTGCACCTTTGCCGGCTGCGGAAATGTCTTGGCACGGGAACCCGCCTGAGACGACATCGACGCGCCCTCTCCAGGGATTCCCGTCGAAGGTCTGGACATCATCCCAGATCGGGAATCGAGGCAGGATTCCATCTCGCTGTCGGGCAAGCAATACCCTCCGAGGGTAGTCGGCCCACTCGACGGCGCAAACCGTTCGCCATCCCAGGAGATGGCCTCCGAGGATGCCTCCTCCTGCCCCTGCAAACAAGGCAAGCTCTCGCAATCCTTGAGTATATGCCAGCTCATTCATTTTCCTTTCCCCAGTGATTTCGTCTCGTCCTGGTGGGTGCAGAGGTGGTCGGCGAAGGTCATATTCCCGCTCCGACATTGTTCGCGATCGCGTCGTCTGCAAACTTCTTCGCGCACGGGTAGCAGTGCCAAGACCGCTTGTCGCCCATGTACTCCGCGCGGCACTCCTTGCACCGGCAGGAGTACATGCCGGGCGCCCACCCGCCGACGCGCTCTTTCGGCCAGTCTGATTGGTCGGCGAAGGTCATTTTTCTCCACCAATCTGGTCGTAGTGGTCTGGATCGAATCGCACGAAATGACCCTCGAATCCGATCTCAAGTGCCGGTGTGCCAGCGCCTCGCCGATCCTTCGCAATTCTAAACCCTCGCCGAAATGGCCTGTTCGCAGTTCTCCAGATGAAGTAAACAGCGTTCGCGTCCTGTTCGAGGTCGCCGGACTCGCGAAGGTCTTTCAGCGTCGGTTCCACTCCATCGCCGGCGCGGGATAGCTGTGAAAGCGCGATCACCGGGATTTGAAAATCCATCGCCAGCTCTTTGTGCGCCCTCGAGATTGACCCGACTTCCTGGGTTCGATTCTCTGATTTCGGGTTGTTCATCTTCTGGATGAAGTCTGTTATCACCAGATCGATTCCACCGTTAGCCTTCATGCTCCGGCATTTCGCTACCAATTCAGGCATTGTCTTTTGTGGGCTGAAAACAATATTTGCGCCGGCCACGATGGCTTTCCGGCATGATTCCATTTCGTCTTTGTCGAGATTCCTGCTAATTATCCGATCAAGCGCGATCTTCGCTTCGTGCGCCATCATTGATTCAGTCATCTCGACCGTGGACATTTCGAGGCAGTTGAACAAAACGCGATTGCCGGCGCGCGATGCCGCAAGAGCCAGCCCAAGCGCGAGCGACGACTTCCCGGATCCCGGCCGCGCACCGATCACGATGAAGTTTTCCGGCGAAATGCGCGTGAACTCATCGATGTACGCGAACCCCGTCTTCAGGCATTTTGGCGGCGTGTTGGTCAAAATTTCGTCGGCTACGGCCGCGCAGCTCTCCGGCCGGCGCCGGCGCCCTTCCGCTTCCATCGCAAGGTCGCCGGCCGCACGCACGAACGCGGTAACGATCTCGCTGGCGTCCTCTCCGGCATTGACGGCCGCAACAATCTTCGCAGCTTCCGCGCCGGCCGAACGGATCACGGCATACTCGCGCACCAGCTTCACGCATCCATCAAGGCGGGCGTCGCTTACGTGCTCATCCACCAGGTCCATGAGGTACGCGGGGCCACCAACAGCCTCAAGACGGCCGGCGCGGGACAGCGCGTCCGAAAGCGTCACAATGTCGGAGCGCACGCCGGCCGCGACGATCTTTGAGGCATCTTCCCAGATTTCTTGATGCCTTGCGGCGTAGAACGACCGTGCCGGAACTGCTTGGAGAATCTCGGCTGACATATCCGATCCGCGCAGGATTGCCCCGATCAGCGTTCGCTCGGCATCTTCCGAGAAGTTTGCCGACGTCATGATTTCCACCTCTGGGACATCGGCAAGAGCTGTTGCTGCTCCGCGTAGCTCAGTTCGCGAGTCGCGGCCGGCTGAACAGCCGGCGCCGGCGCGAATCCTGGCGCTTTTGGTGGGAATATCCCCTGCCAGTCGCCTTCGATCGACTGTCTCAGCGATTCGATTGCCCCAAGCAGCCCGAACACAGCGAGCTTCTCGAGCTGCTCTTTCGCTGCAAGTTCAGAGATCGGTTTGCGCCGGCCGTGACGCGACGCGACCCAAAGATTCCACTTGGACACGAACGCGTCGCTTTTCGCAAGGTCGGCAGGGATCATCGAATCGAACATCGAAGGGGAGAAAGCGGCTTGCCGCGCCTTTGTTTTTCGCTCTTGTTGTTCTTCGTTCTTCGTTCTTCGTTCTGGTTGAGCGGTTGGTTTACCAATTGGTGAAGCGGTTGGTGAAGCAATTGCTTGAGCGTTTGCTACTCGTTTGCTTCCCCCTTTGCTTCCAGTCTCTGCGCGTTCTGCTCGGATCTCGTCCGCCTTCTCGCGTGCCGGCCGGCCGATTTCCCACCCCTCAGCGTACTCCTTAGAGGCTCCATCCTTGCATTCGCCGGCATTCAATCCGCGCATTAGTCCACGCACCCAGGAAGCGACCTCCTGGTCTGTCTCAAGCAGACAGAACGACGCGTTCAGGTCATCAACAGAAAGGCGGACAGACCATGTGCGCGCCTTGCTCATCGCTTCGCCGCCCATTTCCCGCACCAATCCGACGACACGACACGCGGCCAAACTCCGATCCCTGTATTCGGCTCGATTCGCGGGGAACCTTCGCGGCATTCGTGGGTAGTCGCGGAATCCGGTTGTAATTCCGCTTCTCGCCCAAATGCGCATGATTTGCAGATCTTGAACAAAAAAGCCTCCTGGTTCTGAGTGTTGGCTTCGGGACAATCGCCTATCCCGCCTTGCTTGCGCAAGCCACCCAGAACCAGAAGGCTCTGTGCGGCGATTCTTCCACGTGATCCGTCTTCTGCCAAGTTGACGGCGTGGGTCTGTCTCAAATGGGCGCCCAAGGAATCGAACCCTGCAAGCCGTGAAGCGTGGGATTTACAGTCCCATGCGAGTAGCCAAGACTCGCGTCGCGCCCGTCCTCTCAACTTACGCGATCCCGCCCCGAAAAGCAAGCGGGAATAGCTACCGGCTGGACTTGAACCAGCGCCACGCCTGCCGCCCATCTCTGTGCAGACCTGCGTCCCTTTCGGGATTTTGCTCTAACCTACTGAGCTACGGTAGCGCTCCGTGCGCGTGACCGCTAGAGAGCGATCCGGAGTGCACGGAAAGGTATCAAATCGCCCCGAACATGTCGCCTTGCGCCGGATCAGGATCAGCCTGGCGGATCGGCTCGAACGAGCAGCACGGCAGGAGGCCGCGCCGGAACGTCGCCTGCTGCACGCGCCCCTCGTGACGCTCAACCCAGCGGGCGCACGAGTCGCGGAGGTGGCAGGTGGCGTCATTGCACCGGGAGATGTCGTTGGCGAGGGTCATGAGTTCGCGTACCTCCTCGCCAGATGCTTCCCGGCGTACAGGTTCCCAGCGTTCGCATGGCTCGCAATGGTGGGGTAGGCGCCGTCTGCCGTCTCCTGCCTGCATCCGAGAATCACGACCGAATCGAGCCCGTAGACCTCGGCAAGACGGCAAGCGATTTGACGCATCTCGTGCTCAAGTGCGGTCGGCTCATTTTCTTCATCGAAGCTCATTCTTTCGCCTCCATTTGGTTGATCGTGATTTGGATCTCTCCACCCTTGCGCACCCCGCCCCAGCGGACCCGGAGGTCATGGACAAGCGAATCATCCTCCCACACGCGGGCCTTGGTCAGAGCGTCCAGGATGGCCTTGGGTAGATTGTCCAGGTCGCGGCGCGCACGGTTCGGCGGGCGGGCGATGATGTCGACGGAGACAGGCGCATCGAATCGGAGCGAAACATCTAGCGACGATCGCGGCGCGCACTGCATCAAGACGCAGTCGTAGACCTTGTTGGCATAGGCGCGCCCTTCCACAGAGATCAGCACCCTTGATCCGACGTGCCTCCAATAGACGTTGACCGACGGAGGCCACGGGAGAGAGAGGATCATCTTTCGCTCCATTTCTTCGATCGGCATTTCAGCCAACGCCACAGAGTCGGGCGGCGACCATTGTAGAGCGCCCATGCGAGGCGCGTCATCCCCCTCCACCGCTTCCACCAAGGTTTTTTGATCTCGCGAACGCTCTGGCCTGTCGCCTCAAACGTTATTTTCAGTATGTCGTGGACTGCACCAATGATGCGCGCCTCTTCTGGCGATGCGTCCTCGCGCTCAAGACGGTCAACTTCGAGAAGGAGCCCGGACTTGTCCTTGTGGGCTGTGATGTGTAGGCAGATCACCCCCGCCACCCCCTGACGAAATCCGCCGCCGTGGTCTGGCGGTCGAATGGACGGGAGGCGACGAGGCGGAACCAGTGGGCGGCGGTCATACCTTCCTCCATTGGCTATAGGCGTTCACTACAGAGTCAGATACTGATCCATCCTTTAGGATTCGGCGAATATGCAGCCACCAACCGTTTTTGCAGAATGAGTGCGCTTTCGCTGGAACCCAACTCTTTCCGATTTTGCATTCGACGCGATCTCCTGGCTTGAGTCCGTGCTTGTGCCACGCGAGAGATCGCTTTGCTTCTGCTGTAGCATCAACCTTTGATTGCCATTCTTTGTAGGCAATCTCCTCGTTTTTCTCCGCTGTTTTGATCGCTTCCTCTAGAGCATCGATATTCATCCTCTCCCCCTCAGAATTGCCCAGATCCGCGACAGTGCGGAGGGGCGCGGTTGTTTGACTTCGATTCCGCGTATCAGCTTTTCCTGCCAGCGTGTCACATAGAACTCCTCCAGCGCAGCATCGGTCGCGGCGTCCGGGTGGCCGTCGCCGATCGGCTGAACTCGCGCCCAGCCGTATCCGTTGACGCCGATCCCGTCGCTGTCGATGATGTCACGGATCCAGTGGATCGACGGGGCGGTTTTGCGCGTCGTGTAGACGCCGTCGCTCCAGCACCAGCAGCGGATTGGTTCAGGCATTCTAGCCTCCTCGAAAAAAGGAAAGGCGCACTGCATCGAGCGCGCCTTTTGTGATACGGTCAGTAGTGGTAATCCTTCTCGCCGCTCATCTCGTCGTCGCGCTGCCGGTCGCGAGATGGACGGGCCTGCGGCTTCGGCTTGTTTGGATTATTCGCCCGAGCCAAAGCAAGGAATCCGTCTGCCTGCGATGCGATGGACCGCACGTCGTCGGCTTCTGCGCGCTTCACGCCGCCGCCAGCCGTGGAGTTGAGGAACGCAACCTTTTCGCGGTCTCGGCCCTGGTCGTCCACCTCCCACTCGCAGACGGCGACAACCTCAACGCCAGCAAGAATTGGCTCATTCAGTTCGGCAAAGCTCTTCCCTTGCCATCCAAGGGTCTTTTCGAGGGTTTCGATCGTTCGTTCCATGGTTTTTTCGGTGAGCCAAAGATCGGCCCACAAAGGGCGCGACGGTTCGCCTTCCTTTGCGACGGTTTCGAGTGCGATCTTGACGGATGCCGTCCCCTTGTTTGAGGACTTCGACAGGGCGTTTCCTGTAACGATGCAGCGGACGTAGTGGTACTTAGACATTCTTTGTCTCCTTGGTGATGGTGGCGCGAACTCGGTTCAGGATGCGGGACATCGCGGCGGCATCGTCGCCGTTCTTCTCGATGTCTGCGTCGATCTTTGTCTTTTTGTCGTCGGGGAGGCTTGCATAGATCTCGCGGATTTCGTCCGCGATGTCCCTCGCAGAATCCCCGCCAGCCCCATTCCCCGCCGCAATCGCTTCGAGGATCAGAGGCATGTCGAACGGCATTTCGTCCGGCAGGCCGTAGCGGTTCTTGGCGTCCCATCCGGCGCTTCGCTGGGTGTGGACGATGCGCTCTTGCCCGCCGACACCCTTGGCCTTGCTGGCGCCCTTGGTCTTGACTGCAAACGTCTGGAACTCGGCAAAGAGAACGGCATCCGCCCACTCCTTGATAATCCCTGCGACCTTCTTGTCGGCCTTTGGTTCGTAGCGGTCGTAATTCTCGCCGGTCGGGTTGTTGAACGCTTTGACCTGCGTATGCGCCAGTACGAGCACAGCCATTCCCTTGCGATTAAGGGAGTCCAGGCGCCTCACGAACTTCCGGAACTCGGCGGCGGCAGCGGTATAGCCCTTCCCGAACCCGTAGGACTCGATGTCTTTCTCCCCGTCCCGCTTGCAGATGAAGTGGTAGAGCTTTGGCTCAAGCCAGTCCACGGTGTCAACCACGATCGTCTTGTATGGGTGCGGGTTATCCAGGAGGTAGTCCAGGAACCCCAAGACTTGCTCCCAGTCTGCCGCCGAAAAATGCTTGGTGTTGCGGAACTGCGGGCCGACAAGGCCATCTTCCGAACAGAGGAAGATTGGCGCGTCCATCTGGGCTCCAGCGGTCGATTTCCCAACGCCTTCAACGCCCATCAACACGATTCGCGGTGGCTTCACGGCTGGCCCTGTTTTGATGGCTGCAGCGAAGCTGAACGGAAGCTCTCCGAATGCTGTTGGGACGCTCATTTCGTCCCCTGCCCGAACTGGCGCGCCGGGACGCCAAGATGAGCGGATAGGATCGCGGCGACGCAAGCTGGCGTCCGCACTGTCTTCCTGTCCCCCGGCTCCGAATGCGCGTACCCCGACAGCGACTGCCGAGACACTCCGCAGAGCTGAGCGAGTGCTGCCTTGTCATTGTGCGCGGCGTACTTCTGTCGCGCCGTCTTCGTCCATGCCTTCATGATTCCTCCTTGGCGTGATTGCCTTCCATCAATGTACGGAGCGGCGACGGAAATTGCAAGGCGTCACGACGGAAAATAAATCTTTCATCCGACGGAAAATAACTCTTGCTTTCCGCCGCGTCCTGCGGTATCGTTTGGGAGGCGGCGATGTTGCCGCGAAGACTTGCGAGGATGAGATGGGGATCTTGAAAGTCAACAAAGGGATTATATCGCTCGACATCGCGTCGATGCTGGAGCTTTTCCCAGCAGCAGAGAAGCGGGCGCTTGCGGAATCGCTTTCTTGCGACAGCGATATTTTCGACCACGTTGCTGCGCAGATCATTTCCGGGTGGACGGAAAACGACCACCGCGGCGGGGTGGGATGCGAAGCCGAATCTTCGCCGTGCTATGGAATCGACAAGGCTTGGCGCGACGTGGCGAAGGCGTCTAGCGAAGTTGCTCGCCGGGAAATCGAGCGGCTCGAAGCAGCTTTATCCGCCTCCGAAAAGCGCTATCGCGCCGAATGTCGCGCATCTGATGATTTGCGCGAGACTCTTCGGAAAATGGGGCGCGCATGACCTCCCAACCCAAGCCAGCCCTCCACCAGTTCGCCGACGACCTCGCCTCCGTTTTCAAGTCGCCGCGATTCGCCTCGATGGCCTTCACGGAAGCTGTCGCCGGATGTCTCGAGCCGCTCATCGACTGGCGCGCCGCCGACTACTGCCCGGCACTCAAGGCGACCCGCGACGACCCCGCCGAACCCGAGCACTTCGCAACGTTCGAGCCCGCCGAGGAGTGGGCGGAAGACGTCCTCAACAGCCTGCCGAAATCCGTCCGCAAAGCCATCACCGAACGGGCGCACGAACGCGCCTTGCAGCATAGGGGAGAATGAACATGAACCAGGAATTGTCCATCAAGTGCGGAGGCGTCGCCTTCGAGATCAACATGCTCCCGCGAACTATCTACGTCGCGCCGTGCCACGTCCCGGAGGCTCTAGGCGCGATCCTGGAGGCATTCGGGGCCATGGCTGACGACTCCGCGCTGTGCCAGGCGCTCGCCGAGCATCTCGATTTCGCCGACCTCGCCGCCCGCGTCGCTGCCGTCGTGCAACTGCGCCGCAAGCTGGACGGCCATGACCTGACCGCGACTGAGCGCGACACGCTGGATCGCCTCGCCATCGACCCGTGCGAGTGGGTCCGCAACGAGGCCAATTGCGCGCTGGACGACCTCGCGAACCCGCTTCCGGATCAGGTGGCGGCGCATGACGGGATGGAGGACTTCGAGCCCGAGCTGCGCACCTTCGAGGCTCGCGGGGTCGCGATCGAGGATCACGGGCGCCTCAACTACATCAGGGCCAACGCGACGGGCGCTCTCCGCGATCGGGCCGGGGCGCTGCTGGCGCAGCTCGCGGGGGTGATGAAGTGACCCACATCGACCAGATCATCGCCGACGCCCTCGCTGGATCGCCGGAAACTGATGTCGCAATCCTCGCGCGGGAGGTGGTGAGGCTGAGGGGGTCCGCGCTTGGGCTGGGCGAGATTGGAGTCAATCCAGGAGCAATCGAGCTTCTGGGCGTGTTTTTTGACCAGCGATTGCAAGTAGAGTGGGAGCCTGAGAAAATCTCTCTTGATGATTTGTCGCGATGGGCAAAAGAGGCTCGCGACGCCGTGGCCGCCCTCCGCGCCAACCAGGGAGGGGCCGACCATGCCTGACCGCATCGATCCGGGGCCGGGGTGCATCATGCTCGAAATCCAGAGGGAGGTGGAGCCGTGAGAAGAGGCGAATCAATTAGATGGGATGTTCGGCTTTCAAAGCCGCTCGCTGATGGGGGTGCGACAATTTGCGAAAAGCATGATTTTGCGCTGTCCAACTATCAAGACGAGTCTATGGCTTGGGAGGTCTGCCAAGCATTGGCGCAAGCCAAGGATGATGGCGAGCGAATGGAGCGGCGGATCCAGGAGTTAGGCGAAGAGGCAAACAACCTTGAGGCGTGCTTAGATGATGCCGAAAGCGAAATCGTCCGCCTCAAGATCGCGCACCTGTGGCGAGTTGTCGAGGTCATCCATTTCAAGTACCGTGCCGGAACACGCAAGCGCCACCAGACAAACAGGATTGATAGGCTGCAGTCCGCCTGCCTCGCCAAAATCACCGAACTCAAGGAGTCGCGATGCTCGACCAAATCCTGACCAACCCCGCCCTGCGCTTCCTAGTCTGCGCCATCGCCGGAATCCTTCTCGTCGCCATCGTCTGGGGAGGCGCGATCATCTGGCGCGTCGAGGCCCGCTACCGTGCCCAGCGCCGCGCCGACCAGATCGCCGCACAGATGCGCACAGGACGAGATCTGCGGGGGATGCGATGAGCCGGGCGAATGGCGTCCTTCGCGTCGTGCTGACCGGCAAATGGTTCGACATGATCGAGAGCGGGGAGAAGCTGGAGGAGTACCGAGGGAGCCATTGGGCGGACAAGCTCCTGGATGGTCTCGCTCCTGGGCACCACCCAAACGCGACATTTCGCCCCTACCACACCCTCGTCGCCTCCCGCGGCTACACCTTCCGCACCCTGACGCGAAAAATCAAGCGCATCCGCTGGGGCAGGCCGCGCCCGGAGTGGTCCGGCGACACCGTGACGGGCGAATGTTTCATCATCGAATTGGAGGCTCAAGAATGAACGAAATGACTGCCGCTGTTGTATCTCTGGCAATCGACAAGGCCATCCTCGCCGGAGTGAGTTTTGCTTGCGGGTGGCTCTGGTGCGCAACGCGCGATGCAATGGCGAAAAAGGACGGGGAGAAATGACCCGCCCCGACTCGATCCGCTGGCCTGGAATCGTCGCCGCCGTGTGCATGCTCGCACTGGCCGCGCTAGAGATCGCGATCATGGTGGAGGTGGGGGTGTGAGCAATGGGAACGAGCTGGCAATTTGCCCGAAGTGCGGAGGCGCAACAGTGGAGGTAAAAAAGTGCAAAAGCAAGGCATTTCCAGGCCCACCGTTTTTTCGGCTTGTATGCAATCGCGATAAAATCGACTGCGGATGGTTTGGTCGGATCGCTGGAGAAATTGGGAGAATGAGCCAATGACCCCGCGCCAACGTCGCTACATAGGCGCGCTGACCGTATCGACTTTCCTCGCCATGGGCGCCGCGCTGACCGCTGGATGGGTCGCGCTGGCGTTCGGGGTTGGCTCCGTGGCGGTCCTGGTGGCCGCTGGACGGCGCAGGCTGCGTCAGTGCTGGCGGGAGGGGATCTGAAGTTTTTCGACGGATGTGAAATAGTTGTTGTCGTCGGACAATGTCGGACATATATTGATAGGAGTCGGGACGGTCATCCCGGCGCAAACCAACAACAAACGAGGACAAGATGGTCATCAGCAAGATCAAGCCTACCGACGAGCAGATCAAAGACGCCAAGAAGATGGGCGTCGAGTCCTTCAAGTCCGGCCGCGGTGCCGCCCCTGCTCACAGCCAGACTTTTCTGAAGTGGGCTGTCTCGACTGGATCCCGGCTGACCACCTTGATGGACGCCTACACCACCGGCTGGGCCATTGCGAGCTTGGCCGAAGGCCAAACATCCGACTTCCCCAGCGTCAAGTCGCTCGCTGAAATCTTGGCGTGATCGCGACAGCCTCACAACTCAGGGCGCTCGGGTGGCTAATTGACCACTCGGGCGATTGGCTTAGGGAGTCTTCATGGCCGCATTGCCGTTTTTTCTTGCATGAAAATCGGCAGTCTGACGCCTGGACAGTTTGGGACGCTGGCCCGCTCCCGCTTCCGAATGGGGATTACGATTTTACAGCAAAGGTCGCCGCATCCGGCGTTGGAATGCCGCCAAATAGATCGAACTTTGCATAACCTCTCCCCGCCCGGCAACGCGCCGGGCCGTCCTCGCTCGTCGCGGGGGTGACCGCTCTGCTGGGCGGGGCAACATCGCCGGAGTCACCGGCACGGGGCGGCGCAGCGCGAGTGTGTTCGGCGCGCCGCCCTGCATTTCCTGGAGGAACAAATGAACCCGAAAACGTCTGAACCTGGATGGTGGCGCACATGACCGCCAAGACCAAGCCAAAGCACCGACCGCGCCAAACGGTCCCGCAGGACGCCGAACCGCTGACGGCACGCCCGTCCTACAGATGCGGCGCGTCGGAATTCGAGGCGGCTTGTAAGGCGGCTGCGCGGCGAGGGATGACGTTTTCCCAGCTCGCGCGGTTGGCGGTCAACAGCGAAGTCAAGCGG
>DAOPYN010000040.1:0-17130 GCA_035352895.1 Fibrobacteria bacterium | reverse complement strand
CCAGGCCCACGGCTACGGGCCGCGATGGATGCCGACAAGGCGCTGCCCCGCATGGTCCGCGACGAGCTTGGCGGCTACGGGCTGACGGTGCGGCAGTTCGGGGCGCGCAAGCTGTTCGCGGCAGGGCGGACGGCGCAGGAGGCAGCGGATAACATGGAGCGAATCATAGGGGGTGAGAGATGAGTCCAGAAGAAAAGCTCGAGATGGGGCGGACGCTGGAGGAGATCGAGGCGCTGGCTGCAGCGGCTACGCCTGGGCCGTGGGAGTTTGAAACTGGTGATGGTGCGCCTATTGGGAATGTCCAGACAGCAGATGGTCACCTGATCTTTCAGGCGCAACAAAATGCGACCGTGAAAGGCTCGGATTATTCGAGCCAAACGCGGATGAGAAACGCAAACGCGGCGTTTTCGGCAGAAATCTGGGTGCTCCTCTCCATCGCGCAGGAGCAGAGAGCGGAGATCGCGAGGCTTCGGGCAGATCGGGTAAAATTCTTCCACATCGCGGAAGTCCTGTCCAGCTGCCCGATGTCGTGCAGAAAGGCGGAGGTCTACGCGAGACACGTTCAAAACGCGCAGGAATTGACGGGGCGAGCGGGATAGGTTGCAATCTGCACCTATTGACAGAATCGCGAAAAAAATGCACTCCTGGGGAGGTGAGATCTGCCGATCCCCTAGCCTCTCAGGGGCGTTTCACTGCCTTCGAGGCAGGAGGATGGTGATCAATGAGCGACAAGCAGGATTTTTCTGATCTTAAAATCGCAGCCATGGCGATTTGCGTTCCAGTGATCGCGATCGTGGTGATTGCCGCCATCTCTGCCATGCTTTTTGGTTGCGAGACCACCGGCCCCGATTATGATCCCGAGACGACATGCTCAGTAGACTCGGCAAGGGCTGAGATCATCTGCAGAGACAAGCCGTAGCAACCCCCGCAACGACACGGCAAACTAGACCGCCGTGAAGGGGGAAGGGAGGCGGGGTTTACCCCGCCTTTTTTGCGTGACCAGAGTGTATCTTCCATCTTGAGCGATCCTTCAGGAGGGCAAACGCGCATGGCTGAAAGAGGAAGACCCCCATTCCAATGGACAGAAGAGATCGAATATCGAATCTTCGGACTTCTCGTCACAGGGAAATCGATCAACTCGATTCTAGGAGAAAACCGGGAAGAAGGGCTTCCAGGACCGGATACGTTTTACAAGAGATTGGCGAATGATAAAGATTTTGCCGATAAGTACGCGCGCGTATCTGAAATCCGTGAAAAGGTCATTTTCGAAGAGATTCTAAACATTGCAGATACTCCGCAAATCGGAAAGGTCGAAACCCTAAAGGAATGGGGGGTAGAGGTAAAGACCGCCGACATGATCGAGCACAGGCGCCTCCAGGTCGACGCCCGAAAATGGATTCTCGGCAAGATGGCCCCGAAGAAGTACGGCGAAAAGCTTGAGTTAGCCGGAGATCAGAACTCACCCCTCACGATCGCGGTGAAACAGTATGCCGGAAATCTCGATCCCAAATAACTGGGATCCTCGCGCCTACCAGATGGGGCTTTGGCGCTACCTCTGGGATGGCGGCAAGCGCGCCGTAGTCCGTGCTCATCGCCGTTGGGGCAAGGACGATGTATGCCTTCACTGGACGGCGACCGCCGCCATGATGCGTCCAGGAACCTACTGGCACTGCCTTCCCGAGTACGCCCAGGCGCGAAAGGCTATTTGGCAACAGGTCGACCCCCACAGCGGGAAGCGGCGCATCGACATGGCCTTCCCGCCTCAGATCCGCAAGAAGACCAACGATCAGGAAATGCGGATCGAGTTTCTGAACGGCTCGACGTGGCAACTTGTCGGGTCGGATTCCTACGACTCCCTGGTCGGCGCGTCACCTGCGGGAATCGTGTTTTCGGAATATGCGCTTGCCAAGCCTGAATCATGGGATTTCTTCCGTCCAATGCTTGCGGAAAACGGAGGATGGGCGCTATTTGTTTCCACTGTTCGCGGACGGAATCATTTCTACCAGATTGGAGAATACGCAAAAGGTCAATCGGATTGGTATTTCATTGATTCGCGCGCAGATGAAACCGGCGTATTCTCGCCTGAAACCCTTGAGCGCGAGCGGCTGGAACTCATTTCGAGCTGGGGCGAAGACCTCGGCGACGCGAAATTCCGCCAAGAGTACTTCAACGACCCGAACGTCTCCGGGTTCTTGTCGTTCATCCCGAGTTCCGCGCTCGACAAGTGCCGCAAGTACAAGGCCCACGAAGCGGGCGCACCGATGGTCTGGGGTATCGATGTGGCCCGCCAGGGATCCGACTTCTCCGTGATTGCAATGCGCAAGGGCCGCGCCGTATTCCCGACGTTGGCGTTCCGCGAGGCCGACACGATGCGCCTATGCGAGATCATCGCCGCCAAATTCTTCGGCTTCTCGGAGCGCCCGAAAGCGATCTTCGTGGATGGTGTCGGCGTTGGCGCTGGCGTGGTCGACCGCTTGAGGCAGCTTCTCGGCCCTGGAATCATCATCGACGTGCAGGCAGCGGCCAAAGCGATCGATTCCGACAAGTACGGGAACAAGCGCGCCGAGATGTGGGGGAGGATGCGCGACGAGTTCGCGGCAGGAGTCGAGCTTCCGAACGACCCCGAGCTTCTGGATCAGCTTACATGGCCCGAAATGGCGTTCGAGCACTCCACAGAGAGAATCCTGGTGGAGAAAAAGGAACTGATTCGCAAGCGCCACGGGGCAAGTCCTGACCGCGCCGAAGCTCTCGCGCTGACCTGGGCACAGCCGGTCGCAATCGCTTCGCCTGCATTCTCCGGCAATTCGATGCGCGTGGAAACGGCCTATTCCGAATACGAAATGATGTAAATTCATCGAAACGGAGGTGGCGAATGTCGATGCTCGGATTCATCGAGGACGTGGCCGGAATCACGGCATCGCGAGAGCGGCAGCGGCGGCGCGACACGATCGCCCAGGAGCAACGCGACGAGATCCAGCGCCGTCTAGACACCCAGGCTCGCACCAGGGCAATCGAGCGCAACCTTCGAGGCGTCGGAGCTGGCGCCGCGATGCTTTCGCGCCCCGTTTCTGGAGCCCAGCTTCTTGCGCCCTCCGCGCCTGCCTCGCTTTCCGCACCCCCCGCGACGCCGCCTGGTGGACTGAACGCTCGCCCGACGCCAGCGCCGAACTTCAATCGTTCCCCCTTGTTGGGTCGATGATGGCCGACGCGACCGCAACCAAGATCTTGACGCGCCTTGGTCAGCTCCAGGCCCGCCGATCCTCGTTCGAGGAGCAGTGGAACTCGATCGACGAGTACGTGGCCGGTGCCGCGCGCTTTGGCCGCGAGACGACTCCAGGCGAAAAGCGCGGGCTCAAAATGTTCGAGTCCGCTCCGATCATCGCCGTGAACCGCCTCGCCGCCGCCCTGTCGTCGCTCATGACCCCGCAGAACGAGCAGTGGCACCGGCTGGAGATGGAGGACGAGGAAGATCACGCGTCCAAGGTCTACGCCGACGAGATCACGCGCCGCTTGTTCAAGGCGCGCTACGCCACGACATCCGGGTTCTCGACCCAGGCTCCCGAGTGGTACAAGTCTCTGGCCCGCTACGGTACCGCCGTGATGATGATCATGGACAACACCGGGATCAAGTACCGGAACCTGTCCCTCGCCACCGTCTACCTGGACGAGAACTTCCAAGGCGAAATTGACACAGTCTATCGCCGGTACTCGCTCGATGGGCGCCAGGCGATCCAGCAGTTCGGCGACCGCACTCCGGAGAAGATCCGCGAGTCCGTCGAGGCCAACAAGGATGACAAGTTCTGGTTCATCCAGTGCGTCGCCCCGAACTCCGCGCGCGACCCAGGGCGCCGCGACCCTGCAGGCATGGCGTTCAAGTCGACCGACATCTGCGAGGACACCAAGGACATCGTCGCCGAGGGAGGATACCGATCGTTCCCGTTTGCCGTGGCCCGATTCTCCGTCTCGGATGGCGACATCTACGCCTATTCCCCCTTGATGGAGATTCTCCCCACAGTCAAGCTGGCGAACACGATGAAGAAAACCACTCTTCGCGCGGGCCACATGGCGACCGATTCGCCGCTTCTGACTTCCAACGACGGTGCCCTGCAGCCATTCCAGATGGTCCCTGGTGCCCTGATTCGCGGCGGCATGGTCGACGGAAAGCAGAACGTGGCGCCGCTCTACACCGGCAAGAATGTTCCGTTCTCGCTTGAGTTGATGGACCGCGAGCGCCGCACGATCAACGATGCGATGTTCGTTTCCCTGTTCGAGATCCTGGCCGAAGATCGCCGCCAGATGACCGCCCAGGAAGTGCTGCAGCGCGCCCAGGAGAAGGGGCAGCTACTCGGCCCCGTGGCGTCTGGCATTGAGCCAGCCCTTGGAATGATGATCGAACGGGAAATGGACATCCTGGCCGCAGCCGGAGCCCTTCCTGAAACCCCCGAGTCGGTGCGCGCAGCTGGCGGATACTACCGCGTCCGCTACACCTCGCCGATCACACGGGCGCAGAAGGCAGGCGAAGGTGTGGCCGTGATGCGAATGATCGAATCGACCGCCGCGATCGCCCAATTTGACCCGACCGCACCGAAGCGCGTCAAGTGGGACGTGGCCCTCCAGGTTCTCGCCGACGCCCAGGGCTTGCCGTCCAAGGTTCTGCGATCCGACGACGAAATGCGCGACATCGAAGAGCAAGACGCCCAGGCGATGCAGACTCAGCAGCTGCTACAAGCCGTGCCGGTCGCGGCGCAGTCCGCCAAGTACCTCGCCGAAGCGCAGGCATTGTCCACTAGCCCTGAAGGTGGCTCGTTCTGATGTTCGAAGATGAAGAGGTCCAGGAGATCCAGCGAAGGCAGGCGGAGAAGGCGGCGGTTCGCGAGGCGTTCCGAACAACCTTCTTTTCCCCCGGCCCTGCCTCCGAGATCGTCCGCCGCTACCTGGCGAAGTTCTGCTGCGTGGAAGCCTCCACCGCGCGGATCTCGCTGATGACCGGAGCAGTTGACCCCCTCGCCACCGTGATGGCAGAAGGGCGGCGGGAAGTGTGGCTCGCGATCCACGCCGACGCCGGAATCGATCCGATCACGGGCAAACCAAAGGAATAGACCATGGCCGACACAACCGGATCCGCCGCCCTTCTAGGCGCGGGCAACCCTGGCGACCCCAACACGGGCGCAGGCCAGACCGGAAACACCGCTCCGCAGCAAAAGCCCGCTTCTGGCGGCTCCTGGCTCGACGGAATCGAGGATCCCGACATCAAGGGATGGGCGACGAAGAAGGAGTGGAAATCTCCCGCCGACGCCCTCCTGTCGCACCGCGAGCTGGAAAAGCGGTTCTCCGGGGAAAAGGTCGTGGTCCCCAAGGGCGAGGACGACAAGATCGGATGGGAAGCATTCTTCAAGGCTGGTGGGCGCCCCGACTCCCCCGATGGGTACGAGCTGGACAAGATGGAAGGCTTCGACCCCAACGACGCCAAGGCCGTCGCCGCGAAGCTGCATGAGCTGGGATTGCCCGCCATGAGCGGAAAGAAGCTCGCCGCCTGGATGCAGGAGCAGCGGGCTGAGCAGGCCGCGCGCGCGGACGAGGACTTCCGCCAGCGCAGCGCCGCCGACCTGGCCGACATTCGCCGCGAATGGGGAGGAGCGTACACCGCCAAAGAAGAGGCGGCGCGCCGTGGCGTGATGCTGGCCGGATTCAATGGAGAGATCCTGGAGAAGATCGAGCGCTCGATCGGGACCAAGGAGATGTACCGCGCATTCGCCGAGATCGGCCAGCGCATCGGCGAGGCTCCGGCGCACGGAGCGCAGCAGGGCGGGGCATCGGCCTACATGACGCCCGCCGAGGCCGACGCGAAGCTCCTGGAATTGCAAGGGGATCGCGACTGGTCGAAGCGATTCACCGAGGGAGGAGTCAAGGAGCGCGCCGAATTCGACCGCCTTTTGAAGGTTTCGGTGTCCGGTGGATAAGGAGCTTGCGGAAATCCGCTTCAAATGCTTACATTTGGCTTATCGCGCTGACCAGACGCCAGAGTCGAACATCGCGAGAGCCGAAAAGCTGTTCACTTGGGTGATGGAAAAGGGCAAACCGGAAACGGACCCACCGAAAACGCCGAAACCCAAGAGCTAACCGGCTAGAAATACGGTCCCGACTGCGTCGGAGAAGCCTCAACCAATGATCACAAATCAAAGGAGGGGGCTAACATGCCCGACGCAATCGAACTGAGGACCAAGCAGTACAACAAGATGCTGGAATTGGTCGCTCAGCAGACCCGTTCCAAGCTTGTCGACAAGGTGATGACCGGAAGCCACACCGGTACCAGCGTTTCCGTGGTGGACGAACTCGAATCGTTCGAGATGGATCCCGTCACCGCCGTTGGCGCTCCGATCATCCACTCGGCGCAGGAATACACCCGTCGTTGGGTTCGTCCCATCTCGTTCTACAAGGCCTTCCTGCGCGACACCTTCGTGCAGCTGGAGTCGGAGATCGACCCTCAGTCGAAGCTCATGGCCGGGTCCATCGCCGCCATCAACCGCGCCCAGGACGACCGGATTCTTGCCGCGTTCTTCGGTGATGCGCTCACCGGCCCCGACGGCGCAACTACGACCACATGGGCTTCCGAGGGCTCCAGCTCCGTCGTCCCCGTGAACGAAGGCGGCGGCGGCTCGAACGTCGGCCTCAACGTGGCGAAGCTCAAGGCCGCGCTCGAGATCATCATGGGCAACGACGTCGACATCGAGGCGGAACAGATCTACATCGGCTACAACGCCAAGGCTCACGGCGACCTGCTCGCCGAGGCCCAGATCATCTCCCTCGACTACAGCGAGAAGCCCGTGCTCAAGGATGGCAGGATTATGTCGTTCCTCGGCATGAATTTCGTCCACACCCAGCGCGTCATCAAGGACAGTAACGGCTACTACCGCCTGCCCGTCTGGACCAAGAAGGCCATGCACTTCGGAACCTGGAAGGCTCCTCGCGGCGACATCCGCCAGCGGCCCGACATCCAAGGCCTCCCCTGGCAAGTCTACATGGATGGTTCCTTCAATGCGACCCGCGTGGATCCGAAGCGCCTGGTCGAAATCAAGATCCTCGCGTCGTAAGGGAGAACAGAAATGGCAGTCGTCAACACCAACAGCACCAACGTGGCGGCAGCTCTGGCCGCTGGCGCCGAGCGAGTCTTCCCCGGCCACAAGCTCCACCACTTCAACGGCCAGGTCGAGTCGGCAAACGGAGATTCCATCGGATCGACGTATCGCCTCGCCACCATCCCGTCGAATTTCGTGCCCATCAAGCTCGAACTCGCCTGGGATGCGCTGGGCGGATCCTGCGCCGCCGACGTGGGCATCTACGAAATGGGAGCATCGGGCGCCGTCGTGGACGCCGACGAGTTCGCTTCCGCCGTGTCCCTGGTCAACGCAGGGGCATGGACGAGCGAACTGGAAGAGGCCGGAGTCGCCGACATCGCCAAGATGGGTCAGCCCCTCTGGAAGCGTCTCGGCCTGACCTCCCAGCCGGTTCCCGGGAAGTCCTACGACATTGTCGCAACTCTGACCGGAGCTTCGGCGGCGGCGGGGACCGTGGCGATGATCCTTACCGGGTACTACGCCAACTGATCCACCGGGGGAGGGTAACGCCTCCCCCTCCTTTTTGGAGGCTCTGAAATGGCGTACAAGTACATCGGGATCGACCCATCGAAGGGAATGGAAGACATCACGGTCGGAGCGTCGACCACGTCGAAGGCGATCGAGCTTTGCGTTGACACCGCGAAGATCACGAGCCGCGCCGAGATTACCGCTCTTGTGGATTTCCTCAAGGATTACATCGAGACGGTTCCGCTCTAGCCTAGGCGGTTCGCGGTGTAGATTTTAGGCACGGAGGGAACTCATGGCCTCGCAAGTCGACATCGTGAACCACGCCTTGACCAAGCTCGGAGAGGCTCGAATCCAGGACATGAACGAGGATTCCAAGGCCGCAGAAGAAGCGTCTGCGGTCTGGGATCTCATCCTTGAGTCCGAGTTATCCGCGAATAATTGGAAGTTCGCCACCAAGCGCGCCTCCATTCCCGCATCGGCCGCGCCTCCCGCGTTCGGATACGAGCGCGCATTCCCTGTCCCTGCCGACTTCCTCGCACTCACCTACGTGGAAGGCCAGGGCGCGCAGGATACGTCCGACTATCGCGGCGCGACGTTGTCGGCCTACGTGATCGAGGCTGGCGAGATCTTGACGGACCTTCCAGCGCCCCTTCAGATCATCTACACGGCCCGCGTGACAGATCCCGACCGCTGGGATCCAGGCTTCCGCAACGCCTTCGCGATCAAGTTGGCGCAAGCGCTTTGTTACACGCTGACCCCGCTTCGGGAAGGGCGCGAGCAGCTCCTCTTCCGGGAATACCAAATGGCCGTCGAGACTGCAAAGCAGCGATCGGCGATCCAGTCGCCACCGCAATTCCCGCAGGATTCGTCCTGGTTTGCTGAGCGGGAAATCTGATGGCGTCGACCTCTGCATCCTTCCTCAAGGCGTCCTTCAACGCGGGTGAACTGTCCCCGCTGTTCGGCGGCCGCGTCGACCACGTCAAGTATTCGCACGGCCTCAAGCGGTCGCAAAATGCGATCCCCGTGGTCCATGGTGCCGTCACTCGACGCCCCGGAACAGAGCTTGTCACAAACCTTGGCGACGTCGCCGACATCCAAGCGGCGTGCCCTGTTCTCGTCCCGCACGACATCGCATCGGACGAGGCATGGATCTACGCCTTTGGGCGCAAGTCCGAGCGCGTCAAAATCTTTCGTAACCGCGAAGAGAGGATCGCAAACTCGTTCTCATTCCCATTTTATGCCGACTCGCGGAGGGCTGACGGAACATCAAAGATCTCCAGGGCGCAGAAAGGACGCGATCTCTATCTAGCTGACGATGGATCATCTCCGGCAATTGTGATCACAAATAATGGTAGCATTGTAATCCAGACAAATCTATTTCGAGATACAGGAAGCCCTCACGGAGTCATTTCTGATACGAATCCGACACCTTACATACAGAACTATGATACTCCTCCATTTCAGGATTACGAACCAGAGAAAAACCATATCATCGAATGCACGGGATCTGTTGAGATTGGAAGCCTTCCTCTTCATAACGAGCTGATCGCTCCGACAGGGACATTTTCGGGAGCGCTCGGAAGAAGGATAATCTTCAACCCAGACGATACCGAAATGCGTGTAGATGGGGAGTTCACTTTCAAAGAGTGGTCGAAGGACATGGTCGCCAATCACGGCGACTATATCCGGCATCAAGGAAGGTGGTATCAGCTTCTCGCCACAATGCCCCCGAATGCAGCAAGACTTGTTACCGAGCCATTGCACGAATACGGGGCAATCTATTCCGCGTCTCCTGAGATCCTATACAGGATCCAGCTTGGATACATTGGAAACGGGCATTTCTCTTGCCAAATAAAATCAAATCCAAGCCCTGTCTCTGGAAGGCCAGGATTCGAGTCTGTTCAAGTCTATTGGGACATGACAAACGCGCCACTATTCAAAACGGCCAGGTGGGCATGGGCTGCGATCGCTACAGGAGAGACTCCAGAGCCAGGCGCGGCGTATCCTGACAATCTGTCCTTATGGCGTTCCCGCCTAGCGATCTCAGCAGGTGGGAAGCTATTTTTCTCTGTGGCCGGTAAGTTTCGCAGCTTCAGGCAATACAACGGCTCCGGCACCGTTACCGCTGACCAGTGCGTCACGGTCGAGATCCCATCCCACCAGCTCGTTTCGACGGAATGGATGGTGTCGCAGGGGTCGTTGATCGTCGGATCCAAGGTCGGAGCCTTCGAGGTACGCGAGGCATCGGACGCAGTATTCGGCCCTGGGAATGTGCGGATTGACCAGATCACGACGTTCGGGTCGCATGACGTCGAGGCAGTCGCGGTCGACAATAACATCCTCTACGTCGGAAAGGGCGGAAAGCGCGTTCATGCCCTTGGGCGCACAAGCGAGGGGTGGAAGTCGATCGACCTGAGCGCGATTTCCGACCACATCGGCGTCGACGGCTTCACGGAAATGGCGTGGCAGAACGAGCCGTGGAAAATCCTTTGGCTGACAACTGGCGCCGGGAACCTGGTCGGAATGACATGGAACGCAGATCAAGACGTGTTCGGGTGGCACCAACACCGAACGATCGACGGAGACAAGATTCGCGGCGTCGCGTGCATCCCGTCGCCTTCCGGCCTGATCGATGATCTCTGGATTTCCGGGCTTCGGTTCTCAGCGAACGACGGCGCAGGCGTTCCGCAGTACAAGGGCGTCGTGGAGTTCATGGCTGACGCGCACCCAGACGGAGGCGACCTTCGGAATGCCCGCTACTGTGACTCGCTCGTCCATTTCGACGGGTCCGATTCCAGTGCGACCCACGGCCTTCGCCTTGCTGGAGGAAACCTTTGGGATGAGTCCGAGAGGCTGACGCTTAACAGCGTCGCGCTCTTGTTCGGCACTGTCGCCCCGGTATTCACCTCCGACATGGTTGGATCCATAGTTCGGCTGGTCGAATCGGTTCCCGGACCTATCCCTTCTCCAAAGCTGAACGGGGACTACGTCGACCTTCTTGTGGATGCGTTCACGTCGGCTACAGAGATTTCCGTCTATCCGCTGCGACCAGTCCCCGTCATTTTCCGCGCCGAAGCCGCTAGAACGTGGCAGATCCGCCGATACTCTTTCCCGGTTCCTCACCTAGATGGCCGCATGGTCGATGTTCTCGCCGATGGATGCGCACACCCACAGATCCAGGTGGCCGACGGCGTCGCGACCCTCCAGGACCATGCTTGCGTTGCCACGATTGGGATTCCGGCATGGGAGCTGATCGAGACGATGCGAATCGAGCTTGGAAACGAGACGAACACCACGATCGGGAAGACGAAGCGGATCTCCCACACGACGTTCAGGTTTGTTGAGTCGGTCGGGTGCTGGATTGGGAACGGGGTGGCGTCAAGGGAGTTCACTTTCCGAAGACCTTCCGATAGGATGAACTCTCCCGTTCCGGCCGTAACTGGAGACGATCGGAGGGAGTTCGTTACCGGGAACAGCCCAGACGGAACGATCGTGATCGAGAATCGACAGCCGTTGCCAATGACGATCATCTCGATTGTCGCAGACCTGATTTCCGACGCATGAGGTACGAATGGACCCCCTAACAATTCTCGCAGGGATCAAGCTCGGCTCCTCGGTTCTCTCGACGCTTGGCGGGCTCTCCCAGGGATCGGAAGACGCGGCGGCGCAGCGGCTGGCCGCAGAACGCGCCGAAGCAAACGCGCGCGCAGCACTCCGCAAGGGCGAATCGGATGCCGGGATGGTCCGTCGCCAGGCTGGGCGCGTCATGGGGCAGCAGCGGGCCGCGATCGCGCAATCCGGGCTCGGTTTCGGCGGAACCAATTCCGCGCTCGCGCTCGAGTCCGCGCAGAACATGGAAACGGATGTTACGAACACGCGCATGGAAGCCGCTTTGCGCGCCGCCGATCACATGGACCAGGCTCGCCAGCTTCGACAGCAGGCGTCGAATACGCAAAAGGCGTCCTACCTTGGAGCAGGAGCGAACATCCTTTCCACCGCTTCCCGCTTCTACGGAGGCTGACCAATGCCGCAGATCCCAGGCTACCAGCAACAGACTTCCACGCCTTCGGGAGAGCGCCGCGTATCCGTTGGGCCGACCGACCAATCCGGGAACATGCTCACCGGCCTCGCGAACGCCGTTTCGGACGCTGCAACGACCGTCAGCGGAACGATCCAGCGCAAGCGGGACGAGCAGCAAACCGCGCTCGACGCCTACGACCGCCAGCAGGACGCCCTGCGCCGCGTCGAGGCGAAGGAGTGGGCCGACAACACGGCAACCGATGTCCTGCTCCGCAAGCATGAGCGGATGGCTGAACTCAAGCGCGAAATACCGGCAGACGGAGACTTCTTCGAAGAGTGGCGCAAGGAAGAAGCGAAGATTGACGCCGAGGCTAAGAGCGCGGCGCCGTCGGGGAATCCGTACTTCGGAAGCTCCCTGGAATCCCAGCTCGGCAACCAGCGCCAGTCCTTCCAGATCGCCGCTTTGCAGTTCCGTGAAGCGTCGCGCGCCGTCAAGTCGGAGTTCGACTTCGAGAAGAAGATCGACACGAATCGAAAGGTTCTGCAGAAGCTCCCGGCGCTGGATGCGGACGCACAGGCGGCGGAGATCGTGCGCGGGATGGAATCGGATGCAGGGCTTGCCTTGCTCCCGCCAAACCAAGCCGAAGCACTGGCCGAGAAGAAGCGCCAAGACCTGGCCGAAACCGTCTTCGAGCAGCATCTACAGAATCCCGAGGACGCGCAAAATCTGCTCAACGCCATCGACGGCGCGGGCAAGACGCATTTCGTGCGCAAGGCCGGAGCGAATCGCCTAACCGGAAAACCTCTCTCTGGCGGGAAGTGGGATTCGAAACTTCGCGCGGCGGCGGAGAAGTACGACCTCGACCCCTCCGTCCTGATCGCGACCATGAAGCAGGAGAGCGGAGGCAATGAGGCCGCAGTATCTCTGAAGGGCGCGCAAGGCCTACTCCAGCTCATGCCTAGCACGGCTCGCGACCTCGGCGTCAATCCGACTGACCCAGACCAGAACATCGACGGCGGCGCCCGCTACCTGTCCCAGCAGATCGAGAAATTCGGATCAGTCGCGAAGGGGCTCGCCGCGTACAATGCCGGACCAGGGAATCTCGCTATCGCAATCAGGAAGGCGGAGGCTGCAAAAAGGCCGGAAGATTGGATCGACTTTCTCCCGAAGCCGAAAGAGACAAAGCCGTATGTCAAGACGATCATGGAGCGCGCCGGAATCAAGGGCGACGGCTCCGACCAGTACGAGGCGATCCAGGAGCCAGGAATCAAGATCCAGGCGCTCGACTACGCCACGCCGGAGCAGATCACCAAGTACCGGTCGCAGGCCGAAAGCTACGTGGCCCAGGCAGCGCGGGCGCGAACCCAGCTCAACCGCGACGAGCTTTCCGCCAAGGAAGCCGCAACGAAGACCGCCGCCGCCACCGGCGCGCAGATCGCAGACCCGATCACCATCAACGACTACATCGCGGCGGGGTATTCTCCCGAGGCTGCAGTCGTCAAGATGAACCTGATCAAGCCATTCCAGGATACCGCGCCTTTCGTCCGCGAGCTGGCGAACATGCCAAAGGCCCAGCGCGACGCCGAGGTCGCCCGCCGCGACCCTGCGGGATCCGCCGCCGCCGGCTACGACTTCGACGCCCAGAGCGACGCCTTCAAGCTCGCCAAGGCCGCGAACGAGAACATCGACCGGCAGATCGCCGCCGACCCTGCAGGCTACGCCGTCCGCCAGAACCCTTCCGTGCGACGCGCCAAGGAGACGCTGGATACCGTCCTGCAGACGCCCGGAGTTCCTGCGGTAAATGTCCGCGCCTCGATCGACGCCTACGTGGCCGAGGTGACCGCGTTCCAGAAGGCGCAAGGCGTCGACACGCCGTCGATCCTCCCCCAGGCCGAAGCCGACGCGATCAAATCGAGTTGGTACGGGCAAGCTGACGGGCCTCTGCGCGCTGCTGAAACGATGTCCCAGCTTGCCACGGTCTACGGGCAGCACTACAGCGGAGTCCTGCGCCAGCTCGCCAAGGATCTTCCGTCCGAAGCCCTCTGGGTCGGACAACTCGCCACGGACCCCGCGACGCTGGGCGTCCGGCAACAGCTCGCGACCGCTTCGGCGACGTGGGCAAAGGTGGCGGACATCCCGAAGCTCCAGGGAATCGAAACCGCCGTGGATGTCGCGTTCGCCAACTACCAAGGCTCACTTCTTGCCACAAGCCCGTCGGGGGGGTTCAAGACATGGGCACAGCTTCGAGACGGAGCGGTCAAGCTCACTGCGCTCAAGGTCGCGCAGTCCGGCGCGTCGCCCGAGAAGGCCGCAAAACAGGCTTTCGATGAGCTGGTCGGCGCGCAGTCCGAGTTCTTCGGCTCGAAGCGGATGGTCGCGGTTTCCGGCGAGAACGGCGCGACGTTCTACAATGCGGACAAAATCCGCGTGCCAAAGATGTGGCGCGGGAAGGCGCCGAACCAGGAGCCCGAGGACGTGGTCGACGGCGCCAAGAAGTGGCTGCGCGAAGTCCTCCCGGCGATGGAGTTCCAGGCCAACCGCTCGCAGGCCGTCTACCGCGCCGACATCAAGGAACGCGGCGGGTGGGTGACCTCGCCCGAAGATGACGGCCTTGTCCTCATGCTTGGGCTCGCTCCGGTGCGTACGAAGGACGGGAAGCCGGTCAAGATCTCTTGGTCGGAGGCTGCGGATCTCGCAGAAATGCCCGAGACGGACGAGAAGGGACTCATCTCGCGCGCGTTGGGCGGGCTGACAAACTGGTTCATCGCCCCGCCGACGCCGGAAGCTCGAGCGCAGCCGCCGCGCCAACAAGGAGCCGCCGCTCGCGTCCCTGTTGGTTTAGATTTGCGTCAACCAATGCGCCCGATTCCAGGGGCGCCGCAGGACCGCCAGTTCAGGAGATAGGATGCCAACCTTCGTCGACGCTTCGAGCTACGACCTCCCAGATCCCCAGCGGCTCCCCGTGGGGTTCGGGCGCGGCGTCGCGGCGGCGTTCGAAGAAACGGCGATCTCCGGCCCTGTTGCTGGTGGATACCTCCTCAACGAGGTGCGTCTGGCCGGGAAGACTGGACGGCTCCTGACCCGCGACGAGGCCAAGGAGTACGTGACGGCGGAAGGCTTCCCCGACATCGACATCCCGGATTCCGGGCTTACGGATGCTCAAGCGGAAATGCTGGTGACGCTTCGGCGCGACAAGCAGGACGGCGAAGAAGTGATCTCGCGCGCGTCCGGCCTTGCCAACTTCGCGGGAGGCGTTGGCGGCGGGTTCGCTGACCCTGTTTTGGGCGCTCTGAACTTCGTCCCGGTTGTTGGTGAGGCGCGGCAAGCGGCGATCATCGGAAGAGCGTCTGCGCGAGCTGGCGCACTTGGCCGACTTGGTGCTCGCGTTGCGATTGGAGGCGTCGAGGGCGCGGTCGGTGGTGTCTTGTCCGCTCCGCTGTCCGGACTGGTAAAGGAGGGCATGGGCGGCGACTACACCATGGAAGATGCGCTCATGGAGGTAGGAACGAGCGCCGTCTTCGGCGGAGCGATCCAGGGTGGCGTTGGAGTTGTCGGAGACGCGGCCGCAAAACTGGCCGATCGGTCCTCCCGCGAGTGGATCCGCAAGAAGTTCGGCACGGAGTCGCAGGAGTGGCGCAAGGTCGAGATGGAGGACAAGGCCGCACGCGCAGCGCTCGAGCCCGCGAAGTCTGCAGAGGTTGACCCAGACGTGGTGCGCGCGGCGGATGATGCCGAGGCCGTCGTCCGGATCGAGGAACCCACAGCCACACCCGAACGCGTCTCGGAAGTGGTTCGCGAGGCCATTGGCGACCGCCCGATCCTGCGCGCAGCGGAAGAGGGGGCCGATCCGTTCGCCGTTTCGGTGGCTCGCGCGATCCAGGATTCCCAGGAGGCCGTCGCAGCCGATCCCGCTGGAATCATGCCGCTGGTGAAGGTGTTCGACGCCATCGCCAACGACAGGAAGAAAGGTCTGTCTGTCGCCGAGAGCATCGAGTCGGGTGCGCTCTCGAAGATGGGACCGACCCAGATCGAGGCGGCGCGCCTGGCGTCCGAGATCTACGACCAGCCGGAGCGAATGCAGCGCTTTGTCTCGTCCTTCGTGGAGGCGCGCAAGACCTGGAACCAGGAGCTGGCGCTTCAGGAAGCGATTGCCAAAGTTTCCGTGCTTGATGGCCCTGCGGAGAAGTTCCGCACCGCGTCCGAGACGGCCCGCCAGAATGCCGACGCCGTGGCCGCGATGCAGGAGGAAACCGGTACCAGGATCAACCCAGAGCGCGTGATCGATGCTGACGCCAGGGCGGAAGGCGGAGGCGCTCCAGAGGTCGCCAAGGAGATCCAGAAGGCAGGCGATCCGGAATACCGCTACGACGCCCGCGACCTCAAGGATGCCGCCGAGAAGGTGCGCAAGGCCGAAGCGGATCCCGTTGGCGACGACTTCGACGCGATGGCTGACGAGCAAGAGGAGATCTTGCGCGGACTCCTGCAGGAAAGCGGGATCGAGGCGAAGTTTGCGGAGGCACCAGAACTCCCGGAAACCATCGACATCGGCGGCGTACAGAGGAGCACAAAGGATTCCACAGGGCGTAGACTTGGGCGGGCGGAGGAGGAGGTTCGAAACTTCTGGGCATGGTTTGGCGACTCGAAGGTGGTGGACGAGGCGGGAAATCCGCTGGTGGTGTATCATGGGACGACACGCGGACTATTCTCGGAGTTTTCGCTCAATGAGTACAGTCGCTCGGAAGGCTTTGTATTTACGTCAAGCCGAGAACTTGCGCTAACCTACTCAGGGCAAGACAACTGGGCAGAACCTGGACAGCGAAACGCTACCAAATCCGGCATATACGCAACGCATTTGAGTCTGAAAAAGCCCAAGTTCATCGAATGGAATGGAAATTACTTTCGAGAAAATGGCGGAACTGATGCCGCTATCGCTCAAGCAAAGGCTGATGGCTTTGATGGGGTTATCATTCGCAACGTGAATGACCCAGGTGGGTTTGCTGAAATGATGCAACTCCGCGGAAAATCCCCTGATGGTATTAATTCTGTTGGTGATCTGTATGTTGCTTTCGACCCCACTCAAATCAAATCTGCCGCCGGAAACCGTGGCACATTCGATCCCACGAATCCCGACATTCGCATGGCCGAGGGTGCCGTCGACGCCGGAATCCAGATCCAGGAAGCGTCCGCCGCCATCGAGGAGCGGTTTGGTGCTGGCGCGCTCGAATCTGCGCGCAAGGCTGGTTTCGAGATCATCGCATCCAAGGATTTGCCGGCCGAAGCACAGCGCGCAAGCGTGGTCGGCGTTACGGTCGGGAAGAAGTCCTACCTCGCCGCCGATCGGCTTTCCAAGGAGGACGCCGCAGCGTTTTTCCTGCATGAGTACGGCGTCCATGTCGGCATGGAGGGCATGCTAGGTAAAGAAGGGTTCGCCAAGATCCAGGCAAGTGTGGATAGGCTTCTATCTCAAGATCACGATCTACAAGCCGTTGTAGCGTCTCTGGTTCCGGCGACGACCCGATCGGTTCA
>DAOPYN010000039.1:0-41838 GCA_035352895.1 Fibrobacteria bacterium | reverse complement strand
CCGAAAAGGAAGCGGAAGGCATCTACTCCAACTTCGTGCTGGTGAGCCACAGCCCCCACGAATTCGTGCTGGACTTCGCCCGCCTCCTCCCGGGAGTGCCCAAGGCCAAGGTGGGTGCTCGCATCATCACCACGCCTTCCCACATGGTGTCCCTGATCCAAACCCTCCAGGACAACCTGTCCCGCTACGAGCGGGCGTTCGGGCCGGTGCAAAGGCGGGGCTAGCGTTCGGATATCTGCAAAATCCCGCAAGACAAAGGGGAAGCGGAGGTCCAAAATGCCTACTATTGTGGTACTTCATGAGCATCCGGAAGCCATCTCGCTTCGAAGTCCAGGGGAGCTTGCCGCGGGCACCGCAAGGTGACCTTGAAGGTGCATGGCTTCCCCTTCGGGCCCGGGTGGAGCATGCGCAAAGGCTGGTGTCCTGATGGAACGGCCGATCGTTTCCATCGTGATGCCCGTCTACAATTCCGCCAGGACTCTGGCTGCTTCGGTCGAATCCGTCCAGGCGCAGTCCTGGCAGGAATGGGAACTGCTCCTGGTGGACGATTGCTCGTCGGATTCCTCCCGGAAACTCATCGAGGAATTGGCCTCTGCGGACAGCCGGATCCGTTCCATTTTCCTGAGCTCCAACAAGGGCGCCGCCCTGGCCCGCAACGAAGGCGTGAAGGTCGCCAAAGGCCGATACATCGCATTCCTGGACAGCGACGACCTCTGGCTTCCCGGAAAGCTGGAGGCGCAGATGGAGTGCCTCCGCGAGACCTCCGCAGGAATGGTCTTCTCTGATTACGAATGGGTAGATCCCCAGGGAACATCGCTGGGGATCGTGGTGCGGGCTCCCGTGAAGCCAGATTGGGAACGGCTCACTTGGGGCAACGACATCGGGCTTTCCAGCGTGCTGGTGGATCGGGAGGCGATCGGTGATCCGATCATGCTCCCCTTGCGGCTCAACCACGATTTCGCCCTCTGGTTGGAGTACCTGCGCAAGGGAGCCGTGGCCGTGCGGTGCCCGGGCGTCCTGGTGAAGTACCGGGTGTTGACGGGATCGCTTTCCCAGAACAAACTGGAATCCCTTCGCTTCAACTGGCACATCCTGCACAGACTCCAACGTCTGGGTGTTTTCCACACCTTGGTTCGCCTTGTGGTTTGGGCGGTCCGCACATCGGCTCGTCGCGTCCTGAAATTCGCGGGACCTCGATGAGCGCAAGGCCGCGGCGCATCGCCTATGTCCTGACGGCGATCCATGAGGGAGGCCTGGAGCGGTTCACGGGCGATCTGATGGATTCCCTGCCGCGCGACGAGTTCGAGCCTGTCCTGTATGTCCTCACCCGGAACAATCCGTGGATCGGGGAGTTCGAACGCCGAGGGATCCAGATCCGCGTGTATCCGGCTTCGAATGCGGTGAAGGTCGGATCGCTTCCTTCGCTCCTGGGGGCACTCTGGAGGCTCCGCGCGGACTTCCGGAAGGATCGTATCGACCTGGTCCACACCTGCGATTTTCTTCCTGCGGCGATCGGCCGGCTGGCGGCGCTGACCTCCGGCGTGCCCTTCCGAGTACATACCCTTCACAGCCTCTACGAGTGGTTCCCCAAGTGGGCTCACGTCCTGAATCGATGGCTTTCGAGAACCACCCAGGTCATCACGGCCGTCTCCCAGTCCGCGGCGGATTCGGCCCGGAAGCTGGAGTCCTTGCCGGAATCCAAGCTGCGCGTGGTGCTCAACGGGGCGGATGTATCCCGGTTTTCGTTTTCCGCCTCGGAGCGGGATCGGGTGCGCTCGGAATTGGGCATCGCTCCGGAAGAAATCCTGGTGGGCACCGTGGGTTCGCTGACCACGCGCAAAGGCCAGGAGATCCTCGTGGAAGCCATGGCGCGACTGCCGGTCACGGCGCGACCCTGGAAGGTCGCCATCTTCGGTGCGGCCTACGGTGGGCCCCAGGACAACCTCGCCGTGGTCAAGGACGCGATCGTCCGGCATGGGTTGGGTGAACGGATCGCCATCCATCCTCCGCGAGAGGACGTCCCCGCCCTGCTTTCCGCCTTCGACATCTTCTGCATGCCCTCCCGCGTGGAAGGTTTGTCCCTGGCCTCCGTGGAGGCGCAGCTCTGCCGGTCGTTGTCCGTGTTTTCCGACATCGGGCCGTTCCGGGAGGTGGTCACAGATGGCTGGAACGGTTTCCTGTTCCGGTCGGAGGATCCCGACTCCCTGGCGGAGGTTCTCTGCAAAGTGATGGGTGATCTGGAATCCCTGGACCACATCCGGGAGAACGCCCGTGCCGATGCCTTGGCGAGGTTTGACAAAAAACGGATGACCGCCGACTATGTCGGAATCTATCGGAACCTACTTGGAACGGGAGCGAATTGATGCCTCAGTACCAGTCCGGCCCCTGTCCCGCCTGCGGAAACGCCCGAGCCTCCTCGTTGGGAAAGCCCGACCTCCGCAAGGATCCGGTGGGAGCTCCCGCGAACTCGCAGGTGCTCCAATGCGCGGGTTGCGGCCACTTGCGGATCGATCCGATGCCTTCCTGGTCCGTCGAGGATTTCCGGCTTCTGTATGGAGACGGCTACTTCGTTCCGGATTCCCCGCGATGGGGGCGGATCCGCGAAACCGTGAATCCCCAGGCGAGATTCCGGCGGATACAAGCCATCCTCCGGACCGATCGCCGACGGTTGCTCGAGGTGGGCTCGGGAATCTACGCCCACTTCTGCACGGTCATGGCCGGCAATGGGTGGGATGTCCTGGCCCAGGAGCCTTCCCCCGACTTCCAGAAGGTCCTCCGCGGCAAAGGCTTGGCGGTGATCGGCGAGGGATTCCTCGAACTTGCGGAAAACGACAAATTTTCCCTGATTTTCGCCGATTCCGTCTTCGAACATGTTTCCGACCCCTTGGCGTACTTCCGCAAGGCCGAGCGATTGCTGGAGCCGGGAGGGGTGCTCTATCTGGTCTTTCCCCGCGAGCGTTCCCTGCTGGGAAATCTCAAGCAGCTTTTGTCCAAGCTGCGTGGCGCTCCCAGTCCCCTGCTGAACGCCTACCGCCCTCCGTTCCATCTGCACGGGTATTCGGCCCGCTCGGTGGCGGAGTTCGCCAAGGCCAGCGGATTGGAGCTTTCCTTGGTCTTCCATGGCGAGGATTGGTTCTGGCTCCAGGCCATCGAAAGGCTTCCCCCTCTGGTCGGGCACTTGGCTGCGGGGGTCCTTTGGTTCGCCGATCGGATCGGCTGGGGTGGGAACCTGGAAGTCGGGCTTCGAAAGGTCGGTTGATGTCTTCCGCTTCGATGGCCGGAATCGCGGACGTGGTGGCTCTCATCCTCACCTATGGCCGCCGTCGTCACCACGTGGAGAAGGTCGTCCGCGCCTTGCGCGAGGGGTCGATCCGTCCCGGCCGCATCCTGGTGGTCGACAACGGGTCCTCGGAACCGTATCCGGCGGAGGAGGGCTCGACGGATCCGGAGGTCCGAAGGCTGGATCTTGGCGCGAACCTCGGATCGGCCGGTGGATATCGGGCGGGCCTGGTGGAAGCCGCCTCCATGGCGGGACTGGTCTGGCTCCTGGATGACGATAATTGTCCAGAGGTCGGGTGTCTGGAGAGTTTGCTGGAATCCCGCAGGCAACTGGGGCCCTGCTCCATCGTGGTCGCCAATCGTCCCGATCGACCGGAATTCCAGGAGATCCTCCTCCGAGGCGGAAGTCGGCCCATCCGGCGCAACAGCTTCATGGCCTTCCACTGGCGCGGTACCCCTGGAGGGAGCCACCTGGGAATCGCTCCCAGAAACGGATGCCTTCCCTTGGCCTACTTCGGGTACGGAGGAGCGCTGGTTCCCTCCGAGGTGGTGCGCCGCGGCATTCTTCCCAAATCCGAACTCTTCGTGTACCACGACGATTCCGATTGGTCCCAGCGAGCCATCGGCGCGGGTTTCGACGCCTGGCTGGTGCCCTCGGCCGTCATCCAGGATCTGGAATCGCCCTGTGGTGGCAGCTCCGGCCCGAAAGTCAGTCCTTTGTTCTCCGATCGGACCGAGGCGAGGCGACTGTGGTACGCGACGCGCAATCGCGCCTGGGTGGAGCGGGGTCTGGGCCATGGCGGTTTCGAGTGGCATTTCAACGTCGCCCTCTGGGCGGTGCTGCAGTCCCTGCGGGTCGCGGCGATCGAGCGCAGGCCCTTGCGCGCCTTCCGACGCGGTTGGCTCACCTGGAAGGCCTTCCGGTTGGGTGCTTCCGGAAGGCTGCCTCCGTTTCCCCAAGAGGGGAATCAGCCGGCGAAATAGCGCACGGCATCCATCCACCCCGGATGGATGCCGTGGTCGCGGAAGGCTGTCGGATCCGCGAGGGCGCCGAGGAAGGGAGCGAGATTCCGACTCCAGGACAATTCCCGGGCAAGTTGGGCCGTCGACACCCCCATCGCACGGCATTTGGCGGGATCAGCCGCCAACGATGCGATGGAATCGGCAAGCCCTCGGGCATCGCCGGCCAGGGTTGCCAGGGAAGCTCCAGCTCTGGACATGCGATCCCCCAAGGGGTCGCGTCCCGAAGCGACGAGAGGTTTTCCGGCCCACAGGAGATCCAGGACTCGGGTACGCCAACTGGACAAGGACTCCAAGGAGGCGGGGTTGGTCAGGATTCCGGCGGTGCAGTGTTCCAACCAGGGCGCCAAACCATCGGGAGACACCGAGACTTCGTTGAAGAACACGTTCTTCCCGAGAAGTCCGAGCCCGGAGGCGTTTTCCTGTACCCAGCGGACGGGATCGTCCTCGCTGGACCGCTCCGTGCGGTTGCCGCCGGACAGGAAGAACAAGGCCGCATCGCTCCCGCGTTGGTGGAGGATCCGGAACGCCTCGACGAGGCAAGGGAGATCGAACCAATTCCAAAGACTTCCCCCCCAGAGGAAGACCGGCCGGTTCCGCAAAGGAGCTGGATAGGGGTTCTCCGATCCGCTGGGGAAAGGTTTTTCGGGTACACCCATCGGAACTTCCCGAACCTTGCGGGTCAGGGAGTCCGCCAAGCCTCCACGGCGCCAATCGCGTTCCGATAGGAACATCCCCGCCACCACCAGCCATTGCTCCATGCACGAGACGTAGATGGCCTCGGCCCTCATCGCATGGAGCAGATAACGCCTGCGCAGTTTGGCGCGCTCGGTGTCGCGAGCCTTTCCCGGACTGCGTGCCCAAAGCGCCATCTGCTCCGTGGCGGTGACGCAGTAGAGATCCAGATGGAAGGGAAGGTCCGAACGGAGGATCCTCCAGGCGGTGGTCGCGGAGAGGTATGGGCTCACGACCAAGCCATCACCGGGTCGGATGCGGCCCAGGTCGAATCCGCGGAGGTCGTGCAACTGGACGGAGTCGGGAAGTGGGTTGGTTTCCGGGGAATCAACCACCGCATGGACCTCGTGCCCTTCCCGCGAAGCGAATTCGGCCAAGGCCTTCAGGCGGATCGCCGGCCCCAGAAGGCCTTTGCCGAGGGCTTTCCCGGTGAGGAGCCAGACGCGACGAGTCATGGTTGGATTTCCTGTCGCAAGGGTTCGGAAGGTGCCGGTGGGATCCTAGTTGCGCTGGATGACGGCGAAGAATTCCATCGACAAGGCCGATGCGAAGACCGATGGCACACAGGGAAGAAGCCCGAGCCGGTGCACATCGGCAAAGACTTCCCGGAAGGATTCGGGCGAGAATTTCCAGATGTGGACATCCACGTAGTGGCACTCGGAAGCTTGCTGAAATGCCTGCCGTGCTTCTTCGACGGAGTGGATGCGCACGGTCGGGCCGGGACGCATGGAGGGCCAGGAGGTCTTCGAACCTTTGCGGGCGACGGAAAGGAAGTGCTCCGCCACCTGGCCGGGGGTGGGTCGGGTGGACTTCTGGACGAATGCGTCCACGATTTCCCCGGTCCCGGTGGAAGGGCGCAGGAAATCGAAGGTGCGGCGGCGATCGGGGACTGCCAGAAGGAGGACGCCTCCAGGGACCAGGAGGTCCAGGCACTGCTGGATGAAGCGGATGGGATCGGGCACGTGTTCGATGACGTGGCTGGCGATGATCCAGTGGAAGCGGTCGGAACCGACCAGATCGGGAAGGGGCTCCCCCGACCAGACGAAATCCACAGGTTCGATCTTCGACACGTCGACGTGGGCATGGCTGGAGTACTTCGCCACCAGGCCGGCCTGATCCAGGTGGTCCAGGATCTTGACGCTTGGGAACGCCTCCTTCCTGGCGATGCCGTTGTGGCAGGGGCCTATCTCCAGTCCCGGCTGGGAGGAGTCGATTTTGGAGAGGAACCGTTGGCGTCGTCGTTCGCTGATGCGACGGGTGATGAACGCTGGGATCATTTCTGCGAGCTCCTCGATGTGGCCTTGGCAACTCCTGCGGAGAAGGCGTTCGCCGGCGAGCTGGGTGGCGATCTTCGAGCGAGTCCCACCCGAGGTCTTTCCAATGACCCGGAGCTGGTCTCCTGCTTCCTGGAACGATTGCCCAGGAATGCGGAGGGATGGGGAGCGCGACAGGACATGGATCCGGGAAGATGTTCGCTTGCGAAGTACGAAGATGGATGCATTGCTTTGAATTCCAACATAGAACCTTTCGCCTGCCGATCCTCGGGGGATGCCGAAGGAGGTCGTGGCTTCCTACGTTTCGATGTCCATGCACGATCAAGCTGCCGTCAGCCGCGCGGATCCTGGCGGAAGCGATTCCTCTTTGGGGCCGTTTCTCCAATCCCGAGGCATCAGCCTCGATCCGATCCGCTTGCCTCCCCGGGGGGTGGCCGGCGTTTCCGTCCGGATCGGTTCTCGTCGCAGGATCGTCGAAACCCGATCGCACGGATTCGAGGTGGCGGGAGTTCCCCTCCGAGATTCCGCTTGTGTCCTGACTTCGTCCGCAACGGGAGTGGCGGGATGCCGGGTGGCGACCAGCGGTACCGGGAGCAGGGATCAGGCGGAAAAGGGACGGAAGTCGTCGTGTTTCCTTTGGTTTCAGCAGGTTGGTGACCCATGACCCGTGCCGTTCATTTCCTCACGAGAAGTCGGTTCGGAGACCTTCTGCTCGGACCGGAGCTTCGGATTTGGAGCCTGGCGACCAAGGTGGCCGAGGCCGGATACCAGGTGGTTGTTCATGGCCTTTCGGGATCCACGCAGACTTTTCCCGAGGGAATCGAATTCCGGGAGCTGGCTCCGGGGTACATGTCGAAGATTCGCCCCGGAGATGCGATCGTCGCAAGCGAGCTTCTCGGGGCGCGATCGCTCTTGGAATTGTTGCGGTCCCGGCGGCCTTTCCACTGGGACTGCTACGGCCTGAGTTTGCCGGAGACCTTGAGCTTCCTACCCACCTGGTCCTGGATGCGATCACTCGGAGATCGGCGGCGGAAGATGCTCCGCTACCGGCTGCTCGCAATGGAAGCGGAGCGTATCTGGGTATCCCATTCCGGACAAGGGGTCTTCCTCGCCTCGCAATTGGCGGTCTGCCGTCCCGATCGGGAGGCTTGGCGGGCGTTCCAATTTCCGTCGGCGATTTTGGAAATGCCCATGGGCGTTCCCGACGAGAATCCCCCCCAAGGTTCGGCGAATCCCTACCCGGAATCCATGCAAGGGCGGCCAATCCTCTTCTGGGGTGGTGGGATCTGGAATTGGTTCGATGTCCCGACGGTCATCCGAGCCATGGTGGAGTTGCGAAACAGGGGCGCGCCACATGTTCTGTTCTTCCTCTCTGGACGCAACGAGGCGACAAGGGACTACGACAGGCCGCTGGACGAAGCCTTGCGGTTGGCCTCCGAAGCGAACCTGTTGGGCTCGTCGATCGTTTTCAACGACAGGCGGGTCAAGCCAACCGAGTTGGCGCCGTGGCTCGAGCATTGCCATGCGGGAATCATGGGAAACCAACGAACCCTGGAAAGCTCGATGAGCTGGAGGACAAGATATTTGGATCTCCTCTGGGCCGGCCGGCCACTGCTGGTGGCTGGAGGCGATCCACTGGCGGAAAGGATGGCGCGATGCGGTGCTGCGGAAATGGTTCCGCACGGCGACCACATCGCTCTGGCCGATGCGATCCTGTCCATGCAGGGAGATCGCTGGAAAAGCGCTTGCGAAGCCAGTTCCGCGGAAGGGCGCCGGGTTCGATGGAGTCAGGTCGCCAAGCCGTTTCTCGCGGAACTTTCACGTCCCGAAAGCTTCTCCACGCCCACGACTCCACCTTCGGCGGGAAAGCTGCTGCGCTATGCGCTCGGAGTTTGAATTCGACCTTCCCCAGGTGGTGGCTGCTGCTTCTTGGGCATGTTTCCGGTCTCGCTCATGGCGTGGGATGCATGGTCAGGCGGAGGGGATCGGTGGGATCACCTCTGCATCTTGATCTTTGGGTGGGAAGTCAATGCGAAACGACCTTGATCCGTCCTCAAAGGGGATTCGAGTCGCGAAAAACGAAAACAAGGGATAGAAATGGAGTGACAAGAGTCACCTATCCTCACGCGGTATAATGAGGTGCTCGCATTGCTGCAGAAGCAAAGCAAATCTCGGGCCATGAAAACTCTAAGCGGGGGTGGCTTTCGCCATCAGATCTAAAAAATGTGCTAAATTTTTTGGCTTGCATGCCAGGGCCTGTGGCCTAACTGACCCAATGAGGGTGGCGCAGAAAAAGCACAGGCTTTTCCAGCTGAATTGACAAATACCTATAGAAAGGTCGAATTCCATGTTGATTCGAATCAAACAAATCGTAGGATATGGAATCAGGGCGATCAAAACTCGGGAGAGGTTCCCCTCAATCTTCTCCGATCAACTGCCTTCCAGTCAAAAGGCGGTTGACCTCTTCAAAGGGGACTGGGCATCAAAAATTCCTCTCGAAAATGTGGTGTCCGGACCAAGGGAGGATCTTTTCTGCGATCCCCGAATCCAGTGGTTCATCGATCACGTTAATAGCACCTCCGGGCTCCAAGGGAAATATGGATTGGAGTTGGGGCCACTTGAAGGCGGTCATACAGCAATGCTCGAAAAGGCAGGAGCAGAAGAAATCCTTGGAATTGAATCCAATGGGCGAGCCTATCTAAAGTGCTTGGTTGTCAAAGAGCTCCTTGGGCTCCAAAAAGCAAAATTTGTTTTTGGGGACTTTGTTAAGTATTTGCAAGAACCCGGGAAAACTTTTGACTTTGCAATTGCGTGTGGAGTTTTCTACCACTTGAGAGACCCTCATTTGGTATTCCAATCTCTGCGTCAACGGGTAAACGGACCCATGTTCTTGTGGACGCATTATTGGAGCAAAGGGATGAAAGAAAGCCATCCCGACACCTGGCTTCGGTTTTCCAGTACCCGCACAGGTGACGTTGCCGGTGGAAAGAAGGTGCAGCTGCATCGACATGAATATGGAGGCTCTGTTTTCAGCGGTGGATTCTTTGGAGGAAATGCCCGTTATTCAGAATGGCTAGATGAAGATGGGCTGCGGCAGGCAATTGATTCTGCAGGCTGGAAAATCGTGAAAGAAATGGATGCATCCAATTCCTCTGGGCCAGCAATTTCTGCAATTCTTGAGCCAAAATAGGCTTCAGTCTGATTGCTGGCGGTAATCGCCGCCAGCAATGCTCCAACGCACTCTTGCTGTTTATGCAGAGTGCCTTTTGCGGAAGTATATCTCCCCAAAGTACTTGTTCACTCTGTAGACGTAGAACAAGAGAATAATTGTTTCTGAAATAAACAAGCCGGCAGAAGCTCCGAGGGCACTGAATTTTGGGATAAGTAAGAGAGATTGAAGCGCTAACGAAAACACCCCAGATATTAATGTTCCCGCCAAGTAGTCATTGTCCTTTCCTTTGGAGAGGAGGATCTGTGACCCGAAGGTGTTCGCGAGAAAAATGGATAGCGGAGCGAATGCCAGTATTCTTAGGCTTTGGGAGGCAATATCATTTGCCTCACCAGATGCGAGACGTACGATTTCCGATGGAAAGGCGAAAAGAATAACGCAGCCTCCGAAAACAAGGGGTGTTGAAAGTGAAAGGGCTTTTTGAATAAATAGAAGCCCTTCCAATGCGTCTTGCGAGAATTTTCGCGTGGAAATCGGAAATATGGCTTGGGAAATCGCATAAGTCATCATGGATGCGGCTCTGATGATTTTTTCCGCTATCGCATAGGCGCCAACGGAAAATTGATCGGAAAGAACGGACAAAAGAAAAACATTCGTATTCGCATACAATAGAAAGCCAACTTGTGAAAGAAAAACTTTTAAGCCTTCACTGAGCTGGTTTTGAATGATACCTAATGTCGGAAGCTCCATCCTTGCCGAAAAGGAATCCAAGGCTGGCAAATGGGCTAGGACGACAAAAAGCAAGCTCGTGGCGGCACAGAAGCCCAGCAGGAGGGGGATTTGAGAGGGGCTTCGGATCAGGAAAACAATAAATACGCCATTGATTATTTTCCAAAGGGAATTGACCAAGGCTAGACTTTTAAAATTCTCCAACCCTTGGAGAAGCCAAGTTGGGAAAAAGGCCGCGATGAAGGCGCCCGCGCAGGCTAAAAAAATGGAATCGGATAACACATTCAGTGTGGGAACAAATCGAACAAAAATCGCAACCACAATTCCCGCAGCGACCCCAATTGCCGCCTTTGTCCAAAAAACCGACCAGAACAGTGAATTTAGCTCGATTCGATTTTCTCGAATTCTAGCGGCTTGGCGAGTGGCGGTAAGGTTGAACCCATATTCCATCGGAATTTGGAGAAAGAGGGAGACTGCAAGGGACAATGTGTACCTTCCGAAACCATCTGTCCCAAAAGCTCGGATGAGAACGGGGATGGTAAGGAGAGGGACTCCATAAGATAATGCTTGGCTGATTGAGAGAAACGAAACATTCTCTAAGAGCTTCCTCATGTTCTACCTCAACCCTTTGCCTTACTGGCATTGAGTCGCCGAGTTGAGTTGATTTTTGCAAAGGCGCCCATGGCCAAAACAAACAACAGGCCGATCACAAATGAAGGTTGCTGGAAAATCCAGACAAAAAAGCTAAAGAAAATAGAAAATCCAAGGATTGCATAAAGGATTCTATAGTAGATGCATTCGGATTTGGTCGCTCTACGATGGACAACCGTGGAAAAGTAGCCCCACACGAGGGGGATGATCAGCAATCCAGGCCATCCGAAATCAACAAATAAAACGCCTTGGTAAGATGTGGTGTTGAAATTGGGGATTTTCAGGACACTCACGAATCGCATTGAGGTTTCGAGAGCGTCATCGAGGGCAAATGTGAAATGAGTAGGGTAAATGAGGCCAGAAAAGGAGAAATACCCGAAGGATGATTCCAGTGAGCGGAAAGTATCGTGGTGCAAGAATAGCCAATCAAGATTCCAATAATTATTCGCAACATACAGATAAATAGGCATATAGAGAGCCTTCAGGCTTTCTCGATGCTGAAGGCCAAAATTGATTGCAGTTGCATTTAGAAGATTCAAACGAACTAGGAACAGAAACACCAGCAGGGAGACGATCGCAACCCCAGAGATAATAAGGTGGGAAAGCTTTAGGGGGCGTTTAGAATCTCGAAAGAAGAGGATGCTGATGATGACTAGAATGCCGTAGAAACGCATCCCAGAGAGGCCTGAAACGAGAACAGGAAAAGCGATTCCGGTCACCCCGAGGATGCGCCAAAGAAAGCCATTTTCCTTTGTCAAAAGGACAACCGAGCACAATGCGAGGATATAAATGACCTGAAAAAACATCACCCCAGCGAACCCGGGCCAAGCAAAGAGTATTCTTGAATCCTCAGGAGAGGAGGAAAACGCAGGCCATTGGCCCGCAGATTGATAGGAAAGATAAACCCCAATCGAAAAGGAGATAAGGAGAAGAGGCTGAATCCTAGATGCGAGATGCAAGAAGGTTGTTTCAAATTCCTTTTCAAAGGTGCTGTTCGGTTCGAGATGGCCGGGCTTTTCGAATCTACCTAAAAGGCTGCCAATCCCAAATGCCAGCATGCTTGAGATTACCGCAAGCCAAGTGGAGATGTGGAAATCTGACATTTCTGGGGAAAGCTTTAAAAAAGCGATTCCCAATAAAAAGCCCTGTGCAAATAAGTACGCATTGAAAGGGGTCAGCCACCGGCCGGAAAAGTATCGACCAGCGGCTATGGCAGCGAATGCCCCAGCCATGAAAAGGAAGGCCATTAGCCTTCCCGGATGCTTATTTTAAGTTGGCTCCGAAACGCCTTGATTTCCTTGGATAAAATGGTGGTAATTGCACCTGCAGCGAATCCAAGGAGGGCTCCTAAAAGTGTAATGATCGTTCGTGGCGGCGATATTTTTTTTGTGGGTGTCATTACCCGATCAAGGACGGAAAAGGTTGGCAGCGATTTCTGGGTCTCGAATTGAGCCTGTTCGTGCTGCTGCAAAAGAATTTGAAAGACTGCATTTTGAATCAAGACTTCTCGCTTCAGCCGAGCGAAAGTCAACCAAGATTCAATGCGAGCAGAATTCTTCATCTTTCCCTTAAGAGAGCCAAGCTGGTTGTCGACTTTCTTCTCGATCGCATTTTGGATAAGGCGAATTTTTTCAGATTGCTGCTGAAATGCGGAGCTGCTTTCTCCGGATGCTTTGCGAGCGATCTCTTGCTGAAACTTCGACGAGAGGAGCTGTTCCTGCAACATCAATTGAAGTTTCTGATCGGAGGAGACTTCAATCTCCGGATCGATGATGAGGTTCGTGCGCTGGAACGAAACCAAGGAGTCTTCTGCAATGGCAAGCATCCTTCTTCTCTCGGTAAGTAGAGAGAAGATGAAATGGTTATTCTCCAATGCCTGTTTTTTCTTCATGCTTACGTAAGCAGAATCGACCCAAGCGATGGAGAACTCGAGCACCTTTGTGGCCAGTGCAGGATTTTTGTCCTTGAAGTAAAGGTGTAAAACTTTTTCTTCGTCTTGACGGAATCCAAACGCCAGATTCCATCTTTTCACAGAATTCTCCCATCGCCTATCCTTGGGCTTGATTTCCCAAACAGAATCGAGGTTGAATTTGTTCACACAGGCAAGAGCCAATTCATTGCTATTTAATAGGGCAACCACCAAGTTCGGAGGCTCATCACCTCCCCCGGAAAGCGACAACAGACCGCCAATATCAAGGCCTTCCTTCATGGAAAGAGGAAGGCCGCGTTTAGAAGATTGGCAGAAGATGGAGGAATGAGCCTGATACTGATTATCAGTTAACAGCGCTCCAGTTGCAAAGATGGCTCCGCCAACAACGGTGGAGATAAGAACCCTTTTCCATCCATGGAGGGTCCTTCCAATGACCCAAGAAAGAGTGTTGAAGGATTGAATATTCAATGAATCATCCTGGGCCGGGAGGCGGTCGTTGTTGTTCATTTTGAGGCAGTGTAGAAGAGTGTCGTTAGGGTCAGAGCCAAACTGGAAAGAGATACAGCGATACTGATCCACTGTTCCGGCTGAAGCCGCCTTGATTCGGGAACAATCACAAATGCACCAGGAGGGATTGGTGTGTTCTGCGTAGGAACGAGTTGCTTTGAAAAGGGATTGAAAATACGAGCCTCTTGGTCCCAGGCGTTGTCCGTCAACCCTCCGGCCAGCTCATAATACTGGTCCACAGTGTAGCCTGCTTTCCAAGTAACATAACCCGGCTTTCGCACCTGCCCTCCAACCCACACCACTCGTTGAATTTTTTCAACGAAAATAGTGTCTCCCGGCTGAATAACAGGGTTTTCTTCTGAGTAAACCCCCCGAGTCAGTTTTGCGTAGAGCGAGAAGGAATTATTCAACTCGTGAAGGGTGCTGCCTCCTGATAGCAGAGCTGGGAAGGGTGCAAGGACTTCCCAACCTCGCTTGATTGCGAAGGAGTAACCGGAATCATCCCCGCCAATAACTCCACCAGCTTGGCGTATCACATCGGCCATTCGAGTATTCTTGCCGACTTGGTGCATTCCTGGGCGATGAATGTTTCCCACGACCCAAGCAAACTCCAAATTCTTGATAGATGGCCTGGGCGGCAAGGAAAACACCGCATTTGAGGTGCTTTTTCCGCAATATCCGAGTGAATCACTGCCTCCCGAAATTTCAGGCTTCAAGCTGGAATCTTCGCCAGCAGAAAACAGCAGGGATTTGATGCTCTCACCCGGAATAAACTCTACTCCGCCGTTATGATTCGATCCTCCGGTTATGAAGGCAACTGGTCCTTGGGGCAGCAAAATGATCCGATCGCCGTTAGACAAAATGGGGTCTTCCGTCGGGTCGGCAGTTCGAATCGATTTCATTAAATCATAATAAGCTGAATCTGATTGATTTCGAACGACAAGTACGCGTCGAATACTAGGGCTTGGATCGAGTGCTAATTTTTGAGCATCCTCTATGGATCCGATTTTGGATAAAACTGCATTAGCATTTACATCCGCAGCTTGGAGCGCGACAGAAAGCCTCGTGGCTGGAGGGAATTGGTAAATCCCTGGGCTCTGCACAACACCTGAAATCCGAATTTGGGGTGGGGTGATCTTGGTTAGCTGGAAATCAATAAGCTGTGTCTTGATTCTTTTGGAAAGGAAATGCTCCACAGAATCGCGTACTTGACGAAGGGTGCGATTTCTCGCTTTGATTTTGCCGATATCGGGAATTACAAGATCACCCCGAGAGTCGACAACTAGATCCATATCATTGGTCTCAATTCCCCACCAGCGGAGCCGAAATTGATCCCCGCTTGAGATGTAGAACGAGGAATCAATTACGTTAAATGTCTGCTGTTCACCTCGCACCTGCTTGATGGAGGTAAGGTTGTTGCCTTGAATTGAGGGAAAAGAGTTGATACTTTGAGCGCAAAGCTGAAAAGCAGCAACAAGAACGGCGATGGGTAGGACTGAGGTCGGCATCTTCCTGAAAAATATACTACCCCCGACATTTTCCCCAACTTGGCACGAGTTCATGGGGCGTCCTGGAGTAGGACGGAACCATTGCCAATCAGGGATTTCGACACGGTTTGGCACACCCATGGAAAGGGGATGAGATGTCAGGCAATGTCCTTGTTCCACTCTTCTCCTGGTTTTCCGCCCACCGGCGATCCCTCCCCTGGCGCACTCCTCCCGGCACGCCCCGCGACCCCTGGCAGACCCTGGTGAGCGAGGTCATGAGCCAGCAAACGCGGCTCGAGGTGGTGGTCCCGCGGTTTTTGGAATGGATGGAGAATTTCCCTTCCGCGGGCCATCTCGCGATGGCCTCCCAAGAAGAGGTGATGGCTGCCTGGGCGGGACTGGGCTACTACAGTCGGGCGCGGAATCTGCACCGATGCGCCCAGGCGATCCATCGTGGGGGGTGGCCGACCACCCTGGATGGCCTTCTGGCTCTCCCCGGTTTGGGACCCTACACCGCCGCGGCCATCGGTTCTCTGTGCAAGGGATTGCAGGTGCCCATGGTGGATGGAAACGTGCAAAGGGTCCTTTCCCGGTACCACGCGATGTCGAAGGATCCCCGAGGGGGAGATGGCGCCCGTCGGATGCGGGAGCTCGCCGCGGCATGGATCCAGGGAGGGGACGCGGGCGAGATCAACGAAGCGACCATGGAGTTGGGAGCTTTGGTCTGCAAACCGCGCAACCCCAACTGCGGCGATTGCCCTGTGGCGGATTCCTGCAAGGCTTGCGCTCTGGGAACACCGGAAGCCTTTCCACCCCCTCGCGCCAAACGGGAGGTGGTGGAGGTGTGTCGTACCGCCCTCGTGGTGGAACGCGAGCGAGCGATCCTGCTGCGCCAGGCGGGAGGCGGAGAACTTCTGTCCGGACTCTGGATCCTTCCCGCCGTGGGAGACCATCCCGCCTTGCAGGTCGGCGAGCCCCAATGGGGAAGCGTCCGGCATGCGATCACCCACCACAAGGTGGTGTGGGAGGTGCGTTCCGGGCGCTGGAGGGGAGGCATGCTTCCGGAGGGCTGGGCATGGCAGCCGCGAGCTCGATTGGGGCAGGTGGTGGTCTCCAGCCTGGTGCGCAAGGCGTTGGAACGGGCATCGATTCCCGTCGGTTCCAAAGCCGATGGAGCCTCGCCGGGATAGCGGTTTCCGACTTGCGGAAGCGAATCCCTGCGGCATCCACCCTCACCCGGATGCTACCTTGAGGGACGATGTCCAAGCGGCTTTTCGCTCTGATGCAACCCCTGAGCTGGCTCTTCCTGGGGGTGGACCGGCTCATCATCTGGGTGGGGAGTTGGGTGCTGGAGGGCATCGAATCCGTCCTCAACTACCTGGACTTCCTGGGGCGGACCTCGGCGGTGGGCTGGAAATTCTACCGGCACTACCACTTCACCGTGGAACAGATGTACGCGATCGGGATCAGTTCCATTCCGTTGGTGGGCACCACGTCCATCTTCACCGGAGCGGTGACGGCTTGGCAGGCGGCCTACCTGTTTTCCGATTTCGTTCCCCTCACCTTCATGGGTACCGCGGTGGGAAAGTCCATCATGCTGGAGATGGGGCCCGTGCTCACCGCGCTGGTGGTGGCCGGTCGTACCGGAGCGGGCATGACCTCCGAACTGGGATCGATGTCGGTGACCGAACAGCTGGACGCCATGGATGTGCTCGGTCTGGACCGCCACCAATTCCTGGTGGCCCCGCGCGTGATCGCGGGACTGGTGATGCTGCCGGTCCTGTGCATCCTCTCGGCGTTCATCGGATTGATGGGCGCCTTGGCGGTGGCCGTGGTGTTCAAGGGAATGGAGCCCACCCTCTTCTGGAAGGGCGTGCGGTTCTTCTACTCGGACTGGGAAGTCTACGTGGCCCTGGTGAAGGCCTTCGTGTTCGGTTTCATCATCACCACCTTCGGCTGCTATTCCGGGACCAAGGCCAGGAATGGTGCCGAAGGGGTGGGGCGCGCCATCGAAAAATCCGTGCAGGCTTCTTCCGTGTGCGTGCTGATGTCCAATTTCGTGATCGGCTACACCATGCTCTAGGTCATGAACCCCGGCTTGTCGGAGTGCTTCCGGAAAGCCGGGATTGCCTCACCAGTAGGTGGCGCTGAACTGGACTCCGGCACTCAGGTACTTGTCGGTCTCGTCGGAGGGGCTGACGTAGGCCCAGTTCACGACTCCGGCGACTCCCAGGGCCCAGTTGGGGGAGATCCACCACTCCTTGCCGACCTTCCCCTGGAGAGCGAATCCCCGATCCTTGATCTTGCTGGACGATTCGGAGGTGTCTTCGACCTGGAAGGTGGCGATTCCAGCGGAGGCGGAAACGAAGGCGTCGGCAGGGGTGAAGTACTTGGTGGCCCCGACTCCGAGCATGCTGAATCCGACGGAGTTGAATGCATCCACGGTCTTGGTCCGACCTCCGATCTTGAGCTCCGTCTCGGGTCCACCGATCGCATCGCCGACCAAGGTGGCATGGAGAGCCAGATCCTGGGCGACCGTTCCTCCAATGCGGAAATCGAACGAATTGGTCAGGCCGGAATTGGTCATCTCCATGTCCGTCGTCGTGGTGAAGCTGGTGGGGATCGTGGCTTCCGTGGACATGGATCCGTAGCCGATACCCAACCCGAAGGCGAGGAACAGGCCGTCTCGGGTCTTGGCCAGACCTTCGGCGTGGGACGTGGAAGCGATGCCGCAAAGCGCGATCGCAGGGAGTAGGGAGGTTTTCATCGGGAAAGCCTTGTGTAGGGAGAGAGGGAAGCACAACGATTACGATACCGTTAACGAGGAAAAGTTAGTCCACGTGGATGCGGGTCCATGGCCCCTTTCCAGGCCTGTTGCGGAAACGGGAAAAGCCGCCCCCCGAGGAAAGGGGCGGCCGACGCCGGGCTAACCCCCGCGCGATGTCAGATTTCGTTCTGGATGGCGGGCTTGCCGATGGGATTGGTCCAGCGCAGGCGGCGGGTGAACCACAGGAGGACGGCGAGCACCGCGAACAGTCCGGAGGTTCCCATGAGCAGGCTCAGGTCCTCCGCCTTCAGGAGGGTCCAGACGAATCCGTGCAAGAGGGCCATGCCCACGCCCAGACCCAGGCTCCGCACCCAGGAGTCCAGCACAGATCGCATGTAGGCGACGATCACGGTGGTGGTCAGGATGGAAGCCGCGAGATAGGCCAGATCGAAGCCGATGTGTTCCGACAGCGACAAGGTCAGCAGGTAGAACATCACGCATTCCAAGCCCACCATGGCGTACTGGATGGGGTGCATGGGCGAGGCGAGGCTGGTTTCCAGGAGGAAGAAGGCCGCGAACATGAGCCCGATGAACAGGATCGCGTATTTCACGGCACGATCGGTGGAATCGTAGGCGTCGATCTGCTCGCGGATGTGGACCGAGGCCACGGGGATCTCCTGGCCTCTCTCGGATTCCCCGAAGAAGACCATTGGGGCGCTCAGGTTGATGCTTGCGATGTTCCACCGCGAGGTGAACCCGTCGGTTCCCTTCTTCGTCTCGGAGGGAAGGAACGCACCCCAGAAACGCGGGTCGGTCCAGCTGGAGCGGACCTGGATGGAGGTGGTCTTGGCCAGCGGGAGCACGTGGTAGGCGTCGTTGCCTCTCACGGTTGCGGTGGCGAGGAAGGCGATCCGCCCGTTGGGTGTGTGGTCTGCTTCCGCCGGGAGCTTGGCCTGCAATGGCAGGATCTGGCGGGAGGAGTTCGACCGCCACGGTTGGTCGTCCGAATTTCCGGCCTGGGAGGGGACCAGACCCTGCTGGATGGGGTCGATCTGCGCGTAGAACTCCGTGGGATGGCCGGCCAATTGCAGCGTCATGCCTTCCAGGTTGCGCGGCAATCCCACGGATGCCTGGATGCGGGCTTCGTTCCACAGCGGGGTCCAACCCGAATACCCCAGCTTGTCCAGATCCGGAACCGACCAATGGCCGGTGAATTTCTGGTCGGCCTTCCACACGGGGAACCGGTACATCCCGCGGTTCTTCCAAGTGGGGATCAGCTCGGTTTCCACACCCAGGGAATCGGGCCAGGAATGGATCACCAGGTGCTCCACGGAAACCTCGCCCTTCTTGTCGACGGTGCGTCGTTCGATGGGAAGATCCAGGCGGAACGCTCCGCTGAACTGCTCCTCGCCCCACTTGGAGGCGACTTCCGAATTGGCCTGCGTGGCGCGGGATTGGCGCTCGGAAACCAGGGAACGGACCATGGTCACGGGAATGAGCAGCAAGAGGAGGAGGATGGCGAGGAAACCCAGGCGCAGAAAGCCGCCCAGGCGTTGGAACAGATCGGACATGGTGGATTCCTTGGATTGGTGTCGCGCCACATGGCGCTCACCCGACCTCCCAAAGATCCGCCGGCCGCTTCAACATCCCGCGAAGCGGATGCGAAGATTCAGCGAAGATTCCGCGAAGGCAGTTCCAGACGGGCCAGGGCCCCGCCGCGGGGATGGTTCTCCAGGCTCGCCGTGCCCCCGTGCAGGCGGGCGACTTCCCGCACGAAGGGAAGGCCCAGGCCCGTGGACTTGCGGCCATGCTCCGGCCGCGGTGTGGAGAAGAATCGGTCCCAGATCTTGTCCAGCGCCCAGGCGGGGATGCCGGGGCCCTGGTCGGAAACTTCCAGCAGCAGATCGCCATCCACCCTGGCGGTCGCCTCCACCACCCCACCGTCCGGCGAGAAGTCGATCGCGTTGGCCACGAGATTCCCCAAAGCCTGCTGCAACAGGAGCGCATCCCCGCGAAACGCGAGGTCCGGCGAGGGAAGGACCGGCACGATCTTCACATTGCGGCGGGCGGCTTCCGAGGCGTGGGCCCGGCAGGCTTCCTCCAGCAATCTGCGCACGGACACGGGTTCCATGCGTTCCTGGGCGGCGCGGGCTTCCAGCGAGGCCAACTCCAGGAGGCGGTCCACCAATTGCCGTTGCCGGTCGGTCTCGGCGAGCAGGTTCTGGAGGAACCGGCTGCGGGCGGGCTCGGGAGGGTTCTCGGCGAGGATCTCGGCGGCGGCGCGCACGGCGGTGAGGGGACTCTTCAGCTCGTGGGTGAGGGAATGCACGTAGCGCTCCACGTACTTGCGTCCTTCCAGTGCCCGGCGCATCTCCTCGAAGGCCAGTCCCAGCTCGCGCACCTCGCTGGAGCCCAGATCCGGGAGCGGGGGATCCCGCCCGTCGCGGACAGCCTGAGCGTGCGAGGACAATTTCTGAATGGGTACCAGGAGCCACAGGGAAAGGAGCCATCCGGCCGCCAGCGTGGCCAGTCCCGCCACGAGCCCCGCGGCCAGGAACTTGGGGCGGGCGTTGTGGATGAATTCCTCCACGGTGCTGGATGGCTTGACCACGGTGATCGCCCCCACCACCCGTCCGCCTTCGCGGATGGGGGCGGCCACGAACATCGAGGAGGTCCGCGGGTCGGAGGGGTCCAGCCGGGTGGCCCGCGCGCCGTAGACGCCGGACAGGGTCAGACTCACGTCGCGCCATCGCGAATAGTCCTTCCCCGAATCCCCCGGAAGGTCGGAATCCCACAGGACCCGCCCCGTGGAGTCCACCAGGTACACCCGCAGATCGATGCGCGTCTTGCGCATCATGTAGATCTGCGCGTCCACGTCGCGACCCCGCAAGGCGCGGATGGAACGGCCCATGTCCGGGGGCATCGCCAGCGTGTCAAGGTGCGGGACGTGGGATTCCAGCTGGGAGGCCAGCAGGTTGGCCGTCTCCACCAGGTTCTCCTCGACGGATTCCAGGTAGCGCACGCGCAGATCGCGGAGGAACCAGTCCATCAGGAAGTACAGACCCACCGCCACCACCAGGAAGATGGCCAGAAGCAGCCGGGTGCGCAGGCGCAGGCGGAATTTCACGGGTTGGACTCGGGTCGCAGGGCGTAGCCCAGGCCTCGGCGGGTCTCGATTGTGTCGCCTGCTCCCGCCTCAGCGAGCTTTCGTCGGAGCGACCGCACGTGGGTGTCCACGGTCCGCTCCAGCGAAGGAGTGCCGTCGGGGCAGGCAAGATCCAGCAGTCGCTCGCGGGAGAGCACCCTGCCGGGCTTTTCCAGCAGGGCCCGCAGGATCGCGAGCTCCATGGGCGTGAGCGGCAGGGGCTGTCCTTGGAAGCTGACCGTGGCGCGGTCCGCGTCAACGGAAAAAACGTCCGGGTGGCCGGGGGGCGATGGACTGGCCGGTTCCACGGTGCGGCGCCCCCGGAGGCGAGCCCGGACGCGGGCAACCAGCTCGCGGGGGCTGAAAGGCTTGACCACGTAGTCGTCGGCGCCGATCTCCAGTCCCACCACCCGATCGATTTCCTCGCCGCGGGCGGTGAGGAAGATCACCGGGAAATCGTGGTCGCGCCGCAGTTCGCGGCAGGCATCGAACCCGCTCTTGTCGGGCAGACCCACGTCGAGGATGGCCAGATCGCATCGCGCCAGACCCGCGCGTGCCGCCGCCCAGGTGGCGGCCCATTCCACCTCGAATCCCTCCGAGGAAAGGGTCCATTGGACGGCATCGGCGATGGCCGGTTCGTCTTCCACGAGAAGGATCCTTTGGGCGCACATGGTCCCGCAATCTAGGTCCGTCGTCGCCACGTGGAACTCCGCTCCCGGACCGCGCCCCGCATGGAGGACAGGGGGGGGATGGAAGAGTTGGAGACCCCCGCAATTAAACAGATCAATCGATCTGTCAATACCTGTCTAGGTGGGTGCGGCAAAATGCCGCATTGTTGCCTGGAGGGAGCGGTGGGACATTGGAATCCAATTCTTGTGCCAATGGCAGAAAGGTCCGGCCCGAATGCCCGATCCGATACTCCTCATACCGGCCGCCGATCCCATCCCGCTTCCGGCTCCGGTGTGGCTTTTCAAGAGCCTCTCCTACCTCACCCTCACCCTGCACTTCTCCTTCCTGGCCCTTCTGGTTTCCGGTCTGGCCCTGGCGATCGTCTGGAACTTCCTGGGACATCGACGTGGTTCGGCGGATTCGTTGGCGGCTTCCAAGGCGGTCATCGGAAAGCTCACCGTGATCACCACCTACGTGATCAACATGGGCGTTCCGCCGCTCTTGTTCGCCCAGGTGCTCTACGGCCAGGCCATCTACACGTCCAGCGTGCTCATGGGGGCGTGGTGGATCAGCGTGATCTTCCTCCTGATCGCGGCGTACTTCCTGCTGTACCGCATGACCAAACGCTCCGACGATGGGCGACCCTTCTGGCACGTGGGTCTGGTGTCGCTGGCCCTGTTCCTGACCATCGGTCGCGTCTTCTCGGCAAACATGACCTCCATGTTGCGGCCGGAAACCTGGGCGGCCACCTACGCGGCCAATCCCCACGGCACCACCTTCCCTTCCGATCCCACCGCCTGGCCGCGTTGGACGGTGTTCCTGCTGGGGTCGCTCCTGATGGGCGCATTGGCAAGCTCGCTCTGGTCGACGGGCAAGTCGGTGGCGCCTTCCACCAGGGCCTTCCTCCGCACCTGGACGGGCGTGGCCGCCATCGCCCTGGCCCCGTTCCTGGGACTTGCCGGCGTCTGGGCATGGAACAGCCAGCCGGAAGCGGTTCGTCAGATCCTGTCCGCATCTCCGTTGGCCACGGCCTTCGCCAAGGCATGGATCACCTCCAGCATCCTGGCCGCCATCCTGGGTTTGGCGCTCGTTTCCACCCGCAACAGCCGATCGCCGGTGGTGCCGATCCTGGCCGCCCTCCCGGCACTGGGGTCGCTGGCCTCCTATGTCCTTTTGCGCGACCAGGTCCGCGACGCGGCCCTGTCCCTCCACGGATTCGACGTCTGGAAAAGCGTCGTCAACACCAATCAGACCGTCGTCGTCCTGTTCTTCGTCACGCTGGTCCTCGGACTGGTGGCGATGGGATGGATCGGCGCGGTCGTCGCCCGGGCCAAGCCCGCGGAGGTCGTCCATGCCCGATGAAGTGAACCGCCACGTTCCGGAGGATCCCGAGCGGCGCGACGTCCTGAAGTTCGCCGCCGTCGGTGCGCTGGGCGCCGTCTACGCCGGTCTGGTGGGGTATCCCGTCTACCGCTACCTGGCCAGTCCCGTGGAGAAGGCCGCTTCCGAGACCGCCGTCAACGAGATGGTGGTGGAAGGAGGGGCGGCTCTTCCCAAGAACTCGGCCTTGATGTTCAAGTTCGGCGCCAAGCCCGCGATGCTGATCCACCACGAAGACGGCACCTACACGGCGCTTTCGGCGGTCTGCACCCACCTGGGATGCACGGCTTCCTACGAACCCGACGAAAAACGCATCTTCTGCGCCTGCCACGGCGGGGTCTACGACCCCCATTCGGGCGCGAACGTCTCCGGTCCTCCTCCAAAGCCCCTCACCGCATTCAAGGTCCAGGTCACCGATGGCAAAGTCGTCGTCCAGCGTTCCTGAGTCGCGCGTCTACCGCTGGTTGGACGAGCGTCTCGGCCTCACCGAGATCATCGCACTGGCAGGGAAGAAGCGAGTTCCGGAACACAAGCATTCCTTCTGGTACTACTGGGGGGGGATCACGCTGTTCTTCTTCGTGGTGATGTGCATCACCGGCGTGCTCCTGCTCGTCTACTACCGCCCCGGCGAATCCGCATACGAATCCGTGCGCCTGATCACCTACGACATCAAGTTCGGGTGGTTGGTCCGTTCCATCCATTCGTGGTCGGCCAACCTGATGGTGGCCGCGGCTTTCGTGCACATGTTCAGCACCTTCTTCATGAAGGCCTACCGTCGACCGCGGGAAGTCCTGTGGATCACCGGGATCGGCCTCCTGTCGATGGCTATGGTGTTCGGGTTCTCCGGCTACCTGCTTCCCATGGACGAACTCGCCTTCTTCGCCACCAAGGTGGGACTGGCCATTCCCGCCACCCTTCCCGTGGTGGGACCGTGGTTGTCGGATCTCGTCCGCGGCGGGCCGGAGGTGAGCGCCTACACCGTCTCGCGGTTCTTCGCGCTGCACGTGGTGATCCTGCCGGCCCTGTTCGTGCCGCTCTTGGGAATCCACCTGGCCCTGGTGCAGAAGTACGGCATGTCCCTTCCCGAATCGGAAGAGGCCAAGCCGGAATCCGAGCGCAAGACCATTCCGTTCTTCCCCAACTTCGCCATGAAGGACCTGGCCGTGTGGCTGATCGCCCTGAACGTGCTGGGCTTCCTGGCCGCGGTCTACCCCTGGCAACTGGGGCCGGCCGCCGATCCGTTGATGCCCGCTCCCAAGGACATCCACCCCGAGTGGTACTTCATGAGCTCCTTCCAGATCCTCAAGATCTTCGGGAACTGGTTCCCCGGGGCGCTGGGCGAGTTCCTGGGCATCGCCGTCTTCAGTGTTGGCGTGCTCCTGTGGGCCATCGTGCCGTTCTTCGATCCGGAAAAGCGCTCGGGCCTCTGGGCGCGTCGCGTGACGTGGTTCGGCTTCTTCGTCGTGTTCGTGCTGCTTCTCACCACCATCTGGGGCTACGCGGTTCTGCCCGCGGGCAAGTAAGGAGTCCGACGTGAACTATCCCGTATGGGACGTGCCGGTGATCGGGTCCGGATGGACCATCGGCATCATCGCCATCATCCATATCCTGATCTCCCACTTCGCGGTGGGAGGGGGCATCTTCCTGCCCATGGCCGAGGCCAAGGCCCTGCGCGAAGGACGGCGCGACTGGTTTCCGGCGCTCGAGAAGTTCTCGAAGTTCTTCCTGATCCTCACCGGCGTCTTCGGCGCGGTCACGGGCGTGGGCATCTGGTTCTCCATCGGGCTGGCCAATCCCGAAGGCACCAGCGCGCTCATCCACAACTTCGTGTTCGGGTGGGCCATCGAGTGGGTGTTCTTCCTGGTGGAGCTCACGCTGGCGGCCGCCTACTACTACACCTGGGGCAAGATCTCCGATCGGGACCACATGCGCCTGGGGTGGGCCTACGGGATCGCCTCGATCGGAACCCTGGTGATCATCACCGGCATCCTCACCTTCAAGCTGACCCCGGGTGGCTGGCTCGCTTCGGCGGGCACCGGCAACGAACCCCTGCACTTCTTCGAGGCCTTCTTCAACGCCGGGTACCTTCCCAGCGTGGCGCTGCGCATCCTGGTTTGCGTGTCGCTGGCGGGAATCTGGGCGCTGGTCTATTTCGGGGGCATGGACGGCGAAACCGAAGGTCCCACCAAGGAAAAGCTGGTGCGCTGGGCCGCCAAGTGGATCCTTCCCGCCTACGCGTTGATGCCCGTGTTCGCGCTGTGGTACTACACCACCATTCCCGCCGACCATCGCGAACTGTTCCAACTGGGCGTTTCCACCATCGGTCAGGGGGCGTTCACGCACGTGACCCGCATGGCCCTGATGGCGGTCCTCTCCTCGGCGACCATCGCGGTGGTGATCTTCCTGTTCGCCTGGCTCTTCCCCCGCGAACTGACCCGCGGACAAGGGGTGGCGATCCTGTTCCTGGCGCTTCTGGCCACCGCTTCCGGCGAGAGCGTGCGCGAATTCCTGCGCAAGCCCTTCGTCGTGAACGGGTACCTCTACTCCAACGGAGTGCGGGTGTTGAACATCGAACGGACCAACCGCGAGGGCTACCTGGCCAGATCGCCTTGGGCGGATCCTGTCGTCGACACCACGCTCCCCTCGCCGGAAATCGGCCAGAGGATGTTCCAGGGCCAGTGCATGGCCTGCCATACGACGGACGGCTACCGTTCCATGAAGCGGCTCCTGGGTGATCGCGACGGGAAGGCCATCGGGAGCGTCCTGAAGATCCTCCACGACCACAAGCCGGAATCTCCCTACTACAAGTACATGCCGCCGCTGGTGGGCAACGCCGCCGAGATCGAATCGCTGCGCCAGTACCTGGACATCATGGCCAACGGCAAGCTGACCTCCGGAGTGGTGGACACCCGTCCCAAGCCCGCGAAGGCGGCGTCGGACACTCTGGCACGAGCCGATACCGCCAAGGTGGTTCCCGCCGCCGACAGCTTGAAGACGAGCCTCGACACCCTGAAGCCGGTCGCGAAGGATTCCATCAAGGCATCCGTCGCCAAGCCGATCGTCGATTCCGCCAAGGCCGCCCGGTAATCCACGCGTCCGTAGGGATCGGGCATGCCCGATCCCTACGGACGCGTTACGGTCGCACGTAGGCGTTGTGACGTTTTTCGTCGCCAATGGTGGTGGTGTCCCCGTGTCCCGGAACCACCACCGTCCCTTCCGGCAGCGTGTACAGATGCGTCCGGATGGAACGCTCCAGCTGGGGGAAGCTCCCTCCGGGAAAGTCCGTGCGTCCCACCGAGCCCTGGAACAAGGTGTCGCCCACCACCACCAGCCCCAGGCTCTCCATGAAGTACGCCACTTGTCCCGGGGTGTGGCCCGGGGTATGCAGGACCTTCACGGAAAGCCCACCGGCCACCGAAAGGGTTTCGCCATGGTCCACGTGCATGGGGGACACGTCCGGAGCCGGGACTCGCATCCCGAAGTTGGCTCCCCAATCGGGAAGTTGCTGGAACAGCGGCCAGTCGTCGCGGTGCAGACGCAGCGGGACCCCGTGCGATTTGGCCACCCGGCAGGCGTCGGCGCAGTGGTCGAAATGGGCGTGGGTGAGGAGGATCTCGACGAGCTTCAGCCCTTGGTCCTCGAACAAGTCCAGGAACGTCGAAGCGTCGTCGGTGGGGTCGATCAGGACCGCTTCCGACGTGCGCGTGTTCCAGACCATGGTTCCCACGCAACCCAGCATTCCGGATGGCTCGGAACGCCATTTCCATTCGACCGACATCACCTCTCCTTTGGCAGGGACGTCCATGGAGGACGCCCGCGACGACACAAGAAAGAAAGTCGATCTCCTGGCGGAGATGGCCTGGAGGGTACCTTTCTTGGCATGACTCCCAACGCCGACCGCTTTTCCTGGAACCATGCACCGGTCGATTGCGCTCCCGAGGAGGTTGGTTTCGATCCTTCCCGCATGCGGCGCCTGGAGGAGATCTTCCAGGGCCTGGTGGTCCAGGGAAAGGCCCAGGGCGCCGCCTACTGCCTGGCCCGCCATGGAAAGGTCTTCGCCGACCGCGCCATGGGTGTCCGGTCTCCGGAAGGATCGCTCCCCCTCCTGCCTGGCACTTGGCGCAACGTCGCCTCGGTCACCAAGGTGCTCACCAGCCTGGGGGTGGCCAAGCTGGTGGAGGATGGGCGCCTCCTGATGGAATTCCCCGTCTGCAAGGTGTTGACGGAATTCGACACGCCGCGGCTGCGGGGGATCACTCTCGCGCATCTTCTGACGCACACCTCCGGGCTGATGCCGGATCCGGGCTCGGACGGCGAGCCCGAACCCGACTACGCGGGAGTCTGGGGAATCCTGGATCGCCCCGATTGGGTGGAGCATATCGCGTCCCTTCCCGCCACCACGGCGCCGGGGGAGGCCTGGCGCTACTCGAGCCTGGGCTTTTCCATCCTGGGGGAGGTGATCCGCCGGACCACGGGCGAGCCCTACGCGCGATGGATGTCCCGCGAAGTGCTCGAGCCCGCCGGGCTCCGCGATTCCTTCTGGGACACCTCCGGGAAGTCCCTGGACGACATCGCCAGCGTCTCCGAGGCGAACCGCCGGCAGATCGCCGGCCGACCGGACATGCTGGAGCATTCCCGCCTGGCGATGGGGGGATTGTTCTCCACCTGCCGCGATCTGGTGCGATTGGGCGGACTCTTCCTCGCGGGCGGCAGCCTGGACGGCGTCCGGGTGGTGGGGCGCCGGACCGTGGAAGCGCTGACCCGCATCCATGTGGAGGTGCCCGCACCGCATTGGGGCGACAAATTCCCGGACTGGAAATACGGCCTGGGCCTGGAGCCCGCGCGCCATCCCCTGGTGAAGCCGGGTTCGGTGTGGGGTCACGAAGGGTCGGGTCGCTGCGCGATGTGGTTCGATCGGGAGACGGGCCTGGCCATGTCCTGGATCCTTCCCACCACGCTGGACTGGGATCCGGATTTCGGTTGGACACCGCGGGCGGTGGCGCTCTCGGGGGTCGTGTGACGGGAATCGTTCGCCTTGGGGCGATGCTTTCGGTGGCGTCGGTGACCTGGAAGGAATGGATGGCCTTCCGTTCGCACATGATGGTGTCGGTGTTCACGGGTCCGCTACGCTTCCTGACCATGGTCTGGATCTGGCGGGCGACGGGTTCGGGCGGAACCTCCCCGGGAGGGATGTCCACCGACGACCTGGTCGCCTACTCGGGCCTGGCCATCCTGGTGGGCTACGCGATCTTCGATTCGGCCGACTGGAACCTGCAGATGCTGGTGCGCACCGGGAAGTACGTGAACCACCTCCTGCAACCGATGCACCACGCCTGGTACGCGCTGGCCCAGAAGTTCGGGCATCGCGTGCTCGCGGTCCTGGTGGAGGCCCTGCCGGTCTGGGTGCTGGTGTCCCTGTTCGTGGGAAGACCGCTCCTGCCCGGGGGAGGGGTGTGGTTCGCGGTTTCGGTGGTCCTGGGATTCTTCCTGATGTTCGTGGTCAACTACGCCTCCGGCCTGGTGGGATTCTGGCTCTCCCGCGCCGAAGGCGTGCGCCGCTGCACGCTTCTGGTGCGCGACACCTTCGGGGGAGCCTGGATCCCGCTTTCCTTCTTCCCCGTCGCCGTCCAGCCGTTCCTGTTCGCCACTCCCTACCCCTGGATCCTGTACGTGCCGCTCTCGATCGCCACCGGACGGGTCCAGATCCTGGGTCGCACCATGGAACCATCCCAGGCGGTGGGGCTCCAGGCCCTGATGCTGACGGTTTCCGTCGCCATGCTCGCCGGGATGGACATCCTCGCGCGTCGACGCTTCCTGGCGGCGGGGGGCTGACCGTGGTCGGTTCGTTCAGGGGCCACCTCGCCTTGCACCTGGAAGGGATCCGGTTGGGAATCGCCGTGCGGTTGACCAACCGGGTGGACTTCGCCGCGAGTCTCCTGGTCATGATGGGCATGGAGTTCGTGCCCACGCTGATCACGGCGCTCCTGTACGGCAGCGGGCGCGCCTTCCCGGGATGGAGCCTGCACGAGGCCCTCCTCATCCAGGGCGTGTTCCTGGTCGCCAAGGGGATCGCCTATCCGCTGTTCGGAGGCATGGTGTGGAACACAGGGGAGATGGTCCGCGACGGGTCCTTCGAGCTTCTGCTCCTGCAGCCCCGCCACCCCTTGCAGACCTGCATGGCGCGCGCCTTCGACGCCGAGGACCTGGGCAAGCTGGCTGGGGGCATCATGCTCTCTGGATGGTGCCTTTCGCGGCTTCCCGCCCCGACGGCCATGCAACTTGCCGGATTCGCGGTCTTCTTCGCCCTGTCCATCGCGCTCTTCCTGGCGAGCATCGTGGCGATGGGGTCGCTCCTGATCGTGTGGGTGGGGAACTACCGGGTCTACGAGATCTTCGACACCATCGCGTCGCTTGGACAATTTCCGATCGCCGTCCTGCCGCCGCGTCTGAGGGGACTCGCCGTCGCGGGATTCCCCTTCGCCGCCTTCGCGGTGATCCCCGCCTCCAGCCTCCTGGGACGATCGGTGGAGGGGGCTTGGATGGCGGTCGTGTCGGTGGCCCTGCTCCTGGGGCTGTCGCTTTGGTTCTGGAACCGCTTGTTGCGGCGCCTGGTCGGCGCGGGAGGGTAGGCGATGGGCAAGGCCATGGAAGTGCGGGGACTGGCCAAGACCTACCGGGTCTTCCGCAGGGGGTCGGGATTGCGGGACGCCCTGGCCAGCCTGGTGCACCGCCGCCACGAGGACGTGCACGCGGTGGCGGGGATCGACCTGGACATCGAGGAAGGCGAGCTGGTGGGATTTCTGGGGCCCAACGGGGCGGGAAAGTCCACCACCCTCAAGATGCTGTCCGGCATCCTGCACCCCACCGGCGGATCGGTGCTGGCCCTGGGGAAGTACGTGCCGTGGACGGATCGGACGGAATATGTCCGCAACGTGGGGGCGGTGTTCGGACAGAAGTCCCAGCTGGTCTGGGACGTGCCGCCGCAGGACACCTACCGCATGGCCCGTGCCATCCACGGCATCCCGCGCGACACCTACCGGCGCAGGCTGGATCGCCTGGTGGACCTGCTGGACATCTCCAGGACCATGACCCAACCCACCCGCAGCCTTTCCCTGGGCGAGAAGATGCGCTGCGAGTTCGCGCTGTCGCTTCTGCACGGGCCGCGTCTGTTGTTCCTGGACGAGCCCACCATAGGTCTGGACATCGAGGCCAAGGATCGCATCCGGTCGTTCATCTCAGAGATCAACGCCGAAGGGACCACGGTGATCCTGACCACCCACGACCTCTCCGACGTGGAGCGCCTGGCGCGGCGCATCGTGGTGATCGACCACGGCAGGCTCGGATTCGACGGCCCGCTGGAGGAACTGCGCGGGCGCTGGGGCGAGCGCAAGCGCATCCGCCTGCGCAGTCAGGATCTGTCCGCAGGATTTTCCATGGAGGGGCTGCGCGAGGTCGCGCGCGATCCGGAAGGACGCGTGGAGTTCGAGCTGGACCTGCAGGCCGGAAGCCTACACGACGTGCTGGAGCGGTTGGCGGCATCCTGCCACATCGACGACCTCTCCGTGGAGGATCCCCCGCTGGACCACCGATGCGGTCCGGACCCCCATGAACTACGCCATGGATTGGTCCTGGTTCAAGTCCGATCCGGTCATCGTGACCAACACCAAGAAGCTCCTGAACTTCCTCTACGGCAAAGGCGTTTCGACCTACTCCCAGGAGTACGCGCTCGATGGCACATCGAAGAGCCAATACGCCGCCTCGGAAGCCCAGGTGGGGGCCAACGGTGCCGCGGTGCTCGCTTCCGACGACGATCGCGACTACGCCTTCGTGGACGCTCTTTGGACCAAGCCCTTGGCCACCGGCCAATGGCGCTACTACAACGGACTGGTCCAGATGCTGGGCATCCTGCACGCCTCCGGAACCTTCAAGGCCTATGGCAGTCCCGGGATGACCAGGAGCTCCGGCGCAGGGACCCGCGCGGCTCCGGTTTTCCATGCGGATCTGATTGGCCGGAATTTGTCCATCACGGGTCTCGAAGCCGACGCCACGGTGCGCGTATTCGACGTTCGCGGGCAACGGGCGATCGGACTGGCCGAGGCCGGATCCATCAAATTTTCCTTGCCGCACACGGGACTTTGGATGATCGATGCCGGTGCAGCCGGCAAGCGGCCCGTGGTGGTCCGCTAGGTTCTCCAGGATCCGCCTTCGCGACCGGGCCAGGAGGAGCGGTGTCAGAACAACTCGACGCTCATCCCCAGACCCGGCGCCTCGGCGATGGCCACCGGATAGAAATGGATCCGATCGGACAGGCCCGAAGGAGCGGATGACGAGACGGGATGCAGCTGGTCGTGGAAGCTGCTCCCCACCGTCCGTCCGATGGCGTACCCCATCAGCGTTCCGGCCAGGGCGTCGGAAAACCAGTGCATGGATCCGCCGTTGTGCGACACCACCCCGTAGAACATGTATCCCATCCAGGTGTACTTGGCGACGGAAATCGGCTTGTTGTCTGGATAGAAGGAGCTCAACGACACCACGGCGGCGGTGTTGGTGGAAAGATGGCCGGAAGGCCACCCCCAGAACAAGCCTCCGCGCAGGAAACCAAAGCGGAAGGTCTTGCTGTGGTCTTCCATTTCCGATTCCGGAACTCCCTGAGGCGCCGGTCGGCCAGTGACCGCCTTCAGGAGTTCGTGGTAGGTGAAGGTGATGCCCACCGCCTGGGCCACCGCGTTTCCGGCCACGACCACTTCCGGCTGCTCGGTGGACTTTCCGTAGACCCAAAGCGAGCCGGCTGTCAGCACGGGCGCCAAGGCACCCGCTGCCGCGGATGGCGATCCGAGCGTGCCCGCCGAAGGGTTCTCGTTGAAGTAGTGGTGGACGTCGTAGTCCCATCCCGCCTGCACGATCCCGTAGGTGCTGGCGAGTGCCCCGGCGTGTAGCGCCAGATTCTGCCCGGAAAAACTTCCCGCAAGGTTGGATCCCAGATGGTCGAAGACACCGGGTTTAGGATTGGTCTGGGCGTGGCTGGTCCCGCCGAGGACAAGGCAGAGGGCGAGGTGGATCGCACACATGCGCTTGGCGCGAAGGAAGGTCATCCCCGGAGAGATAGCATTCCGGCGAATGATCCTTCGTGATCGTTCTGCCGGCGAATGGTGGTCGGAAGACCGGAAGGTCGACGACCTCTCCGTGGAGGATCCTCCATTGGAGGACGCCGTGCGGAGGTTGTACCGCGGGGAGGGGGGGGAGGCTGATCCGTGGATCGAAGGGGAATGCGGTTGCCCTTGGACGGAAGGGGATCGGTGGAGTGGCGGTCAGGCGGCTTTCTGGATGGGCTGCGATTTGACCACGCGACCGTCGGCCATTTCGTGCACCAGCATGCCGTCGCGCACGATCACCAGGGGAGTATTGGTTTGGCGGGCCACTTCGCGGGCTCGCTGTGCGGCTCGCAACAGAGCCGGCATGACATCGATCTGGAACGGATCCTGGTGCAGCGCCATTTCAGACATTCGACCCCTCTTCAATCAGGACGGGAGCGACTCCCGAATTATCAAAATACTCCCATTTTTCCACCAAGGACTTGTACACCCCGTGGAAGTTGGCCAAGCCGGCCTGGAACCGCCGGCGGATGGTCTCCTCCGGGATGTCGTGCCCGCCCTGGGAAACCCGCATGGCCACGCGCGCCACGGCCGAATCCGGCGATTCCAGGGCCAGGAACACCAATCGGACGTAGTACCCGCGATTTCGCCACTGGGGGATCTGCCGGGCATAGGAGCGCCCGGACAGGGTGGTCTCGAAGGCGAAACTCTCCTGGCGGTGGACGTGTCCCGCGATCAGGTCCAGCATCACCCTGCCGGCGGGGAGGGCGGCGGCTTCCGGCTGGAACGGGGAGATCCCGGCGGCGATGAGATCGGCGTTCAGAAACGGCGGGCAACCCGCTTCCAAGGTCAGGAATTCGCGGGCGAAGGTGGTCTTGCCGGCCCCGTTGGGACCGGCGAAGATCAGGATCGAGGGCCTCATGGGGCGATCTCGATCACCGTGTGGCGGTGCCGTGGATCAGAGTTCGATCTCTTGAGGGGTGACACCCGTAGCCGAAGTGATGATCTCCCAGGACACGCCGTGTTCGCGGAGTTTGCGGGCATCTTCGAGTGCCTTTTCCCGAATGCCTTCTGCTTTGCCTTCTGCTTTTCCCTCTGCTTTCCCTTCGGCCTTCCCTTCGGCGATGCCGATGGCTCTTCCTTCCGCCTTGCCCAATTCCAAGCCTTCGGCACGGCCCAATTCGATTCCCTCCTGCCGTAGCCATTCGATGATTTCAGGCATATCTCTCTCCTTCAACTTCTGCTTCAACTTTCGTTGTTCTTGTAGGTTCAATCTACCCTCGACGACCCAGAACGCGAAAAATTTGCGTGCACCCGCCAAGTCGCCACGGGACCGAAATTCGACCGCCACCTGGAAGACCTGTTCCGCTCGATCGAACGAGCCTTTCATGTTCGGTGAAAAGGAGAGTGCGACGCGGTTTGCGGTGTGGCGAAACGTCTCCAGGGATAGGGTGGGTACTTGGATGATCCGGGTTCGGAATCGCAAGTACTCGTTGTTCAGGGCGCCGCGCATGACCGTGTCTTGAAGCTCGCGGGGGTGATCATCATCCACCAGGGCGATGGGAAGGATTTCTTCCTCTGGGTATCTGCGGCAAAGGTCCAGGTAATATCGAGCTGTTCGGAGCAGATCCAGCCGATCCGCACTGGACCAATGTTCGACAAGCACGATGAGGACGGAGGTTCCATTCGCAAAGCTGTACCGAATGGCGATGTCCATGGCTTGTCCTGGACCTGGCTCGGCGGTGTCGTCCTTGGCAACGGAAGGGTCCAGGAATTCGACGGAGATCGGTGGACCATGAACCGCGACGACATCCGATGCAAGGAACTCCAAAGCTTCCTCTGGATAGTCCTTGATCAGGTTCTTCACGGCTTGGTCGTGGGAAAAGGCGTCATGCGGGGGCATGACAACAAAGCTACGCGATAGTGCTCAAAAAAGCAATATCGGCAGTCAGGGAGTGGCGTACTCCGGGATCCTGTCGAAGTTCATGTACCGGTAGATCTGGTCGGCGCTCCGGGCCACGACGCCCATTTCGGCGCGGTACTCCTCGACGGTGGGAAGACGTCCCAGCTTGGAGGCCACCGCGGTGAGCTCGGCGGAGGCCAGGTACACGTTGGTGTTCCTGCCCAGGCGGTTGGGGAAGTTGCGCGTGCTGGTGCTCACCACCGTGGCGCCTTCCTTCACCTGGGCTTGGTTCCCCATGCAAAGCGAGCATCCCGGCATTTCCATGCGGGCGCCGGCTCCGCCCAGCACGGCGTAGTGGCCTTCCTTGGTGAGCTCGGCGGCGTCCATCTTGGTGGGAGGAGCCACCCACAGGCGGGTGGCGATGTCCCGCTTGCCTTCCAGGAGCTTGGAGGCGGCCCGGAAGTGCCCGATGTTGGTCATGCACGACCCGATGAACGTCTCGTCGATCTTGGCGCCGGCCACGTCGGAAAGCGTCTTGGCATCATCCGGATCGTTGGGGCAGCACACGATGGGTTCGGAGATCTCGGCGAGGTCGATCTCGATCACCGCCGCGTATTCGGCTTCGGCATCCGGCTGCAGCAGTTCCGGCTTGGCCAGCCACGCCTTCATGGCGTCGATGCGCCGCTGGATGGTGCGGGCGTCCTGGTAGCCGTTTTGGATCATGTTCTGCAGAAGCACCACGTTCGAGTTCATGTACTCGACGATGGGCTCCTTGTTCAGGCGCACGGTGCAGCCGGCGGCGGAACGCTCCGCCGAGGCGTCGGTGAGCTCGAAGGCTTGTTCCACCTTGAGGTCGGGGAGTCCTTCGATCTCCAGGATGCGCCCGCTGAAGACGTTCTTCTTGCCGGCCTTGGCCACCGTGAGGAGGCCCGCCTTGATGGCGTAGAGGGGGATCGCGTGGACCAGGTCGCGCAGGGTGATGCCCTTCTTCCGGGCCTCGTCCCACGACCCCTTGAAACGTACCAGGACGGATTCCGGCATGTCCAGCGGCATCACGCCGGTGGCCGCGGCGAAGGCCACCAGGCCGGATCCGGCCGGGAAGCTGATCCCGATGGGAAATCGCGTGTGGGAGTCGCCGCCGGTGCCCACCGTGTCCGGCAGCAGCATGCGGTTGAGCCAGGAGTGGATCACGCCGTCGCCGGGACGCAGGGAGACCCCGCCGCGGTCGGAGATGAAGGCGGGCAGTTCGCGGTGGGTCTTCACGTCCACCGGCTTGGGGTAGGCGGCCGTGTGGCAGAACGACTGCATCACCAGGTCCGCCGAGAATCCCAGGCAGGCCAGGTCCTTCAGTTCGTCGCGGGTCATGGGGCCGGTGGTGTCCTGCGATCCCACCGAGGTCATCCGGGGTTCGCAGTAGGTGCCGGGCAGCACGCCCTCGCCTTGGGGGAGGCCCACGGCGCGACCCACCATCTTCTGGGCCAGGGTGTACCCCTTCACCTTCCGCTGCGGGGTCATGGGCAGGCGGAACCGGGTGCTCGCGCCCAGGCCCAGGAAGTCGCGGGCGCGTGCGGTGAGGGCCCGGCCGATGATCAGGTTGATGCGGCCCCCGGCGCGCACCTCGTCCAGGATCACCAGGGTCTTGAGGATGGAGTGGGCCACCACCTGGCCGTTCTTCAGGATCTGGACGTTGCCGTTGGAATGGTCCAGACGCAGTTCGATCCGGTCGCCCATGTCCAGGGCGTTCACATCGATCTCGATGGGCAGGGCCCCGGCGTCTTCCTGGGTGTTGAAGAAGATGGGGGCGATCTTGCCGCCCAGGCAAACCCCGCCGAACTTCTTGTTGGGGACGTACGGGATGTCCTCGCCGGTCCACCACAGGACGGAATTCGTCGCCGACTTGCGGGAGCTGCCCGTGCCCACCACGTCGCCCACGTAGGCCACGGGGTGGCCCTTGGCGGCCAGGTCCCGGATCTGCTGGATGGGGCCGCGCTTGCCGTCCTCTTCCGGCACGATCCCGGCGCGGGCGTTCTTCAGCATGGCCAGGGCGTGCAGCGGGATGTCGGGTCGGCTCCAGGCGTCGGGGGCGGGCGAGAGATCGTCGGTGTTGGTCTCGCCGGTCACCTTGAACACCGTGAGCTCCATGGAGGTGGGCACCTCGGGACGGCTGGTGAACCACTCGGCGTCGGCCCAGCTTTGGATCACGGCCTTGGCGTGGGGATTGCCGGCCTTGGCCTTGGCGGCCACGTCGGCGAAGTAGTCGAAGATCAGGATGGTCTTCTTCAGACCTTGGGCGGCCAGCGGCGCCAACGCGGGCGTGTCCAGGAGCTCGATGAGGGAGGCGACGTTGTAGCCGCCCACCATGGTGCCCAGAAGCTCGGTGGCCTTCTCGGCGGAGATCAGCGGACTGGATGCCTCGCCGTGGGCGATGGCGGTCAGGAACGATGCCTTCACCTTGGCCGCGTCGTCCACCCCGGGCGGCACGCGGTGGGTGATCAGTTCCAGCAGGAACGTCTCTTCGCCGGCGGGCGGCGCCTTGAGGAGCTCCACGAGTTCGGCGGTCTGCTTGGCATCCAGGGGAAGAGGAGGAATCCCTTGGGAGTTGCGTTCGGCGGCATGGGTGCGGTAGGCGGCAAGCACGTGGGTCTCCTGGAAAGGCGGATCCGTGGTTCGGTCGTATGTCCCATAATTTGCAATTATTTCGCAACCTCGGCGCGCGGCGATCGGGTCGCTGGAAAGCGATGGTCGTTCGTGCGCTCCACCGAGACCTTGCGCGAAGGTCTCTCCGGAGGGAAGAGGCTGGTCTGCGGAAGAACCGCGGAACCTTCGTGGACGAGTGTGGTTATTTTGGCGTTCATGGTCTGGCGAACTCCCCGAGTTCTGCGGCATCTGGGTGGCGACTTGGCCGCATGCGCACGGGCGTTCCGTTTGTGGAGGCGTCCGGAGATTCCCAGCCTGTGGACCTTGGAAGCGCCGTTCACGCCGGGGATGGACGCTCCCTTGGTGCTTCCCGAAACGATCCACGAGCCTCGGGTTCCGGAGGATATGGATCCCGAAGATCCACTGCTTCGGGCCGTCCATGGATGGGAAGTGTCCCAGCGCGAAGGGCGGACCACCTGGGGGGCGGTCCTGCTGGCCGAAAAGGCCCTGTTCCAGGGGGGAGCGTCGGACCATTCCGGCATGGTGATCTGGTCGCCCACCGTGGAATTCGATCGCCACCCGGAGCGATTGCGCAGGATCGGCCAGAGGTTGTTCGCCCAGCGCGATGCGGAAGATCCGGATCCGGATCTGGAGCCGTTGCGCGCGGTCCTGCGCGATCCGTCCCAGCGGGTGGCGGGATTCTGGGTTCCGCCCAAGCTCACCGGGGGAGCGCCGGTCTTCCTGTCCAGCCTGCTCCTGCATCGCCGCCATCTGCCCCGGGGGCTGCTTCTGCGCGATCTGGTCCCTCTGCGGGTGGGCGAGGAGTGGGATTTTCCTGTGATCGTTCCCTCCAGCCACTGGGGGAGGGAACTTTCCGATTGGTGGAGCGCGTCGTTCGATCTCCTGGTGCTGGAACGGCGCGTGTCCGTGCTGGGCGACGGGCGCAAGGGCACGGACCTTCCGGATTGGGTGCGGTTCTTCTTCCTGCGCAACCGCCGGGCGGTGGCCCAGATCCTGGGATTCGTCGCGTTCCTGGTGTTCTTGTCCACCGCCGTCTTCACCATGGCCGTTTCCGTGGGCACGGCCATGGAGACCCGCACCTGGGTCTGGGCGTTGCGCGTGGCCGCCCTGGGGCTTCCCAGTCTCACGTTCCTCCTGGGGGTGGCCTGGGTCGGATGGATCGGCCTCACCTGGTACCGGCACATGCGGCTGGTGGACGCCTATTCCGTGATCTGGCGCGAGCGCCTGTTCCCCTGGACGCATTTCTTCCTGGTTCCCTCGCCCATGGGGCTTGGGTTTTCCAGCTACAACGTCTCCCTTAAGGTGCTGGGCAGCTGGGTGACCCTGGCGCCGGAATTCTCCACGGACAAGATCCGTCTTGGCTTGTCCGAGGCGGTGGACGGTGCGGACGATCCCCTGGAAGCTCCGCCATCCAGGTGGTCCAGCGTGGGGATGGACGTGATCCTGCACGATCGACGCGCGGCCCGAGGCGCCCTGCGCGACCTCTTCAGTGCGGGCGGCGACGCTCCGCTCATGGCAGCGGGCGGGCCTGCTTGATGTAGAGCGTCCTGGAAAGGCCGTCGAACTTGAACTCCACGTCCATGCCGTAGCGGTTGGCCTCCCGGAGGTTGCCGCCCAGAAGGGCGCAGAACTCCCACTGGACATCCTGGAGCGCCTTGCCCAGCTTCACCACTTCCGCTTCCGTGAGCACCGGAGTCCCGCCTTCCAGGGTGCTGCGCGAGATCAGCTCCAAGGATGGATCGCCCAGGGTGCCGTCCAGGAACGGATAGTAGATCCACTGCTCGGACACGGTTCCCTGCGGCGGATCCACCACGGAGACCTCGCCCTTCTGGGCGTTGATCACGTATCCGAAGTACTCCGGCTGGTAGATGTTGGAGGTGAGGGCGACACCGTTGGCGCCCTCGTCGGGGAAGCTCCGGTGCACCAGCACTCCCATCGCCACCCGGTGCTGGTCGATGCGGTAGGCGGCGCGCTCCAGGAAGGCGCGTTCGTTCCACAGGCTCGCCCACACCTTGCGCAGGGCGTTCTCCACGGTCTTCTTGGAGTTGCCCAGTTCGCCGGTATAGGACGAATAGAGCCCGGCTCCGTTGAATTCGGCGAGATCCTCGGCATTGGTGCTGGAGCGGAAACGCATGCGCGTGTACTGGGCGTTGGCCCGGATGGCCGAATCGATCTCGGAGAGCAGCGCGGGGTCCACGGGAGCGGCGAGGATCCTTTGCTGCAGCGCGCTCAGGGCCGATCGACGCTGGGTGGGATCTTCCAGGAGCCGGGTGTCGGCGAGGAGCGAGTCCACCGCGGCGGAAAGGCCATTGCGGCGGATGTGGTCCCGATAGGCGGCGAACGGGATGGCGAAGCCGCCTTCGGGGACCTGGAAGTTGCTGAAGGTGGAGGCCAGTCTCGCCAACTCCCCGAAATTGGCCGCCTTGGCGCCCACGCGGGGCAAGGCGAGGTGGTTGAGCTCGGTCAGGCCCACCAGACCGGGAGTGGTGTCCAGAGGAAGCTCCGGCGGGACGGGCAGCACCTTGGCCTTCCAGAAGGAGTCCACCTCGGCGGGGCTGGCCTCCCGCAGCTTCCAGCCCAGGAGCGTCACCTCCAGACGCACGGAATGCCCCACCAGCGAGGTGAAGACGGGATCCGACCAGGCGGTGGTCAATGCCATGTTGGGGGTGCCGCGGTTGCGGCTGAGCACGTTGAGGTGGCTGAGGGGGGTCTGGAACTCGGTGGTGATCACCCCCGCGACGATGGGCAGGTCGTTGGGGATCCCGTCGGTGAGGACGATGTCCCGTGAAGAGAACCTGCCGGTTCCCACGGTGTCGTGGGTGGCCTTGATCAGGGTTCCGAAGGTGATACCGGTGTTCAGGCTCTGGAAGGTCTCGCCCCCGAAGACCGCGTTGGCCTCCACCACCTTCACGCCCGCGCGCGCCGCCCGCGCGGCTGCCGAGTCGTTGGCGGGGAGGTAGACCAGTCTCTGTCCGATCCAGGTGGAGTCGGCGGTGGTCTTCATGAGGCTGGCCAGGCGCTCGGACGAAAGGTCGTCGCCGGGAAAGAGCTGGACCACCCACAGGTCCGGTCCTTCGTAGTGGGTGAGCGTGGCCAGGATGTACTGGCGCTTGGGAGCATCGTAGTAGTTGTCGTTCCAGGTGGTCTGGTACTGCGACTTGGGGTATCCGAGCACGTTGCTTGCGAAGTCCCAGTGGAGAGCGTAACGGCGGGTGTTCGGAAACCAAAGCTGGCCGGTGGCCAGCGACACGATGATCTTCACCGAGGTGGCCCGCCCGAAGGCGGCGTTCGACGGGGGTCCCTTCAAGGAGTCCCAGTCGGCAGGACAGGTCATGCTGCCCAGGTGGGAAACCTGTGCGCTGTCAGCGCTCCGGCACACGTGCGCCAGGGAGTCTTCTCCTGCAGGCCGTGTCGGGCCGTCGGTCTGGTCGCAGCAATTGAGTCCGATCGCCCCGGCGAGGGCGGAAGCGAGTGCCTGGATGCGCATGGAGGGAAATGTCGCTTCCAGGAAGCGATCGCGGGGGAGAACTTGTCCAGCCAAGGTGGATTCCCGTGCTCGAGCGGAGTAAAGAAGGCCGATGGATTCCGTGCATCGATCATCGAACAGGTTTTGCCATGAAGCGGCCCTGGGTCGCTCCGGCGACTCAGGAATCCTGCAGGGAGCCTTGCTTCACCTGCAGGACGTTCGTTGCGGATGGCGATGGGATCAATACTCTGTTGGATGGAAACTGGATTGGTACGCATTTTGTTTTGATTGCTCGCTGAAGATCTTTCCACCCCGACAGAGGAATTCGCAATCGTGGTCATTTGGGCTTTGGTGTTGACGCTCGCAGGAGTATCGTCGGCTTCGGAAGGGCAGAAACCACTGTCGTTCGGGAGGCATTATCTCCAAGCCTTGAAGGGCGAGGGGCTTGGGACCCTGATGGGGTTGGGGGTTGGAGCCGTGGGTTCAGCGATCGCCCAGAACCCTGGTCCTGTGATCGTGGCCATCCCCCTGGGCAACACGGTGGGAACCGCCATGGGAGCCAACCTCGCCACGGACGAAGACGAGGCGAACGGATCGCTCGCGGCCTCGTGGACGGGAGCCGTCCTGGGAGGTGGTGGGTTTGCCGTGATGCTCTTCGGGGCGGGCACTCTCGTTTCGGGTACGGAGAACGGCTCCGAAGGCGGACCGTTATTGATGGGCGCGATCGGCTGGACCTTGGGTGCACCCCTGGTCGCCACCGCGGCGCAGAGGTTGTTCCGGACCGATGATGCTCCCCAGGTGGGGCTCTGGAGCCCTTCCGGCCGCTACCGTGGCGATCTGGGATTGCGTCTGCGCTGGAGCCTGCCATGAAGAGGGGCTTCCTGATTCGATTGCTTCCGGTTGCCATCGGGTGCATGTTCTCCGGATGCGTTCACATCGACGTGACCCGCGTCAAGGTGGACGCCGACCTGGCCTTGCCTGCACCGCCGATCGTTCCGGATTCCGCACAACCTGGCAAGATCTACGGGCAAGGCGCGCTCCGCGTTTCCTCCGCGGATCCGGTTGGTGGGGATGCCGTCTGCTGGAACAATTCTCCCGTGGGTGTGGATGCCGCCTTGCAGTACGTGGTCACCCGCCATGTGCGGATCCTGGCGGGTGGCAGCATGTCCTCGACTCCCTCGGCCTGGATCGGGTTGGGCACCAATGTGCGCAACTCCATTCTTGCTTGGGATTTCGATGTCCTGGCCGGAACCACCCGATCGAAGGTGGCGATCCAGGGGTTGGTTTCGGGCCGGCATGAAGAGGAAGACAGGGAGAGAAACACACCCGTGAGCGATGAAGGCGATCGATTGCTGTCCTGGATGCAGTTCGCGGCTCGTGTGCGTGCTCGGGGCTCGGGTCCTTGGATGGAATTCCGGCTGCAACCCGGAATGGCCGTCGGGGTCCTGAAGGATCCGGAAGGAGACGCGGACGACCGGGGGACCTCCGCGTCGGCCACCGCCATGGGGATCGGTTGGGTCCAGGAGTTCCGCGGTGAATCCGCTCTGATCGTGGGGGCGCGCAAGGTCAACACATGGCTGGACGAGGAAAGCAGCGTGGTTGCCCAAGGGTTGGTCTCCTGGGTCCAGCCGTTCTGAAGGCATCCTTCCAAGGAATCGATTCCCGCAACGCCTGATCCATCAACCACTAAGGGGGATGGCCAGGGGCGGGGATGCAAATGGGTCGCAGCGATCCCGACCCCTTGACTTTGGGACACGGATGCCGGTATATTCTGTGGGTGTTTGTTAGCACTCGTCGCCGATGAGTGCTAACAGCTTCTCACAACCAACACTGGAGATATTCAAAATGGCACTTTCCCCTCTCGCGGATCGCGTTGTGATCAAGGCTCTCGAGGCCGAATCGAAGACGGCCGGCGGCATCATCATCCCCGACACCGCCAAGGAAAAGCCCCAGAAGGGCGAAGTGGTCGCGGTGGGC
>DAOPYN010000038.1:0-42492 GCA_035352895.1 Fibrobacteria bacterium | reverse complement strand
CGTACTGGCCATCGCCGTCCAGATCCCCCGCGCTCGCGTCGTTGGCGCTGTAGGTGTGGCTCTTGCCGTCGGGTGTCTTGCCGCCGGGCGGGATCTGGAGAGGAATTTCCAGGTAGGCTTGCGGAAGATGCTTCGCGACCGGGCTATCCGCCAGCTCTTTTCCATCCTTGATGGCCCGCACCGTGTAGGAGGCCGTCGATGCACCTTCGGCATCGACCTGGTTGGTCGCACCGTCGATCGCTGCCGTGTTGATCTTCGTTCCGTTCATGGGCTGGGCCTTTCTTTCCGATCAGTTTCCGGACCGGTCCATGGAGATCAGGCGCGCTCCCGGCTTCAGGAAGCGATCGAGAACGATGGCTCCCCCTTGGGACCGTCCTCTGGCAGCCACGGTTCCATCGAGATCGCGGACGTCCACCGCGGCTCCCTCGGGCAATCCTCCCGAATTCTCGAGCCGATCGCCGGCGACGAACCCGATCCGCGACGCACTTGCGTTCATGGTCCGCGCCCAGGTTCCGGTCGTGCGCGGAGCGATCGACGAGCGCGTCGAATCGGGGTAGGCGATATTGGGTTTGGGAGCCTTGTCCGCTCCCGCTCCCAGCCAGAAGCCCAGATGCGGGGGTTGGTTGTAGGAACTGTTCTGCCAGGCGATGGCCGCACGGTACACGGGATCGTGCATGAGGGTGTACAGCTTGTTGGTGGAAGGAATCGTGGTGGTGGTGATCAGGAGGTGCGTGGCGTCGTGCAGGATCACTTCCTCGCGCCAGTCGCCAAGGATGTCGGCCGAAAGGTTGGGCGTGTTCTTGCTTCCGTTGCAAGCATTCCCCGGGACCGTGGCCAGCCGCGTGACGCCGTTGCCGTTCCACTTGTCGATCTTGCCGCCGTCCAGGATCTCGTCCTGGAGGTCGCCGTCCCAGTAGACACGGAAATTGACGCTCGGCTTGCTGGTCGAGATCGCCTTGCCCTTGCAATCGAACACGCTGGAGCTCGCCGCCGACCACATCTCGTATCCATCGTTCTTGGCATCGATGTCCGCAGCCATCCCGCGGCCGACGTCTCCGCTGCCCATGTCGGTCCAGATCACCTTGCCGGTCTTCGCATCGGCGAGAACACCACGAGACTTGCCTTCCTTCACGCTCCAGACCTGCAGACCTCCAAGATCGGGATCCATCGCACCGAGGTGCATGGCATCGCCATGGCTCAGTCCGTTCTGCCACAGCCCCTTGCCGTTGTGGTCGATCGCCGAGGATCCCACCACGATCTCGTCGAATCCGTCGCCGTCCAGGTCGCCCACGGCCCCGTTGTGGTTGCCTTGGCCGTTCCAGGCTCCGTTCCCCGAAGCGTCGCTGTCGAAGAACCACTTCTGCACCAGCTCCTTGCCGACCACATCCCATGCGGCCATCGTCAACCTGGTGTAGTAGCCGCGCTGCATGATCGCGCTGGGGTGGACGCCGTCGAGCCACGCCGTGTAGGCGTTGTAGCGATCGAGGCGATTCCCGTAGGTGTCGCCCCAATCTCCGACGTTTCCGCGCGCCGGATTGTAGTTCACGGTCGACAGTTCCTTTCCCGTCTCGCCGTCGAAAAGTGTCAGCCATTCCGGTCCGGAAAGCACGTATCCCGAACCGTTGCGGTAGTCCTTCGTGTTTTCGGCACCCGCGGCCGGTCCCGTAGACAGATACTTGCCAGCTCCATCCTTGGTTCCCGGGGCGGTCTTGACGATCAGCTCGGCCTTGCCGTCGCCGTCGTAGTCGGCCACCTGGAACTGGGTGTAGTGCGCGCCGGAGCGGATGTTCTTGCCCAGATCGATCCGCCAGAGGAACGTTCCGTCCAGGGTGTAGGCATCCAGGATCGTATTGTCGGTAGCTCCCGACTGGGAATTGTCCTTGGCGTTGTCGGGGTACCATTTCACGATCAGCTCGTACTTTCCATCGCCGTTCAGATCGCCCACCGACAGATCGTTCGGCTGCCAACTCGCCCCAGGACTCTTCAACGCGATCGAAAGCGTCTGCGAGGCCCACGTGGTCACGGCGGATCGGCGGACTCCTCTTTGCCATTCACGATGGCGCGCACCGTGTACTTGGCGCTTGTCGAACCGTCGGCGTCCACCAGGTTGGTGGCTCCGGTGATTGGGGCGCTGTTCACGAGCTTCCCGTCGCGATAGACGTTGAACGCGACGTTGGAGGGGTCGGTTCCCCACATGCGCCAGGAAAGGAAGACCTTGCCCCCACCCTGGCTCACGGCCACCAGACCCCGGTCGAGACGTTCCATTTGGCGAGCCACGCCAGCGCCGGCTTCCGAACATGCGAGAGAAAGGAGCCCCGCCGCAAGGCAAAGCCCGGAATACCAGGATTTCATCGGATCCTCGAAGGTGGAGGTTGGACGTTGTCCCAGTGTTGGAGCGAAAATCCACCCCTCTGGCAACGCATGACAACGTTATCTCCAACCCCTCCCTTGCCGCAGGGGATCCACTTGGCCTAAGGGCGTTTCCGTTGAAGCGGTTTCAACGCCCCCTGGCGCCGCCTTGTGCTCGCACCGCGCGCGAAGGATCCTACAGGACGAAGCCCGCCTCGGCCAGGGCCTTGCGCGCGCCCACCACCCCCTGGACCCGCTCGGCCCGCATCCCCGCCTTCCGGGCGGCTTCCACGTTCACCGCATTGTCGTCCAGGAAAAGGATCTGTTCCGCCGGGATCTCCCAGAGGCGCAGGACCTCCGTGAACGCCGCGGGATCGGGTTTGCTGAAGCCGATCCTGTGGCTGGGGAAGTTCGCGTGGAACAGCTCCTCCGCGCGTTGGTGGGCTTCCATGATGGGCCAGTGGATCTCGTTGGAATTGGAGAAGCTGGCCACCTGCAATCCCGCGCGGCGCACGTCCATCACCAATTCCCTGGCTCCGTCGTAGGGCCCGGCGAGCCACGAGGGGAAGGCTTCCAGGAATTCCTCGCTGTCCAGTTCCAGTCCCAGCTCGGCGATCACCTCCTCGGCGAAGGTGGCGGCGTCGGTCCTTCCGCTTTCGAAGCGTTCCACCGAGCGGGCCTCCAGCCAGCGGCTCCAGAACTCGGAGGCTTGGACCTTCCCCATGGACCAGGCATCGACCATGGCGGCGGCGACCACGCGTTCCAGCACGCCTCCCAGATCGAAGAGGACGGCCGTGATCGGCGCGGTGGAAGTCTGGCTTGCGGCGGGAATGGGCGAGGTCATGTGCTTTCCTTGCATGGGGGCTGTGTCGGATCCACGGTGGACCCAGGTGTCGGAAAGGTAGAGACACTCCGTGGATCGCATCTTCGAGTTGGCATGAGAATCCTGCGCGTGTCCTTCCGACACCGGCTGCACGAAGGTGGACTCAGCGCTCCTGGTGCCGCCCCGCCTTCGAGGTCACCACCCGTTGCAGGAGCTCGCGGTGCTCCGCCGCCCATCCGACCACGTTTCCGACGATGACCAGGATCGGCGAGACAAGGCCCGCCTTGGCGATTTCCTCGTCGATGCGTTCCAGCGAGGAAACCACCTCCCGCTCCCCTTCCAGGGTCCCGGACTGGATGGCCGCGCAAGGAGTTGACGGATCCCAACCCGCCTCGAAAAACCGCGTGCGGACCGAACCCAGCGAATGCAGCGGCATCATCACCACCACGGTCTCCACATCCGGGATCCGGGCGGGGGTCAGATCCGCATGGAACGCCGAAATGACCGCGAAGCTGCGCGAGACCCCCCGGTGGGTGACCGGAATCCCCCGCCACGCCGGAACGGACAGGCTGGCACTCACCCCGGGCACCACCTCGCAGGGGATTCCCGCCTCCAGGCAGGCCTCGATCTCCTCGCCGCCTCGTCCGAAGACGAAGGGATCTCCGCCCTTCAGACGCACCACCATGTGTCCTTCCTTGGCCAGCCGCACGATCAGGGATTGGATCTCGGATTGCCCGTGGGACGGCCCGAATCCCGTCTTGCCCACGGGATGGACTTCGCAGGAGGTGGACACGGCGGCGACCAGCTCGGGAGCCACCAGACGATCGTGGACCAGCGCCGTGGCCATTCCCAGCATCTTCCAGCCCATGCGGGTGATCAGCTCCGGATGCCCGGGCCCCGCGCCCACCAGGACCACGCGTCCACATCGATCCGACACCGGAAGTCCACTTCCCGAGCGGCGTTCGCGCAGGAAGGCTTCCACCGAAGCGGCACCTTCCCTGCGCAGGAGGTCGAGCATCGCGGGGACATCCACCGTCTTCCAGAACCGCTCGCGCTCGTGGGGCTCCATGTCGGATCGGAATTCCTCGCGCATCCGGCAGAACACCTCCACCAATCCGGAAAATCCGTCCGAGAGCCAGTCCTGGAGCTCCCTGCGGGCATGGACGGCGAGCGACGGCGCCTTGCCGCGCGTGGAAATCGCCACCTGCACGTCGCCGTCCCTGGCCACCGCCGCCGCCTGCCAGTCGCAGAGCTCGGGGACATCCGCCACGTTGCAGAGGATGCCCCGCTGGGAACACAGGGCGTACACCGCACGGTTGGTCTCGGGGTCGGATGTGGCCGCCACCACCAGACGGGCTCCGCCCTCGTCGCTGGGCCGGAAATGGCGTTCGATGCGCTGGTAGCGGCCTTCCAGCTCGTCGAAGGCGGGATCGAACCTGGGCGATACCACGCGCAACCGGGCTCCCGCGGCGAGGAATTCGCGCGCCTTGCGCACGCCCACCTTCCCTCCGCCCACCACCAGGACGTCGCGCCCGGCAAGGTCGAGGAACACGGGATGGAGGATCGGATGGTCTGACATGACGTTTCCTGTCTATCGAAGAGGTTGGATGCGCCGGGAAAAATACACGCCATCGCCGTAGGCCGCGCACCGAAGGGAGGCGGCCATCCGAGGGCGCGATGTGGATCCGGATCAGTGGATCAGATCCATCAGGTCGCCCAGCATGCGATCGCGGACCTTCATGGCCTTCACGTCGTAGGCGCCGGCGAGCCGATCGGTGGTCATGCCCACAACGTCGCTGACAAAATCCGGCTTGGCGTTTTCCGGAAAAGCCGTCGCCGACAGGTCGCTGGCGCCGGCGGAACCGACGTAGGGGCTGCCGGAAGGGGACGCCCCCTCCAGGGTGGCCCGCGCGATGCGATCGGCGCGCTTGGCCATCGAACGCTCCGCAGCCCGGAAGCCTGCCAGATCCGACCGGATTTCCATTCCCTTAGCCTACTTTTCCGAGGTCTCGAACGCAAGAAGGTCCTTCGTTGGTTTCCACATGGCTGATCCTGGGAGCACTCGGCGCCGCCCCGATCTGGAAAATCGGCATCTGGATGGAGCGCCAGCCCCGGCTGGATTCGCTCGCCTCCCGGCGTTGGGCCGATTCCCTGGTGGCGGACTTCGCCTCCCGCACGGGGAGCGATGCACGCCTGGAAAGGTTCCAGCTCGTGCCCGCCGGCATCCTGCCGCTGGCCGGCGGAAACGCACGCAAGCACCCCGACCTGCGCGAAACGACCCTGGATCTGCAGTGGGGCGTACCGTTCCGCGACACGTTGGGTCCGGCCTTGGCGCTGGAGGCCCAGCGGACGTGGTTGGCCACGCGGGGCTGCCCGGACGAACGCCAATTCTCCGTGGGCTGGGACATGTTCCTGCTCCCCAAGGATCCCCGCAACCACCCTGACAGCGCCTTTTGGCGAATGGACGCATCCAACTGGGTACGCACTCCGCCCTGGAAAACCCTCCCCGACTCCGGCCTCGACGCCTACTGCCGACGACTTGTCCAATCGGATCCTCCCACCGGAACCCTGAAGTATCCCTCCCTGGACACCTTGCACCATCGTCTTGGGCGCCACTTGAAGACCTCCCTTGTGGCCAGGGTGCGCGACCACGAAGGACGGCCGGCGGTTTCCGCCCTGCTGGAATTGTGGCGGTCCAAACCCGATCCGCGCCGAGCCTTCGCCGCCCGCCTGGAGGGACTTCCCGACACCCTCCGCAGCGACACCTCGGGCCGTTTCCCCATCAAGACCCCAGACCAGTGGTTCGGAAGCGATTCGTTGGTGTTGGGAAGCTCGGGCTCCAACGCGGTGACCTACTGGCGGGTGAGCCTGGGCAAAAGGCACTTGGAAGGATGGATCGACGCGGTCGATCTGGCCAGACGCTCGGATTCCGGGAAGATCCTCCTGGAGTGGACGTTGGCCTCCGGCTCCAGCCGTTCCTGGAAGGAGGCATCGGACCACTGGCCGGCAAGCTGGCTTGCCGCCGAAGCGGATTCCGCCGGTACGCTCACCTTCGGATTTTCGGTGACCAAGGAAACCGACGTGGTCATGCGTCTTGTGGATGCGCGGGGCAGGGAACACCTTCGCACCCGTCCCATCCATTTCGTCCGCGGCGTCCACGAGCGCACCCTGTCTCCCGCTCTGCCGGCCGGAGCCTGGGATCTGCGCATCGACTCCCCCTCCGATCGTTGGCAGGTCCGCTTCCTGCAGCCACCCCGGCGGACATCCGCGGTTCCCTGAGCTCGGTTCGTCAATCGTGGCTGCAGACCTTGGAGGGATCCATCGAGATTCCTCCGAAGTCCGGCAGGAACTTGCCCTTGGATTCCAGGTGGTCGATCAGGGCCGCGGCATCCAACCCCTCCATGGAGCAGGTGTGGAACCTGGCCTGGGACCCGAATCGCTCGGTGATGGCCGCGATCAGCGCCGATTTGGACCAGGGTGCGTCCGACTCCTGGATCATGTGGATCACTTCGTGGCCGTGGATGGATTCGAGAACGGACATGTGCAACCTTTCGTCAACACAATTGTATATATTTATATATACAATAAATCCTCGTCGATCCCGCCACGGAGCTACAATTGGTGCAGTGATGACGGCACAGAAGCCCAAGCAAGGCGCACCCTTGCTCCACCTTTCCTGGGACAGTCCGGACAACCCCTGGTGCGGTGGCGGCGGTGCATTCAGAGATTACCAGATCCTGTCCCTCCTGGAGGGCTGGGATCGCGAGGTGTGCTCGGGCAGGCATCCTTGCGGGGCCGTGGCGCCGTCCTCCACCAGACGTGTCGACAAAGGCATCGGCACCATGGGGGAATTCGTGTCGCGCCGCTCCTGGAGCTGGGCAGCAGGTCGGTACCTGGACCTCCGGCTCCGCTCCGATCCGACCCTGGTCGCGAGCCAATCGGTATCGGCCTGGGCTCCGGCCTGGAACAGCCTCCGGCACCCCAAGCGCATCCTCCATGTGGTCCACCACGTCGCCGGAGATTCGATCCTGGAACGTCTGGGGCCTCTGGGACCTTCGTCCTTGCGCTACGAGCGGGCGGTCCTCGCCTGCGGACACTATTTCGCTACCCCCAACCGCGCGACCGCTTCCCGGATCCTCGCGCTCAACCCCCAAGCCCGCGTGGAAATCATCCCCAACGGTTTCACTCCACCCCAAGGCGAAGTCGCTCCCGAACAGCGCATCGACGATTCCGTCACCATCACCTTCCTGGGGAGGCTAGACCACCGGATGAAGGGGCTCGACCGACTTCTCGAAGCGTTCGGCCGCGTCGGGACACGCCTTCCCGATACCCGCCTTCTTCTGGCGGGTCGTTCCGACGACAGCATGGATGCCTGGCTCTCGCGAGCTTTGGCACATCATCCCTTGCGGGATCGCATCGAGGTGGTCGCCAATCCCTCCGATGAACGCAAGTACGCCTTGCTCGACAGATCCGACATCTTCTGCGTCCCCAGTCGGTTCGAGGGCTGGTGCATCGCCGCGGTGGAAGCGCAGTCCCGCGGTCTGCCCGTGGTCGCCACACGGACGGACGGCCTTCTGGATTCCGTTCGCGACGGGGAAACGGGCATCCTGGTATCCAACGACGAATCCCAAGCCCCCTCCGCCCTGGCCCAGGCGCTGGAGACGCTGGTTTCGGATTCCCAACGGCGCGATCGCATGGGGGAAGTCGCCGTCCGCTGGGCCGGCAGATTCACCTGGGAGGCGGCCACCAAGGCCACGGATTCCCTCCTGGACGAGATCCGGCAGAACCTCGGGTAGGGACTAGAACTCGGAACTGCTGGTCACCGTGTAGCGGACCCCGACGCGACCCACGGAAACATGGCCGCGGAAGAGGAAATGGTTGTCCATACGTACCCGCAGACCCGTCCCGAAACCCGGCGCCATGCGATTCCAACGGGGAACCCACCAGCCGTCGTCCGCCCAGGCCAATTCCGCGAAAGCCGTCCCGTCGACGTACTTCCAGACAGGCCAGCGGTACTCCGCGGAAATTCCCGCCACTGCCCGGTCCACCAGGAAGCCCCCGGGATAGGCCCGGGCCGGAGCTCCTCCGCCCATGTTGGGGAACAGGAAGAACGATGTGGGCGTCCCGGCGGGATCCACCTCCCAGATCTTGATCAGACGCGCATGGAGGGCCAGGATCTTCCGCTGGGTCAAGCGCTGGCGCAAGGTGGACGGGTCCAGGATCCTCACCACTTCCCGCGCATCCAGGTCCAGGTATGGTTTCAGGTCTTCCGCGCGATAGACGTACCGTTCCTTTCCGATGAGGAAATACCGGACCGCGTTGACATCCATCCCGACTGCGTCCCCTCCGCCGATCGCCCAGGTCCGCCACCCCCGGAACCCCACCCCACCCCCGGCGGAAGGCGCTCCTGACAGATTCTGATCAGACCAGTTGCATCCCAGCGTCAGGGTCCGGTCGGTTTCCTCCCCGGCCGTTCCCCGATCTCCCGAGGCGAGCCAGGGGACGGTGTCGGGGGCGGGAAGCTCAAGATCCCATCGCGAGGGCCGTCCCACGGATACCCATTCCGATGCGTAGTTGGCCCACACGGAACTCATCGGAAGCGGGAACGAACTCCCCACGTTCCATTGGATCCGGCGGATGGAGACCGCTCCCTGGCTGGCCGGAACTCCGGCGTCCCACATCCCCGGGATCCTCACGCCCATCGCTTGGCTGTTGGATGCGGCGGCGGTCCCCCAGAAGTACTGCTTCCAAGGAGCCAGATCGGGAACCTCCAGCGACACGACTCCGGACAGATCCCGCTGCACCGCCATGCGCCCCGACCCACGGAGCTTCCACCCACGCTCGAGATAATCCTCGTCCAGGTAGGTGAGACCCCACGAGGATCCTTCGCTGCCTTCCAAGGCCGCCACCGGATAGAACCAACGGGAATCCACGGAATCGGGATGCACCAGACGCAGGCCACGATCGATCACCTGGGTCCGTTCCCCGTAGCGGACCGCATTGCGGACCGGGCGCAGGAGGACCTTCGCGGTCGGTGCCAGGATGTTGTCGAACGGCCACACCAGCGTGGCCATCACCGGATGTTCCAGGATGTCCACCGCTCCGGTCGAATCCCTCTGGAGGGCGGGATGCTCCTGGACCACCAGCCAATCCGACGATGCGCCTTCGTTGTTCCTGCGCGGCGGGAGCGGGCGACCGGAATCCGAAGGAGTCCGGACTGGGCGCTCTGGAGCACTCCAACCGGGAAAGGTGGAGTCCGCGTTGGCGGAATTCAGGACGATGAGAGCAAGTGCCAGCATGGGTGGAAGGTGGAATGTAGGTTCCCTCCACTTGCCGGAGTGGGGGTCGCGTTGCACCCTTGCAGGAATGCGCCTTGCCATCGTGACCCAAGACTTCCCTCCAGAGACCGGCGGAATCCAGACCTACGCCGGTCGTCTGGCCGAGCACATCCATGGGCTGTGCGAACATCTGGTGGTTGTGGCACCCGACCACCCCCAAGCCCTTGCGAGCGATGGTCTCCTGCCGTTTCCGGTCGAACGGATCCGGATCCATTCCAGCTGGCTTGTCCTGCCTCTTTGCCTGAACCTCTCCCGGATCCTGTCGCGGCATCGGATCACCCATGTGTTGTACGCGCAATGGTTTCCCGCCATGGCTCCGTCCGGAGACGCGCGCGTGCGCGCCACCTTGGTTCATGGCCGGGAATTGTTGCGCCATCCGCTGGGGAGGTTCGGTCTTCTCCTCGCCCCTCGGACGTACCACTCCATGGATGTGATCCTTCCCAATTCGCGAGCCACCGCCTCGCTGCTTCCTCGGAAACTGGATGCCCGGAAAGTCCATGTGGTCCATCCGGGTGTCGACCTCGCCCGGTTCCAACCACCCGACGATTCCCGGCGCTCGGTCTTGCGACTTCGCTTGGGAATCGCCCCGGAAACTCCTGTGGTCACCACCTTGGCGCGTCTGGTGGAGCGCAAGGGGATCGACACCCTGATCCGTTCGATGCCCGAGGTCTCCCGCCGCCATCCCGGTACGCGACTCCTGATCGGAGGAGGAGGCCCCGATCGGAATCGCTTGGAGGAGATCGTACGGTCGGAAGGACTGGAAGCCTGCACGACCTTCTGCGGGAAGATCCCGGACGAGGACCTATCCTCCTTCCTGTCCTTGGGGGTCTTCGCCCTGTTGTCCAGGCAATCCGCACGGGACGTCGAAGGCTTCGGCATGGTGCTCGCCGAAGCCCAGGCCTGTGGAGCTCCCGTGGTGGCGGCAAGGTCCGGGGGAATGCCGGAAGCGGTCGGTCCCCAGGCAGGAATCGTCGTGGCCCCGGATTCGCCTTTGGAAGCCGCCGAGGCCATCTGCACCTACCTGGCGGATCCAGCAGAGGCCGCACGCAGCGGAGAGCGGGGAATCGCCTTCGCGCGGACCCTTTCGTGGGACACCCGGGCCATGGAGATCTTCCAGGCCCTTCGGCAGGCTAGTTGCGGACCTGGGTGAACTGGTAGAAGGAATTCGGCTTGTCCAGCTTTCCGCGCTGGATGTTCACGTCGCCGACGAACTGCTTGACCACCCAGCGCGTCACCCCTTCCATTCCGTCCAGGATGGAGCCCGACTGCGCGATGGACGCACGGCGGAAGCCAAGCGTTCGCTGGTCGGTGGTGACCACCGCGAATCCTGGAGGAGGCAGTTTTCCTCCGTCTTCGATTCCCAGCCGGCCCGTCGCGAAGAGCTGCGGCCCCGCCTCGGTCCATTGGATCCCGAACCCGTTCCAGCCACCCTTCTTTTCCTTGAAGACGTTCACGTAGGAGGGCTTGTCGCCTGCCTGGTATCCGCGCATGCTCTGGGTGAGGATGTCCGCCACCAGCTCCGTCTGGCGGTTGTGCTCCAGCACCGCCCAGCCTTCCACGTGCAGGGTATCGCGGCCGACCGCGATCCGCCCCTTGACCCTGGCCGAGGGAATCAGGAGCAGGACGGACAGGTCGCCCCCGTTGGTTGCCCAGGTACCGTTGGCTCCCCAAGCGACGCCGGGAACCATGTTGGAGAACTCCAAATCCAGGAAATAGCCTTCGTTCTTCGTGGTGGCGAAATGGACGTGGTGGGAGGCAGGAGGCATTCCCTGCGCCCACATGTCGGGATGGATCTGGATGCGTGCGGGACTGGCCACCTGCTCGAATCGCTCGGCGGGATACTCCCGCCCGACGGCGAAATTGCGCCCCTTGAAGCCCGCGACGGAGAAATCGGCGCCGCAGACCGGATCCTTGAATCCCAAGCGGGCGTAGGTGTAGTTGAGTGTGGCCTGGGTCCCGTTGTCGAACAAGAACTGCCAGGACCAGATTTCATTGTACCAGCGCGGCTTGCGCTTGTTGAGGAGGAAGTCCTGGACATTGGTGGGTCGGAGCCCCCCGGAGGGCGGGGTGGCGGGAAAGGCCACGGTGGCAGCCAGGAAGGTGGCGAGGACAGCGCGTCTCATGGGGTCGCTCCAATGGAAGGGATGGAAATCTGGCGCAGCGCCTCGTAGGCGCCGATCGCCACGGAGGAACTGAGGTTGAGGGATCGCACGAAAGTCCCGGCCATGGGGATCGTCACCCAATCCCGGGGATGTGATTCCCGCAGACGCTCCGGAAGTCCTCGGGATTCCGCCCCGAAGACCAGCCAGTCGCCCTGGGCGTAGTCGAGATCCCAATGGGATGCGGTCGCCTTCGTCGAGAACCATCGGACCCTCGCTCGAGTCGGGAGATGGTTCAGGAACGCGTCGAGGTCGGCATGCTCCACCAGGTCCAGATGCTGCCAATAGTCCATTCCCGCACGCCGGAGGTTGCGGTCGTCGATCTGGAATCCCAGGGGATGCACCAAGTGCAGCTGCAGTCCGTTGCAGACGCAGAGTCGGGCGATGTTGCCCGTGTTGGGAGCGATCTCCGGTTGGACAAGGACGATCTTTAGCATCGGTCGTGGAACAAATTAGACTTCTGGACCCATGAAGACCGGTTTCTCGTATTTCGGCGTCCGCAACCCCGTTCACGTCCGTTCGGACCTGGAAGCCATGGTCGCCGACGGAGCCAACCAGGTTCTCCACACATGGAGCGAGGACGACCTCTCCTACTACCGCGACACCATGGGACGGATCGTGGAAGAAAGCCGCGAACTGGGACTCTCCGTGTATGTGAATTCCTGGGGAGTGGGCAGGGTGTTCGGCGGGGAGGCTCTATCGGAACTCGTGGCCCACAACCCCGGATCAAACCAGATTCTGTCCACCGGCGAGGCGGTCGCCGCCATCTGCCCCAACCATCCGGCGTTCATCGACTACATGGATGGCTGGATCGATGCCGTCACCCAGACGGGCGTCGATACCGTGTTCTGGGACGAACCCCACTTCCACCTGGCTAAGGGGAAGTCGGGAGTGTGGGCGTGTCGTTGCAACGTCTGTCGTTCCCTTTTCCGCGACCGATACGGTTCCGACATGCCTGCGGAATCCACTCCGGAGGTCCGGCAATTCCGCCAGGACCGACTCCTGAAGCTCCTGGCCCGCTGGACCGCCCGGGTCCGTGCCGCCGGTTGCCGCAACAACGTCTGCCTCCTGCCCGACTTCTTCGACGCGGGACTCCCCGATTGGAACTCGGTGGCCGCGCTCCCGGATCTGGACGAACTCTCCACCGATCCCTACTGGCTGGACGGCGACACCCAATCCCGCGTGGAGGAGCTCTACACCACCTATTCCCGGCGACTGGTCCAACTCTGCGCGAATCGGGGGCTGCAACCGCAGATCTGGATGAAGCTCTACCGCATCCGCAAGGGCACCGAGCATTTCGCGCCTCTGGCCGCCAAGATCGCCTACGATGCCGGAATCCGAAACCACATGGCCTGGTCCTGGCGCGCCAGCGAATGGCTTTCGTGGCTGCGGTCGGACGATCCGCAGACCGCCTACGCCGCGATGGTCGACCAGTTCCGCCGTTTCCGGGAAGCTGGGTGAGCACTCTCCCTGCCGTATCCTGCCTGGATCTGGAACTGAGGCGCGAGGGGCGGCAGGTGCTGATGCTGGACCATTGGGACGTGCACCCCGGAGAGCGATGGGTGGTCATGGGGCCCAATGGTTGCGGCAAGACCTCCCTTGCTCTGGCATTGATGGGACGATTGTTCCCCTGGGGCGGCCGTTTGGACATCCTCGGGATCCATGCCGGCGAGGACTCCCTGCTCCCGCTGAGGACAAGGATCGGCTTTTGTGGGGACGCCCTCGAGCCGCTCCTGGATACCTCCACCACCTGCGAGGACCTGGTGTCCACCGCCTTCGTGGGAACCTTGGGAAGACGATTCGATCGCCCCTCGGCGACCCATCGCAAACGCGCCCGCGAGGAATTGGAAGCCTGGGGTCTTGGCGGACATCGGACATCTCCCTGGCTTCGTCTTTCCCTGGGCCAACGCAAGCGCACATGGCTCGCCCGAGCTCTTGTGCCCGAACCGGACCTCCTGATCCTGGACGAGCCCTGTGCCGGCTTGGATCCGGTCGGCCGGGAAGATCTGATGGTCCACTTGGAAGCGCTCGCCCTGCGTCGCCCCCAACTTCCGATCGTGCTGGTCACGCACCACCTGGAAGAGATCCCCAGCTGTTTCGGGCACCTTCTTCTTCTGGACCGCGGAACCCGGAAGGCTTCGGGTCCACTGCGGAAGACCCTTCTCGAAGGGGCGTTTACGTCGGTGTTCGGGGATCGTTTCGTCCCCATGCCGCGGAAGGACCGCTGGTCGCTCTCCCGGAGTTGAGACGAACTGGCTGTCCGATCCGGTCGAAGGCACCACCTCCATCACAAGAGGCCGTTCACCTTGCTGGTCGCGGGAGGATCCGGCGATGACGAAAGCGAGAATTTCCGGAAACTCCACCAGAACGCGAGCAACCATGCCCCGGTCGCCCCCGCGAAGCAGCATGCGCGAAGGACCGCGTTCCCGATCGATGTGGAGATCGAGCAAATCGCGACAAGGAGAAGGAAGAACCGAGCCGAACTACTGCTGAAATCCCAGATCCAAGGTTTCTCCCCCGACGTGCGCCAGAGCACCAGCTGGCATATTCCGCCATGGACCAGGAGGGATGCGCCCAGGGCCATCACGCCGCCTGTCGCTCCCCACTTGGGAATCCACAGGAGGTTGCAACCGACGTTCACCGCGAATCCGATGGCCTGGGCGAACATCCAGGACCTGCTTTCGCCGAGCCCCTGCAGCATCAGGCCGCTCATGTCGCCGAACACGTTTAGGTAGGTGGCGAAGGCGATGATCAACATCGCTTCGTACCCCACCTGGTACTCGGCATGCACCAGGCCGAGCAGATCCCGCCCCCAGAAGACCAACGCGATCAGGAGCAGCCCCAGGAGGTTTCCGATCATCCACACCGAATGGTTCATCCGGACCCTCAGGCGACGCGTCAATTTCCGTACACCGTCCCGCGAGAAATCGGAAAGCAGGATGCCGTCGAACGACTGCCGGATGGAGGACAGGCTTTTTCCTATCATCATCACCACGTTGTAGATCTCGACCGCGCGGATGTCGGCGAGCGCGGCGATCATCATGAAGTCCACCCGTCCCGCGAGTCCAGCCATGAGATCCGACCCAGCCAAAGGCGCGCTGAACCGCCGCAGGTCCGCCGAAGGAATCCCCGGAAGCGGCAGCCTTCGTCCATTCCTGAAATGGATCCCCGCGAAGACGACAAACGCCACCAACGCGTTCGCCAGATTCCCCGCGAAGAACCATGCGGAGAGCCCCAGCCCCGGAACCCACCAATGCCCCAACAACGCCCCGCCGAAGACCACCGTAGGGAGCACAATGCTCTTTCCCACGATCCTTCCGAGCATTTCCTTGTGGTTCAGATTGCTCTGGTAGACCAGCTCCGACATCGCCAGCAGCGGAATCGATCCCGCAACGAAGAGCAGATCCCGCAACGACAGATCCATTCCTCGGACCGCGACAAGGGTCGACCGCGAGAAGGCGACCATGCCCGCGCATCCCAGCACCGAAGCGGTGAAGACCACCCCCATCGCCGAACTCAGGTCCTTCCTGTAGCGCGAGACGTCCACCTGTCCATACCACCAGATGAGTCCTCTGTCCATGCCCAACAAGCTCAGCCTGAACAGGAGGTAGGCGAGCGATTCCGCGAGCTTGAACGAACCCCACGCGCCTCCGGCGTACATGCCAGCGCATGCCATCACCAGCAGCGGTTCGAGGGGACGAACCATGTTCTCCAGAAGCACCATCCTCGCGCCCCAACGCAGATCGACGGCTTCCTTGGAATCGGCGTCATCAACCATCGAGCTCGTTCCTCCGCGAAGGTCCCGCCTTCCCTCGACCGGCAGGCCGGTTCAATCCCGTGCCACGGCCCTCCGCCATGCCTCGCGTGCCGACCAGTACTCCCCGATCCGATCGATGCGCTGGCTGCGCGCCTGTTGCAGCATGACCTGCGCTTCCAGAAGATCCGAGACGGTGGAAACACCGCCGCGAAAGCGCTCCTCCTCGGTCTTGAGGTTGGTTTCGGCTTGGAACACGGCATCTTGGGAGACCACCCAAGCCCGGTAGGCGATCACCAGATCGTCCCAATCCTTCGCGACCCCGAGGGCCACAAGGCGCTTCGTCTCGGCCAGCCTCACCTGGGCCAACCGTGCCTTGGCCCTCTGCGCCGCCAGGTCGTGGGCGCCGCTCCAGATGCCCGTCAATGGAACACTCGCCATCGCGAAAGCCATCGCGTTCGACGACGCACCCATGCCTTCCACGTCGGTCCGCACCAACGCCGCCCCGACGGAAACTGTCGGAAGCATCGTCCCCGCCTTCATGGATGCCTGGATCTGCTCGGCTTCCACCGCCCGTTCCAGCAACCGGATTTCCACCCGTCTTTCCAGGGCGCCTTCGCGCTGATTTCCCAGCGACGCGGGATCTTCGGGTGCACCCAGCGAGTCGGCGAGGGAAATCGCGGTATCTTCGGCCAAGCCGAGGTGGCGCCTGAGGTCCAGCGCGGACAACCGCATGCCGCTTTCCAGACGACCGCGATCGACGCGCGATTCGCCGCGTTTGAGGGCCACCTTCAGCAAGTCGTTGTCATTCGCCACGCCCGCCGCCCGCGCATCGCGCACCTGCCGGGCCAACGCTTCCAGAAGACTGTCGTACGCGTCCAATGCCCGGCGTTTCCCGGCGAGCTCCAGCATGTTCCAATATTTGTCTTCCGTCTTGGCGACCGCATCCCGTCGCGCCAGGGACTCCCTGTCCTGCGCGATCCGGACACCCAGCGACGCCAGCCGATTGCCGTAGACCACGCGACCGCCCGCGAAGACCGGCTGCACCGCGGACACCAGGAGCACATTGGACTTGTCGGCCATCGACATCCCGCCGGATGGCATGTAGGCGAACTGGGTGGCTGTCGCCAGGTTCGCGGGGTTGCCGTCGAACACGGGCAGATTCCCCCCTGGAGTCCTGATGTCCATCAGCGGATCCCTGGCGGCCATCGCAACCGCGCCGGCGCTGATCTGCGGGAAGAAATTGGTGAAGGCGGATTTCCGCGTCTGCTCGGCGGACTCCGTCTCCAATCGCGCCTGGACGATATCCGCGTTGCTTCCGATTGCCAATTTCCGACATTGATCCAGGGTCAGCGGAGACTCGGCCCAAACCAAGCCGGATCCCAGCAATACCAGGATGGACTTACGCATGGTGTGCCTCCTCGGGGACGCCGGACAGGATGGATTCGCTTTCCGTCAGCAGCCAATAGGCCACCGGCAGGACCAGCAGGGTGAGGATCATGGAAAAGACCAGCCCGAAAGCGGTCACGGCATCAAGCGGCCCCCACAGGGTCGAACGCGAAGCGATCATGGGGACCACGCCGACGGCGGCGGCCATGGAGGTCAGGAAGATGGGACGCATGCGACGTTTTCCGGCAGCGATCGCCGCATCCAGGGGACTGAATCCCTCGTGACGCAATTCGTCCGCGTAGCCCACCAGGATGATCCCGTTGCGCACCACGATCCCCATCAGCCCGATGATCCCGAGGAAGGCCGTCATGCAGAACGGATAACCCGTCGCCACCAGCCCGAGCGACGCCCCCAGGAGCGACAAAGGCATGGTCGCCATGATCAGCACCGATTTCCGCAGCCGCCCGAACTGGCACAGCAGGATGAAGAACACCAGGACGATCCCTGTGATCAGCGCGACCACCATCGGCAGGTAGGTCTCGCCCGAAGCCTCCTTGTCGCCACCGTAGGTGATGTCGACTCCGGGTTGCAGTTCCTGCTGCGCCACGACGCCTTCCACCTGCTTCTGGACTTCGCTCGCGAACACCTCGCGGCGCGAATCCACCCTCATGGTGATGCAGCGGGTTCCGTTGCGATGGTGGATCGTCCCTTCGGTCCAGTCCGGTTCCACTGAGGCCACCTGTTCCAGCGGAACCGATGCGCCGATCGGGAACGACGAAACCATTTGCTGTCGGAATCCGTCAATCGTGCGCGACCGGAGGGAATCCTCCTTGAGCACCAGCTTGACGGGATGGTCGCCTTCCCAGATCGTCCCGGCGGTCAGGCCTGTGGTTCCCATGGCCAACGACGCTCCCAGGAAGGACGGCGAGATCCCCAATCTCCCCGCCTCGTCCCAGTCCATGTCCAGGGACAATCCCCGCAGAGGGTCGCCCCAGTCCGTGCGCACCCACTCCACCCCGGGCAATTTCTGGATCGCGGCGCGGAGATTCGCTTCCGTCTCGCGCAGCAGCGGGATGCTGTCGCCCCAGATCCGAACCTCGATGGGCGTGGAGCCCTGCGACATCTCCAGCTGTTTCCATCGAACCCACGCGTCGGGGAACACCCCCCGGTATCGGCTCGAATATTCGTCGACCATCGCCTCCGCCGCATGGTTGTCGGTGGTGTTCACCAGGATCTGCGCGTACGACCTCGACGGGAGGTTCGGTGCGTACACCGTATGGAACCGGGGCGAACCGGAACCAACGAAACTCGTCACGCCCGTCACCCGGGGATCGACCCGCAGGATCGCTTCCAGCCTTCGAGCGACGGAATCGGTCGATGCGAGCGGGCTTCCCTCGCGCAGGTACACCTCGATGGCGAACTGGTTGCGTTCGATCTTGGGGAACAATTGCTGCGGAAGGCCGGCGAAAAGCCCCATCGCCACCACCACCGACCCCACCCCCCCCGCCAAGGTCGTCTTCGGCCACCTGAACGCGGCCTCCACCGATCGGTCGTACAGGGCCTGCACCCGGTCGAGGAAACTCTTCCTGCCCTTGATCTTCCCGTGTCCCACTCCGTTGCGGATCAGCCAGTAGTCCATGACCGGCACCAGGAAGGCCGCCACCAGCATCGAAACGAACAGCGCCACCGCGATGGTCGCGGGCAGGCTCTTGATGAAGTCTCCCGCCGTCCCCGTCATGAAGATGGCCATCGGGAGGTAGCAGACGATGATTGCCAGTGTGGCCGTGAATACGGGGAGCATCAGTTCCTTGGCGCTCTTCCATGCCGCGTTCCACAACATCATCCCGTGGTCCAGCTTCTCCAGATGGCTGTCGATGACGATGATCGCGTTGTCGACCACCATCCCCAGGACCACCACCAGTCCAGCCAGCGAAACGGTCTGCAACTCGATGCCCATCAGGTTCAGGATTCCCACCGTCGCCAGGATGCAGATGGGAATCGTGATGGCAGCGACTCCCGCCACGCGCACCGGCAGGAACAGCATGGTCACCAGGATCACCGCCCCCACCGCGAGCATGAAATCGCGCATGAAATGATCGATGGATGTGGAGACCGCCAAGGGTTGATCCGCGATGCGAGCGATCTCGACTCCGGGTGGAAGACGCGTCTTGACACGCGAAATGGCCTCGTCGACCTGGGTTCCGTAGTGGGTGATGTCGTTGCCCTTGGACATCTCGATGGACACCACCAGTGCCTTCTTCCCGTCGTAGCGCACGTATGAATCGTTGTCGTCGTAGCCGCGCTCCAGACGCGCCACGTCCTTCAATCGCACGATCGCGCCATTTACGGAAAGCAGCACCGTCTCGCCCAGCTCCTTCTCGGAATGCAGAACCGGCGACACGTGGATGGGCATTTCGAGGTTCCCGGCATCGAGACGCCCCGCCAGGGGGAGGATTCCCGTTCCTTGCAACGACTGCACGACGCTCAGAGGACGGATTCCGTACTGCGATAGTCGATCGCGCGAAAGGAATATCCGGATGCTCTCTTCCTGCGTGCCGCTGCGTTTGAGCCGCGACGTGGCCGGAAGCCTGCGAAGCTCCGCTTCCAGGTCGCGCAGGTACATGTCCATCTCCTGCCAACTCTTGCCCTCGGCCGTCAGCGTCAGCAGCAAGGCGCTGGTGTCCCCGAAATCGTTGGTCCCTACCAGCGCCACCACTTGGCTCGGAAGTCGCATCTTCAACTCCGCCAGCCCGTGTCGCAACTTCGCCCAGAAGGCGGGCGCTTCCGTGGCGTTCACGCTTTCGCGCAGTTCGACGAAGACCACCACCTGGCCGTCCTTGGAATACGAATACGTCTTGGCCTTGTTGACCTCGTCGAACCCGAACAGGTAGTTTTCGACGACTCTTGTCACCTGCTCCTCGACCTCGCGCGAATTGGCGCCCGGCATCACCGCCACCACCAGTCCCTGCCGGATGGTGAACTGCGGAAATTCCTGTCGCGGCATCGTCCACAGCGAGTAGGCGCCGAAAGCCACCAGCACCAGGCACAGCGTGAGCACGATGCGCCAGTGCACCATCCCCCACTCCACGTAGTTGCGCGTCTGGATCTTCATGTCCGCCTCACTTCCCGACCGCGACATGCATGCCTTCGGACAGCATCGGGGTCCCCGACACCACGACGATCTCCCCCACCGCCAATCCGGAATCGATCGCGACTCCTTCCTGGAGCAGGGCGCCCGGGCGGACGCGGCGCCGATGTATCACGGAATCCGTCAGGATCCACGCGTACTTCCCGTCGCGCTCGTCGACCGACAACGACGACAACGGAGCGATCGGCGTTCCCTTGCTTCCCGACACAGCGATGCGGACCTGGGCCAGCATCCCCACCCGCAAGGATCCATCAGGATTGGGCACCTCCACCTTCACCCTGTATGTGCGGGTGAACGGATCCGCCGCCACCCCGATCTCCTTGACCTCACCTGCCAGGTTCCGTTCGACCGCTCGCACATAGACCCTGGCGGACATCCCCTTCCGAATCCGGGAAATGTCCTTTTCCGGAATCGACAGCGTCGCCAACATGGTGCGCATGTCCACCACGGTGAACGCCGACACTCCAGGCTGCGCCCTTTCCCCAGGTTCCACGGAGCGCTTCGAGACGATTCCCGTCAACGGCGACCTCAGCATGGCCTCGTCCAGGTTGCGTCGAGCCATGGATACGGAGCTTCGCGCCTGGTTCCTCCCGGTTTCCACCTCCACCCACTTGATGTCGGGCAGGGATCCGCTGCGGTGCATGGGCTCCATGCGCTTCCACGCGTCCTCTGCCTGTTCGGATTTCGCCATGGCCATGGCCAGCTGGTCGCGCAGCGAACCTTCGTCGAGAACCGCCATGATCTGTCCTTTGGACACTTTCTGGCCTTCGCTTGCCAGAACCCGCTCCACCGACCCCAAGGTACCGAAACTGACGGCCACCGAAGTCGCCGCGTCCAACTGCCCGACACCACCAGGTCCCGCGCCGAATCCGACCCTGTGATCCTGGCCACCTTCACCACCGGCGCAGCCCGCTCCATGGTCGCTTCGCGTCCCGAACAGGCCCCCAGGACGGCGGCCACCATCCCCATTCCCGTCGCGACGACCAGTTTCTTGGAAACGCTCGGACACGGCATCGAACGACTAGCGCGTGAAGACATCCTATTCCCCCATTTGTTGGACAGCGACTTGATCGACGGAATTGTTCAGGCTGAGGCGATTGCTTCATCCAGTCTCGACGCCAAAGATCAGAATTTTCGTCATATTGCATCGATTCGTCGAATTATTGACGCACAAAAGCATCACGTCCCTCCTGAACTCTTGGAAACCCTATTCGGAGACCCTGGATCCGTCCGCCAAAGGCCTTGGCCACCCTTTCAGACCCGGAGCCCTCGCAGGAACACGTCCACGATGTCGTCCAGACTGTCCAGTGGGTCCAGCACACCATCGTGCATCACGAGATCCATCTCGATTCCGCGCTGCGCGGAAAGCGTGAAAACCACGAAGCTTTCGATGGCGGATTCCTTCATCGGCCGAAAGACCCCCTTCGCGATCCCTTCGCGTAGGATCTTCGCAAGCAAGGCTCGTTCCCGCAGATCGAACGAAGCGCGAAGCGAGCGTATCATCATCAGCAACTGCCCGTCACCGGAGCGAAGATCTTCGGATATCTTCGTGAACAGCTTCATGCGGTCCATGGCCTGCCGAAGAGGGCCGACGAAGAACGACCGCATCTTGGCTTCCACCGTGGCTTGTTTCTCCACCTCCGCGTGGATCGAGGCCACGTTGGCGGCAATCTCGCGTTCGGCCGCGCTTCTGAGCAATGCTTCCTTGCTCTCGAAGTAGTAGTAGAAGAAACTCCGTCGCTTTCCCATGGCCATCGCGATGTCGTCCACCGTGGTCTTCCTGACCCCGTAGCGCTGAAATACCTCGGTGGCCGCCTCGAGGATGGCTTCCCGCATCCGCTCTTCTTTGGTCTTCGCGCCCACTTCCATTTTTCGACTTTTTGGCGACATATGTTGAATTTACGTTTATTTCCAGCAAACGCAAGCAGTCTCTTCGATTTTCGAAGGTCCCGAGTCCTTGCCGAACACCCATTCTCGCCGCTGTGTCAACTGCACGACCGCAGCTTGCTTCACGCACCGACGATGCCTCGCCACCCTTTTCAGGCTTTCATCGGGATCCACCCGGTCCATGTACGCGATCATGCTCGCACCACGAAAAAGGCCCGCCGCATCCGGCGAGCCTTCTCATCAGTTGACCGGTCCGACCGGTTCGACGGGAGCGGAGTAGGGCTCCTCCGGAGGAGCCAACGGCGGAGGAGGAACCGGTTCCGGTGCCGGCGGAGGAGGGGGAGGCTCCACGTGAGTCGCTTCCGGGGGCGCGACGGGTGCCGGTGCGGGCGCGGGTGCTGCTGCGACAGCGGGAGGTTCGGCAGACGGCGCAGTGGCAGCCTTGGCCAGATCCTGGTCGGCAGTGGGGGCGGGCAGGGGAACAAGTCCGCGCCTCACGATGCGAGGCGTGACGAAGATCGCGAGATCCTTCTTCACCAATTCGTGCCGGGTGTAGCGGAACAGGACGCCCAACAGAGGAATGTCCTTCAGCAGAGGCACGCCCGCTTCGGACTTGTTCTCGGAACGCTCCACCAGGCCACCGATCACCACGGTTTCGCCATCGGTGACCACCACGTTGGTTTCGGCTTCCTGCTTGCGGATCACCACGCCGGCGCCTGCCACCACCTGGTAGTTGTCCTTCTTGGGCTTCAGGTTCAGCAGAACGCGATCCGGAGCCGTGATCTGGGGAAGAACGACAAGCTCGGTACCGGCATTGAACATGGTGGTGACCGTGTTGCCGGAGACATCCTTGGTCTGGATGGGCACCTGGTCTCCCATGAAGATCCGAGCTTCCTTGTTGTCCAGAGTGGTGATCTGGGGGGTTGCCAGGACCTCGGCCTTGCCGGTCTCCAGAAGATGGGAGATCGCCACTCCCAGGTTCCCGTTGAGCAGACCGAAAGCGACTCCCTGCGAGGCCTTTGATGCCGGGGTGTTGATGGTGGCGTTGCCACCCTTGAAGGGGCCGCCTACCAGGTTTCCGTTGGAGCCCAATCCGGAGGGCGCGGTCTTCCAGCCCATTCCCGATCCGGAATTCAGGCTCCAGTTGATGCCCAGTTCCTGCAACGCGTTGGACTCGACCTGGACCAACTTGGCCTCGATGAGGATCTGGTTGGTCTCCAGGTCCAGCTGCCGGATGACCTTCTCGATGGCGGCGATCTGTTCGGGACCATCCACCAGGATCAGGGAGTTCGTCCGCGGGACCACGGTGATCTTGCCACGCGGGGAGATCTGGTCCTTGACGGCCTTTTCCATCTCGTCCGCGCGGGCGTTGGAGATGCGGATGATCTTGCGCTGCAACTTGGCGGCCTGGTCCTGGGCGGTGTTGGCCGCGGCGCGTTCCACGAGCCGCTTCTGGTAGTCATCCGTCTTCTGGACGTACAGGTAGCCCAGCTCGTTTGTGACGGTGAGGTTCATCATCTTGGCGACGATGTGGACCACCTCCTGCCAGGTCTTGTTCGTCACCACCGTGTTGATGGACCCGTTGACGTTGGGATCAACCACGATGTCGACCGCACTGTACTCGGAAAGCAGACGGAAGACCGACCGCACGTCCGTGTTGGTGAAGTTGAGCGTGGCGATGGCCGGCACCTTGCCGGCTCCAGGCTTCATGCGGGCGATCGCGGCCGAATCCTGGGCCAGCACGGTCTGGGGCAATGCAAACCCCAGTGCCAGGGAGATCCCCGCCAAGGTCGCGACGTTGCGCGGATTGCGGCTCATGACTTTTCTCCTTTGGGAGCCTGGAGTTTCAAGGCGAACTGGCGACTGACGCCGAATTCCTCGAGGACGAAGACGACGCGGTCGCGTTCGATCTTCAGCACGCGACCGTTCTGGATGGCATCACCTTCGCGGAGGGCGACGGAAAGGCCCGGCTGCGAAGTGTGTTCCAGCACGGCCATCGGACGGGTGGGAGAGGCTATGATGCCCACCACGCGCATCTGGTCGACATTCAGACCACCTTCCACATCGTCTGGCTCGAGCGGAATGAAGGGGTCGCGGACGCCGAATGTGTTGTAGGTGACGCGGTTCTTCTTGTCTTCCGCTTCCTGCTTGGCTACATCCTGATCGATCTGTTTTTGGGCGATTTCGCGGGACTTGCGACGCTCCGCTTCCAGCTTCTGGGCTTCGGCCAATGCGTTCTTGTCCCCGCTTCCAGCACTGGCGCCCGCAAGCGTTCCCTTGGCTTCGGTCGGAGATCTGCTGCCGTCGGCGGTGAAGCCTTCTCCACCCTGCGGCTTGAGATCCTTGCGAAGGTTCGCCAGATTCGCCGACTCGTCGGCGGGCAGAGCCGTTTCCCCGAAGGTTTCGACCTTGGGCTTCGCGGAACTCCAGGCCCAGGCCTTGGGCAGGGGCGATTTGGCCACCAACCGGAGCGCGATGGTGTTCCCGGACCTGGTCAGGAGGACGGAACGTGCGTCTTCCTTGAGGGTCACTTTCACCTCGCCGTCCTTCCCGGGACCGATGGATTGGATCAACTTGGAGGCGGAGGCGGGGACGTTCAATTTCGCCACCCGGCTCTTGCCGAGCTTGATGGTGTAGGACTTGCCCGACCCGACGAGATCGGCCTGGACGGGAGGCGCGGAAAACCGCATTTCAACGGTTTCCAGGTCGCCCGCACCCCAGGCCCGAGTGCCTTCCAAGGTGGGGTTGGTGGTCAAGGCGGCCAGCACCACGGACGCGTCGCGCGAGGGGGCCATGGTCCACAAGGGCGATACCTGCGGCTGGGCAGGCGTCTTGTCCAGCAAGAACGACAGATCCTGTCCATCCCATTCGCGATGCAGCACCCGCACCTTCGCGCCGACGCGTGGATGGAACCGGAAGGAAGCGATCTCGGCGCCGTCGCGGGAGAGATTGGCAGCGTCCACGGAGGAGAACTTGGCGTTGGTGGCTAGGTCCAGATGGCCTTCCAAGGCGGTCTTGCTGCCCTGGATCTCGACGAGCAAGGTTCCGTCCGGTTCGAGGCGGGAGCGGGAAAGGACCTCCTCCCCCGTGCGGAAGACCAGACGTGTTCCTTCGCGATCCGCCACGAGGCCCGCGGAGGTGATCGACGCGGCTTGGATCGCGACGGCTCCGGCCATGAGGATCGAAATGGAATATCGCATCACTTCCCCGATGTGTAGGTGGTGAAATCGAATTCGGCGGCGACGGTGGTCGGCACGGTGCCGTGCTTGTCCGCGTTCTCGAGTTCGGTTTTCAGGTTCGGTGAAACCACGATGCTCATCTTCTGGATGGACGTGGGGTACTTGAAGTTCGCGAATTCGGCGAACATCTCGCCGATGCTGTGGTAGTTGCCCGCGATCGCGATCTTGTAGTTGTTCTCCGCGTAGTACTTCTGCTGGACGCTGGGCTGGGGCACGAACTTGGTGGTGACAGTCCCGGCGCGGCGCGTGACGGTGAGCAGGTCCTGGAGACGGGAAGGGATCTTCTCGCGGTCCGGGAACATCTCCTGGAGCCTGGCGAATTCGATTTCCGCGTTCTTCAGCTCCTCGCGGATCTGCACGAGTCTCTGCGTCTGCGTGCGTACCACCGTGAGCTCCTGCGACAGTTTCTGTTGCTCCGCGTTCAACTCCTCGATGCGCTGGTAGCGGGGGGTGGCGATGTACATCCAGTGGTAGTAGCCGACGGCGACCGAAACCAGGATGCAGAATACCAGGTAGACGGTCAGCCGATCCTTGAAATCAACGCGCGTGGCCAACGGTATCCCCTTGGGCTTGGCCATCCGTGTGGATGGCCGGGTTGAGAGGACAATGCAGGGTGAACGAGAATGCGGTCGCGTTCTGGTTGCCCTCGGCCTTGACCTGCTCGATCGATTCCAGGTTGGGCGGCAGGAAGAACGGACGCCGTTCCAGTTGCAGCATGAAGCCCGCCACTTCCTGGAACACGAAAGTGCGCCCCTGGATGGCCAGCTGGTCCTGCTTGTCCGGCTCCTCCTTGATGGAGAGGATCCATGTGTGCGGCGGCAGGCTCGCGTTGATGTCCTCGAAGATGCGGACCCAGCGCTTCTTGGAGACGGAGATGCTCTTGAGGGAGACGTTCTTGGCTTCCTGTTGAGCCTTCAGATCCTCCAGCCTCTTGATCTCCGTCTTCACCGTGTCGTATTTCTTGATCTCCCTGCGGAGATCTTCGATCTGCCCCTCCCTGGATGTGGCGGTGGCCACCAGGGTCATGAAGTGGAGCCAGACGAGCACCAGGACCGTGATCACCAGGACGGTTCCCCAGACGGAACGGCGGTCGGTGAGGTACGAGTAGTCCTTCCGGACCACCCGGTACTCCATGGGAAGAAGGTTGACTTCGATCATCGAGGCCATGTCACACCTTCCGCAATGCCATGCCGACGGCGACGGTGAGCAAGGTGCTCACCGTGTCGGGAATCGGGTCGGGAAATTTCTCCGGATCCTTCTGGATGCTGGAGAGGGGATTGAGGACCAGCACTTGGGCCTCGTGTCGTCGTCCGAGGTACTCGGGAACTCCGGGGATGCAGGCTCCGCCGCCGCACAGCACGATCTTCTGGATCCGTGCGGATTTCTCGGAGGACTGGTAGTACTGGAAGGCCAGATCGATTCCCAAGGAGAGCTCCTCGCAGGAGAACTCGATCGCCCTGGCGAGCTGGGTGGCGTCGAATTTTTCGGCGTCCTTGCCCTTCAGAAGCGAGATCGCCTGGTCGCGGGGCAACTTGAACTGCCGCATCAGGTATTTCACGAAGTAGTCGCCCGCGGTGCTGACATCGCGCGTGCTCTGGTAGATGCCACCCTTGAGGAAGGTGATGTTCGTGAGGTTGTCGCCGATGTTGATGAGGGCCACGACCTCGTCCGGATCCGAATTGCCCACGGTCCAGTTGTAGGCGTTGGCGAAGGCGAACGCGTCCACGTCGATCACGATGGGACGCAGGCCCGCCTCCAGGACCACGTCGATGTACGACTGCATGACCTGGTTCTTGGCCGCCACCAGGAGGACTTCCATGTCGGAAGTCTCCACGTTGCGGCGGAGGATCTTGTAGTCGAGCGTGATGTTTTCGACGTCGAAGGGAGGACGTTGGCTGGCCTCTCCAAGGACGGTGTCCTCGTCTGATTGTCCCTTGGTGGACTTCAGATGGATGCGGTCGCCGAGGACTCCGAAGCTCCACGACAAGGACAAGGTCACGTCCTTGATGGTGTCGTCCGTCCGGTGGACCAGCGAGGTCAACGCCTCGATCAGGGCGTCGCGGTTCTTGATTTCGCCACCGACGATGGTCTCCGGTTTCAGTTCCTGGATCCCGGCGGCCATGAGCAGCGGCCCCGAGCGACGATGCTGCATTTTCACCAGCTTCGCCGAATGGTTGCCGATGTCCAGTCCGACAGTGACCGTCTCGCCTCGAAGGCGGCTGACAAAATTGGTGAAAGCGCTCAAAAGGGTTCCTTCCTGCGCATGAAGCCTTTTCCCTAGTTTAGGCACTCTTTTCAACAGAGTCAAGTCGAAACCGACGTAATTCAAGGAATTGCGGGGACTTAGGAGATTTTCCTGCCGTTGTCAGCCGGTGATTCTACCCGCCCGCTGCCGTTCGAAGACATAGCGCATGATGCGCTCCTGGGTCTGGACGTCGATGCTCTCGAAGCAAAGGTGGCAGACATGTCCTGTCCCCCCCCTCTGTGCCCTGCCGGAGCGCAACATGACGAAGCGAAGGCCTTCCAGGCGATTCTCCCCGAGCTGGAAGTCCAGGAGTCCCCGCGATTCCACCTCCATCATCTTGGAGGACGAGACCATGGCACCTCCACCGGACAGATCCAGGAGGGTCACATCGAACTCGTCGAAGGCGTGGGAGGTTCCGTCCGGCGAAACCACCCGACGCATCTTGCCCGGAAGAAGCACCGGCACGCGAACCCACATGCGCAATTGCTGGCGGACGATCTGGTCGGTGTGCGAAAACCGCAGGATCGCCTGCTCGGTTTCCATGCCCGAGATCGACAGGACCGTCTTGTATTCCCCGTCGCCCTGACGAGAGAAGGCCAGGCGCAATCGACTCGTTCCCGGCGGCGGAAGGCTCTTGACCAGCACCTCCAGCCGGTCTTCCCGGTTGTTGCACACCGCGCCGCTACCCGCCCAATCCCCCTCCTCGGTGGAAAGACGGACTTCCTGGTGGTCGGAAATCTGGCGGGTGTGGGAAAGACTAGTCTCCGATGACAGACTGTGGAACTTGAGCTTGACGCGAACCCGGTGCAGATCCTGCCATTCACGCTCGGAGATCGCCCCTCCCCGGGAGCGGATCCACGCCTCCAGGGCCCGGTCGTACACCGCCGGAATCCGAAGCATCGCGTCTGGAGCGTGCATGGCGTCCATGTCCATGTGCATGGTCCGCATGCGTTCAATGTCGGCCTCTTCCAGGCCGGCTTGGCGCGCCAGGCCCGCGAAGTGGTCCCAACGGGCCCTGGCCCTGGCCAGAAGCTCCCTCCGACGCCGGAGCACCTCCACCAGCACCACCGCCACCAGGACAGCGAGCAGGAAGGCCGCAACCATCCCGACCTGCCCCATCGTGGCGGCAGGCGCCACCATGATGTCGCTTGCGATCGCACCGGCGGAACGCTCGGAGTTGGAGGACACGAGGGATGCAGGCAAAAGGTAGGTGTTCATGCTTGGATGTCCGGCCTCCACGGGCCGTTGAAACCCGCCGCAGCCGCCTGTTCGCCTTTCTGAAACCAAGTCACCAAGCAATCTTCCAATGCCGGGAACCGTTTTTCCAGGCAAACCAGCTCGGTCTCCGAAAATCGCGACAGCACCCAGTCGGCGAGGTCCCACTGGGGCGGTTTCTGCCCCACTCCCACGCGAAGGCGGTTGTATTCCTTGCCGATCCGTGCCTCGATGTCGCGGAGACCATTGTGCCCCCCGTGGGATCCGGCTCCGCGCACCCGGAACCGCCCCAGATCCAGGAGCATGTCGTCCACGACCACGAACACGTCGCGAGGATGGACCTTGTGGAAGGTCATGAGCCCCTGCACGGAGGCTCCGGACAGGTTCATGAAGGTTTGGGGCTTGGCCGCCAGGACCTCCTGCCCCCCCAGCTCGAACTTGGCCACCAAGGCATCGGCACGGCCCTTGGAAAACGAAACGCCCCGGCGGAAGGCCAGGGCGTCCAGGGCGAGAAAGCCGATGTTGTGGCGGGTTCGCGCGTAGCGCTCGCCGGGATTTCCCAGCCCCACCAGAAGCTTCATGTCAAACGACGGTGGCGATCGCCTGGCGACCCGGAGTCAGGATGGTGCCGCCGGGGAACTGGACCTGGTTCACGTAGAAGACCTGCTCCTTCTCCAGAGCGGAGACGTCCACCTCGATGGAATCCTTCATGGCTTCGGCCTTCACGCGAACCTTGAGGTCCTTCTTGACGACGTTCAGGTTGCCGCCACCGACCTTCACGCCCACGGGAACGCCGACGATGACCACGGGGACCTTGTAGGTCACGGAATCCCCCGCTTCCACCACTTGGAAGTCCAGGTGTTCCACGTCGCGGGTGATCTTGGCGCGTACGATTTCCTTGACGTAGGCCTTCACGGTATTGCCGGTGGGCAGGGCCAGTTCCAGGAGACGGTTGCGATTGCCGTCGGCCAGGAACTTGCGGAATTCCGCGGCATCCACGGCCACGCTCTGGCTGGGGGTCTTGCGACCGTAGAGCACGGCAGGGATCTTGCCGGAATTGCGCAGGGTCTTGATCTGCGACTTGGTGCCCTTCTCGCGGGCCTGGATGGCTAGGGTGACGCTCATGGAGTTCTCCTGAAGTGACAAATTCCGTTTACCTGGGACCAGATTGGGGCGGCTGGAATCGAACCAACATTCACGGTACCAAAAACCGTTGTCTTGCCGTTAGACGACACCCCAGTGGTTCAAAGCTCGAGCGGACCTCCCGCCGGGGAGCACCACCGCCATCGGACCCCTCGTTCGCTCCATTTCCCTGGTAGCGAGAGGGGGACTTCCCTCGAAGGGAAGAGCCCGAAGACGCTGGATCCGCTTCCCGAAAGCAGAGCCGTCGCCGCACCCGCTTCGACGAGTTCGTCCCGGATGCGTCGGATTTCCGGGTACCGTGGTAAAACCACTTCCTCGAAATCGTTGGTCACCCGGCCACGAAGCTCTTCCATACGAAGGAAGAGGTCTTGGCAGTGCAGGGCGGGGAAATTAGTCATCCCGGCGCTCTCCGGCAACGGGTCTGGATGCAACTGGTCCCAAGTCCCGTAGGCCCAGGCGGTGGGAACCGCGACGGAAGGAGTGGCCACGAGGATTCCCACCTCCGGGGACAATGCCCGGCAGGTTTGCAGGAGATCCCCCGCGCCGGTCGCCCAAGCAGCCCCCCCCTTGACCAGGAAGGGGACGTCGGCACCCAAGGATCTCCCCAGCTCTTCCAGGGCCTGCGTGGTCCACCCAAGCTCCCAAAGCCGGTTGAGGGCCACAAGGGCCGTCGCCGCATCGCCGGAGCCACCGCCGAGACCGGCGCCGTAGGGCACCTTCTTCGCCAGATGGATCCTGGCGCCACGACGGATGCCCGAGCGTTCCTGGAGAATCTTCCCGGCCTTCCACACCAGATTTCCCTCCTGGGGGCCCAATCCGGCATCGTCGCAGGTGAGGGTCAGGGAGTCGCTTTCCTGGAAGGTCAGTTCGTCGCCGTAGTCGATGGCCTGGAAGCAGGTGGCCAGTTCGTGGCGACGATCCGGCAGCAACCCCACGATCCGCAGATGGAGATTGATCTTGCTGACCGATCGGTACCGGATCATCTCAGTGCAGCATCCCATGGCGGAAACTGCGCAGGAGGGCCAACAGCAGAGGGGCCACCAGGAAGAGCGAATCCAGCCTGTCCAGGATGCCTCCATGGCCAGGGAACAGCCTGGAACTGTCCTTGACGCCCGCCCAACGCTTCAGGACGCTTTCCAGAAGATCGCCCAGGATGGCCGCGCCTCCAAGCAAGGCGCCGATCCCGACACCCAACCAGAGCGTCCCGTTGAGGTGGGCCGGGACCATCCATGCGCCGAAGGCCGAAGTGGCCAGGACCGCCGCCACGGCGCCTTCGATGGTTTTTCCCGGGGAAAGTTCCGGGCAGAGCTTGTGCCGACCGAAGGCGCGCCCGGCGAAATACGCCGCGGAATCCCCGATCCAGCAGACGCCGATCGCGAACAGAAGCTGCGCGAGCGGCCCCCATCCTCCGCCTCGGCCCGAACACAGGGTGAATAGGCTCGCCCCCCAGAAACCGAAGTAGAGGACCCCGCCGGCGGCCATGGCCACCCAGGGGAAGACATCGTCCCGTTCCAGGCGCCGGAACGCTTGGAGCAGAGTCCAGGTGAAGACGAGGATCAAGGCGAGATCGCGCGAATGCTCCAGCCGCGCCAGTGGTCCCGATGGAGAAATCCAGGCCAGGAACACCGTGACCACCGGAAGGATCATTTCCACTTCCAGCCCGATGGCGGGGCAGCGTTGGCGAAGGATGCGCAGGTATTCCCACATCGCCCCTCCCAGAAGGAGAGAAAGCAGGAATTCGCGAGGCCAGCCTCCCAGCCAGAGGAGCCAGAGGACCAGGGGTCCGGCGATCACCCCGAACAGGATCCGTTGCGTGCCGTTGGACAGGGTCATAGTTGGTCCAGAACCTTTCCGAAGCGCCGCTGGCGCCCGCGATAGTGGGCGATCGCCTCGTCCAGGTGCTGGACGTCGAAATCCGGCCAGAGCACATCGGTGAACCAGAGTTCGGCGTAGGCGGCCTGCCAAAGCAGGAAGTTGGAAATGCGATGGTCGCCAGCGGTCCGGATCATCAGGTCCGGATCCGGCACGTCCGGAGCATCCAGGTGGCGGCGGAACATCTCGTCGGTGATCTCTTCCGGGGATACCCTTCCGGTCTGGGCCGCCCTGGCCAGTCGGCGCACTCCTTCGAGGATTTCGGCGCGACCACCGTAGGACAGCGCCAAGTGCAATTGCAGGCCCGTGTTCCCCGAGGTCTTTTCCATCCCAACTTCCAGAGCTTCCCTGGTGGAATCGGGCAGCTTGGACAGATCGCCGATGGTTCGCAGGCGAACGTTGTTCGCGTGGAGGTCGTCCACCTCGCGCTCGACCATTTCCACCAGAAGGGACATCAAGGCCCGCACTTCGATGGGAGGCCGCCCCCAGTTCTCGCTGGAGAAGGTGTACAGGGTCAAATGCTCGATCTTGCGCTCGCCGCAAGCCCGAACGATGCGTCTGGTGGCGTCGGTTCCCGCCCGATGCCCGGCGGTCCGATCCCATCCCTTGGCCTTGGCCCAGCGCCCATTCCCATCCATGATGATGGCCAGATGCCGGAGAGTTTGCGTCACGATTCCCCCCGTGTTCGGATCAGACGGTGAGGATTTCCTTTTCCTTGACCGCGAAGGACTTGTCGACCTCCGCGATGTAGCGGTCGGTCAGTTTCTGCATGGCTTCCAGGAGCTTCTTTTCCTGGTCCTGCGAAAGGGATTCGTCCTTGACCTGCTTCTTGATCGCGTCGTTCTCGTCGCGCCGGATGTTGCGGACGGCCACGCGGGCCTCCTCCGCCAATCCCTTGCAGACCTTGGCCAATTCCTTGCGACGCTCTTCCGTCAAGGGCGGCAGGATCACGCGGATCATGCTACCTTCCGTGGAAGGATTGAGTCCCAAGCCGGAAGCGCGGATGGCCTTGTCGACCACCGGGATCATGTGCTTTTCCCAGGGGCTCACACCCAGGGTGCGGGCGTCCGGAACGGAAATGGTGGCCACTTGGCCGATGGGAGTGGGAGTGCCGTAGTAGTCCACCATCACGGAGTCGAGCATGGCCGGATTCGCTTGGCCCGTCCGCACTTTGGCGAACTCGCGTCCAAGATTCTCGACGGCCTTCTTCATCCGTTCTTCGGCGGAGGCGGACATGTCACTCTCCCTTTGAATTGACGATGGTTCCGATCTTCGTCCCGGAGACCGCCTTGACCAGGTTGCCCTCGGCGAACAGGTCGAACACCAGGATGGGCATGGAGTTCTCGCGGCACAGCGCGAAGGCGGCGGTATCCATCACCTTCAGTTCACGGTCGAGGACCTCGCGGTAGCTCACCGAATCGTAGCGCTTGGCGGTGGGCACCTTCATGGGGTCGGCATCGTAGATGCCATCCACCTTGGTCGCCTTGAGAAGAACATCCGCATGGATCTCGATGGCGCGCAACGCGGCCGCCGAATCCGTGGTGAAGTAGGGGTTGCCCGTTCCCGCGGCGAACAGCACCACACGTCCCTTTTCCAGGTGACGGATGGCGCGTCGGCGGATGAACGGCTCGGCGATGCTGTCCATGCGGATCGCCGTGGTCACCCGGGTCTGCAAGCCGGCCTTTTCCAGCGCATCCTGCAGAGCCAAGCAATTGATGACGGTCGCAAGCATGCCCATCTGGTCGCCCGCGACACGATCGATGCCCTGACCCGAGGCGACACCGCCTCGGATGATGTTGCCGCCTCCGACCACGATGCCCACCTGAACGCCCATGGAATGGACCAACGCCACTTCCCGGGCCACTCTCTGGACCAGTGCGGCGTCGATCCCGGACCCGGCTCCCGCGGCGAGAGCCTCGCCGGAGAGCTTCAGGAGGATGCGACCGTATCGGACGGAAGCGGCGGTGCTCACAACGCCTCGCCCAGCTGCCAGCGAACGAAGGATTCGACCTTGAGCCCGGAAACCCCGGCCTGTTTGGCGACCTGCTCGACGACCTTGCCAACGGTGGTCTTGTTGTCCTTGACGAACAACTGCTCCACCAGGGCGGCTTCCTTCAGGAACTTCTTGACCCGACCTTCGACGACCATGGGAAGCTTGGCTTCCGCGATGCCCTCGTTGACAGCCTGCTCCTTGTAGATCTCGCGTTCCTTGGCCAGGACGGTTTCGTCGATGTCCGAGGAGTTGACCGCGACGGGAGCCGCGGCGGCGATCTGGAGGCAAAGATCCTTGGCCAAGGCCTGGATCGCTTCGTTGGAAGCGGATCCGGCATGGCGGAGAGTGACGATCACGCCCATCTTGCCGGGTCCGTGGATGTAGCTCTCGACGGTGGTGTCGGAGTCCACCTGGGCCAGCTTGAAGCGACGCACCGAGATGTTCTCGCCGATCTTGCCCACGATGTCCGAAGTGGCCTGGGCGACGGTCGCGCCGTGCAGGTACTTGGAAGTGGTGGAAAGAAGGGTTTCCATGTCCGCGGGATGCGCCGCGAGCGCAGTGCTCAGCACACCCTTCGCGAAAGCTCCGAAGTCGTCGTTGCGGGCGGTGAAGTCGGTCTCGGCGGAGACTTCCACCAGTCCGACGAACGCACCCTCGCGACCGGCGACGATCTTGCCTTCGGTGGCGGCGTTGGCGGAACGCTTCTGGGCCACGGCCTCGCCGCGCTTGCGGAGAAGCTCCACCGCGGCGTTGAGGTCTCCACCCACTTCTTCCAGAGCCTTCTTGCAGGCCATCATGGAGACGCCGGTCTTGTCGCGCAGCTCCTTGACGGCGGATGCGGTGATCGCGGTCATGCCACCACCTCGGCGGCAACGGCGGCGACCGGAGCCGCAGCGGCGGCGGGTGCGGCGGAGCCGGTGGAGAGGACGGCGTTGGCGATCGTGGAGGCGATCAGACGGACGGACTTGATCGCGTCGTCGTTGGCCGGGATCGGGAAGTCGATGTTGGAAGGATCCGTGTTGGTGTCGACGATGGCCACCGTGGGGATGTTCAGGCGACGAGCTTCGGCGAGCGCGATCTGCTCGGTCTTGGCGTCGGCGATGAACACCAGGCCGGGCAGGCTGCGCAGATTGCGGATGCCGCCGAACACGTCCTGGAGATGCGCCTTCTCTTCCATGAGCTCGGAGGCTTCCTTCTTGGTCAGATCGGTCAGCACGCCTTCGCTCTCCATCCGCTCGATGTCTTCCAAGTGCTTGATGGACTTGCGGATGGTCTGGTAGTTGGTGAGCATGCCGCCCAGCCAACGGGTGGTGACGTAGGGCTGGCCGGAACGGACCGCCTCGTCGCGGACCGCGCCCTGGATGGTGGCCTTGGTGCCCACGAACAGCACCGAAGCGCCGGTGGCACGCACGCGCAGGACCTTCTCGACCGCACGTTGGAGGGCCTCGAGGGTCTTCTCCAGGTTGATGACGTAGATGCCGTTGCGAGCCGTGAGGATGTACGGCTTCATGCGGGGGTTCCAGCGACGCGTCTGGTGACCGAAATGGACGCCAGCTTCGAGCATTTCCTGGAGGGTGGGAATCTGAGCCATGTTGGATCCTGTTTTGGTTTGGGTTGAAAACACCCGGCACCATCGCCGATTCCGGGAGATCCTTGCGGACCACCCCCCGGAACCTCCGGTGCCGTGCTTGGGAGGGTTGACTTAGCGCTTCGAGAACTGGAAGCGGGCGCGAGCGCCGCGGCGGCCGTACTTCTTGCGCTCGACCGCGCGAGGATCGCGGGTGAGGCAGCCGTTCTTGCGCAGCGGAGTGTGGAACGCCTCGCGGTCGATCTTGTCGAGCTGACGCGAGATGCCCAGACGGATGGCTCCGGCCTGGCCGGACAAGCCGCCGCCGCAGGCGGTGGCCACGACGTCCCACTTGTCGGCCTGTTCCACCAGCACCAAGGGCTGGTCGATCAGCATGAGCAAGGTGGGGGTCGGGAAGTATTCGGCGAAGGTACGCCCGTTGACAGTGCGCTTGCCGCTGCCCGGAACGAGCGAAACGCGTGCGATGCTTTCCTTGCGGCGGCCGGTGCTGCGAGTGGTGTTCGTCATGATCAGACCTTGGTGATGTCGATGAGTTCAGGCTTCTGCGCGAAATGCGGGTGCGTGGCACCGCCGTACACGTGCAACTTCAGGAGCATGCGACGTCCCAGGGTGTTCTTGGGCAGCATTCCCCAGACGGCCTTGCGGATCGGCTTTTCCGGATCCTTGGCCAGGAGGTGCTGGTAGGTGATTTCCTTGCCGCCGCCCATGTAGGTGGAGTGACGGAAGTAGGTCTTGCTCGTGAACTTGTCGCCGGTGAGCTTGGCGAGGTTCGCGTTGATGACGATCACATGGTCGCCGTAATCGTGCGCCGGATCGTAGACAGGCTTGTGCTTGCCCTTGAGGATGTGGGCGACGCGAGAGGCGAGGCGACCCAGGACGATATCCTTGGCGTCGACGACGAGCCACTTGCGCTCTACAGCCTTCTCCGGAAGCGTGACGGTGCTCATGATGGACCTTCTGAAAAAATGGGAAGGGCCGAATAGTAGACTCTTGCCACCGGACGGTCAAGGGAAGGTGGCAAACTTGGCGTGGATTGTTCCCCGATCCGGCTCCCGATGATAGAATCGAGGGCACATGTCCCACGTCGATCTGCCGGGAACGCCCGGCGACATCTTCGCCGAACTCCTGATGCAGGAAGTGCACCGCGGCGAACGGGTCTCCTGGATCTTCCGGTGGGTGGTGCACGGATTCACCTTCCTCCTGACGGTGGTCTGCATGAACACCCTGTTCGCGCTGGCCCACCCGCGTTTCGACGCGTCCATCGCCAACCAGCTGATCTGCGGCGGCCTCCTCGGGGAGCTCTACCGCACCGCCTACATCCTGCTGTTCGGGCTTCTCCTGCTTTTCATCCCCAGCACCATCAACCGTCTCCTTAAGGCCCAGAAAACCATGATCGAGCACAACATGGAGAACTACCAGAAGGCCCACCACGACACGCTGACGGGACTTCCCAACCGACGTCTCCTGATGGATTTCCTCACCAAGTCAATCGCGCTTTCCGGGCGCAAGCGCAGACGCGTGGCGGTCATCTACCTGGATTTGGACGGATTCAAGCCGATCAACGACCGGTTGGGCCACGATGGCGGCGACGAGGTCCTGGTGTGCGTCGCCAAGCGCATCCTGTCGGTGGTCCGCGAATCCGATCTCGCCTCGCGCGTGGGAGGGGACGAATTCGTCGTGGTCGCCCAGGAGATCGATGGGCGCAGCGGTGCGGAAACCATGGCCCGACGCATCCTGGAAGCCATCCAAGCGCCGATGACCGTCAAGGGGATCGATCATTCGCTTGGAGTCAGCATCGGAGTGGCGATCTACCCCCTGCACGGCTCCACCGCCGAGGAGCTCGTGCATGTCGCCGACAAGGCCATGTACCTCGTGAAGAACGGATCGAAAAGCGACTTCACGATCCTCGATTGAGGCCGAAACGCTCCCGGATCCGCTCCTGCACCTGGCGGGTCCGCTCCTGCCGGTCTCCGCGGTGGAACAGGTTGTGGCTCTCGAAGGGAATCAGGCGGCCATCCGGTTGCACGATGTGGATGCAGGACTTCTTGAGCGCACGCAGATCCAGGCTTTCCATGTCCATGAAAGCCACGACGAGCACGCGGAAGACCTTCCGGTAGTCCAGCTCCCCGTCCTTCACCTTGGGGATGCAGCAGGAGAGGTCGTCCACCCCCTCCGGCGGCTTGGGAGCCTTGGACAACCCGAAGCGCCGCCGCCACTTGCAGTGCGGATCGAAGTGGTGGTTGAACTTCGAGAACAGCCGGGACAGCTTCAGCGCCTGCGCGGTGGGCCCGATCCCCGTGGAGAGCAGGTCCAGCACGCGTTCGCGGAGGTGGTCGTCGCGTTCGAACACGATGGTGTTGCGCCCGCCCTCGGTGAGAAGCTCCGGCCGTATGTGGCGCGAAACCGGAGCGATCTTCCGTCCCGAGCGGATTCCGTAGGCCATGGCCAACGAGTCCGGGTTGCACGGGACCGGCAGGACATCCTCGGCGGTGAACACTCCGGACTGCTCGCCGATGGCCCGGCGCAGGCTGGAGATGTGCAGCCTCTCCCCGACCCTTCCATCCTCCACGCGCCCGGCTTCCTGGACCGGTTGCAACGTGACCCCGCGCACGCAGTCCCATCCCACCGCATGGCGGATCACCGCACCCACGTCCTGGTCGTTGAGCCCCTTGCGGACGGTCATCACCAAGGTGGTGCTCACGCCGTGGCGCTCCAGGTTCTCCAAGGCCTTGCGGTGGACCTCGGCCAGAGCCGCGCCGCGCAGTTCCTTGAGCACCTCGTCGCGGAGGCTGTCGAACTGCAGATACACCTCGAAACCGGGACCGAGCCTGGCAAGCCGTTCGGCCATCGACGGATCCTTGGCCAACACCAGTCCGTTGGTGTTCAGCATCAGATGCTTGATGGGACGCCTGCGGGCGGCCTCCAGGATCTCGAAGAGGCGCGGATGCAGGGTCGGTTCGCCACCGGAGATCTGGAGCACGTCCACCTCCCCTTCGCAGGAAACCAGGCCGTCCAGCATCCGTTCGATCTCCTCCAGGGAGCGGAAGGTCAGGCGATCCGGACCGGATTCGGCGAAGCAGACCTTGCAGCGCAGGTTGCAGGCGTCGGTGATCTCCAGCACGGCGAGACACGAATGCTGCTGGTGGTCCGTGCAGAGCCCGCAATCCCATGGACATCCGTGCAGACGCCCGGTGGAAAACCGCGCGGGTACCTCGGGGAGCTTCGTCCAGGTTTCGCGCCCGGCCCGGTACCAGGAAATGTCGTCCGAAATCTCCGTTCGCGAAACGCCATGGGCGGGACACCACTTCTCCAGGAGGACGCGGTTGGCGCCATGGTCCAGGAGGATCCTGGCCTCGATGGTTTCCAGGCACCGCGGACAGACCGAGGTGGTGGTGGAGTAGAAATCAAAGGGCCGGTTCAGTCGCGCCATCGCGTCTCCTCGAGGTGTTTGCGATCTCCAGGACGGCCCACACGAGCCCCGCCAGGCAGACCCATTGGATCCCGGAAAGGCCCGCGGCCTTCCAGGGAGACGGCTTGAGGAACTCCACCAGGAATCTCCAGGTGAGGTACCCTCCCGCCATGATGCGGAACTTCAGCCCTTCCGGAGCTTGGCGGGGCCGGCGCAGCAGGACCAGAGCCAGGACGGAAGCGAAGAGCATCTCGTAGAGTGGCGTCGGGTGGCGCGCGATGCCGTCGCCCAGATCCACCCCCCAGGGAAGGTTCGTGGGAAGCCCGTGGGTGGATTCGTTCAGGCCGTTGAGCAGACATCCGATCCGGCCCACCACCAGGGCCCACAGCATGGGTTGCACGTACGCATCGCCGGTGGAACGCCGATACCCCGCGCCGCGTTTCCCCAGCTCCACCCCGATCCACCCTCCCAGCAGGCCGCCCACCATCGACTGTCCCGGCAGATGAAACGCACCCTCCAGCCACAGCGGCGCGGGCTCCTGGATCCAATTGACCAGGCGGCTGCCCAGCATGGCACCCAGGATGCACCCGATCAGCGCCGGGTAATCCGGCCCCGCTCCGGAAAGCAGCGGTGCTCCCTTGCGGGATCGCCTCCAGAGCCAGCCGCCCAACGCGAAGGCGGCAAGCTCGAATCCGGAATGGAACGCGTGCGCCGTTTCCGCTCGCAGGGTGGGAATGCTCCAGATCGCGTCCAAATCAGCTTTCCCGCGGCCAGCGGAAGGCGAAGAGGACCACGCTGATCGCCACGACGCAAAGGAGGATCCAGAGAAAGGGTTCAGCGGAATCTCCGGAGCTCGCCCCGAAGGTCATTCCCGAACACGTGGTTCCGATCACCCCCACGAGGAGGGCCACCAACGCGTTGGCCAGGAGGTACGACCGTCCATAGATGGAAACCGCGCCCGAACGACGGCTCGCGGTGACCCAGATGCTCCACACCAGAAGTCCCGCCCAACCCACAAGTGCCGGGATCGCGACCGATTCGCCGAAGGGGATGGTCAGGACTCCCACCAACGTGGAGCCAGCGAACAGGCAAAACAGCGAGCCGGGAAGGATCCACCAGATCGGCGGAGGCGGCCCGGGAATGGGCCCCAGATCCCCTGGACCCGCCTGGGAGGAGCGATAGGGATCGAGGCGATCGGGACCACCCGAGGAAAGGGGCTCTTGGGACATGGCCATCAAGCTAGGAAAGCATTGGCCCGCTTAACCTCGATCCAGCGATGTCAGAGCATCCGCGGAGTGATGAACACGACCAGCTCCTTGCGGGAAGCCTTGGTGTACTTCCAGCGGAACAAGGCGCCCGCGATGGGAATGTCCCCCAGGAGGGGCACCTTCCGCTCCGTGACGGATTCCGTCTCCTGGATCAATCCCGACAGCCGGACCGTCTCGCGGTCGCGCACCCGGACCATCGAGGAGGACTGCTTGACGTCCACGATGGGCGCGGTGGATCCGGCGCGCGAGGTGGTCGTTCCCGCCAGCGTGGACACCATGGGTTCGATCCCCAGCTGGACGGTCCCGTCCGAGGCGATCGAGGGCGTCACGGAAAGGACCACACCCACCGTCACCACGTTGACCTGCTCCTGGATGTTCTGGATCCCGGACACCCCCGTGGTGGAGATGGTGCTGGTGAAGAAGGGAAGGTCGGTGCCCACCTTGACCATGGCCGGTTGGTTGTTGAGCGTGATCACGCGAGGCTGGCTCACGGCGCGCAGCCGACCCTGCTCGGCCAGGGCGGCGAGAGTGGCGGTCAATTCGGATCCATCCACCCCGACCCTGGCCAGGACCGTGGGCGACTTCCAACTGGCGCCACCGGGAGTGTTCGTGGTGTTTCCACCCAGGGAGACCGCACGGCCGGCGAGAGTGCCCAGACGCTGGTCCACCGACGACCAGTCCACGCCGAGCGACCGGTCGTCGTCCAGCGAAACTTCGTAGATCCGAGCGGTCAGCTCCACTTGGCGCGTGGCCGCCGAAACGACCGCCGACAGGTACCGATCCACCTCGTCCAGCCGCGCGGGGGCGTCGCGGACCAGGAGCACGCCGGCGGTCCGGTTGGACACCAGGCTCCCCGACGCGCTCAGGATCTGCTTGATCTGCGCCTCCAGCTCGTCCCAGAAGCTCAGTTCGTCGGAGTTGGAAAGCGACACCCGCCCCGCCTCGCCGGACCCCGTGGTGGAGATGGATGCCTGGCTGGACCCCTGTCCCCCTCGCTTGAAGCGGAGGTAGTCCACCTTGAAGATGCGGCTGGATGCGTTTCCGCCCAGCACCCGGAGGGTTTCGCCGCGCAGCTCCCAGGAGAGTCCGTGCGGAGCGAGGATGGCTTCCAGGATCCTTTCGCGGGACACGTCCACCAGGTCCACCGTGCACGTTCCCGGCAGGTTCGGGTCGATCGACAAGGTCCAGCCCTGCGAGCGCGCGAAGAGGGCCACCGCCTGCGACACCGGCAGGTCGCGCACCCGAAACGAACTCCGTTTCCCATCCTGCTCCGGACGCGAAGAATGGTTGGTGTCGGGAAGGAACGAATCCGAGGGGACCAGAGGCGCGTGGCGCAAGGCGGTGTCGGAAGAGGCCCCGATCAAGGCTGCGACGAGGAATGGGATCATGGCTGGAACCTCCGCGGAAGGAAGATTTCGGTGTCGCTGGAAGGCCTGCGGATCACGATGCGGTCGGAACGGATCGCACGCAGGACCCCACCGGCGAAGGAATCGCCCTCGGCCAGGACCCGCCCCTGGGCGAGCACCAGGTTGGTGGAGCCGGTGGCCAGTCCGCGCAGTTCCAATGCCTTCGCGGAAGAGCCGGAGCTCGGCCCCGTCCCCGCTTGCGGACGGCGACCTCCGTCCCGGATGCGCCCTTGGGCGCGCTGGAACGGATCCCGGAATCCGGATACATCCCATCCACCCAGGGAATCGTCCCAACGCACGGCCGGAGGAAGGACCCGGACGGAATCCACAACGACATCGGAAGGTTCGGAGGCGACGACGACGGACGTGGAAGGCTCCTCGGAAGCGGGTTCTGGCGTCCGTCCACCCACCAGCGGCGCCAGCCGCCAGGCCAGGAAGGCGACAGCGAGCGCGGCGAGGCCGGCGACCCCCCAAGGGTTGCGAAGCGGGCTATCCACGTCGTCCCACGATCCACGCCTTCACGCGAAACCGCACCGTGCGCACTCCGATCTCGTCGGCCTCCATGCCCATGCTCTCCATGGAAAGGATCCGTTTCCTGTCGGCGACGATCTTCCTCACGAACTCCAGCGCTCCCCCGAAGGAAGGATCGGTGGGGGTGTAGACCCACTCCACCCGCACCTCGCGCAGATCGGGGAAGCGGGGATCCGACACCCCTCCCTCCTGGACGCGCCATTCGAGGTCGCCCTGGGCCGAATCGGCGAGGCTCCTGGCGATCTCCAGCCATCCGGCCAGATCCGACCAGTCCGTGAACACCCCGTCCCCGGCGCGGCGTTCCAGGGAATCGACGCCCTGGACCGCCCGGAGGCGCAACTGCGCCAGATCGGCTTCCAGCGTACGCAGGGAGGCGATCTCGCGGTCGCGTTCCCGGATTCCGGGAACGATCCGCCGCTGCAGATCCCACCCCAGCCCCCCGAGGACCAGAACCACCACCAGGACGACACCGCGCAACCAGGTGCGGTGCGACGGCGACGTGAGAACGCGATCCAGCGAACGTCGCAGGCTCCGTGGCAGACGACTCCTCACGGCAGACCTCCCTGGACGCGGAAGGTGAATCCGGCGGTGTCTCCGGGAAGGTTGGATCCATCGAGGATCTCGGACCGCCATCGCTCCATCCACGGAGTGGTGATGCGCCATCCCGCCAGGGAGGAATCGATCCGGCGCTGGAAGCGTTCGAAGGTGGCAGCCGCCGCCACCGGATCCCGAGGAC
>DAOPYN010000037.1:0-43032 GCA_035352895.1 Fibrobacteria bacterium | reverse complement strand
GCGTTGTAGTCCTCCTGGAAGCAGTAGCCGCAACGGAAGTTGCAACCGTACCAGGGCACGAAGAAGATCTGCACTTCGTCGGTCTCGCGCGCATCCAGGAAGTCCAGGTACGCACGCTTCCACCGCTTCTCCTCTTCCGATGGATCCACCCAGTACCCTTTGGAGGCCCACTCCTGGGGATCTGCGGGCGGCGCACCGGCAAGCAGGGGAGCGGCGGACTCTTCATCGAGGAGATCCGCATTCCCGGAAAGGAGGTTGACCACGAACGGGGTTCCCGCGGGTCGTGTGCGACCGACGATGTTGTGCTTGGACCACTGCATGGTCATGTCTCCTGCGGATGTATCCGTTCTTTGCGTACTGGCCCAGCGCCAGGGACCGAAGCCCGAAGGGCCGGGACCCCGGCCGGTGCCCCAACCAAGAAGGGGCGATTCATGAATCGCCCCTCGGATCAATGGCACCGGTCGAGGCCCGGTTCACGAGGGCCCGACCGCGGCGCACGCCGCGGGAGCATTTAATCGTGGCAACCTGCGACGATGCTGGATACCTTCGCGCAGCACTGCGCCACGGGTGCGCAGCATTCCTTCTTCTTGATCAAACTTTTCATGCGGCCTCCTGTTGGAAATTGGGTTGTGGCTGGTGTGGGTTCAACGGCCGCAGCACAGGCGTCCGTCGCGTTTCCACCCTTGCAGGGTGAAGCTCGAGACCTCGATTTTCCCTTTGGGGTACGGCGCGGATTCCTCCAGGACGGAAACGTCCTCGAATCCCGCCCGGGCCACGGTGGCCAGGTAGGTCATGCGGGTGTCGGCCCCGGCCCAGCACTCGGCTACGGCCTCGGGGTCGTGACGGAATACGTCGGGAACCGGCTCGCTGGAATAGATGTCGGAGACCACGAATCGACCACCCGGCTTGAGGATCCGGTAGATCTCCTTCCAGACCTTGGCTTTGTCGGTGGCGTGGTTGAGCACGCAGTTGGAAATCACCAGGTCCACGGTCCCGTCGGGGATGGGCAGGGATTCGAGCTCGGCCTTCTCGAAGCGGACGTTCGTGGTTCCCAGCTTCCTGGCGGTGGCCCTCGCCTTTTCGAGCATGCCATCGGAGATGTCGATCCCCCACACAAAGCCCTTCTCTCCCACGACCTCGGCCAGACGCAGGCAATCCGTTCCCCGACCGGAGCCCAGGTCCACGCAGGTTTCCCCCGGTCGGGCCTGCGCCCTCTCCGAAGCACCACCGCACGACAGGCAGCAGGAAGACTCCGCCAGCCCCGAGTACCGCTGTGCGATCTGATCGAGGGCTTGGGCGGACAGGGGAGTCGCGGACAGGTCGTTCATGCGGTGTGGAGTCTCCTGGAAGGGTGGGTGGGTGTGCTTAAGAAAGGAAGACGTCGGTACTGGAGGAAAGGTTACAGATTTTTGGCGGACTTGAGGCTCATCGACAGACCTTCATCGCAATCGCCAGCGCCACCATAAGCGACATCGTCTGACGTATACGCAGTTTTCTAAGCCCATTCCCCCACATTCTAATAGGCCACGGCCATCACAGCGCCGCCGTTCTTGTTTCCGTCTATTCATTTCCTGTTAGGGGCGATCCGAGGATCGCCCCTACATTGGCCCACAGGAAACGGCGGCAGTCATCGTAATCCCACACCCCCCACCCACCCGACCAGCGACGCGACGTCGGAAAACCGGCATCGAATGTCACTACTGCTGCTGTTGCTGAATTGTGGGGGTCCGGGGGGCTTGGGTATTGGAGCGGCCAGTGCCATGAAGATGCCGATCGCGACGCTGATGCCATTCCCCTAGTGCTGGAAGATCCGCATCTCCCGCAGGTCCAGCAAGCCACCATGGCCGCGTAAGTCCAAGCCCCCCGGTGGCGGAATCCAAAGGGCCGCCAGTGGCCCTTTGGCCGCTGGACACGGGGCGCGGCCGCCCCGTGCAAAGCCGGGCCCGCAAGGGCCAAAGCCCCGCGCAGCGGAAAAAGCCAGACCCGCAGGGTCAAAGGCAAGCGCAGCGGATTGCTACCCTTCCCCTCATGCTCCACCGCCTGATCGCCTTGTGCGCCGGCACCGCCGTTGCCGCGACGGACTCCGCGGCGACCTACGAGTTTTCGCGATTCTACCCCGCACCCTCCAGCTGGCTGGCCGCCAAGGTCGCCCGTCGCGAATCGGGGTATCCGGCCCGCGACGTGGTGGCCGCCATGGTGGATGCCCAGCCGGTCTTGCGTACGGTGGAATGGGGTGGAGCCGGTGGAGGGTATGTCCAGTTCCAGGCGCCGTCCGGGGTGTACCTGAACAAGGATGGATCCAACCTGGACTGGGCGCTGGATTCACGGCTCCAGCTGGAGATCGGTCCTCCCACCGGATGGTGGTTGGCGGGTGGGCCCAGCCTTGGCTTCATCCATTTCTCGCGCGATTGGCTGGCCGACCGGGACGGCGGCCGCACCGCTCTCCTGTTCGGTGGTTCGGCCCGCTGGGCGGTGTGGGGACTGGACGAAGGGTTCGTGGAACTTCGCGGGAGCCGGAGCCTGGCCGGATACCGGATCGGTCGGTTCTCGTGCGGCATGCGGTGGTTCTTCAGCCGCCACGTGGGGATCCAGGTCCATGGCGACAATTTCTGGATCCTGGGGAAGGGCGATCGGGGCAAGCAGTCCGGTACGTTCGCGGGATTGGAGTTCCGGCTGTGATCGCCCTGTTCGTCGCGATCGGATCGCTTTGCGGGAGCCCGGTCGCCGCCGACACCGCCTTGTCGGACACCACGGCATCGGCAACGTCGTTCTCGCCGGAACTGGTGCGCAGCCATGGCTGGGTGGTGGTGGGGGGATTCCCGTACTACGGATACGATCCGGAGGTGGGCGACGGTTGGGCCGGGCGCGTGGATCTTTCCCTGCGCGAAGGACGGTGGCTCGTCCAGGCGGATGTCCAGATCCTGTCCCACGACCTTCCGGATCCTTCCGGGGCGTCCGTGATCGCGCAGGCCGGGTGGCTTCCTTTCCGATCGCGGCGTCTGCCCGACATCTGGCTCACCACGGGTGTGTGGTGGTCATCGCGCCTGGAGGGCAAGGTGGAAGGCGATCGCGACCGGTTGGGCCCCACCGCGGGGTTCCAGACCATCCTTCCCCTGGTGGGCATGGACCATGGGGAGGTCCGTTTCTCGATGGCCTACAGCCCCCTGGAGGGAGCGTTGTACAAGGCGATGGATGTTGGCTGGGACGTGGGGCCCGTGGGCTTGCGGGCCGGCGGCACGGGGCTGCGTACGGCCTACGGCCGGTTGTACTCGGCCTTCACCTTCGAGCTCTGCCACCGCTGGTAGGGGCGGCTCCCTCGCCCAGCCGACAGGATCAGAGGACCTTGGGAAGCTTGCGCAGGCGGCGGGCGGCCTCGTGGAGGGTCTGATCCTGGCGCGAGAAGTGGAACCGCACGAGGTTTCGCACGGGGTATTCGAAGAACGAACTTCCCGGCACCGGTGACACCCCCAGTTCGCGGGCCAGGAAGCGGCAGAATTCGACATCGTCCATGCCTGTGGCGGAGATGTCCGAAAGCAGGAAATAGGCGCCTTGGGGACGGATGGCGGGGATCCCCGCGTCGGAGAGCGCGCCCAGGAGGATCTCCAGGCGCCGCGCGTACTCCTGTGACAATTCCTGGTAATAGGACGGCGGCTGTTCCAGTCCCGCGATGGCGGCCATCTGCAGGGGGTGGGCCGCGCCCACCGTGAGGAAGTCGTGGACCTTCCGCACCGCGTCGGTCCAGCGGGGAGCGGTCCAGACGTAGCCCAGGCGCCATCCGGTGATGGAATAGGTCTTGGAGAGGCTGGAGCAGGTGATCACACGGTCGGCCATGCCCGGCAGGGTGGCCAGGGGGATGTGGACACGTCCGTTGTAGACGATGTGCTGGTAGACTTCGTCCGTCACCGCCAGGGCGTCGTATTCCAGAAGCAGGCCCGCGATGGTTTCCAGTTCGAGCTGCGTGAACACCTTCCCGCAGGGGTTGGAGGGATTGCACAGCACCAGCGCCTTGCAGCCCTGGTCGCGGAAGGCCGCGCGGAGTTCGTCGGGATCGAACCTCCAGTGCGGGGCGTGGAGTCGCACGTGCACGGCCTGGGCACCGGCCAGGATGCCGTCGGCGGCGTAGTTCTCGTAGTAGGGGCTGAACACGGCCACCTTGTCGCCGGGATCCAGGATGGCCATCATCGAGGCGATCATGGCTTCCGTGCTCCCGCAGGTGACGGTCAGTTCGCGGTCGGGGTCCACCGTTCGGCCGATCTCGCGACCGATCTTGCGGGCCAGGGCCAGGCGGAATTCGGGGGCGCCCCAGGTGTTGGCGTACTGGTGGTGTCCGCCGGTGGACAGGACCTCACGCAATGCCTCGGTCAGGAAACCGGGGGGATCGAAATCGGGGAAGCCCTGGGCCAGGTTGATGGCCCCGTATTCCAGGGCGATGCGGCTTTGTTCGCGGATCACCGATTCCGTGAAGCGGCCCACGCGCTGGGCGGGTTGTCGACTGCATGGTTCCTGGAGCATGGAGGTCCAAGGTAGCAGTCGGCGCGCTCTTCGGGAGATGCCCGATGCGCCACGAACCGGCCTTCGCGGAGGGTCCGGAGCGCGTGGTGGCGAGGTCGATGTTCCGCAGGTGCGTACTTTGGGAGGTGGACAGTCCTTCGCGAACCCAATCGAAGATGGAGCGTTTCCCTCGATGAATCTTCCCATCACCACTCCGGCCCTCCTCTTTCCCGCCATCTCGCTTCTGTTCCTGTCCTACAACGGACGATTCCTGACCTTGTCGAACCTGATCCGCGGCATGCACGCCGAGTACCTGAAGACGCAGGACGAACGCATCATGGCGCAGATGCGCAACTTCAAGATCCGTCTGCAGTTGATCCGCTGGATGCAGTGGTTGGCGATGGTGTCGTTCATCTTGGGGACGGTGACCATGTTCTTCCTGTACGTGGGATTCCAGTTCCTGGGGGAGATGCTCTTCGGGGTTTCCCTCCTGTTCCTGGTGGCCTCCCTGGGCTTTTCCCTGCGCGAGATCCACATTTCCATCAACGCGCTCAAGGTGCTGATCGGGGACGTCCTCTGAATCTCAGATTTGGCGAATACCCTCGTAAGGGAGGGTATGGGGAACGGATGGCCGCCACCGTTCCCTGAGTGATCAGCCGCCCTTCGATACAGCGCCGTAGGCGCCACTCAGGGAACGGCTGATCGTATCGAAGGGCGGTGGCGGGACTTCGGCTTGGTGCCTGTACCGACAAGAGAGAAGTTCGAAGAAAAGGAAAGACGGAAAATGTCACATCGCCACCTCGCCCTGATCACAGGCGCCTCCTCCGGCATCGGGGCGGCCTACGCCCGCCTTCTTGCCCGGGAGGGCCACGACCTCTGGCTGGTGGCGCGGCGCGGCGATCGCCTCGAGGCGTTGGCCGAAGAATTCTCCGCACTGGGCGTACAGGTGCGGGTGGATGTGCGCGACCTCGCCGACGCTTCGCAGCTGGCGGCCCTGTCGGAGGACGTCCGTTCGTGCGGAGGGCTTTCCGTGCTGGTGCACAACGCCGGTTTCGGGGTGCGAGGCGAGGTCGGAGAAGCGTCCGCGGAAAAGCTCCTGGCCATGGCCACGGTGCATGTGGATGCGACGATCGCGCTCACCTCCGCCGCCGTTCCCGCGATGCGGGAGAAGGGGCGCGGGGCGATCGTGGTGGTGGCCTCCATCGCCGGCAGGCTGGTGGGGTCGGGGAGCGCCACCTACTGCGCCACCAAGTCCTTCGAGATCTCCTACACCCGTTCTCTGTGTCGGGAATTGTCGTGGCGGGGAGTCTCCGTGCAGGCCCTGTGCCCCGGATACACCCGCACCGAATTCCACGACACCCCCGAATACGCGCACTGGGACCGCAACTCCGTGCCGTCGTGGTTGTGGACCACCGCCGAGGAAGTCGCCACCGCCAGTTGGCGGAACCGACACCGCGAGGTCTGCGTGCCGGGATGGGGCAACAAGCTGGTGTGGTGCCTGGCGGGCGTCCCCGTGGTGGGCTGGATCCGGGAGCGGATCCGGCGCGCCAAACTCAGGTAGCGTCGGGCAGCCAGCGACGCCGCCAGTCGTGGAGGCGCACCAGGGAGCGGTACAGGTCGGGCGAATGTCCCCAGAAATCCACCGCGCGGTCCACGCGTTCCATGCGTTCGGCGATGCTTTCGTCGGGGGGGATGGTGAAGACGTCCGCGTCCGGGTCGGTGATGTTTTCCGCTTCGCAGAATTCCGGCGGGGAGCTGGCCAGGTACATGCGGCAGGTGAGCGGGCGGGCCTGGTAGACTCCGCAGGCGCCGTCGGAGGCCAGGAACGGGCACGGATTGCGTTCGTCGTAGTAGTGCTCCAGGGCCAGGTCCTCGCGCTTGGCGGGGGATTGGTCCGGGTAGGTCTCCTCGCAGAAGTCCTTCCAGCCCTCGAAATCCGCGGTGCGCTCGCGGCAGGCTTCCATCAGGCTTTCCAGGTCGTCGCGGTCGCGGATGGCCTCGTAGAAGCACAGCACCTCGATGGCGTGGACAGAGGTCACGAAGTGGTGGCAGCACCGCGAGCATCCGCGTCCGCAGGAGACGTGGATGGCGTTGGCCTGGACGTTGTGGTGCAGGAATTGTCCATACGCCTCGTGGAAGGCCTCCACGGCCTTGCGCATCCCGGGGGTGGGGGAGCCCGGCGAGGGTTGGGCGTAGCTTTCGCGGATGGCCTCCACCAGGAGTCGGTCCATGGCCGTGGAGTGGCCTTCGGAGACCGGATCGCGACGGGTGGGCAGAAGGCGCGCCGGGAAGTCCCATTCCCAGGAAGCGGGCAGACGCGCGTCGTTCCAGCTGGTCAATGCCGCCGGGGGATGGAGATCGGAAGGATGCGGTCCCTTGGGTTTCGCGGGGGCCGTCTTCTGCGGTTTGGAACTCATGGGCACGCAAGCTAGCGAAAACAGCCGTTTTCCAGCAGGTCGCGCGGAGAAAAGTCTCAGGACCGTCGCGGTGGCAGGATGCCGGTGTCGCCGATCTCGAACTCGCTGGTGCCGTCGTCCGGGCTCAGCTGGGTGGAACCGATTTCGCCGTCTTCCGAGGGCTGGGGGTCCCAACGGGTGTCCGACAGGGATGCGTCGTTGGTGTAGCCCTTGGTGGAGGCGAGGCTGGAGCTTTCCGTCTGCTGGATCTCGTCGAAGCGACGCAACGCGTCAAGGAGGACCGCCATGGTCTCGCCTTGGATGTTGGTTTCCAGCTGCATCGGCTCGTCCTGGAACCGGAAGATGCCGGAACCCCAGCGGAAGATCTCCAGAAGGGATTCCTCGCCGCCGACGTTGCCGACCATCCCATGGCGGAGCCGCCCCTTGTCGAAGCCGAACACCGCCCTGCCTCTGGGGCGGGTGATGGTCAGAAGCCCGGTCATGGTTCCCGCCTGGATGCTCTGCACCACCGACAGGAACGGGAAGACCTCCAGGTTTCCCCAGATTCCGGGACGGAGGATGTTTTCCAGCTGCTGGTTGGAGGCGCGCAGTCGGCGGGCCAGCAGGCGGTTGAGGAGCGATCCAAGCGCCCCGAAGCGGGCGAGGAGCTCCAGGAACCGTTCCCGGGGGATGGAGACCAGGGTGCAGTCGGTGGCGGTGCGGACGGTGTTGGACACGGCCTGTCGGGTGATCACGGACAATTCCCCGAAGCACTCGCCGCGTCGGATGGTGGACACCCGCAGATCGCCTTCCATCACTTCCAGGCAGCCTTGGACCACCACGTAGAGATTGTCGTTGGCCTGGCCATCGGTGAGAATGACGGTGCCCGCGGGGGATTGGCTCTTCTTGCCGGAGTTCAGCAAGGCCATGGCCACCGCCTGCGGCAGTTGCAGAAGGAAGGGGCGGCCTTCCAGTTCCGTTTCCAGGGAGGCCGTATCCCAGCCCTGGTGCACGTCATCATCTTCTCGGGTGGCCGCCCAGGTGCCGCGACAGGTTTCCCACGAGCATTGGACGTCGCCGGCGTGGCCTTCGCGCAGAAGCTTGCGCAGCTTGAGGAAGGGAACCAGGCAGCAGCCGGTGTCCGCATGGTGCAGCGCAGGTGGGCGTACCAGGAGACGATCACCCACCCGATGGAGAGGACAGTCGCTGAGGTGCGTCGCTTGCAGGACCCAGGGGCCCATGGGTCTGGCTTGGGAAGGTTCCGGCATGGCGTCCATCATGGTTCAAGATAGCCCCATTGTGGCCTGCAGTGACGTTACTATTACTGCTGTATGCGACTGTGCGTTTGTCCTGGACCTCGCGTGGAAAGTCGTCGTGGTCGGGTGGGAACCCATACGGCCATCGCTCGCCCGGATGGTTCCATCTGGATGTCACCAAACCAGAAGACCCCGAATGGATTGGGGTCCTGGGATCTTCTTTGGGTGGATCCGGAGCTGGAGGGGGAAGCCCAACTGCGCAGTTTCCTGTTGGAGGACCAACCTCCCAAGGAGATCCTGATCACCGGTGGATGCGGTGCTCTGGAGCCGCATTTCCCTTGTGGATTGGCCTTGTACGCAAACGAAATCCTGGACCCCCGGCTGGGACCGCATTGGCCCCAGCCGACACGTGCGCTTTCCTTGAAGGCCGTCCAGAAGGCTTTGGGCGCGGATGCGAAATCCGGAAAGTTCCTGACCACCGAAGTTCCCTGCGTCACGCCCAGCCACAAGCACGAATCCGGGCATGGATACGGTGCGATCGCGGTGGACCAGGATTCGGCGGTGCTGTGCCGACCCTGCAAGGAGTTGGATATCGGGCACGCGGTGGTTCGCTTCGTCCTGGATCCCATGGAGGTGGATCTGTCCTCCGGCGCACCTGGTAGGGATGCGGCCTTCTTCCATGGGGCGCGGGAATGTGAAATGGGAATCTACTCGTTGATCAGTCGGCTTTGACGTGCTATTTTCAGGACACCCCCAAGTCAGGGATCGTCCAAATTCCTTCAGGAGATCAACCAATGAAGCGCATCGCACTGGCTCTCGTTCTCGCCGCCACCGCCACTTTCGCCGCTCCAAAGCATTACCAGGTCACTGGAAAAGTTGTGGAGATCGGCTCCGATGTGATCGTGATCCAGAAGGGCAACGAGAAGTGGGAAATGGCCAAGGAAGCCTCCCTGGGTGATGTCCGCCTGGGCCAGAAGGTTACCCTGTTCTACGCCATGGCCGCCAAGTCCATGGCTGTCGCCCCGGAAACCGTGGCTCCCGCCGCTGCTGCTCCGCACCGCGCCACCTCCACCAAGGCCCGCTGAGCCGAATTCCGTTCCCGCCACATCACAGGGAATGTGCGAAGGTCCGCCCGATGGAGCGGATCTTTCTGTTTGTGGAGAACCCGCAACCGCGCCTAATCGGGAATGCGATCGGGATCGAAGGGGCGAGGGAAGGAATCCAAGGGATCCCGATCCTGCTCCGCCGGCCGAGGAGGCAGGGAGTCGGCAGGAATCATTGAGGATGGTGTAGGAACCGGATTCGTCTTGGGGGGGGGCGACGTCGGTTGGGGAGGCTCCGGAGGCAGGTCCGGCGGAGGCAGGACCTGGAATGCTGCCGAATCCAATTGTGGAGAAGGGATTTGGGCATTGGGCAGGGTCCGTTGCGATGCGCTGTCCTGCGGCGGGACCGGGGCGGTTGGGCGGATGGAGTCGACCTGGGGTGCGATCCGCGGTGCAATGGGAGCTGGAGGAGGTACGATCCGGGCGGTGTCGACCACGGGAGCCAATGGCGTTCCCGGGGCTGCGGAGCCGGAAGATGGGGTTCTGACCGGGTCGGTCGAGTCTTCGTCCAACGTGGGAGGAAGGATGGTATCGGGTCTGGGTTGGCCGGTTCGCGCGAGGCTGTCCAGGCTCAAGCTGTCTGGTTTGACCAGAGGCAAGCCTTGCAGTCGGGCCAACCATCGATCCTGGAGTTCGCGGACCGGGCGGGTGTAGCCCGTGTAGCCGCTGCAGAAGAAAGTGAATGCCAACGTATCGCGGTCGCGGACCAGGTATCCGGCAAGATTGGAGACGCCATCCAGCGTTCCCGTCTTCGCCAGCACCTGGGAAGGAACCGGAAACAGCTGGAATCGCTTGCGGAGCGTGCCTTCGCCGCCTTTGGGAAGAAGATCCAGCAAGGTCTGGCCCGTGCGGGCGTCGTGGGACAGGAATTGTGTCATCTGTCGGGCGGTGGTGAGGTCGTAGCGGGACAGGCCGGATCCGTCGTCCACCACCTGTCGGGCGGGGTCGAGCCCTTGTTTGGTCAGCCAATCGCGCAAGCGACGCAGGCCCGCGTCGCGTACAGGTCCGCGTCTTCCCAGACCCAGGCCCAGCACCACCCCTTCCGCGAAGGGATTGACGGATTCCCGCAGGCACGAACGCAGGACAGCGTCCAACGCGGGGCTCGCCACGGTGGCGACCCTGGTCAGGTTCCGGCGCGCCGGCAGGGAATCGCCACGCACCCGGATGGTGGTGTCGGTCCCCTTCACGGTGATTCCCTTGGCGGCCAAGGCTTTACGCAGGGCCTTGAGCGCCTCCTGCCTGGGCTCCGGAAGGGCCCGGTCTCCAATACGGTTCTGGTTCCAGTTGAGCCCCACGACGGGGGCTCCGTATCCGTCCTTGGCGCTGGCGATGGTCCAGCCACCCGGCCAAGCGTCCAGGCCGCGACCCGCGACGGTGTCCATGGCGATCAGATTGCCGTGGACGGTGACCACGCCTTGCTTCTTCAGTGCGGAGACGAAGATCGACAATGCGCCGCTTTCGGAGCCCAGGGTGGGGTCTCCTCCTCCCTCCAGGATCAGGTCTCCCTTCAGGTCGGCGCCATAGAGTGTGCCGGTGCGCCACAGGGTGGTCCGCCAGCGGAACTTGGGTCCGAGGATGGACATGCCCGCGACCGCGGTGTACACCTTCTGGGTGCTGGCGGGCAGAAGGCGCGTGTCCGGGTTGTGCCACCAGACGGCGGCGGTATCCCCCAACCGTGCCACATGGGCCCCCACGACACCGCCCATCGGGGCGAAATCGGAGGCCAGGAGGGAATCCATGGAGATCCACAACGCGGTGTCCACTCCCGGAGGAAGGAAGGCGGCGCGCGGATCCGGCGGCTTGACTGCGGCGACCGGAGGGTGCGAAGAGGTGTCCATCGCCACAACCGGGGGTGCGACCGCGGTGGCCGGGGGGGGAGGGGGTGTCCCGGCGCAGGAGCCCAGGACGAGGGCGATCGAGGCTCCTGGTAGCGCGCGGCGTCTCATCCGATGCGGATCCCTTCGGACATTTCCTGTCCATGCGGTCCGGCCCATGCGATGGCGTCGTGGGCGTGGATGCTCTCCATGGATCGCACATGCAGCGAGATGCCGGAAAACCCTCTCGATTCCAGCCCTTCCAGGATGAGGCTCGCCGCATCCTCGACGAACCGGAAGGAGTTGCGCCGCGAGAGGACGTCGATCACTTCCTTCTCGTCTTCCCGGCGGAGCACGGGGTGCACCCGGTTGGAAGCTGCTTCGTCCAGGGAAAGGAGGATGTCGGTAGCGCGGGAAACCTGGTTTCCATCCACCTGTGCCTGGAGGATTCCCCGCTGGTTGTGGAAGCCCAGATCCTCCGAGAGGGCCTTGGAGCAAGGGCAGGCCAGCATGGCGGACGATTCCATCCGGGTGGAGACGGAAAGGGAGGAAGGGGTCCAGTCCGCTCGCAGCTGCAGGCGGATGGGATGGAAACCCAGCGATCCGGTGGAGGGAGCGGCGCGCTCCACCAGCTGTTCCCACGAGAGGTTCGCCGACAAGTGCACCGATTCCTGGGAGGCGGCCGTGGCGCGGATGCGGTCTTCGAAGGCGATAAGGTCGATCCTGCCGTCCGGAGCGAAGGTCCGGTACAGGCGGCTCATGTGGACTCCGCGCTGCCCGTTGGGGACACGCGCCACCAGTTCGAGGGTGGCCACTGTGCGCTCACCGGAAGGAAGGGTCAGAAGGATGCGGACGCGATCGATTCCCGCGACCACTTCGGTTCTGGCGGGACGGCTGGATTCCGACTGGACGTCGGGAAGGCTGGCAGATGTGGACATGGAGGTGGCAAATCTACAAGTTTGCAGAGACCTCGAAGTGGGAAAGCCTGCACGGAGCGTCCACGAGGTGTAGTTTCAGACGATGGGCATCCTTTCGGAAAACAAGGTCAAGGGGATCTTCGGCTGGTTCTACGACCGGGCGTTGTCGGGGATGGGAACGATGGATTCCTCCGACAAGCTCGCGGAAAGCCACCTGGCGCGCTCCGGCTCGCTGGAAGAGCGGGTGGATGGACTGATCCGTTCCCAAGCCATCCTGAGCGGAACCACGGGATTCCTCACCGGGCTGGGAGGTTTCGTGGCCCTCCCCGTGACGTTGCCGGCCAGCCTCACCAGCGGGCTTCTCGTGCAGACGCGTCTGATCCTGGCCATCGCCCGGATGGCCGGTCACGACCCCCGCGACCCCCACGTGCGGGTCCTGGTGATGGCCTGCCTGTGCGGAAACGCCGCCAAGGGAGTCCTGAAGGAAGCCGGGGTCAAGCTGGGAACCCGCCTCACCAAGGCGATGGTGGAGGGATTCACCTCCACGTTGCTTTGGGCTGTGGAGAAAGCCATCGGAAAGAGGTTAGCGGTGCGCTGGGCGCAATCGGGCGCACGGAACCTGGCGAAGCTCGCTCCCTTGGCCGGTGGACTGGTGGGAGCGGGGATCGATGGCATGGCCACCCGTGCCGTGGGGCGGATCGCCAAGCATTTGTTCTTCGGTAAACCGTTCCAGGAACCGGTGGGGCTGGTGGTCAACCTGGACCTCGACAAGGTGCCTCTGGCCGAGGAAGTCCCCGACAAAGCCTCCTGAGGAGTCAGACGGAGGCGATCCGCCGGGCGATCCGGTCCAGGATTCCGCCCAACCAATCGCGGTTGGCCTGGAATCCAGCGGTGTTCGCAAGGAACGAATCCGGTTTCTGGATGAACGGTCCGCGGAAATGGGGCTGGGCCCGGATGAGGCCCTTCAACGCGTTCGGTTCCATTTCCAGGTGGAACTGGAGGGCCACCACGTTGTCCTTCACGAAACCCTGGTTCTGGCATGCCTCGGTGGATCCGATGGGTTGGGCCCCTTCGGGGATGGCGAAGGTGTCACCGTGCCATTGGAACACGCTGGCCAATGCGGGCATGTGCTCGAACAGAGCGCCTGCCTCGCGCATGGAAGGAGCAAGGCGCAGTTCGCTCCAGCCGATCTCCGTGAATTCGTTTCTGGTCACGGGGGCACCCAGGCGTTCTGCGACGAGTTGGGCACCCAGGCACACGGCCAGCACCGGGCGTTTTTGTGCCAGGACCGCATCCAGGTATGCCTTTTCGGTCACAAGCCATGGATGGGCCGTGTCCTCGTAGACGTTCATGGGGCCACCCATCACCACCAGGAGATCCCATTGGGAATGATCGGGCGGGGTCCGGCCCCGATGCCACAGGGTATGGCTTGCGCTCCAGGAGCGTTCGAACAGGAGGTCTTCGAAGGTGCCGATGCCTTCGATGTCGGCGTGCTCGAAAAAATGGATCCGCATGGACGGCAAGGTAGCTCAGGCCACGCGCAGGCGATCCGGTGCCGGGATGCTCGCGTAGAACTCCGACCGCAGGGAGGGATTGCTCTGGAAGGCGCCGGAAAGCTTGGATGTGCGGGTCACGCAGCCGTCGTCGCCGATGCCGCGGGTCTTCACGCAGCAGTGGAGTGCGTCCACCACGACCGCAACGTCGTCGGTGCGGAGGATCTGCGCCAGGGCCTGCTGGATCTGCACCGTGGCGCGCTCCTGCACCTGCGGACGCTTGGCGAAGTACTCCACGACGCGGTTGAACTTGGACAAGCCCAGCACCCATCCCTTGCAGATGTAGGCCACGTGGGCCTTGCCGATGATGGGAAGGAAGTGGTGTTCGCAGGTGCTGTTGAAGGAGATGTTCACCTCCACCAGCATCTCGTCGTAGCTCATCTTGTTTTCCACCACGGTGATCTTCGGGAAGTTCTCCTCGCGGAGTCCATGGAAGATCTCGTCCACGTACATCTTGGCCACGCGTTCGGGGGTCTCGGCCAGGGAATCGTCCGAAAGATCCAGGCCCAGGATCTCCATGATCTCGCGATGTCGACGGGCGATCTCCATCCGGGCGGTTTCCGGATCCATCCTGAGGTTCCCGGACATGGGGGTGGGGATCACCTGGGAAAGAAGCTCCCGGACATCCACCTCGTAGCCTCCGGCGGAACTCCGGACCAGGCGGTGCGTGGGATGGATAGACAGGGCGTTTCCGGTTCTGACTGTGTCGTGCATGGGTTTCCTTTGGAATCGAATTCCCATTGAATGTACGGGCTCGACGCCCCGAACGTCCCGATGCCGTGCGGATGAAACACAAATATGACAGAATACGTCATATTGCCGGATCGGAATATCCGGCAAACGGGATGGTTCGGGGACACCGCGCGATCGCGACGCCGCGGGGATCGCAAACGTCGCGGGATCGCAAACGTCGCGGGATCGCAAACGTCGTAGAGACGCCCCGCCGGGGCGTCTCTACAATACGTTGCGTCCCGCGTTGCGATCCACGCGGTGGTCAGGCGGGGAATTCGCCCAGGAACACGACCTCGCGTTCCAGGGTCACGCCGTTGAACGCCTTGACGCGTTCGATCACCTGGCGTGACAGGTTCCACACGTCGGTGGCGGTGGCGCCGCCCAGGTTCACCGCGAACCCCGCGTGTTTTTCGCTGATGGCCGCGTTTCCCACCCGGAATCCCTTCAGGCCGGCTTCCTCCACCATCTTCGATGCGAATCCACCGGGCGGGCGTTTGAACAGGGATCCGGCGTTGGGGAGGTCCAGCGGCTGCTTGTCCAGGCGGGCCTTCTGGGTCTCGCGAACCGACGACCTCAACGCGTCCACGTCCCCGGGCGCAAGATGCAGCGTGGCCGACACCACGATCTCGCCGTTCTCGCGGAAGACCGAATGGCGGTAGCCGAAGCCGCACTCGGTCGCGGATCGTTCGTGGCAGGCGCCGGCGGTGTCCATGCTGCGCACGCGCACCAGTCGATCGGCGAATTCCTGTCCGTAGGCTCCGGCGTTCAGGAACACCGCGCCACCCACGCTTCCGGGGATTCCCGCGAGCTTCTCCATGCCTGCGAGGCCCCTGCCCACGGCCTGCAGGACCAGCTCCGACAACCTGGTTCCGGCCCGCGCGGTGACGACGGATTCCGTCCAGTCGATCCCGGCGAATCCCTGTCCCAAACGCACGACGACTCCGTCGAATCCGAGGTCGGAGACCACCAGGTTGGAACCGCGCCCCATCGCGAAGACGGCCGATCCGGCTTCGCGGGCCCAGGCCAGGGCGGCGGCGAGTTCGGATTCGTCGCGGGGTTCCAGCAGGAAACGCGCCCGCCCGCCCACCTGGAAGGTGGTGAGGCCGGACATCGGCGCGTCCGTCGCTCCGGGACAGGGAAGGGAAGGCATCAAGCCCTTCCGGATGCGCGGAAGTAGTCCATCTGGCGCGTGCTGGAGAGGACCGCGTGCCAGAGGGGGCCGTCGATGTCCAGTTTCTTGCGCTCGGAGGTGGCGTAGGGGATGGGCACGTGGGTGAAGACTCCTCCCGTGGATCCCACCACCATGTCGGTGCGTCCGGACATCGCCGCGTGGGTGGCGTTTTCGGCGAGCTGGGTGCAGAAGATGGCGTCCGTTCCCCGGGCGGGGACCGAGCGGATGGAGTAGCTGGGGTCGAAGTAGCGGATGGGGATGTCCATTCCCAGCTGGTCGAAGTGGTGACGGATCTTGTCCACAAGGAAGTCGCCGATGTCGTGCTTGAGGATGTTGCCCGAGGCGTCGCGCGCTTCCGGCAGGCCCTCGAACAGGTGCTGGCCGGCGCCTTCGGCCACCACCAGGACGGCGTGCGTCTTGCCGCGTTCGAAGCGGCGGCGGAGAGCCTCGAACAGGCCTGTGGGGCCTTCCAACTGGAAGGGAACCTCGGGGACCAGGCACATGTTCACGACGGTGTTGGCCAGGGTGGCGTAGGCGGCGATGAATCCGGAATCGCGGCCCATCAGTTTCACGATCGCCAGTCCGTTGTGGGCGCCGCGGGCCTCCATGTGGGCGTTGGTGATGATCTCGGCGGCCTTGTACACCGCGGTCTCGAAACCGAAGGTGTGGTCCACCAGGTTCAGGTCGTTGTCGATGGTCTTGGGGATGCCCACCACGGAGATGGGAAGCTTGCGGAAGGCGACTTCCTCGGCGATGGCGTGCGCTCCGCGCAGAGTGCCGTCGCCGCCCACGCAGAAGAGGATGTTGATGTTCAGCCTCTGGAGCGTGTCCACCATCACCTTGGGGTCCTGTTCGCCGCGGCTGGAACCCAGCATGGTTCCGCCTTCCTCGTGGATGGTGTCCACCAGTTCCGGAGTCAGCTGGATGGGAGCGAGCCGGTACTTGGGATTCAGGCCGCGGTATCCGTAGGGGATCCCGAACACGTGGCGCACGCCGTAGTCGAACCACAGCACCTGCACGAGTCCCTTGATCACGGCGTTGAGCCCCGGGGCGAGGCCTCCGCAAGTCACGATGGCCGCACGGGTCCAGGCGGGGTCGTGGTAGATCTGCTGGCGCGGACCGGCCTTCTCCAGCGAGGGGACCTGCGCGCCCGCGGCGCAGATCCCGTGGATGCGGGCGGCGTCGGAGGTGAGGGCGATCCGCTCGTGGTCCTGCACGAACCTCTGTCCCGTGAGGACGTTGGCCACCGAGGCACGCCCGAGCGTGTGGATGGACAGGTCGTGGTCGGCGGGATTCGCCAGGATGTCGTCGATGCCCATGGATGCCTCCGAAACGGGAAAAAGAGCTTCAGCCCAGCGCGATGTCCAGTGCCCGGGGAAGGTCGTCGCAGATCGCGATCTGCAGACCTTCGATGGAGATCGGCTTGGGTGGCTTGGGAATCAGGGCGCGCGAGAAACCGAGCTGGCGCGCTTCCTTCAGCCTGGCCTCGAGGTGGGGGACCGGACGGATTTCCCCGCCCAGACCCAGTTCCCCGATGGCGATGGTGCCGGCCGGCAGGGGACGATCGCGAAGGCTCGAGGCCACCGCCAGGGTGGCGGCGAGCTCCCCGCCCGGGTCGTCCAGCTTGAGGCCGCCCGCCACGGACAGGAACACGTCGTACCCGCCCAGATGCATGCCGCCGTGGCGCTCCAGGAGGGCCAGGAGGATGGTGGTGCGCTTGCCGTCCAAACCGGTGGTGACCCGCTGGGGCATGGAGAAGTGCGTGGGGCCGGCCAGGGCCTGGATCTCCACCAGGAGAGGTCGGCTGCCTTCCATGGAAGAGGTGGCGCATACGCCGGGAAGGGGAGGGCGGTTGCCCAGGAACAGCGCCGATGGATTCCGCACCCCTTCCAGGCCCGATCCCCTCATTTCGAAGACGCCGACCTCGCCGGTGGCACCGAAACGGTTCTTGGTGGCTCGCAGGAGCCGGTAGACGTGGTGGCGGTCGCCTTCGAAGTAGAGCACCGTGTCCACCATGTGCTCCAGCACCCGGGGACCGGCCAGTTGCCCCTCCTTGGTGACGTGTCCCACCAGGAACACGGAGCTGTCCGTGGACTTCACCCAGGAAAGCAGCGCAGCGGCGCTCTCGCGCAGCTGGCTGACGGTTCCCGGGGCGCTTTCGAGGTCCTCGCGGTAGATGGTCTGGATGGAATCCACCACCACCACCTTGGGCGAGAGGCGCTGGAGCTCGGCGAGCACGGCCTCCACGCGGGTTTCGGGGAGGAGCCACACGTGGGAGGCCTGGCCGCCCAGTCTCTCGGCGCGCAGCGCCACCTGCGAACTGGATTCCTCGCCGGACACGTACAGGACGCTGGCCTGCTTCTCCAGCCTTCCGCACATCTGCAGGAGGAGGGTGGACTTGCCGATCCCCGGATCGCCGCCCACCAGGATCATGGACCCCGGAACGATCCCCCCTCCCAGGACGCGGTCCAGTTCGGGGATCCCCGTGGTCAGGCGACGGACGTTCTCCAGCGGGACATCTCCCAGCCGACGGGCGGTCTGGCCCGCCACGGCGTCCGGTCCGCGGCGGAAGCTGGGGGCGCGCTCCACTTCCTCCACGAGGGTGTTGTACTTCCGGCAGCTTTGACAGAATCCGGCAGCCTTGGGGTGGTGCGCGCCGCAGGCGGAGCAGATCCAGGAGGACTTGGGTTTGGCCACGGAACGGATCAGGCCGGGACGGCTTCCAGCTTGCGCTGGCCGCGGACGAACTGCTGGACGTATGGATTGTGGGTGGTGCGCACCTGGTCGGGGGTGCCCACGAAGATGATGTGGCCCTGGTAGAGCATGGCGATGCGGTCGGCGACCTTGAAGGCCGAGACCATGTCGTGCGTCACCACCACCGAGGTCACGTTGAACTGGTGCTGGGTGTCGATGATCAGGTCGTTGATCACGTCGGCGGTGATGGGGTCCAGGCCCGTGGTGGGCTCGTCGTAGAGCACGATCTCGGGTTCCACGGCCAGGGTGCGCGCGAGCGACACGCGCTTCTTCATTCCACCGGAGAGCTCCGAGGGCATCTTGGTGGCGAAGGCCGGATTGAGGTTGATCATGCCCAGCAGCCGGGCGATGATCTCCTCCACGGATTCCTCCGGGATCCCCGGGTTGTGCTCGCGCAGCGCGAAGGCGATGTTCTCGCCCACGCTCATTGAATCGAACAGGGCGCCCATCTGGAACAGCATCCCCATCTTGCGCCGGATGGTGGCCGCGTCGAAGTAGTCGGGGGTGGAGATCACCTTGCCGTCCACCACCACCTCGCCGCCGTCGGGCTGCAGGAGTCCGATCATGTGCTTGAGGATCACCGACTTGCCACCGCCGGACCCGCCGATGATCACCATGGTCTCGCCGCGGTGGATGTTCAGGCTGACGTCCTGCAGGACCTGCTGCTCGCCCTCGGTGGTCCAGAAGCTCTTGCGGAGATGCCGTAGCTGGATGATTTCGTCGTTGGGATCGATCTGCACGCCGGGCATGGAGGACTCCTAGGTGGGCGACTGGCGCAGAAGGAGGAAGGCGATCAGGAAGTCGAACAGGAGGATCATCACCGAGGACGAGACCACCGACTTCATGGTGGCTTCCCCGACACCCTTGGCGCCGCCTGCGGACTGGCTTCCGTGGTAGTAGCCCATCAGGGAGATCAGGAGACCGAAGACAAGGGCCTTGATCTCGCAGACGAACACGTCGTAGGGGGAATAGAACAGACGGGTCCCGGAAAGGAACGTGTAGCTGGTGACTCCCAGGCCGATCACGCAGACCCCCCAGGCGCCCACGACGGCCAGGAAGCAGGAAATGGTGGTGAGGACCGGCATGGCCGCCATGCCCACCAGGACGCGAGGAGCCGCCAGGTACCGCAGGGGCTGGAGATCCAGCACGCTCATGGCGTCCACCTCCTCCTTCTCCTTCATGGTGGCGATCTGGGCTGCGATGGACGATCCGATGCGCCCGGACATGACAAGTCCCGTCAAGACCGGCCCGAGTTCCAGGAGCACCAGCTTGGAGACCGAGGTTCCCAGGTACTTGAGGGGAACCATGTCGCGGAACTGGTACTTGGCGGACACGGCCGCCACCGCCCCCACGAAAAGCGACGTCACGAACACCAGGGGGATGGAGGCGACCCCCAGGCGCATGGCCTCCTTGATGACGGATTCGGGTTGGCTCAGGGCCTTGGGAAAGAGCGCCATGATCTGTCCGCACATGACCAGTACGCCGCCGACGGAAGCCAACCCGTCCAGGATGGCGCCGTGGACGCGTCTCAGGATCCTGAGGGTGATCTCCCCCAGGGAGTCCAGGACCAGGAGTGGATCCGGAAACCTACTCGTACCCATAGACGGGTTCCTCGCGATCGGTGAAGTCGTAGTAGCGAGTGTACTCCTTCCTAAACAGCAGGGGAATGTCGCGCTGGGGGCCGGCGCGGTGCTTCTGGATCAGGAACTCCACCTTGGATGGCTGTTCCGGATCGGGATGGAGGAAGGCCACGACGTCGGCGTCCTGTTCGATGGCGCCCGATTCGCGCAGGTGGTGCAGCTTGGGCTTCGCGTCGCCCTTGGCCGGCTCGCGCGAGAGCTGGGACAGCGCCAGGACCGGGCAGTCGATTTCCTTGGCCAGTTGCTTGAGCCCGCGCGAGATCTGGGCGACCTCCGCCTGGCGGTTGTCGCCTCCTCCTCCGCCCTTTCCGGTGGGCGCTTCCATCAGCTGCAGGTAGTCGATCACGATCAGGTCGAGCGATTCCCCCTGTTGGCGCAGCTGGCTGGAAAGCCGCTTGCAGCGGGCGCGCAGCTCCAGGATGTTCATGCCGGAGGTGTCGTCGATGTAGATGGGGGCGTGGTAGATGGGTTCGATGTCGCGCTGGAGCTTCTGGGGCAGGTAGTTGCCCTTGTGGAGTTCGCGGCTGTCGATCTCCGCCGCCGAACAGATCAGGCGTTCCACCAGCTCCATGTAGCCCATTTCCAGGCTGAAGATGGCCACCGGGTGGCGCTTGCCTTCCGGATCGCCCACGCCGCAGGCGGCGTTCAGCGCGATGTTCAGTGCCAGAGCCGTCTTTCCCACGCCGGGTCGGGCCGCCAGCACGATCATGGCCTGCCTGCGCAGACCGCGCAGGGTCTCGTCGATGTCGCGGAAACCCGAGGGCGTTCCCAGGAGGCCCTCGCCGTAGGTCGCGATGTTCTGCAGGGTGCTGTGGATGAGGTCCTTGATCGGAAGCAGCTTGTGGGCGGCGCGCCGATTGGCCACCTGCATGATCTCGGTGGCCGCGCGGTCCAGCACGACGGCGGTGTCCTCGCCGTCCTCGAAGGCCATCTCGTTGATCTTGCGGGTGCTCTCGATGAGGGAGCGCAGGAGGCTCTTCTCGCGCACGATCCTGGCGTGGGCGGAAATCCCCGCCGCCGACACCACGGAATCCGCGAGGTCCATCAGGTAGGGTTCGCCTCCCACCATTTCCAGCTTCTTGTCGCGCCGCAACCTCTCGGAGAGGGTCACCAGGTCGACCGGGGTCTGCTCCTGGGACAGCTGGCGCATCGCCTCGAACACCACCCGGTTGCGCTCGGCGTAGAAGTCCGCCGAATCCACTTCCGAGATGAGGTCGTCCAGGACCCGCCAGTCGCGGAGGATCCCTCCCAGGACGGAGCGTTCGGCCTCGTCGGAGCGGGGCAGTCCCATGCGGGGGTCCATCAGGACCTTCCTTCCAGGATGAGTCGGATCCGCTCCAGGTCGGCGCGGACGTCGGGTTCCAACGCGGCCTGGCGCGCCAAGCGGGTCGGATGGTGGGTGGAAATGGCCGGGATGCCGTCCAGTTCCCAGCGCTCGCCGCGGAAGGCGGGCCAGGCCACCGACCCTTGCGGACCGCGGGCCAGCTGGGTGGCCTTGTGGTCCAGCACCAGGACGGCCCGCGCCTTGGACAATTTCAGTCGTTGCAGCCAGTGGCCGCGGCATCGGACCGCTTCGGTGAAGCCCTGGATGGTTGTGTCGGCAGGGTCGTCCGGAGTGCAGGCGAAGATGGCGGCCACGGCGGGCTGGGGCAGCCCAGCTTCGGCTGCCAGCTCGAGCAGACCCTTGGCGTAGTCGCCGGCGAGCACGCCGCCGCGATCGGCATCCTCGCCCCAGGCGTAGAGCGTGAGCACCGCCCAGGAGGAGGTTTCCGGGCCGCCGCTGGCCAGTACGCTCCGCCGACGGCGGGAGAGCACGCAGCGTGTGCAGGAGCGCGCGTGGTCGGAAAGTTCCTGGAGGTTGGCGAAGGTGGGGATGGCCGAACGGCTCGGTGGAGCGGGAATCGGTGGTGGCACGGATGCCCTGGGAGCCGGCTGCGGGGTTGGCCTTGGAAACGCTCCGGATGGCGTGGTGGCCACCGGGGGGGGGATCGGAGCGGGTCGAGCCGTCGAAACGGGCGGACGCACGGGGGGGGCGGTCGGTGCCGCGGGGCGGCGCGCGGCCGTGGGGGGGGCCGGAGCCACACTGGAGAACGGCACGTCCAGGATCACCTCGTCGATGCCGAGCTCCTGCTGGTAGCGGACCCAGCGCGCGATCGGTTCGGAAAGGCTCATAGGGCTTCCAGCTTGTCCAGGAGCACGGAGGCCAGATCCCGCTTGGCCATCCAGGCGGCAGTGGGCTCCTTGCCGGCGGGCCCGATCCAACCCCAGACGGCATCGGTTCCGAAACCGCCCTTGGACGGATCCAGGAGGGGATCGTTGCACACGGCCAGATCGGCGCCCTTGTCGTGAAGCTTTTGGGAGCCGCGGGACAGATCGCCGCTTTCCAGGGCGAAACCCACCACTTTGCGGATTCCTTTGGTGGCGCACAGTTCGCGGAGGATGTCCGGATTGGGGACCAGTTCCAGCCGGTCCATTCCCCGCGACGCGGGGATCTTGCCCGTGGCGGGAGAGGCTGGGCGGAAATCGGCGACCGCGGCCGCGCAGATGGCGAGATCGTGGTTGGGCCAGGCATCCAGGGTGGCCTTGCACATCTCCAGGGCGGATCGCACACGGATCACCACGGCGCCCGTCGGGATCGCGGCTTCGCAAGGACCGGCAACCACGGTCAATAAATGTCCACGCAGGATGGCTTCCCGGGCGATGTCGGCGCCGGTGCGCCCGGAGCTCCTGTTGGTGATCATCCGCACGTCGTCGATGGCTTCCTCCGTGCGGCCCATGGTCAGGAGAATCCGCCGCGGACGCGAGGTCCTGCGTGCGAGAAGCCGTTCGACCTCGTCGGCGATCCGGATGGGATCCGGCATCCGCCCTTCGCCCGTCTCTCCGCAGGCCAGGTCGCCCGTGTCGGGAGCCATCACCTGGATGCCGTCCGCGGAAAGCATGGCGAGGTTCCGCTGGGTGGCGGTGGCGTGGAGCATGCGGGTGTTCATCGCCGGGCAGACGAGTTTGGGACAGGTGCAGGAGATCCAGGCCAGGCTCAAGGCGTCGTCGGCCAGTCCATGCGCGAATTTGGCGGCGCTGTTGGCGGTGAGCGGTGCCACCACGAACACGTCCGCCCATTGGGCCCAGTCGATGTGCTGGGTGTGGGCGGGACCGCCCGTTTCCCACACCGAGTGATCCACCGGCCCCTGGGTGAGAGTGGCCAGGGTATCGCGCGACACCAGCCTCAGTGCGTTTTCCGTGGCCACACAACGAACGAGCGCCCCCCGCTTCTGCAGGAGGCGCACGAGTTCAGGCGTCTTGTAGGCTGCGATGCCTCCGGAAATGCCCAGCAGGATGCGCCGACCGGACACGGAGGACAACGACTCACTCCTCCACGGAGATCTTGACCTTGCCTTCGCGCAGTCGGTCCAGGGCCACGGTGGTGGGCTTCACGCCCTTGAGATCCAGGAATCCAAGACGAGCCTGTTCGTTGATGAAACGGGCTTCCTGGGCGGCGACGACCACCGATTCGAACGGAGACATGTTCTTCTGGTAGACTTCGTCTGGATCGTAGTGCAACTGGTTGGAAACCACTGATGACCTTTCGGTTTCGGACAGGAAAGAGACCGTCGACAGAGACCCGTAATGATACTAAACACTTGCGGCCATCGCTGGGTTCGGGAGGTACTTTTCCGGTTCTCATGGCATTCCTTCCCAAACTTCGCAGTCCGAACCTGGTCACCTTTCCACGCAAGCTCTGGGATATCTCCCGGGTGGCATGGCGATTCCTGAAGGCGTTGTTCCTGGCCTACGCGGTGGCGTTTTCGATCGTGGGAACCATCCTGCTGGGGATCGCCGCCTGGAAATGCTGGCGCCTGTACGATTCCGTGGCGGGATTGGACGACCGTCTTCCGGAAAAGACCAGCTTCATGGAGTACCGCGAGGAACAATGGAGGGATTCCGGCAAGACGGTGGATGTGCGTTGGGAGCCCGTCCCGCTGTCGAGGATTTCCAAGAACCTCCAGAACGCGGTCCTGACCGGCGAGGACGATCGCTTCTACCAGCACAACGGATTCGACCTGGACGCCATGGAACGCGCCTTCCGGGAAGCACAGACCAAGGGTGCTTGGAAGCGCGGTGGCAGCACCATCACCCAGCAGCTGGCCAAGAACCTCTACCTCTCGCCCAAGCGTTCCATGGTCCGCAAGGCCAAGGAAGCGCTCTACACCGTGGCTCTGGAGCATTTTTTGACCAAGGACCGGATCCTGGAGATCTACCTCAACGTGATCGAATGGGGGCCGGGGATCTACGGTGCCCAGGCGGCTTCCCGCCATTATTTCGGGGTGGATGCGTCCCAGTTGAGTCTGGACCAGGCCGCACGGCTGGCGGCGGTGCTCCCCAAGCCGCTGAAGGTCAGGCCGGATCGCGATTCCAGGTTCGTGAACTTCCGCAAGGCGGCGATCCTGCAGAATCTCCGCAACTTCAAGGGGATCGGGGACGTTCCCAAGGTGGAGCCGGACGACGACCAGGAGGACGTGCCCGACATGGAGGAGACGGGTCCCCAGCCCGCCAAGGACTCCACTGCGACCGATCCGCGGGTGGATACCGCCAGCCGGAGCGAAATTCCTACCGACACCTCCGCCGTCTCTCCCTGAGGCGATTCCAAGGACGCCTCAGGTCCCTTCCTGGACAGGCGTGGAAGGCATGCCCCGGGTCCGGACGGGACTCCAGAATTCCCGAGTGGCCACGATCTTGTCCACCGCGCACACCAGGATGGATTCCATGTGCCGTGGAGGGCGGGAGGTCAGAGGCCACATGTGCTTGGCGATGATGTCCCTCTCCAGCGCGGTGAGCGTGAAGTGCCGCTGGGCGTTGCGCAGCGCGATGTAGGGGTGCTCGAATCCGTGGAACTTCTCCTTGGCCAGGTCCGGAAGGTCGTGGTTCCTCCAGTCGTACAGGAAGAAATCGTGCAACAGCCCGCCGCGTGCCATGGCGCGGGCGTCCAGGTGCAGGTATTTCCCGATCCGGTAGGAGATCATGGAGACCCGCAAGGCGTGGCGGAAGATGGAGCTGTCGTGGTGGCGAAACAGCCTGGTCCGGGAGAATTCGGGGTGCACCGCGATGTCCCGCACGAAGCGGCGGAACTCGTCCTCCTGGGGCATGCGCGATTCCAGGAAGGACAGGAAACGCACCTGAAGCGCGGACAGCCGGTTGTCGATCCGGGCACGGAGGTCGGATGCGGCGTCCAGGTACTTGCCCAGGTTGGGGAACGCGATGAGCAGCCGCTGGAAGGGCTTGGCGAACCGTCCTCGTTCCGCGCCGCTGAAGCTGGCGTGGCGCCGGTAGATGCGGGAAAGCTGGTCGACCAGGTTGTAGAGGAGGTTCACGGACACGGCGAAATCCAGGAGGAAGTACGCGGTGAGCGCGGATGCCGTCGCCTGGACCAAGCGCGGATCCATCGCGTCGACCGCATCGCGGACGTGGGGGTGGACGAATCCGGAGAAGAGCCACGCCAGGGCGGCCCAGAGGACGGAGAACGGCAGACAGACCCTCCCGTGGAGGTTCATGGCGTTCTCCGAATAGTCCCACATCCGCACGCCGAAGGACTTCTCGCAGAGGGTGCCGATCCCGTATTCCACGACCGTCAGGACGACTCCGAAGGCCACGAACTGGACGATGTGGCCCCATTGGTCCAGCCAGGGCGCCAAGGAGAGGACGCTCAGGGAGCCGAGGCCGTAGATGGGCAGGAAGGGGCCGCGCAGGAAGCCCGCGTTGACGAATGCCCGCGTGCGCGAGGAGCGGTAGATCACTTCGATCACCCACCCCGCGAAGGAATAGATGGAGAACAGCAGGACGGTCTGAGCCAGGAAGTGTCTGTACTCGAGCAGTCGTTGCAGGGTGCCCAGAGGGACCTCCGTTGGTGGGGTGGTGCGGCATGGCCGGCGATGACGGCCGGTTCGGGTCTCGATGCATCCATCGCATCGATGGATGCTCGCGCACCCGGCGATCCGAGGAAGGCCATAATCTAGCTTCAGTCGCCCATCCGAACCCACTCCGGCATGGCGGATCCTACGCGTGCAGCTCCCGGGCGTAGATCGCCTCGATCAGGGAGGGGATGCGCGAAAGGGGCACCACATGGTCCACGCCTCCCAGCTTGATGGCCTCCTTGGGCATCCCGAAGACCACGCAGGAAGCTTCGTCCTGGGCGTAGGTGGTGGAGCCGGCGTCGTGCATCTCCCGAAGCCCCCTGGCTCCGTCGTCGCCCATCCCGGTCATGATGAACCCTGTCGCGTTGGGGCCGGCCGACTTGGCCACCGAACGGAACAGGACGTCGACGGAGGGCTTGTGGCGGCTGACCAGAGGACCATCCTTGACCTCGACGCGGTACTGGGCGCCGCTTCTCTCCACCAGCAGGTGCTTGCCGCCCTGGGCGATGATCGCACGGCCGGGAAGCACGCGATCGCCGGTCTCTGCTTCCTTCACTTCCACCTGGCAGAGCTTGTTCAGCCGCTGGGCGAATCCTTTGGTGAACTGCTCCGGCATGTGCTGGACGACCACGATCCCGGGCGAGGTCCGGGGAAGGGCGGTGAGGACCAGTTCCAACGCCTGGGTACCACCCGTGGAGCAGCCGATCGCCACGAACCTTTCCGTCATCCGGGCCGTCCGGCTGGCGGATGGAGCCGGGATCATCTCGTCGGCCGAGAGTTTCGGCCGCGCTTCTGGTGGACTCGGGGAATTTGGCGTCGACGGTTGGGCCAGCATGCGGTCCATCCTCGCTCCGGAGGCTGCGCGGACGATGGAGACCAGGTCGGAGGCGCTGCCCTTCAGGAAATCCTTGAGACCCAGCTTGGGCTTCTCCACGATCGCGAAGGCTCCCGCCGCAAGGGCGTTGTAGCTCACATCCGTTCCCCGTCCGGCCAGGGTGGAGCAGATGATCACGGGAACCGGTCGGGTAGCCATGATCTTCTGCAGGAACGACACCCCGTCCATCCGCGGCATCTCCACGTCCAGGATCACCACGTCCGGCCACTGGACCTTCATCCGTTCCATCGCGAAGATCGGATCCGGGGCGGCACCCATCACCTGGATGTCGGAATGCTTTCCCAGGATTTCCGTCATCACCTGCCGCATCACGGCGGAATCGTCGACGATCAGGACTTGGATGGGCATGGAATCTCCTGGACGGCACGGGTCTCCGGCGTGGTCATGGATGGCGCCGGAAGATGGAGGGGCGGATCTGGCGCAACGGAAGGTCCATCCCCGTCAAGGATTCGGAATGCCCCAGGAGCAGCCACCCTCCTGGGCGAAGACGCTGGCAGACCGATTGGAGGATCCGTTCCTTGGTCGGGGCATCGAAGTAGATGATGACGTTGCGTAGGAAAACGACGTCGAAGTTGTTCATGTCGTTGGGGATCTCGAGCAGGTTCACCGTCCGGAACCGCACCTTCTCGCGCAGGAATTTCTGGATGAGGAGCATCCCCTGGTATTCGTTCATTCCCTTGAGGCAGTAGGCCTTGAGGTACGCCGGGGGGATGCCTTCGATGCGCTCCATCTTGTAGAGGCCGCGCGCGGCACGCGAAAGGACGTCCTGGCTCACGTCGGAGGCGACAAGTTCCCATCCCGTCTCGCCCAGGGCGTCGTGCAGGACCATGGCGATCGACCAGGGCTCCTCGCCGGTGGAGCAGGCTCCGCTCCAGACCTTGAGCGGTCTTCCCGGCTCCCGGTGGGGGGCGATCTGGTCGCGGAGCAGATCGAAGTGGTGGACCTCCCGGAAAAAGAAGGTCTCGTGGGTGGTGATGAGGTCGATGGCGCGCTGGAACTCCTCGGGATCCGTACCGCCTGCGAGAAGCTCGTAGTACTGGTGGAATCCGGACAGGCCCAGCTTGACGACGCGCTTTCCCAGGCGTCCGCTCAACAGGAGCTTCTTGTGCGCGGACAGGTGCAGCCCGATGGCCTCGTCGAACAGCTTCTGGAAGAGCCGGAAGTCGGTGTCCGTGACCATGCGGTTCTCGATGATGTCTTCTTTTTTCAATCTCCACCTCGGGGGATCCGGATCTGCCGGGACGATGGGGCTTCGGATCAGAACCGGGCGAACTCCGATTCGTCGGGATCGCCGGGGTATGTCGAATCCGGCCGGAAGGGGCGTGACGGGGTGCGTTCCCGTTCAGCGAAGGCGGAGGCCCCGAACGAACGCGCAGGAGCGACCTCCGCGGGCTCGTTCCCGGTGCGGAAGAAGGAGATCGTCTCCTGGAGGTTGATCGCCTGGGCGCTCATCTCCTCGGCCGTCGAACTCAGTTGCTCGGAGGCGGATGCGTTGCTCTGGGTCGTGATGGACAGGTGGGACATGGACGTGTTGATCTGTCCGAGTCCCGACGCCTGCTCCTTGGAGGCCGCCGCGATTTCCTGGACGAGGTCGGCGGTCTTGGCGATGGACGGAACCAGTTCGCCCAGGAGCTCGCCGGCGTGTTCGGAAAGCGAGACGGAATTCGTCGCGACTTCCCCGATCTCCTGGGCCGCCACCTGGCTGCGTTCGGCCAGCTTGCGGACCTCGGCGGCCACCACCGCGAATCCTTTCCCATGTTCGCCGGCCCGCGCCGCCTCGATGGCGGCGTTCAGCGCCAGGAGGTTGGTCTGGTAGGCGATGTCGTCGATGATCCCGATCTTCTGGGCGATCTGCCGCATCGCGGCGACCGTGGCTCCAACGGCTACGCCTCCCTCCTTGGCGTGGCTTGCGGAACGGCTGGCGATGTCGTCGGTCACCTTGGCGTTTTCGGTGTTGTGGGCGACGGTGGCGGTGATCTCCTCCACGGAAGCGGACGTTTCCTCGACATTCGATGCCTGCTCCGCCGCGCTCTGCGACAGGGACTGCGCGGATGCGGCGATCTGCTCGGAGGCCGAGGCCAGCGTGTCGGCCGAGCCGCGGATCTCCCGGATCACGCAAAGGAGCTTGTCGGTCATCTGTTTCATGGCGGCCAGGATGCTGGTGGTGTCGCCGGGCAGGGGCTTCACCTCCATGCTCAGGTCGCCTTCGGCGAGGCTCCGCACGACGGCGAGCGCCAGGTCGGGCGGACCGCCCAGCTTGGCGAGCAGGCTCCGCCTCATGCGATCCAGGTCGAAGAGCAGACTTCCTGTGTCGTCCTCGCCGAGTTCGACACCGGTGACGAAATCCCCTTCCGCGGTGCGCCGCACCACTTCGGCGGCGTAGCCGGGCTCGCCTCCGATCTGGCGCACCACGCGCAAGGCGACCAGCAGGGAAACGAGTACGCCAGTGAGGATCCCGAATCCGAGAGCTCCCTGGCTGGTGCGTCTGGAAGCCATGAGCGCCTCTTCCATCCTTCGCTCCTGGCTGGCCATGCGACGGCCGATGGTCGTGTCCAGGGCATGGAACTTCTTCTCGGCGGATGCCAGGTACGTGCTGGCGAAGCCCACGTCACCGATCGCGAGGTCCTGCATGTCGGCCACCACCTTCCGGTATCCGGAAAGCAGACTGTCGGCCAGTTGGATCCCGAGCCGATCGTCCCCGAGGAGAACCGCCGTGTCGGCGACCAGTTCCTTGTGGAGGCTGTCCAGTCGCGACAGGTTGGACTTGAACAGGCTGTCGATGCGCGTCCGGGGGAATCCCGCCGAAGCCCAGCACATGCCCTTGTAGGTATTGGCGGCAGCCGTCTGGGCGACGTGGTCGATCTGGGAGAGCTCGGCGAAATTCCTCGCCGTGGCCTCCGTGGTCTTCAATTGGGCGATCAGGAAGGCGACGCTCCCAGCGAACAAGATGAGCACGCACAAAGGAGCGAACAGGATCCTGGAGCGAAGCTTCAGGGAATTGAACCAGTCCATGGGTCACCTCGATTCATGGAACGATGCGGGCATGGATCCTCAGAATCGCCCCGCGGCGTGTCCGGCACGCGTGCCGAACCGCGACGATTTCCCGGAAGGAGCGCTCCCCCGCGATCCGGTGCGGGGCATGGACGGATCTCCCGTCTGGAAGAACGCCACGGTTTCCTGCAGGCTCATGGCCTGGGCGCTCATCTCCTCGGCGGTGGAACTGAGCTGTTCGGAAGCCGATGCCGTGCTCTGCGTGGTGATGGAAAGCTGGGACACGGATGTATTGATCTGCACGAGTCCGGAGGCTTGCTCCTTGGATGCCGCAGCGATTTCCTGCACGAGATCGGCGGTCTTGGCGATGGACGGAACCAGATCGCCCAGGAGTTTGCCCGCGCGTTCGGAAAGCGTGACGGAATTCGTAGCGACTTCGCCGATTTCCTGGGCCGCCACCTGGCTGCGTTCGGCCAGCTTGCGGACCTCGGCGGCCACCACCGCGAATCCTTTCCCATGTTCGCCGGCCCGCGCCGCCTCGATGGCGGCGTTCAGCGCCAGGAGGTTGGTCTGGTAGGCGATGTCGTCGATGATCCCGATCTTCTGGGCGATCTGCCGCATCGCGGCGACCGTGGCTCCCACCGCTTCGCCGCCTTCCTTGGCATGACCGGCGGAACGGCTGGCGATGTCGTCGGTCACCTTGGCGTTTTCCGTGTTCTGCGCCACGGTGGCGGTGATCTCCTCCACCGAAGCGGAAGTCTCCTCGACGTTGGCTGCCTGTTCGGTGGCTCCCTGCGAGAGCGATTGCGCGGAGGCGGAGATCTCCTCCGAGGCCGACGCCAGGGTGTCGGCCGCACTGCGGATCTCCCGGATCACGGAAAGGAGCTTTTCGGTCATCTGTTTCATGGCGGCCAGCACACTGGTGGTGTCGCCGGGCCGGGTCTGCACCTGCACGCTCAGGTCGCCGATCGCCACCTTGCGGACGACCTCCACCGCGTATTCGGGTTTGCCGCCCAGTTGGGCGAGAAGGCTCTGGCTCATCCGCGACATCGCCGCAAGGAGACTCGTGGTGTCTCCGGCGCGCAGCCGAACCTGGATGTCGAACTCGCCCTCGGCCACCCTGTTGACGATCTCCGCCGCATAGGAAGGATCGCCCCCCAGCTGGCGCGAAACGATGCGTGTGAGCAGGATGCCAAGAAGAAAGGCGGCCAGCGCCGAGAGGGCGATGAGCGTCATGACGACGCGGAATGCCTCCGCAGCTCGTTGTTCGGCGAGGTCGTTGAACATCCGGGCTTCGTCCACGCTCACGCTCATCAGCGAATCGAAGGATGCCTCCACGGCGTTGGAGGCCTTGCGCGCCGCACCGTTGCTGTAGTCGGAAGCCGAATCGAGGTTTCCCGTCGCCAGGATGGACTTCAACTTCTCCAGGGAGGCGAGGTAGGGTTGTAGGGACGCGTCGAGATCGGCCAGCCGCTTGTCTTCCTCTGGGCCGCGGGGGAGCTTCCGGTATTCCTCCAGGTACCCTTGCATTCTCTCCCAGTGCTTGCCCGCACGTTCCTGGCTCTCCTCGCGGACAACCGGGTCCTTCTGCGAAGGAAGGCGCACGTAGACACGGCTGTGGACGCACTGGCGCTGCGCTGCGGCTCCCAGCAGATGGATGGACCGGAGGTTGTCGGAGTAGGTGGTCCTCAGACCGGAACGCATCTCCACGATGCGGCTCAAGGAATAAGCGCCCACCGCCACCGTCACGATCGAGCAGACCAGGAACGAGAAGACGAGCTTGTGTGCGAGTTTCAAATTGATGAACCACTTCATTTCGGGCTCCTGGATTCGAATTGGAATCGTTGTTCGCGCAAGTCGGGAAGGGCCATCCCTGGCGCAGGGATGACGATGTCCATCAGGTCCGTTCCACCGTGGTTCCCACCAAAGTGGCCAGCTCGTCGATCGAAAGCACCTGCTGGATGTCCAAGGTCACGACAAAGCGCTTTTCGAGGTTCAGCAATCCGTCGACGAAGTCGGAACGGATCTTGGTCCCGAACGTCGGCTTGGGCTCGATCCGCGACCGTTCGACGGCAAGTACCTCGTCGACCGCATCGACCAGGATCCCCAGCGAGTGCGCGGCGCCATCGTATTCGATCTCGACGATCACGATGCACGAACGGTGGGCGACGTTGGTGGTCTCGCGACCGAACCGGCATTGCAGGTCGATGACGGGAACCACCGCGCCACGCAGGTTGATGACTCCGCAGAGGAACGGAGGCATCATGGGGATCAAGGTCGGTTCCACGAACTGGAGGATCTCGCGTACGCGCTCGATGGGAATGCCGAAATTCTCGCCTCCCAGACGGAAGGTCAAGAACTGCACGATGGCGTCGATTTCCGGCTTCCTGGTTTCGAGGAGGAGTGTCATGGCGTGATCTCCTTTCAGAACCGTGCGAAGCCCGATTCGTCGGGTTCGGTGGCGCCCGGGAGCTGCTTGGGAGCCCGTGGTGCGAGCCCTGCCGATCGTGGGCTCGACGCTTTCCTTCCGATCGTCCTCCCACCACGCGCGTCCCCTACCTTGAAGAACGAGACGACCTCCTGCAGGTTCACGGCCTGGGCGCTCATCTCCTCCGAGGTGGAAGACAGCTCCTCGGAAGCCGATGCCGTGCTCTGCGTGGTGATGGAAAGCTGCGATACCGAGGTATTGATCTGCGCGAGGCCGGTCGCCTGCTCCTTGGAGGCCGCCGCGATCTCCTGCACCAGATCGGCGGTCTTGGCGATGGACGGAACCAGGTCGTCGAGGAGCTTGCCCGCGCGTTCGGACAGCGTGACGGAATTCGTTGCCACTTCGCCGATCTCCTGGGCCGCCACCTGGCTGCGTTCGGCGAGCTTCCGCACCTCGGCGGCAACCACCGCGAATCCCTTCCCGTGCTCTCCCGCCCGCGCCGCCTCGATGGCCGCATTCAATGCCAGGAGGTTGGTCTGGTAGGCGATGTCGTCGATGATCCCGATCTTCTGCGCGATCTGGCGCATGGCGGCCACCGTCTGGCCGACGGCTCCACCGCCTTCGCGGGCATGGCCGGCGGAACGGCTGGCGATGTCGTCGGTCACCTTGGCGTTTTCCGTGTTCTGGGCGACGGTGGCGGTGATCTCCTCCACGGAGGCCGAGGTTTCCTCGACGTTGGCCGCCTGTTCGGTGGCGCTTTGCGACAGCGATTGCGCCGAGGCGGAGATCTGTTCCGAGGCCGAAGCCAGAGTGTCGGCCGAACCGCGGATCTCGAGCATCACCGAAAGGAGCTTCTCCGTCATCTGCTTCATGGATGCGAGCAGGCTCGATGTATCCCCCGGACGGACCCGGACGTCGATCGTGAGGTCGCCGTTGGCGACCTTGCGGACCACTTCCCCGGCGTAGTCGGGTTCCCCTCCGAGTTGGCGGACGACCATGAACGTCAGGAGGAGGCCCAGACCGATCGCCATGACGAATCCGCAGACGACCATGATCGTGAAGGTTTTCGTGGATCGTTCGCTTGTCTGGTGGATTTCCTGGGCGGCGCTCCTGGCCTTCAGGAGGGAATTCACCACCATGTCCTCGATGGACTTGTCGTAGGCGCTGACCGCAGCCGCGCCACGGACGTTGGCAAGGATCGCCGCCTGGTCGTTGCCGGCTCTCGCGTAGCGGTAGATGGTGTCCCGCACCGCGGCGTATCCCACGCGCGCGGATTTGTAGTTCTGGAGAAGATCCGTGTCGTGGCGGGTGTTCATCAGGTTTTCGTACGCCTCGAGTCTCCTGTTGACGGTGTCCACCATCGGCGAGATGCTCCGGATTGCGTCTTCGACCTCGGATGGCTCGGTGGCGAGGATGGCATCCCGCGTCTTGACCCGGGCTTTCTGGAAGGTTGTGTAGCAGGTGAAGATGTGCTCGAGACCCACCGTGTAGCGGGTGTAGAGCTCGTTGGCTCTTTCGTCGGCCTTCCGGATCTCCAGGATGGCCACGATCCCGATGAACGCGGCGATCGCCGCGACGAACAGGAAGGCGGAAACCAGCCGCGTCGACAACTTGAGGCTATTCAGGATGTTCATCGTGGACCTTGCGTTTCTGGGTGTGGGTTGGTGGATTCGTTGTGGAGGATTCCGGGTACGGCTTCCCGGGTTTCCAGCCTGCTGGAGGCGAGACGTTTCGTGGCTGTCAGGCTCAGGTGGGGAACATCCAGGATCAGGGCGACGGAGCCGTTGCCCAGGATGGTCGTGCCGCCGATCGCCTTGAGCTCCCTGAATAGCGTACCCATGGGCTTGATCACCGCCTGGAGTTCGCCGGCCAACTGGTCGACCACGATGCCCAGCCGGTTGGATCCGTACTGGACGACGACGATGCTTTCGCGAGCGGGGCGGTTTCCGGGAACGTGAAACAGGTCGCGCAGCCGGATGAAGGGGAGGGATTCCCCACGCATGGTCACCAGGTCCCCGTGGACGTTGGATTCCACCAGGTCGGCGCATTCCTTCACCAGATCCAACGGAACCACGTAGGCGGCGTCGCCGGCCATGATCTGGAACCCATCGATGATCGCGAGCGTGAGGGGCAGCCGGATGCGCATCGCGGTGCCCTGGCCTGGACGGTTCGCCACCTCGATCTCCCCGTGGAGCTGTTCGATGTTGCGCTTGACCACGTCCATGCCCACGCCGCGCCCGGACAGGTTGGTCACCGTCTCGGCGGTGCTGAACCCGGGTTCGAAGATGAGGCGTTCCAGCTCGCGATCCGTCAATTCCTGACCCGGCTGGACCAGGCCGCTGGCGATCGCTTTGGCGAGGATGCGTTCGCGATCCAGACCCCCTCCGTCGTCGGAAATCTCGATCATGATGCTTCCCGACTCGTGCCAGGCGTCCATGTGGATGGTTCCGGTCTCCGGCTTCCCCATGGCCAGGCGCTTGTCCACCGGTTCGATGCCATGGTCGATCGCGTTGCGCATGATGTGCGTGAGGGGGTCCAGGAGCTTTTCCACCATGGATTTGTCGAGTTCCGTCTCGGCTCCGGTGATGACCAGGTCGATCTTCTTCCCGAGGTCCTTGGCGAGGTCGCGGACCACGCGGGGAAACCGGCTGAACACCTCGCCCACGGGAATCATGCGCAGCCCCAGGGACGCGTCGCGGATCTCCTCCACGAGCTTGGTCACACCGTTCACGGCTTCCTCGCACGACGGCGTTTTTTCCCGGATCGCGGCGATCTTGGCTCCGGCCGCCGCGATCACCAGTTCTCCCACCAGGTTGATCAGGAGGTCGAGCTTGGCGACGTCGACCTTCACCGAGCGGTTCTCCTGGCTGCTCTTCTCCCGGGACGACTGCTGTTTCTTCAGGGCGGCGGCCACCACGACCGGAGGGACCACCTTCTCTTCCAGCAGGATCTGGCCCAGTACCGGAGGCTTCGGCTCCGTCGATCGTTGTTGCAGGTCCAGCACCGATTGCAGTTCCACCGGCGTGAGCGCTCCGCAAGCCACCAGGATCTCGCCCAGACGGTCCGGGCCTTCCGGAAGGGAACGGATGAGTTCCAGGTATTCGACGATCTGCGCGTGGGGCGGGATCATCCGGATCGACGAACCCTCCGCCACGAATTCGAAGACGGATTCAAGCGCCTGGCGGCTCGCATGGCCGCGGAACTGGACCTCGAAACCCAGATGGCATTCCTCCGGGTCCATCGAGGCGATGTCGGGAAGCCGGTCGTCCAGGGTCTCGATCTTGCAGATCTCCCCGAGCTTGGCGAGATACCTGAACAAGGAGATGGGATCGATTCCCGCGCGCAGGACGTCCGGAGCGAGGCGGATGGACAGGTGCCATGTGTCGCTTTCCACTCCTTGGCCGTCGCGGGGGATCTCCTCGACCGGAGTTTCGGACGGTGCCGGGGTTCGGCAGACCTTGACCGGCAATCTGCTGGCCGGACGCAGGTGTTCCAGCAGACGCCTGCCGTTGGCGAGCTGCTGCGCGGATTCCGGTTCGCCCTTCTCGAAATTGTCAACGAGGCATTCCAGGTGGTCGCCGCATTCGAGGAACAGGGAGATCATCGAGGGCGCCGGAACCGTCTTCCCGGAACGGATTTCGTCCAGGAGGGATTCCAGGACGTGGGTGAATCCGACGATCCCCTCCAGCCCGAAGAGGCCGGCCGATCCCTTGATGGTATGCGCCGCGCGGAAGACCGCATGGATCGATTCCTCGTCGAATCCCTCCGATTCCATCCGCAGGAGCGCCTGTTCCATTTCCCGGAGGAGATCCCGCGATTCCTGCACCAGGGCTTGTCTAGCCGCTTGCATGTCCATGTTCAGCCTTTCGCCTGGGAACCGAGGATGGATTCGTCGAATACATCCAGGAGGCCGAGCAGTTCGAACGCCTCGGCCACGGATGGAGATGGATGGACAATGCGGCATTTCCTGTCATTCATGGACATGTGCTTGCGGAGCGCGAGGACCAGCTGGATCCCCGACGTGTCGATTTCCGTGAGATTCGAGAAATCGATCGTGGCTTCCGTTCCCGCTTCCACCACTTGGAGGAGATGGTCCCTGGCCTCGGCGACGTTGGAGATCTCCAATTCGCCGCTGAGCCTGGTCTTCACGTGTCCCTTGGTCTTCGTGACGCTGATCTGCATGCGGTCTTCCTCAGGCGGAGGCGAGTTTGGCGATCGCCTCCAGAAGGACCGGAGGCTGGAATGGTTTGCTGACCCAGGCCCTCACGCCTTCGGCCTTGGCTTGCGCCTTCTTCTCGTCGCTGGTGACGGTGGTCAGCATGATCACCGGTGTGAACCTGTACGGCGCGACTTCCTTGGCTGCGTGCACGAACGCAAGCCCATCCATGACGGGCATGTTCAGATCCGAGACGATCAGGTGGATCTTCCGACCGTCCAGGAGCCCCAGGGCTTCCTTTCCGTCGGAGGCTTGGAGCACCTCGTAGCCCGCCTGCGAGAGTGACATCCCCACCACTTGGCGGAAGCTTGCCGAATCGTCGACGATCAGGATGGTCTTTGCCATTTGCGTTGGTCCGTTTCCCGAAATGGGGTCAGAAGAAGGTGATTCCGGAGGAGGCTCCGGGGGATGGCTGTCCGCTGGAAAGCCCATGCTGTTCCGCGGTGGTGTAGGTGGATGCGAGCTGCGAAAGCCATTCGGTGGAATCCGGCACGTCGCCCTCGGCGATCGCCGGTAGGAAACGGTCCGCGTCGTCCCGAACGGAGGTCAGGATCTGGCTGGTGCGGTCCTGGAACTGGAGATCCACAAGGACGGAGCGTATGGAATCCTCCATTCCCCTGTTCAGACCCGACAATTCCCGGATCCTCTCCTCCAGCCTGGTCGCCTGGATGGAAAGGTCCTCCAGCGAGCGGTGGACCGTATCCTCCGCCCGGTCCATGAGCGAATGTTCCCTGGAGGTGATGTCCTCCGCGTTGTGCACGATGCGGTGGATCTCGGTTCCGATGGATCCGACGCGCTGACGGATCTGCGCGGCGGTCGATCCGGACAGTTTGGACAGATCCTTCACCTCGGTGGCCACCACGGAGAATCCCGCTCCCGCCGCTCCGGCGCGCGCCGCCTCTATGGATGCGTTCAGCGCCAGCAGGGTGGTCTGGGACGCGATGCGCGTGACTCCGTCGCTGAGCCTGCCCAATTCCTCCATCGCCAAGGAAAGGCTCTGGATCTCCTTGAGGAAGCCGTCCCGTTTGGTCGCCGCGTCGGAAAGAGCGGCCAGCGCTTGGGGAAGGGCCGATTGGGCGTGCCTGAGACTGGCCAGGAGTTCGGTGTTGGCGCCATCCGTTCCGGACCCGAGCGCGGTGGTCAGGTCGGACAGCATCCCGGAAAACCGACCGGCCAGGCTGGCGATCGCGACTTCGGTCTGGGACCTGGCCAGTTCCACGTTGGCGCTCCAAGTGGGGACCACCGTCTTCACGAATTCGAGCAAGCGTCCCTCCTGCGCGGCAGGAGAGTCGGTCGGTTCGATGGAAGACCGGGTCGGGAGGACTGGTTCTGGATGCGATGCCACGCGAGGACGCATGCACCACCAGGATGTGGCCATGAGCACGATGGTCACGGCCAGGGCCACGGGAAGGGATGGAATGGTCACCCAAGGCAGCAGGATGCATGCAGCCAGGTGGATCGCCGCGGCCCCGGCAGGACACGACAGAAAACGCCCCTGCTCGTGTCCTTCCATCCTAGAGGATCTTGGCGACGGCATCGATCAGGGTCTCCGGTTTGAATGGCTTTGTGATCCAGGCGCGGATCCCTTCGGCGAGGGCTTCGTCGCGCTTCTCCTCGTTGGTCACGGTGGTCATCATGACCACGGGAGTGTGCTGGTACCCATCCACACCGCGGACGCAGCGCACGAAGGCGAGTCCGTCCAGGATGGGCATGTTGAGGTCGGAGACGATCAGGTGGATCCTCCGGCCATCCAGGAGGATCAGACCGTCTTTTCCGTTGGCCGCCTCCACGACATCGTACCCGGCTTCCACGAGTGCGGCGGCGACCACCTGGCGGAAGATCGGGGAATCGTCGACGAGAAGGATGGTTTTGGGCATCGGAGTGCGCTCTCCAACTTGAGAGGAAAGGAAACCAGGCTGGAGCGTATCCTCTTCGAGGATTCCAAGTCAACCAGGGATTGCCTTCCCACAAAAACCAACGGCAACAGGGTATCTTTGGCGATTCCTATGCCACCAACCGAAGGCCGATTGGCCAAGATGCAGCAGGTCGCCGCGCTCCGCACACGCAAGTACACCTTCGTGCTGGAGGACTTCTTCGATCCGCACAACATTTCCGCGGTCCTCCGCACCTGCGAGTGCTTCGGCATCCAGGAAGTGCATGTGATCGAGGAGCTCCGGCCCTTCCGCATCTCCGGAGCCATCGTGAAGGGTGCCGACCAATGGTTGGACGTGGTTCGCTGGAAGAGCCGCCACGAATGTCTCGAGCATCTGCGGGGACGGGGGTTCCGGATCGCGGTGGCCTCCAGCAAGGGCGAGCGCTCTTTCCACGAATGCACCCTGGATCCCCCGTTGGCCATCTACCTGGGGACCGAGTTCGCCGGGAATTCCCAGCACATCTACGGGGCCGCCGACCTTGTCTTCCGACTTCCCCAACACGGTTTCACGGAAAGCCTGAACGTTTCCGTGTGCGCCGGAATGATGGTGGCCCATCTGGATCGCCACATGGACCTGGCGGGGCGTGAGAACTTCGTGATGACCCCTTCGGAGGTGGACGATCTGGTGGGGAAATGGTCGCGCGCCCACGATCTGAGGGACTGAATCCCGCTCCAATGGTGGGGTCCATTCCATGGGAGCGGCGTCCGGCGGGAAATCCGGACGCGAGGCGTCAGGAGCCGGACAGGTCGCGCCAATTGGGTTCCAGCCCGAATCGCGATGGATCCTGGAAGCTCATGGTCTGGTCGGTCTCCGGATGGGGGAACTCCAGGGTCTTCGCCCAGAGCATCAGGCGCCACCACCCGAAATGCTGGTGCAGGAAGTGGTTCACGTGGCGGTCGCCATGGGTGGTGTCGCCGGCGATGGGGTGGTGCATCCGCGACAGATGACGGCGCAGCTGGTGCCATCTGCCGGTGAGCGGTTCCAGCTCCAGGAGGCAGAATCGCGAAGTGGGATGGCGGGATGCCGGAAGGGGAAAGGGAATCTCGCATCGGTCGAGTTCCCTCCAGGTGGATCTGGCTTCATGGACGATCCCGGAATCGGGATCGTCCAACGCTTCGTCGCGAAGTCCTGCCGGGTCCGCCATCCACCCCCTGGCGATGGCCTGGTAGGTCTTCCGCACCCGTCCCGATTTCCAACTGTCCTGGAGGTGGCGGGCGGCTTGGGAGCTGCGCCCCAAAACCACCAGGCCGCCGGTGGGACGATCGAGACGGTGGACAGGGAACACGCGTTCGCCGAGGAGGTCGCGGACCGCCTGCAGGAGGAACACCTCCTGGCGGGTTGCGCCCATTCCCCGGTGCACCAGCATGTCCTCGGGCTTGTGGACCACCACGATGGAGGGGTCCAGATGGACCACCTCCACTCCAGGAGAGTCAGTTTCTGACAAACGCGTCGTAGATCGCCCGGATGCCGCGGGAGAGGTCGCCGGAGGAAACGCCGACGATGATGGAGATCTCCGAAGCGCCCTGGTCGATGATCCGCACGTTCACGCCGGCGTCGGCGAGGGACCCGAAGAGTCGGGAAGCCACGCCCGTCCGGTGGCTCATGCCACGACCCACCGTGGCGATCAGGGCCATGTCGCGTTCCACGTCGATCGCGTCCGGTTCGCAGGATCGGCGGATCTCCTCGAGGACCACTTCCTCCACGGGAGCGAAATCCTCCGCGTCGATCACCACGCACATCGAGTCGATGCCCGAGGGGGAAAGCTCGTAGCTCACCCCGTTGGTCTCCAGGATTCCCAGGACGCGTCGTCCGAAACCCCGCTCCTTGTTCATCAGGACCTTCTCGATCTGCAGCAGGCAGAATCCGGAGCGACCGGCGACACCGGCGATGGGACGGTCGGCGGCCTGGTCCTCGGGAACGATCAGGGTTCCCGGGTCGGACGGCCGGTTGGTGTTCGCGATCCGGATGGGGATGGCGGCTTGCTTGCAGGGGAGGATGGCCTCTTCGTGGAACACGTTGGCTCCGGAGTAGGCAAGTTCGCGCAATTCACGGTAGGTGACCACCTCCATGGGGGAGGCGTCCGCCACGATCCGCGGGTCGGCCATCAGGAGTCCCGATACGTCGGTCCAGTTCTCGTAGAGTCGCGCCCCGGCCGCTCGGGCCAGGATGGCACCGGAGATGTCGGACCCTCCGCGCGAGAAGGTCTTCACCTTGCCCTGCGGTCCGGTGCCGTAGAATCCCGGCATCACGCAGATGCCTTCCCGCGGCAGGCGTGCGGGAAGTTCGGTCCAGGTGCGGTCGTCCACCAATCCCAGGGAGTTGATGAAAACCGCGTTCTCGGGATCCACGAAGGTGCCGCCCAGGAATGCGGCCATGATGCGGGCCGAGAAGTGTTCGCCGCGGGAAGCGATCCAGTCGCGGTCCGCGCCGGAAAGGACCGCGATCTGGAAGGCCTTGAGCTGCTCGGCCATTCCCGCGTCCACCTCCAGTTCCTTCTCGATGTCCAGGTATCGCTCCCGCAGGAGGGAGAAGGAAGGGTCGGGCGACAGTCCTCGGGAGACCAGGTCGTGGATGGACAGCAGGATGTCGGTGATCTTCGGGTCCTGCTTGTTTCGCTTTCCAGGAGCCGAGACCACCACCGCTCGGCGTTCGGGATCCGCCTTGACGATTCCCGCCACCTTGCGGAATTGTGCGGCGTCGGCGAGGGAGGTGCCTCCGAATTTGCAGGCGATGGTCATCTGTGTGGCCTCAGGTCGTGTAGTCGGCGTTGATGGAGACGTATTCGGCGGAGAAATCGCAGGTCCAGAAGGTCGTTTCCGCGCCGCCCTGGCCCAGGTCCAGACGGATCTTGACTTCCTCGCCGCGCATGGATCCGGAAAGGGCGGGCGCATCGAAGGAGACCGGCGTGCCGCGCACGAGGACGGGTACTTCCTGGATGGAGAGGTCGACGGAATGGGGGACCACTCCCGCTCCGGCGTATCCGGCGGCGCAAAGGATGCGTCCCCAGTTGGGGTCGCGTCCATGGATGGCGCATTTCACCAGTGGGCTGTTGCACACCGAGCGCGCCACGCGTTCGGCCTGGTCGGCATCGCGGGCTCCCACCACGTCCAGCCGAACCACGGTGGTGGCGCCCTCGCCGTCGCGCACGATCTCGCGTGCCAAGTGGGCGGTCAGGATCTTCAACGCCTCCTCGAAACGCGCGGCTTCCGGAGTTCCGGGAAGGATTTCGGCGAGACCGGAAGCACCGTTGGCCAGAAGGACGCAGGTGTCGTTGGTGCTCGTGTCGCCGTCCACCGAGATGCGGTTGAACGAGGCATCCACCGCGCGGCGGAATGCCCCCCGCAGGACGTCCGGATGCAGTTTCGCGTCGCAAGTGAGGTACGAAAGCATGGTGGCCATGCGGGGATGGATCATGCCGGCGCCCTTGGCGCATCCTCCCAGGCGAACCTCGCCACCGTCGTGGGAAAACGAGATGGCTGCGTGCTTGGGCCGTGTGTCCGTGGTCATGATCCCGCGGGCGAACCGGGCCCCGCCGGAGGATGAAGTCAGGGAAGCGATGGCCGGAAGGCCGGAACGGATCTTGGCCATGGGAAGAGGCACCCCGATGACTCCGGTGGAGCTGACCAGGGCACTGGACTCGGGGAGCGAAAGGGAGGTTTCCAGGAGCTTGGCCGTTTCGCGGGCATCCTCGATTCCCTGCTGGCCGGTCACTGCGTTGGCGTTGCCGGAATTGACCAACACCGCACGCAGAGGCCGTCCGGAGGCCAGAAGCTCCCTGCCCAGCAGAACCGGCGCGGCGGCGACGGCGTTGGTGGTGAACACCGCGTCCCAGTGGCAGGCGGTGTCTGAGACCAGCAAGGCGAGGTCGGGCGAGCCCGAAACCTTGATGCCGCAGGTATGGAGCGCGGCCGCGAAGCCGCGAGGAGTGGTCGGATGTCCGGTGGGATCCAATTGCATGGGGTCAGGAAAAATACTCCCAGATTCCCCGACCCGCGGGTGCCGCGATGCGGATGGGGAAGGCTAGCTTTCCGGGGACCATGTTCGCCTTGCCCACGACGCTTGTCGCCTTCGACCTCGAAACCACCGGCCTTTCCCCGCAAAACGACGAGATCATCGAGATCGGAGCCGTGAAATTCTGCTTCCAGAAGGTGGCGGGAAGGATGGATGTGGTGGAGAAGGCTTCCTTCCAGAGTCTGGTCAAGCCCGACCGGCACATTCCCGAGGCCGCATCCCGGGTGAACCACATCACCGACGAAATGGTGGAGAACGCGCCCTGCGCGCGCGACGTCCTGCCGCAATTCCTGCGGTTTTGCGGACAATCGAGCCTGCTGGTGGCCCACAACGGTCATTCCTTCGACGCGCCCTTCCTCCGGGAGTCCTGCAAGCGGGTCGGTTTGTCCGTCCCCCGGCTTCCGGTGCTGGATTCGCTCAAGATCTCGCGCAACGTGATGCGCGAAAGCCCTTCGCACAAGCTTTCGGAGATCGCCGGACGCCTGAGCGCCTCGGGCGAGATCAAGTTGAAGGTGGAGACCGGCGACTTGCACCGCGCTCTCTACGATTGCCAGGTGCTGGCCCAGGTGGTGGGGCGCCTCCTGATCAAAGCGTTGCCCGAAAAGGATCTGGCGATCGACCGATTCCAGAAGGCATGCGAGAAGCTGGCACCCATCTCCATGCTGGACAACTGATTCGACAGGCTTGACAACCGGGTGATGCCCATGGGAGAGTGGCCGCTAAGGCCCTAACTCCCAAATGAACAACTCCTCCAATCCCATCCAGAAGGCCCTAGCCCGCATTCGTCATGGGGAAAGCCCTGCTGATTTGTTGTAAGCCCCATA
>DAOPYN010000036.1:0-44868 GCA_035352895.1 Fibrobacteria bacterium | reverse complement strand
CTCGCGCTTGCCTCCGGCAAATGACCGGACTCGGGGCACAACAGCGTCATTAGGCCTCTACCGCCCTGTGCCTTTCGGCGCAACGCGCCTGCGGCACCGCTGACGCGGCCACGCTCCGGCGGCGAGATGGGTATTACGTCCAGCTGTTCGCACAGCTGACTGTGGCAAGCGCGCACACCTCTGGCTGTGGCCCACAGCCCGTTCCCGCCCGCTGGGGACCTGCGCCCAAATCCTGACTCGTGTCATGGTTTTTCGCGGGCCTCGGCGCAGGCCAAGCCCGAGCGCGGCCACCAGCGCCCGTCCAAGGGCCGCGCTCGGGCTTGCAGCTCCGGCTTTGCTTCGCAAAGTCGGAGCCCCAGCGGGGCAGTGAGGCGGGATCGTGGCTTTGGGCCAGATGGGCCCCGCTGCGCGGAGCTACCCTTTGGGCGTGCGCGATCCCAACTCCACGCCCTGGCGGCTCCTGACAGGCCTGCAAACCGTCCTCTGGGCGGTTTTGGCGTTGTGCCTTGGAAATGCTTGGGGATCGCGGACCCCGGATTCGGTGGGACTGCACCTGGTGGAAACGGAAATCCTCTCCGAACTCGCGGAGGATCAGCGCTTCTATTTCAACGCCAGATTCTACGATGCGGAAAGAGGAGCTTTCATCGGAAGGGACCCGAAGCTCCAATTCTGGTCGCCGTACAGCTATGTGGGAAATGGACCGTTGGATGGGTTGGATCCGACGGGTGAAGAATATGAGATAACTCTTGATTCAAGGTGCTTGGATCTTGCACCTGGTCTGTCTGATCAAGCTCATATTAGAAGCGCAAGTGGGATGTATTATAGCCCAAGAATTGATGCTTCAGGAGCCAAAACTTGGTCTATTGATTTTACCTACTCATGGGAAGGGGAAGGTATTGAGTCAGTCGCACTACCAGGTCCAGGAACTCTTCCAAAATTAGGCGTGAAAGTTATTCAAGAAACTGGTGGGGCAGCAGCAGCCTGGGCTCTTGAAAACCTTGGTATTGATCCCTCCATGATTCCGTTTGGTATTGCGGGGAAGGGATTGAGGAATTCGGGTGTGGCTGGTGGGCACGCGCCTAAATTGCCTGAAAAAAATATTGCTTCCGACGGAAAAATTTCTGTAGAGCATTACTACAAGAGTGGAGACCATGCTCCTGCTCACGCACATGTTGTTGGTGGTGGAACAACGACGAAGATTGGTCCAAACGGAAAACCAATCGCAGGTTCGCCCGAATTGACTGCTGCGCAGAGGGCTTTTGTAATCACAAATAAATCTTCGATTCGGCGTGCTGTCAATAAGATTGGTCGATGGCTAAGTTTTGGGGGGAATTGATATGCAAGAGTTTGTCTGGGTCTTTCTTGGGAATGGAGCTGCTAATTGTGGTGGTGTTTTCTCGATTCTAGCTGATGCCGAAAGGTGGATTGTGAAACATAAATTATCGGGTGTTCTGACCAAATATCCGCTTGGTATGGGGGTTTGGGAGTGGGCGCAAACGATGAAGTATTTCACCCCAAAAAATGAGAGGCACTATGCTCCAAATTTTATAGGGGGGTTTACGAGTGCGTCAATGGAGCATTTTCACTATCAAGAAGGTTGTCGGATTGATTCGTGATCGCTTATTTCCCCAATAGCCGCTCTTGATGGCACCGCCGCTTTGGGCGGTCGCCATTGAAGGCACTTATTGGGGGCTATCTTTTCCTTCGTCCTGTGCAGCCATTTCAAGGAGCCTTCATCATGCGCAAATTCCTCGCTCTTTCCGCTCTTGTCCTCGGGCTTCTTGCCTGCGATGACAAATCGACCGGTGGGGCGTCCACTTCGCCCACCACAAATCCAGGAACCACGAGCACCGGGGATGGGGCCTTGCAGGGGGCCTACAAAACCACCGAGGCGGTGAAAGGGGAGTACCAAACCCTGTTCTTCGGGCCGGGAAACCAGGTTGTCTACAAACGGGAAGCCGGCAGTTGTGTGACCGAACAGGACACCGGGACCGGTGGCTTGGTGACCGAAGCCGGCATGGTGGGATTGGAGGTCGATCTCACCCGTGGGGTGGGGGAGGATGGCTCCTATTCCGGAGCTGGCTGCGCGCCTTTGGTGAGGCTCAACTCCTCCAACATCATGATCTTCGGCGGCCCCTACGTCTTCCGCTGGGTGACTCCCGGTGCGACCTTCGAAATCCTGGTGACCGAAACACGCTGGATGCGCTTTTCCAAGATCTGACCGGAGGCTCCAGCCATGTCGAAAAATGTCCATTTCGTACTCCTGGTCGCGAGTCTGGCGGCGGTCGCTTTGTCAGGGTGCTCGGGAGTGGTGCCGCGTGTCGCGGAAGGCTACGATGCCTCCCATCTCCGCAAGCGTCCTCTGGTGGTGTACCGGAAAGCAGCCTTGGCTTCCGCTTCCACCGACTTCTCCCTGAGCTATTCCGGCGGCAACCTATCCAAGATCTACAAGAAGACCTTCACCGACGAAGGAGTGTCCAACGAGGTGGTCGCCCGGCGATTCGACAGCATTTTCTTCGCCGAGCTCAAGGGGATGTCCTCCCAGGCCAAGGTGCGGATCGAACCCGCCGATAAACCCGATTCCGTGAAGGTGGTCTCCTTCTTCAACCAGGAAGATTCCCTGTTGGCCCGCATCCCCCGCAGCCTTCCCGACTCCAACGTGCTGGTCTTGGGGTTGGGGCCGGTGGTGTTCATCAAAGAGGCTTCCTACAACAACAACGGGATGATTTTCCTTCGAGCCGACATGAACTGGGTCATCTACGATCCGAAGCTCGACAAGGCGGTTGCAGGTGGGCGTGTCTTCGCCAAATCCTCGAGTCTGTTGGGGCACGCGATCTTCGAAGATGACTGGTACGCCGACATCGAAAAGCTCGCATCCCGCCTTGTGGAGGACCTCGCCGAGGTGCGCTGAGCAATCCCTCGTTGCCTGACCGCTTCCACGAAACAGCGCCGGAGAGGCATTCCGACGGAATGCCCCCTGGCGCTTTCTGCGCCCAACCCAGCCCATCCATCGACTTTCGCCATGTCCCACATCCCCAGCCCACCCGCCCACCGCGCAGCGAAGCGCCCGCGGGCAAAACCGATCACATAGGACGATCGAAAAACCGACCCCTGAGCGAGCGAGGTCGATGCAGTCGAAATGAAAAGGCCCCCCGGATCTCCGGAGGGCCTTCGAACGAGAATGCGCGACCGTAGCCGCTCAGGAAGGCATCGGCCTCGAACCGGGTTTCACTGCCGGCGACCCCGCCTTGCACAGCGGGCAGTTGTCCGGGTCGTGGGTCACCAGTTCCATGGAAAGGAGGCTGGTGAGCGGCTTGGAGAGCGCCCACTTGCCGCCGGAGCGGTCCACGATCGCGGCCATGGCCACCACCTCGGCGCCCACTTCCAGGCACAGGGCTTCCACTTCCTTGATGGACTTGCCGGTGGTCACCACGTCCTCGCAGAGCACCACGCGGTCGCCTTTCGACAGTTCCTGTCCGCGGCGCAGGCTCATCTTCCCTTCCACGCGCTCGGCGAAGATGGACCGCACGCGCAGGGCGCGGGCCAGTTCGTAGCCGACCAGGATGCCACCCAGGGCGGGAGCGAGCACCACGGTGGGCTTCAGCTGTTCCAGCTTGGCCGCCAGGGTGCGCGCGAACTTCTCGCCGTGTTCGGGGTACTGGAGCACCTTGGCGCACTGCATGTAGTTGGGACTGTGGAGTCCCGAAGACAGGATGAAATGGCCTTCCAGGAAGGCACCCGTATTGCGGAAGACTTCGGCGATCTCGGTGGGCTTCACGGATTCCTCCCCGCTCAGAAATTGATGACGCGCACGCGGATGACGTCGGGGGACGACGAGATCTTGGTCACCAACGCGTCGGAGAGTTCGGCCTGGCAATCGACGATGTTGTAGCCCACCTTGCCGTTGGACTTGTTCACCAACGAGGCGATGTTCACGCCCGCTTCGCCCAGCACCTTGGTGATGGCTGCGATCATGTTGGGCACGTCCTTGTTGATCACGATCAGACGGGTCTTGGCCGAAGCGTCCGGGACCGATTCGCAGACGGGGAAGTTCACCGAGTTGACCACGTTGCCCAGTTCCAGGTAGCCCTTGAGCTGGTTGACGGCCATGGTGGCGCAGTTTTCCTCGGATTCCTCGGTGGAGGCGCCCAGGTGGGGGGTGCAGATGGCCTTGGGGTGGTTCACCAGGGCCTTGGAGGGGAAGTCGTTGAGGTAGGCGCGCAGCTTGCCCGATTCCAGCGCGGCGACCACGTCGGATTCGGCGACCACCGGTCCACGCGAGTAGTTGACCAGGATGGCGCCGTCCTTCATGCCATCGATGAAGTCGCGGTTGACCAGACCGCGGGTCTTGTCGGCCAGGGGCACGTGGATGGAGAGGATGTCGCAGGCGGCGGCGACCTGGGCCATGGACTTCAGGATCTGCACCGACGATTCCAGTTGGTGGATGTTCTCGACGGAGGGGAACGGATCGAAGGCCACCACCTTCATGCGGTGCTGCACGCCCAGGTTGGCCACGATCACGCCGATCTTGCCCAGCCCGATCACGCCCAGGGTCTTGCCGGCCAGCTCGAAGCCGGCGAACTTGCCCTTGCCCTTCTCCACCTTCTCGTCCAGTTCCTTGTCGGATTCCGTCGCGGCGGCGGTCTCGCGGGCGAACTGGATGCCGGGGAACACGTTGCGGGCGTAGCTGCCCAGCACGGTGAACACCAGCTCGGCGACGGCGTTGGCGTTGGCGCCAGGGGTGTTGAACACGCAAAGACCCGCGGCGGTGGCCTTGTCGACGGTGATGTTGTTCACGCCGGCGCCGGCACGGGCGATGGCCAGGGTGGCGGGGTACGCGTCTGTGTCCACCTGCGCGGAGCGCACCAGGATCGCATCGGGATAGGAGAGGCCGTCGGCCACCTCGTAGTCGGAACCGAACAGGTTGAGGCCTTCAGGGCTGATCTTGTTCAACGTAGCGATGCGATAAGCCATGGTCGTTCACTCCTGGAATGAGGTCTGGGCGCGCAAAGATAGCCAATCACTACCCCTGGCGGCGGGGAGGGAATTTGCGATCGGGCTCCAGCTTGGGAAGCTCCTGGCGACTGGCGAAGGACACGTTCTTCTCTCCCAGCAGGTCGCGCAGGTCCTTCACGAGCTCCGGGTCCGGATACACCCGGCTGTTGCGCGCTTCCAGGTGCCATTGGCCCTGGGCGGTGCGCACATGGAACAAGGTGCGGCAGCGCCCCGGGCTCTGGGCCAGGCGCTCGCGCAGCTGGTCCACCAGGGTGTCGGGGAGGGAACGGGTATCCACGCGCAGATCCAAGGTGTCGGCGAGCTTCTGGCGGGCCTTGGAAAGCGGCGTCACGCGCACGCCTTCCAACGCCTTGGCTGCGGGTGTGTCGTCCGACGCCTCGTCGGAGCGGTCGCGGACTTCGCGCACACGGGCCAGAAGCAGGATGCGGGCGCCTTCCTGGGCCAGGTCGCGCACCTTCTCCCCTTCTTCCGCGTCCTCGGCGTTCCAGGCGTTGGGCCAGAAGGCCACTTCGCACACGCCGGAGAAGTCCTCGAGCTCCAGGAAGGCGAACTCGCGGCCGTCCTTGTTCAGCCGCGTGCGTCGGGAGCGGACCAGGCCGCCCACGCGGACCACCTTGTCGACGGGCATCTCGCCGATCTGGGAAAGCGGGGTGGCGAAGGCCGTCAAATCGTCCAGGTACGGATCCAACGGATGGCGCGAGAGGTACATCCCCAGCACTTCGCGTTCCTTGTCCAAGACCTCCTCGAAGGGCCAGGCGTCCACATCCGGTAGGGAAGGGGGCGGCGTCTCGATGCCGGAATCCCCCATGTCGAACAGGCTCACTTGGTCGCGGTCGCCCGAACGGCTCGCCCAGGCCAGCGCTTCCGGGATGCCGTGGAACTGCTGGGCGCGCGTGCCGGGAAGTTCGTCGAAGGCCCCCGCCATGGCCAGCGATTCCAGGCTGCGGCGGTTCACGTTCTGCGGACCCAGCCGCTTGCACAGATCGAACAGATCCAGGAAGGGGCCGTTCTCGCGGCGGTCGGCCACGATGGCTTCCGCCACCGACCGGCCCACGTTCTTCACGCCGGCCAGTCCGCACACCACCTTGCCGTCCTGGACGTCGTACTTGGGTTCGCTCTTCTGCACGCAGGGAGGCACCACGGGGATCCCCAGGCGCTTGCACTCGTGGACGAGCACCACCAGGCGTTCGGTGTTGTCCAGTTCCGAGTTGCAGTTGGCGGCCAGGAATTCCGCCGAGTAGTTCGCCTTGAGCCAGGCGGTCTGGTAGGCCACCACCGCGTAGGCGGCGGCGTGCGACTTGTTGAAGGCGTAGGCGGCGAACGGGATCAGAAGGTCCCAGAGCTTCTTGGCGAGCTCGGCGCTGTAGCCGCGCTTGAGCGAGCCTTCGATCCAGTTGTGCTCCTCCTTCTGGAGCTTCTCCAGGTCCTTCTTGGCCATGATGCGGCGCAGCACGTCGGCGCCGCCCAGGGAATAGCCGGCCAGCTTCTGGGCGATGGCCATCACCTGTTCCTGGTAGACCATCACGCCGTAGGTGGTGCCCAGGATGGGCTCCATGTCGGGGTGGTAGTTGTCCACCTCCTCGCGGCCCTGCTTGCGGCGGATGTAGACCGGGATCTGTTCCATGGGCCCCGGGCGGTACAGGGCGTTCATGGCGATCAGGTCTTCCAGGCGTTCCGGTTGGAGTTGGCGCAGGTAGTTCTGCATGCCGCCGGATTCGAACTGGAACACCCCGATCGTGTCCCCGCGTCCCAGGAGCTCGTAGGTCTTGGGGTCGCCGTCCTGGAGCTTCTCCGGATCCACCTTCTCGCCGTGGTTGCGTTCGATCATCCGGCAGGCTTCCTGGATCACGGACAGGTTCCGCAACCCCAGGAAGTCCATCTTCAGGAGGCCGATGTTCTCGGCGTAGTCCTTGGAGTACTGCAGGACCACCTGGTCGCTCTGGCCTTCCGGGCAGTACAGAGGACCGAAATGTTCCACGTTGCGCGGAGCGATGATCACCGCCGCCGCGTGCATGCCCGCGCCGCGCACGTAGCCTTCGATCTGCTTGGCGATCTCGAAGGCCTGCTGGAAGCGGGGATCGGCTTCCACCGCGTCGCGCAGCGGCGGACTCTGCTCGATGGCCTCGTCCAGCGAAGGTTCCTTGCCCGCCACGGGCGGGGGGAACAGCTTGGTGAGCCGGTTCACCTCGTTGTGGTCGATCCCCAGGGTGCGCGCGGTGTCCTTGAGCGCGGCCTTGGATTTCAGCCGACCGTACGTGATGATCTGGGCCACGCAATCCTTGCCGTACTTGTCCTTCACGTACTGGATGATCCGTTCGCGGTCCAGGTCCGAGAAGTCCGAGTCGATATCGGGCATCGACACGCGTTCGGGATTCAGGAAGCGTTCGAACAGCAGGGCGTACTTGAGCGGATCGACGCTCGTGATCTCGGTGCAGTAGGCCACGAGCGACCCCACCGCGGATCCGCGGCCCGGCCCGACGGGAATCCCCATGTTGCGCGCGGCCTGCATGAAGTCGGCCACGATCAGCATGTAGCCGGCCACCTTCATGTTCTTCATCATCAGCAGTTCGTACTCGAGGCGGTCGATGGCCTCCTGCGACGGTTCGGGCCAACGCTTGCGCAGGCCCTCGCGGCTGATGTGCGCGAGGTATTCGTCGTCGTCGGAGAAGCCCGGCGGCAACGGGAAGCTGGGGTAGAAATAGGCTCCGGTGGGGATCTTGGCCTGGCAGCGCGCGGCGATGGCGAGGGTCTCGTCGCAGGCTTCCGGGTAGTCGGCGAAGATGGTCCGCATCTCGTCGGCGGTCTTGAAGTGGTGCTCGCGGGAGGGAAGCCGGGGATGGTCGGCGTCGGCGAGCTTGGTGGCGGTGCGGATGCAGCCCATCACCTCCAGCGCCTCGTGCTGTTCCTTCTCCAGGCACAGCACCGAATTGGTGGCCACGGTCCGCAGGCCCTCGGCGCGGGCGATCTCGGACAATTTCCGGCAGACCTCGCGTTCCTCGGCCAGGCCGTGGTCCTGCAGTTCCAGGAAGAAGCGATCCGGTCCCAGCATGTCCTTGTACTGCCGCGCGAGCTCCAGCGCCTTGGCGTCCTCGCCGGCGCGCAGCCAATGGTCGATCTCGCCCTCCGGGCCGCCGGAGAGGAAGATCAGCCCTTCGTGGTGGGCGGCCAGCAGTTCGCGGTCGATGCGGGGGCGGCCGAAGTACCCCTCGGTGTGGCCCACCGTCACCAGTTTTGACAGATTCCGGTAGCCAGGCTCCAGTTGCTCCACCAGCGCCACCAGCTGGAAGGCCTTGCCGCCGGGAGTCCGGTCCTTGCGTCCCTGCGGGGCCATCCACAGCTCGGCGCCGAGGATGGGCTGGATCTTGGCGTCCTTGCAGGCGGCCTGGAACTCGACCGCCCCGAACATGTGCCCGCTGTCGGTGAGGGCCACCGCTCCCATGCCGCATTCGGCGGCCTTGGCGGGCAGCGACTTGGCAGGGCCGATCTTGGCCTTGGTCTCCTTGTCCGTCTTGCGCTTGTCGATGAGCCGACAGGCGCCCTCGAGCATGGAGTATTCGGAGCGGACGTGGAGATGGACGAAGCTCATGGCAGGGGTGGAAACCTAGATCGCATCCCACCCATCGGGCGAGCCTTGCCAGCGAGCCTCGAGTCGTGTACTCGAGGAGTCCGCCCTATTGGAATTCCACAACCGATTCGTCGATGTGGGGGCCGGATTCCGAGGGGACGTCCAGGACGCTCTCCTCCGACTCGCGTCCTTCCGGATTGACGACGCGTCGGCGGGGGCGGTAGTCGCGGGGATCCAGGCAGGCGTCGTAGGTGGAACGCTCGATCTGGATCCAGTCGGTCCGGTCGATGCCGCGGAAGGTGCGGCTGGCGGTGGAATAGGGGTAGGCCGAGGCGATCTTGATCCAGCGATCCTGGTCGCGGGCGGTGGCACGGATCTCGTCGGCGACTTCCGCGAAGTCCTGATCCTGCGAGAAGACCAAGGCGACATCGAAGGCATGCGCGTGGGCTCGCTGCACGATGTCCAGGGCCAGGCGCATGTCCACGCCCTTCTCGATGCTCACCGGCATCATTACCGTGTGCCCGTCCGGCTGGTGGACCGGACGCTTGCGTGTGCGCCAGCATTTCCACCAGGTCATGGCCCCCTGGTGCTCCAGGGCGCGGAGCTTGTTCATCCAGAATCGATGCCAGTATTCGTTCTCTTCCTGCGAAGGAACCGAGGTGTACACCCGGACCTGCTGCAGTTCCCAGCCCATCTGGGCGCAGACTTTCTGGGACAGCAGGACGGGATCGTAGTCCGGATAGAACGAACCGAAGGCCTGGCGTGCGGCATGGAATAGGCTTTGCGCATCCACGAATGAGATGCAGCGCTTCAACGTGGGTTCTTGAGACATTTGAATCGTTCGAATAGGCTAGAACATGACCAGGATCGGAGTAAGATAGAGTACCCGGCTGGGTTTCGCCCACCGTTCGCATCTATCACTTGGATTCGGGTTCGGACCTCGCTGAATCGACTGGATTTGTTGTTGGAATCACAACAGGAACGGATGATTCCTGGGAAGGGGGCGCCTTCTGGGGTGCGGGCGATCCCACGGATTCCGGTGCTGGCGGAAGCGGATCCTTCCCGAAGGGGAGGTCGACGGTGATTCCGTCGATGCGCTTTTCCATGATCTCCATCGCCTTGCGGATGTCCACGGAGGTGTCGGAACCCGAAAGCACCCTGGGGGTGATGTAGATGGCCAGTTCGGTGGTCTGCTTGTTGCGGGTGCGGTACCCGAAGAACTTCCCGATCAGGGGAATGGCCGACAGGATGGGAATGCCCGCCTGGGAGTTGAGGTCCAGCGTCTGGATCAGGCCCCCCAGGATCAGGGTCTGGCCGTCCCGCAACCGCACGTTGGTGGAGAGGCTTCGCGTGGAGGTGCTGGGTGGTTTGTTGGCGTCCGAGGTCGCGGTGGAGGAAGGCGTGCGGACCTCGGGCTTGATTTCCGCCGTGATGAAGCCCGACTTGGTGAGGTAGGGCGTGATCGTGAGGGTGATGCCGGAATTGAAGGCTCGGTAGTCCGTGGAGGTGAGACCGTTCTTGTCGATGGTGCTCACCTGGAAGTAGTCGGCGTTCCCGATGTTGATGGTCGCCGGTTGGCCGTTGAGGGTGGTCAGCCGAGGTCGGGCCAGGACCTTGGCCAGCTCCGCGTTTTCCAGGGCATTGAGCTGCAACATGAAATCCTGGGGCAGGAGGGCCACCGTTCCCATGTCGAAGGGACCGACCTTCACCTGCGAGGCGCCGTTGGAGCCGTGGAGATGGACGTTGCTTGCCACGATGGGGCCGGAAACGCTTCCGGCCGCCGCCTGGGTGCGCATGCCCAATTCGCTGGTCCGCTTGCGGGAGAACTCCACGATCACCGCCTCCAGGATCACCTGGGGCACCTCCTGGTCCACCGAGGCCAGGAATTCCTTGAACTTCAGGATGGTTTCCGCGGTGCCGGACAGCAGGAGCGCGTTGAGTTCCGGAACCGCCTGGACTCCCTGGGTGGGGAGGTTCTTGGGAATCAGCGGCACCACCTTGTCGGCGCGAAGATGACGCAGGAAATACAGCTCCGTCTTGGCCAGGGCCTGACCGGAAGCGGAGGCCGGATTGCGGTCGCCGATCACCAGGATGGAATCCTGGATGGAATAGGTGAACGGGGTTCCCTGGAGGATCAGTTCCAGGGCGCGGAACAGCGGCACGTCCTTGAGGGATGCATCCACGGTGCCGCCCAGCTGGCCCCAGGTGATGCTGTTGTAGCCGCCCTGGTCGGCCAGTTGCTGGATCACATCGGTGAGGGGGGCCTGTTTCAGGTTGGCCGTGACCATTCCTTTGCGGATGGACAGGTCCACTCGACCGCCTCGCATGCCAGGATAGGAGGGGCCGTTCTGGGGGCGGTCCTCCGCGCTGGACACGATCCAGGCCTCTCCTTGGGCGCGGAGCTCGAATCCGGAAGCGGTGAGCATCGCCTTCAGGCCGTCGATGGGGTCCACTCCACGCAACGTGCCGGAGACCTGTCCTTTGGCGTTGCGGTCCACCAGGATGTTCAGCCCGGTGCGCTTTCCGTATTCCTCCGCGAATTGCTGGATGTCCTGGTTGCTCACCTTCATGGAGATGGCGTTGCGGGCCACCTCGATGGTGCCTTGCGCCTTGGGGCGCGGCTGACGCACCTGGTAGGCCTGACCATCCCAGGCCAGCTCGTAGCCCAGGGGCTCCACGAGGTTGCGCAGGGCGTCGAGGACCGGCATCTTGTGCAAGGTGACCGTGACCTTCCCCTTGACCTCGGGATACGGGAAGATGTTGAGGTTGTAGGCCTTGGCGATCGCGCGGAGCACGTCGCGGATCTCCTGATCCACGAATTCCGTGGGCTCCATCTGGATTCCACCATGCAAGGACGTGTCCGAAACGACCGGGATGGGAAGAGCAGGCGTGGCTTTGGCCGATGTGGAACTGGCGGACGTGGCGGTGGCGCGGCGCGGGGGCTGCGGAGTCGCTGTCGAAGGATGTTTCGGCGGGGTGGATACCGCCAAGGCGGGCACCGCGATCAGGATGGAATGGAGGAGAATCTTTGCGCGTCTCATGATTGGTTGGTGCAATCTAGATCAAAGGCTCCTTCCGGGCCATCGAGTGGGCGTTGTGCGAGTGGGGGCTTGTCGATTTGTCGGGGGAATTGATAAATTTGCCTCAGTCTCAGACGGGACCGTTCGGACACTCCCCCGAATGGTTCCTCCTCTCTCATTCATCGTCCACATAGCCGCGAAGAGCCCCCTTGTGGGGTGATCCGGTTGCAATCCAGGGGCCCATTTCTTCCGTATGCCCATGAGCATCATTCACGGGGCGTGGTTGCCGGAACGGCGCCGCTTCCTCTGGTGGTCAGAAAGTCCCCAGGCCTTGGCGCCCGAGATCCTCAAGGCGCTGCAAGGGCCTCGTGGTGGTCGCAACGGGCCTGCCTGGTACGATCACATCACCGCGCCGGATCCCGTGCTCAAGGAACTGGAGGGCGTCCTCAACCAGCGTCTCCAGGAGTACCAGAGCGAGCAGAAGCTGGTCAACCAGCTCAAGCAGGAACGCATCTCGGCCGAATCCATCCACGCCATCCTGCTCCTTCCTTCCGTGGATGGACAAGTGGTGGGAAATTTCCATCCGGATCTGGTCGCCGACCGGTTGGCGCCATTCACCATTCCGGGCCTGGCCACCACTCCTCTGGCCACCCTCAAGGCCTTGGTGGCTCTTCCCCAGGGCAAGCCCATCCGTGGCCAGACACCTGGCGACGATCTCCTCCTTTGGCAGATGGCCGCCCAGTTCGTCCGCGACCTGCTCGCGCAGGGAGAATACCTGCCGGGTCTGGTGGAAGGTCGGGCCACTTGGGTGCCTGCGCTCGATTACCCGGAACATTCCCGCCGCCTGGACGCCTTGGTCAACGCGATGCCCGTCTCCTGCCGCGCGGGAGCGGTCCGTGGTGGACGGCTCGCCGACGCCGAGGAGGTCCTGCGCGATTTCATCGGCGTGATCCTGGACAATTGCGTCAACGGACTGGACAACACGTCCCTGGGGGCGCTGGGCGCGTCCAGCCCCTGGCTCACCAGCCTGTTCTCCGACCGCCAGGACGGGCGCACCTCCGTTTGGGTGGCCAGCCCCGAGTTCCAGTCGGCTTGGGAGGACTGGACCAAGAACGTCCGCGGCGAATCCGCGGGAAGCCAAGCCCGCACCTGCTTGCGTCTGGATCCTCCGGACCAGGGGGAGGTCTCCGACCGGGGGATCGTCCAGGGACACGGTTGGCGTTTGTCGTTCCATCTCCAGTCGGTGCAGGAAGAATCCCTCCTGGTTCCCGCGCGCGACGTCTGGGAAACCCGCAGCCGCACCCTCCGACGCATGGATCTGCGGTTCGATGCGCCCCAGGAAAGGCTCCTGTCCGATTTGGCACGTGCCGCCAGGGTCTTTCCACCCATCGCCAGGAGCCTGCAGGAGTCGCGTCCGGAATTCGTGGATCTCTCCTCCGCCGAAGTGCGCGAGCTGGTGGCCGACCGTTCCACCGATCTGCGCGACGAGGGATTCGGATTGCTCCTGCCTTCGTGGGACAAGGTCCAAGCCCAGGTGGGCGGCGGGGTGAAGCTGCATCTTCGCCTCAAGCCCACCCAATCGGCAGGCGGCGTCAAGGGCGGCGGCGTCCTCGAAAAGTCCATGGTGGGCCTCGAGCAGCTGTGCGATTTCAAGTGGGAAGTCTCCATGGGCGGGATGGACATCCCGGTGGACGAATTCAAACGCCTAGTGCGCCTGAAAATCCCGGTGGTGGAACATCGCGGGCAGTGGCTGGTCTTCGATCCGGACGCGGCCCAGAAGACCCTGGACTTCCTGGACAGTTCCAGCGCCTCCGGCCAAGCCTCCTTGGGATCCCTGATGCGCCACTCGCTGGGATTGGAGCCCGATGGAATCCTGCCGGGAGCGGTCGACGGGGAGCCCATGGGCAAGAGCCCGGTTCCCGTGGGGGATACCCGCGCGGAAGATTGGCTCGCCGGCGTGTTCGAACGCCTCCAATCGGGCGGCGTGGCCGGCCAGGCGCCGGTCTCCGGGAACTTCGTGGGCAAATTGCGTCCCTACCAGGGTCAAGGCTTGTCGTGGCTTCGGTTCCTGGATTCCTTCGGCATCGGGGGATGCCTGGCCGACGACATGGGTCTGGGCAAGACCGTCCAGATCCTGGCGCTTCTGGCCGACGACATCGACCGGGCGCTGGCCGGCGAGGACGTGCCTCCCACCCTCCTGATCTGTCCCACCTCCGTGATGGGCAACTGGCAGCGCGAGGCTCGACGTTTCGTGCCGCGTCTGCGCGTGCGGTTGCACCACGGCCCCCAGCGGCTGGAAGGCGACGCCTTCGTGCGGGACGCCAACCGCATGCATGTGGTGATCGCCTCCTACGGCCTGGCCGACCGCGATCTGGATGAGTTCTGTCAAGTCAAGTGGCGCCGGGTGATCCTCGACGAGGCGCAGAACATCAAGAACCCCTCCACCCGCCAGCATCGCGCGGTCAAGAAGGTCCAGGCGCAGAGCCGCTTCGCACTCACCGGCACCCCGGTGGAGAACCGGCTTTCCGAGATGTGGAGCATCTACGACTTCCTGATCCCGGGGCACCTGGGAACCGCCACCCAGTTCTCCAAGCGGTTCGCCCGCCCCATCCAGCTGGAGCGCAACGAAGAGGCCGCGGGGATGCTCAAGCGGCTCACCGCTCCCTTCCTGCTGCGCCGTGTCAAGACCGATCCCACCGTCGCCGGGGACCTTCCCGAAAAGCAGGAGAACAAGGTCTTCTGCGCCCTCACCCGCGAGCAGGCCACCCTCTACCAGGCGGTGGTGGAGAAGATGTCGCTGGATTCGGCGACCGATCCGGAGAAGGGCAAGTCGGCGATGGTCCTCAACACCTTGCTTCGCCTCAAGCAGGTGTGCAACCATCCCACGCTGTTTCTGGGCGACGGATCGGAACTGGGCGAAAGGTCGGGCAAGCTGCAGCGCCTGGGCGAAATGCTCGAGGAAGTCATCGAGGAAGGCCAGAAGGCGCTGGTGTTCACCCAGTTCAAGGAAATGGGCGACCTCATCCGCAAGTACCTGGAAGAGCACCTGTCCGTGGAGGTCCCGTTCCTACACGGAGGCGTGGAGCGCTCCGCCCGCGATGCCATGGTGGATCGCTTCCAGTTGGGAGGTCCGGATTCCCCGCCGGTCCTGTTGTTGTCGCTCAAGGCGGGTGGCACCGGCCTGAACCTCACCGCCGCCAGCCACGTGTTCCATTTCGACCGCTGGTGGAATCCGGCGGTGGAGGACCAGGCCACCGACCGTGCCTTCCGCATTGGCCAGAAGCGCAACGTCCTGGTCCACAAGTTCGTCTGCCAGGGAACCGTCGAGGAGCTCATCGACCAGATGATCCTTTCCAAGAAGGATCTGGCCGACCGGATCGTGGGCCACGGAAACGAACTGTTCAACGAGCTTTCCGTCCAGGAGCTGCGCGAGGCCTTCTCGCTGCGCGAAGATGCCGTGGAGGATGACGATGCCTGAAGACCAGAACCCCGGAACTCCGGAAGGTCGATCGGAGTCGACGGGCGGCCCCCGTCAACCGCGGCATTCCCAGCCCCGCAAGCCAAAGGTGCGCATCGGGCCCAAGAACCGCCGGGCCAACGATCCGCCTTCCGCCGCCCCTGCCGCTCCCGCCGCCGGCAACCGCAACGAATCGCGTTCCGGCCAGGGAGGAGGCACTCCTCGCAAGCATTTCCAGCAGGTGGCATCCTCCCAGGATGCAGCCAACGGAGGAATCCGCCGCAAGCGTCGGCGACGCAAAGGGGGGGGGCGCAAACCCGAAGGCGAACCTTCGGCGGCTCCTTCCCCGGAAGAGGGGCTCGAGCCCACGGTTCTTTCCGCTCCCACCGTCCTGCCTCCCGTCCAGGAGGATCTGGACGAGATTCCCTCGGGGATCTTCAAGACCATCGATCCTTCCGAGCTGGGGATCGAGGTCGGTTCCGATGTCGACGATTCCCAGGCCGATGCGCCTTCCGATGCGCCACGGCCCGTCCAGGCTGGCCGCAACGATCGCCGCAAGCGAAAAAAGCGCAAGGAGAAATTCGAGCCGCCTCCCGTGGACCGGTCCAAGGGATTCTGGTGGTCCGAACAATGGATCCGCTCCTTCGAGATGCTGTTTCCCTCCAACGCATCCCGTTCCCGACTGGCCAAGGGACGCACCTACGCCCGGCGCGGCCAGGTGATGGAGCTGGAGGTGGGGCCCAACGGAGTGCTGGCCCGCGTGCAGGGAAGCCGTCCTCGTCCCTACCAGGTGCGGTTGGAACTCAACCGTCTGCGTCGGGAAACCTGGGGGCGGATCATCCACCTGGTGGCGGGCAAGGCGGAATTCCTGGCGCGTCTGTTGGAAGGGGTGCTGCCTCCGGAAATCGAGGAGGTCTTCTTCGCTTCCGGCGCGCGGCTGTTTCCCCATGGGGACAACGATGTGCGCTTCCGGTGCAATTGCCCGGATCCGGTGGTTCCCTGCAAGCACGCCGCCGCCCTCAACTACGCCTTGGCCGAGGCTCTTTTGCGCGATCCGTTCCTCCTCTTCGCCCTGCGGGGAAAGAGTCGGGACCAGTTCCTGCAGGATCTGCGCGAGAAGCGTGGACGCGACAGCGGCGAACGCGACAGCGCCCAACCGGAAGATCTCGCCGAATTCTGGCGGATGGGACGGCTGGCCGAATCCGTCTTGCGTCCCCTGTCCTGGAACACCAGCAGCGACCCGGCCCGGTTGCTCCAGAGCCTTGGGGAGCCGCAGCTGGAGGGAATCCGCGAAGGATCCTTCCTTTCCCTGATGGAGTCCACCTACCGGCAGGTGTCCGAGGCCATGCGGCGGTTGCCCAAGGACTACTGAGGTTGGCTCCTACGGAGTCCGACGACGAAGGTCCCCCCCCTTCGCATCCTCCAGTTGCGCATTATGAGCATGTAGAATAGTGCGATGGACCCTAATCAGATCATCTGGGACTTTGGCGACTATCGGGCGTTCGTGAAGGTTGTCTTGGATGATTGGAAAGCAACACGCAAACATTTCTCGCTTCGCTGGTTCGCCGACCGGGCGGGGTTCTCCTCCCATAGCTTCGTGGGACTCGTGGTTTCCGGCAAGAGGAACCTGGGTCCGGACGGAGCGGAGAAAGTTGCGCGGATCTTCAAGCTGAAAGGGCCTGCACTCGATTATTTTAAGACTCTTGTCCGGCACAACCAGTCGGAAACCACCCAGGAGCGGGAGGAAACCCTCGAGGCCATGAAGAAGGCCCGGGCGGCCCGCGATGCGAAACGTTTAGGCAAGGAACATTGGAGGTACTACGATCGCTGGGAAACGCCCGTGGTGCGCGAGCTCGCCGCCTGGAGCCGAGAAGGAATCGATTCCGAGAAGTTCGGAGCGATGTTCATACCTCCATTGCGTACCGAACGGGTCCGCGAAGCCCTGGATCTTCTGGTCGAGCTGGGATTGCTCCGCCAGGAAGGCGAGCGTTGGATCGCCGACGATTCCGTCGTCAGTGCCGCGGAAATTCCCGGGCAGGTCCTGCGCGAGGCGCGGACCCAGTACCTGTTGCGTGCCATCGAAGCCGCCGAGCGCCTTCCCGCCACGGATCGGCATGCGTCCTGGTCCGTCCTTGCCACTTCGCGCAAGACCCTTGAAGAAATGTTCCGCCTCCTGGACGATGCGCGTCAGCGTTGTCTTGCCGAGGCTGTCGCCGATCCGGAGGTGGATGGCGTGTATGTTGTGAGTTTACAGGCGTTTCCCGTGGCCAAGATTCCTCGGGAATCTCGCCGGAGGACCGAATGAAGAAGTCCTGGGGACTTTGCTCTTGCTTCCTGATCTCCTCCTGTGGAACCGAGTCGGGTCCAGTGGCGGGCGGAGGAAGCGACCAGCCCAACCGCATCCAGGCGGTTCGGTTCCTTACCCAGGACGGTCGACCTGCCGTGGGAGCTCGAGTTTTGACCTGGTCGGGAACCTGGGATCCCGTCCACTCCAAGCAGACCACGCATCGTCTGGATTCCGGCGTCACGGATACGGACGGGCAGTGGAAGGTGAAGGTTCCCGAATCCGATTGGTACGTCAGCGCCGAACTCGAGGATCAGATCGCCATCTGTCCCTCGTCCCAGCGGGAAGCCATCTTCGGAAAGGTGTCCACCATTCGCGGTCGCGTCGTGCCTGCCAACGGGATCACGATCGATTCGGTCTGGATGGGGGGGGCCGGAGATGCCTTCCGTTTGCAGACCACAGGTGCCTTCCAGTTGTCCACCCAGGTGGGCCCACGCCGGATCTGGGGACGCGTCCATTGGAACGGAGGGGTGGACACCATCCTGCTTGCCGAGAAGTTCCTGGACACTTCGGCGAAATCGCAACTCAATCTGGTCGCCGACACCGGCTCCATCTTGCTGGTGAGTGCCGAGTCCTACCCCAATGTCACCTCGCTGCGAGGCTTGGCCTTCCAAGCTTCCGACGTGAACCTTCCCAGGGTCTTCGACGATGTGCCCACACATCCGGTGACCATCGAAGAAGGGCGATCCCTGCTGGCCGATTGGGGACGGTATTTCCGCTGGGACATGACCGACAGTGCTTCGTCCACCACCCGTGGCCTCTACCACCACATCGGTTTCCCCTTGGCCAACCGTAGCCTGGATTGGACGGGTGTGGAATCCTTGCAGATCCATTCCTCCTCCGGCTTGCGAGGCAAATTCCGGGTGAAGATCGCCACCGATCGCACGGATGCCCTGACCGACAAGCTCCCGTTCGAGTTCACCATCCGCTCGGAAACCCTTTCCAAGGACACCATCATGGTCCTCCGGCTTTCCGAGTTCAAACCGGCCGCAGGATCGGATGCCGAGAAGGCGGGGTTGGCCTGGGCGGATGTCAAAAGGGGAGTGACCCGGATTTCCTTCGAGGCGGTGCTTCCGAACGCCACTCTGGAATTGCGCGAGATCCGCGCGATCGGGAACCGCTGGCAGAACTGGTGAGGGAAGTCCCTCCTCGCGACTAGGGGAGGGCTGCCTGACTGTAGAAGTTGTCCTGGCCGTCGACGTTGGCAGGGCCCGGCAGGTCCAGCCGCAACGTGATGGTCATGCGGGTGCCCATCCCGATCATGGATCGGATGGAAAACGATCCCTGGTGGCGGTGCACGATCTTCCTGCACAAGGCCAGGCCCATCCCGTTGCCTTTGATGTAGCGTCCGAAACCCACGTTCTCGGAATTCAGGAGCATCGGTTCGCCCAGCCATGGCAGAAGCTCGGCGGGGATGCCCTCGCCGGTGTCCAAAGCCTCCAGGCAGATGCCGTCGGGCAAGGCGCGCATGGACAACCGGACCGAACCGTGGCTGGTGTGGCGCAGGGCGTTGGCCAGGAGATTGGTGGCCAGACGACGCACTCCCACGGCGTCGCCCTTCCCCGTGAGATCCTGCGCGGCCTGATCGATGTCCAGGACGAGCTCCACTCCCGGAGGGATCCGTTCCTGCACGAAATTCACCGCCTCCTGGAGGGATTTGGCCGGCTGGAATTGGCCCCAACGCGCGGTCCGGTGGGACATCCCGAAGGTCTCCAGCACATCTTCCATGGTTTCCGCAAGTGCGTTGACCGCATGCTCCAGGCGCGAGACGATGGCGTGCGATTCGGTGGGGTGCTTGGCTTCCCGGGCGGCCAGCCGTTCCACCCCGAGCCTGACCGTGGCCAGGGGGGTGCGGATCTCGTGGGTGAGCGCGCCGGCCAGCGCCGACACCCTCTGCAAGGCCATGGCGTGCATGCGCCGTTCCAGGTCCTGTTCCGACCGTTGGCGGATCTCCTTGTCCAGGAGGCAGACCCGTCGCGCCGCCTTCATGCGGGCCACGAATTCCTGGCGGTCCAGGGGTTTGCGCAGGAAGTCGTCCACGCCCTGCTCGAAGGCCTTGTCCAGCAGGTCGGACTTTTCCGAGGAGGTCACCAGGATCACGTAGGACGTCTGGGCCTGGTTCTCGGCGCGCAGGCGCCCCACCATCTCGAGCCCGTCCAGGTGCGGCATGTGCCAGTCCACCACCACCGCGGCGTGCTTTCGCAGGCTGTAGGCCTCCAAGGCGCTCAAGGGGTCCTGGTGGCACTCCGGAATCCAACCTGCCTTGGACAGCCAGGACTGGAGGATGGCGAGGATGGATCGGTCGTCGTCGACCACCAACACGGGAAGGCGGTGCGATTCACTCATCGTGGATGGATTCTACCACTTCGCCCCCCTTCGATCCATGTCGGGGGGGCGATGCGCGATTCAGCCCCTTCCGCTCTCGCGGATCTCCACGTGGTACTGGTAGCCCTGCTCCACCAGAAACAGCTGGCGGTGCATGGCGAAGTCCTGTTCCCGGGTGTCGCGGGTCACCAGGCTGTAGAAGTGGGCCTGGCGACCGTCCTCCTTGGGCCGTAGGATCCGGCCCAGTCGTTGGGCCTCCTCCTGCCGGCTTCCGAACGTCCCCGACACCTGGATCATCACGCTGGCGTCGGGCAGATCGATGGCGAAGTTGCCCACCTTGGAGACCATCAGGACCCGCAATCTCCCGTCGCGGAAGTCGCCGAACAGCCGTTCGCGTTCGCGCTGCGGGGTCTTGCCCGTGATCAAGGGAATGTCCAGCTCCGCGGCGAGCTCGTCCAATTGTGTCAGATACTGTCCGATCACCAGGATGGAATCGTCGGGATGGGCCTCGATGAGTTCCTCCACCACGGCCTTCTTGCCGGGGTTCTCCGAGCTGATGCGGATCTTCTCGCGGTCGGTGGCCTGGGCGTATTCCACGTAGCGCGCCACCGGCTGGGGGATGCGGATTTCGGTGCAGGTGGCGGTCGCGATCCAGCCCTGCGATTCCAGGGTCTTCCAGGGCACGTCGTAGCGCTTGGGGCCGATCAGCGCGAACACGTCCCCTTCCTTCTGGTCTTCGCGCACCAAGGTGGCGGTCAGTCCCAGACGGCGGGTGGCCTGGACCTCGGCGGACACCCGGAAGACGGGGGCCGGAAGCAGGTGGACCTCGTCGTAGACGATCAGGCCCCACTTGCGGGCCTGGAACAGCCCGAAATGGGGGAAGGTCTCGTCCTTGGACCTGCGGTATGTCAGAATCTGGTAGGTGGCCAGCGTGACGGGCCGGATGTCCTTGGTCTCGCCGGTGTACTCGCCCACCTGGTCGGCGGTGAGGGAGGTCTTGTCGAGGATCTCGCGGATCCACTGGCGGACCGCCACCACGTTGGTGGTCAGGATCAAGGTGTGGCACTGGCAGAGGTTCATGGCGCCGATCGCCACCACGGTCTTGCCCGCGCCGCAGGGCAGCACGATGGTCCCCGCTCCGCCTTTCACCGATCCGGCGGCGTGGAACACCTCGGCGGCTTCGGACTGGTAGTGGCGGAGCGCGAAGGGCTTGCCGGATTCCGTCACCTCGCGCAGGCGGAAGGACAGCGGGTCCCCCAGGGTGTACCCGGCCAGGTCCTCGACGGGCAGTCCCGCCAGGGTCAGGGCCAATTTCAGGTGGCCGCGGAACGCACCGTCCACGCGGCAGCGGTCGGGGGCGACCTGGTCCAGGATCCAGGGTTGCGCTTCCTTGACGTGGCGCGCCTCGACCAGGGCGAGGGGGTCCTTGGCCACCAGGAACAGGTCGTTGTCCTCGCGCACCAGCTGGAGCGTTCCGTAGCGGCCCATGTACTGGGTGACCTCGCGGATCACCGTGGCCGGGACGGGAAACCGGCTGTGTTCGGAGAGGGCGGTCAGGACGTCCTCGGCGGACCGACCGGTGGCGGCCGCGTTCCACAGGGACAGATGGGAGATCCGGTAGGTGTGGACGTACTCGGGGCTCTTCACCAGCTCGGTGAACGGGGCGATGGCGTCGCGGGCGGCGAGGTATCCGGGGCCTTCCGTTTCCAGAAGGAGGGTCAGGTCGCCTTGGACGATCAAGGGTTTGTCGTGCATGAAGGGAGGGAAAAGTAACCTCCCGAAGAAGGTCCAGGGAGGTCGGCACATCCTCTTTGGGCTGGATGGAGATCGGAAGTCGATGCGCCCGCACCTCGGCTCCAGGGCTTGCCGGGGTCGCGTTGCCGTCATCTTCGGGTTCGATTTGATGCGAGGATCCACCATGGAAAGCTTGCGGATCGCAGAAAATCCGACCGGCGAACCATTTTCCTCTGCTTGTCGGCCAGCACGGAGCGCGAATGTGGTGGAAGCTACCGCAATGAATCGATGTCCCAGGGGGAGAGACGACACCGGCTATGGGATTGGGTTCCCAAAACCTGCCTTCCGGGGTCGATCTCTCGAGGCGCGACCAGCCCGCACGCAAGTGCGGGTGGAATCGAGGAGGCTTCCTTCTCAGGCGGCTGGCGCAAAGTGCCCACCAGCACCATGCAGGTAAACAGCATTTGGGAACAGATAGACCGTTCCCTGGGGGAAAACCAGCGAGTGGATCCAACCTGGGTTCGCCGGAAGGTTGATCATCAACTCATAGCTCATCATGTGCTGGCCATCGGGCCGAGCGAGCGCCTGGGAACTGATGACACGCCCGACAGCCTGAATGGCTCCTGTTTGGGTGTAATGCAGCGTGACGTAGGTGCCTTCGTCTATGTTCGGTTCCCAGTCGTCATCAACCCAGATTCGCCAAAAAGCGGTTGCCATTGCGTGGTCCTTTCGGAGGGGGAGGTGGCGGATTGCTTGCAATCCAACTTAGGGAAGAAAGTAGCATCTCCCAAACTCCAGAAGTGACGATCCGCCCCACCTTTCTTCCAGTTCGTGCTTGCCAGGTGCGAGGCTCCGCAACAAGAAACGAGAGACGTATTCTGTTCGGCAGGGGAGGGATTGCGTGGAAAAGGCGAAACCGAAGAGGCCGAATCGTCAATTCCACCCGCATCGAAGACCGGAGGATCGCCTACCGATGCTGGAAGCGATAGCCATGCTGGTGCCCGCTCCCAGCTGGACGAGGACGGACTGGATCGCCAACACCTCGCGGTGGTACACGCGCCACGCCATGACCGACCAGGATCCTTCCCGTCAGATTCCCGGAAGGATCCGAACGACCCGGGTTCCGTCCCGGGTTTCCATCCGGACCAACCGCGAGGCGGCGCTCGATGGCAGGGCCACGCCGGATCTGCCTTCCACCGATTCGCGGGAAACCACCCGTCCCTGGACATCGGAGACCACCAGTTCGCGAGCCCCCGCGGGGAGCTCCACCGTCCAGCCTTCGCCGCTCGGAACGATGCGGAATCCCGGAAGCCTCTCTTGGGCGGCGATTCCGGCTTGCTCTTCCACCACCTCGATCCAGTTCAGGTTCACCGCACCGGTCCATTGGATCTGGAGCTTGGACACGCCCGAGTTGTCCAGGCGGGCCTTCGCTTCCTTGGTTTGCCAGGACTGCCATCCACCGGTGTTCTCCACCTGGAGACTGGCGATCTGGTTGTTGTTGACCTTGAAGGTCATGGTGCCGGATTCCGCGGTGGCCACGCGGGACCGGATCACCATGTTGCCGGTCTTGGATGTGCGGATGGTGTATTCGGCGCTGCCATTGGTGGTGTACCCCAGAGCCGAGCCGCCACCGGCGTCGGAGGTGGTCTCGACCTTGATGTCGGTGGATAGGGTGGAGGCTTTCTCCGCTTCGATCCTTCCGGGGAGCGACAGGGTATCCACCTTCACGGGGATCACCGGATCCGTGGGCTTGCCAGGATCGGTCGCGGCCAGGGTCTTGGCGACCTCCGCGATCTTGCCCTTCACGTATTTGCCGGAAGCCGTGAGGTTGCCGTCGTTCCATCCTCCGTTGGTGGAGGCGCCGCCGGTGAGGGCCGCCGACGATTCCGCCTTGTCGGAAAGCGACCAGTTGGCCCAGCTGATCTTCTTGTCGGCGGCGAGCTTGAGCCACGCGTCGGTCTCGGAGATGCAGACGCTGCCGCCACCCGATGCCTCGGTGGTGCCCCACTCGGTGAACACGATGGCGATCTTGCTGGAGGCCGCCTCCACCTTGCTGCGGTAGGTGGAACCGTGCGTGCAGGCGTAGAAATGGAAGGTGTAGGCGACGTTGTCCCCGGGGACGGGGTTGGCCGCGGCCTGGTCCACGGCCTTGGACCATTCCGGAGAGCCCACGATCACCACGTTGGAGCTGTACTTGCGGATCTCGGCCAGAAGGTCGATGGCGTACGAACGCACCTCGCTCCAGGATGCCTTGGCGGGTTCGTTCCAGATCTCGAACATCACGTGGGGCTGCTTGCCGTAGGTCTTGGCCATGTCGGCGAAGAACGACAACGCCTTGTCCTTCTGGGGAGCGTCCTGTTCCACATGCCAGTCGATGATCACGTAGACGTCGTTGGCGATCGCCGCGTCCACGGCCGCCTTGATCGGGGCGGTGTTGCCCGTGTAGAGGCTTCCCGAGCCGTTGCCCACGGCCATGGGCACCCGCACCAGGCTTCCTCCCCAATCCTTGATGGTGGTGGTGACCGCTCCGCTGTTGAAGAACTTCTCGCCGCCCCACAGCGGCCAGTACAGGCTCATGCCCGCCAACTGGATGGGAGTACCGGCGGCGTTGCTGAGTTTGCCGTTGACCACCTTCAATGCGCCGTGGGTGGAAACGATGCCCGCCTGGGCCATGCACCCCATCGCGACGATCGGAAGAAGGGCGGTTCGAAAGGCGTCGCGCATGGTGGGCTCCTCAGGGCGATGGATCGATGCGGATACATCCGCGTGGTGAATGGGTGGCATTGAATGTGTCGTGCCCGGCGGGGAAAAGGTTGTCGATTGGGGAGGCGAGGGGAGCCTGTTCCCGCCACTTGCCGGTGCCTGGAACCCGTCTTGTGGAGGCATTGGGTCCCCGCGGCAAGGGGGGTGCACCTTGGCCTGTCCACGGCGGCAAAGCCCTTGGTTGCTGAGATTGTGGGGGATCGACCGCAGTGCGTGGCAGGGATCCAATAGGGGGAATTCCCGGGGATGCGGGGAAAGAAGAAGCCTTAGATCTGAAGCATTTCAGGTGGTATTTCTCTGGTCTCTCCAGGAAACAGCCGCAGGCGGACCCCTGGAGGGGTCGGGGCGACTAGCGTGCCGGCCGGAATCCGTGCTCCAGGGGACCCGAGAATTCCACCTTTGGGCGCTTGGTCTTCCATTTGGTTCCGAAGGTCCGCTCGCAGAACGCTTCGATCAATGCGTAGTTCTCCTCCCTGTTGATCGGGTGGGTGATGTCCAGCTCGGGGAAGGCGATGCAAAGTTGTTCCGCGATGTGCTCGCGCACGGGAACCTGGAACACTCGACCCAGCCGGTACACCAGAGGAGTTCGCATCTCCTGGGCCAACGCGGCGAGGGACTTTCGCGTTCCGATGCGTCGCAGCACCTCGGCCATATCCTTCTTGGTGCCCGGATCCTCCGTTTCGAGGAACGAATCCACGTAGGCGGATTCCAGCGCGGCGTCTCCGTTGGCCGCCATGGCCTCGTTCCAGGAGCCCTCGGGAATGCGGGGAACTTGCTTGGCCAAGGTCCGGAGCACGGGCAGGGCCCCCGGAGGCTTGACGCGCGTGGTCAGTTCCAGCCATCGCAGGGAGGGGCGGTTGCGCAGAGGTCCAAGGAGCTCGTCGGGCATGGAAGCCAGCACCTTGGGGTCGCATCGGTAGAGCAGCACATCCAGGGCCTTGTTGGATCCGCGATCCTCCAGGGTCGCGGATCCCCGTGCCAGTGCCTGCATGGTTTCACGGTCCTGGCAGGGGCGTCTGGGGGAATACATGTCCTCGACCAGCGAGGCGATCCGTTCGCGGCGCTCGGAAGCCGTTTCGCGGACCAACCGCTGGGCCAGGTTCCGCGCGAATGCGACGGAATCCGTCGCCGGTGTCACGGTGGCGAGATCGATGCTCTTGCCTTGGATCGCCGATTCGATCGCTTTATCCACGTTCATGGTGGGGGCCTTGGCGAGGAGGGATGGCGCGTCCAGCGCCACGAACAAGCTCGCGAAGGCGAGCCGTCGAGCGATGGACGAGGGGTGGGATGCGGTGGGGATGGACATCGATCGAAAAGGTACCAAGTCCTTCCCATGTGGTTCACTTCGGGTCACATTTCCCGAAAGCCAGTCCTGAGTCACCTCGAAGGGCTGGCTGCGTGAACCGAAACCGCTAGCCAAGAAAAGACCCCGCAGCCAGTCCTGAGCTACGTCGAAGGGCTTGCTGCGGGGTGGTTGAATGCCGTCAAAGACGGGTGGACGCCTTGGGCCGGAGGGGTGGTCGCTTCACGGGAAGTGTCCATTCCAGGACGGGTCCTTCCAGCCACTTGAGCCTGCGCAGCATGGGGCGATGCCCACTGCCCCCGGTCGAGTCCGGCCAGTGCGGCGAATAACCGTACACGAGCCAGGCGGTGGAATTCGAGGTCCCGTCCGGAAGCAGGGCGGCTTCCCACCGCAGGCTCCGTCCCGGCACGGGAATGGAAAGGTCGTGCAGGATCCGGACGGGCCGCTCCCAGTGGACCATGTCGGAGGAGAAGGCCAGGTAGGTTCCCACCAGGCTGGAGTCGCCCAATCCCTTCCAGGGCCAGACGCCGAACACCATCGCGTACCGCTTCAGCCGCGGGACCCAGACGGGGTGCCCCTCCAGGGCGTCACCGTTCCAGCGCGATCCCAGCACCAGTTCCCCGCGCAGGACCGGCTCGGCCTGGCCGCCCAGGCACGGGGAATTGAATCCATGGCCATCCCAGGTGCGGCAGCTCGCGGGAAGCAGGGTCCCTCCCGCGATCCGCATCCGCGAGAGGCAGATCCGCACTCCTTCGTTCTCGGGACGCGAATGGTCCGACCAGTCCACGTAGAGCCATTTTCCGTCGGGGCTGGCGACCACTCCGGGTTCCGCCGCGCCCTGGTCGGTGCGCGTGGAGTCCCCGACGATCTTGGGATCCCTGGTGCGGATCAAGGGGCCTCTCTTGGTCCAATGCCTTCCGGTATCGATGGAGGTCGCAAGCCCGATGCTCGCGTAGTATCCGGGAATTTCGGTACCTGGCATCGGCGGGATTCCCACCTGGTCCTCGGCGTGGTAGAACGCCCAGAGAGTTCCCTTCGCGTCCATCCACGCCCCGCTGGTTCCCGCGTATCCGTTGTCGAATTCCGTCTTCGGGCCGGGACTCAACACCTTCGTGTACCCGGACCAGGAGGCATCTCCCAGGGATCCGGTTCCTTCGAGGAGGTACGAATCACCCGGACCCGCCATCAGAAGGCGCAGGCGGTTCTTGGGCGCGGGCAGGAGGACCGAACCTTCGTCCGGCAGGTATTGGAGTTCGGGAAAGACCCCGGGGGGGAGCAACCTGGTTTCCGGGCCCAAGGCGGCGACGTCCTTGCCGTTGGCATCGCGCAGGGTGTCGGGCCACTGGACCATGGGCACCTGGAGACAATCGGATACGTGGGGACGGGGCTTCATCACCAGGGAATCGCGCCTGGTGGTCCAGTCGAGGGAGGGGCCGGACCAGGAAATGGCGGCCAGGACAAGGAGGATCCGTTGGGCGGGAGGAATCACGTTCGGCCTCTCGGGTTTTGGAATCGAGCTTGGAGCAAAAGCTAGTCGGAAGGACGGTCTTGGAGTCCGGACGGCTTCAGCGCTCCGGCACGCTCCAGACGAACCGGGGACCCTTGGTGAACCTCCGTCCGATCGCGTCGATCCGTTTTCCGTCGGGTCGGAAGATGCCGGCCACCAGGGGAATGCCCGGCTGGAGATCGGAGGGGATCCGCCGCCCCTTCTCGCGAAGTCCGGGGATCTCCAGGACGCGCGTCTCGCGCCCCTTCCAGGAAAGGGGGAGGTGCCCCTTGCCGCCGTTCACCTCCAGGCGCAGGGAATCGCCGGAAAGAAGATCGATCACCTGGTAGTTTCCGTCCTCCACCTTCGAAAACCGGATGGCACCCTTCGTTTCCGTTTCCGCGCTGTTGGAGCCCACCACGACCACGCTGCCGTTCTGGTCGATGAACCCGTAGCCTCCCAGGCTGTCGCCCTGGAAGGACATCGGGACCGATTCGGCGAAGTCCTTGATGTCCAGGATGGGAGCGATCGCCTCCAGTCGCGCCTTCTCCGCGGCGGAAAGACGCGTGTATCCCAGGTTGTCGACATACACGAACCATCCCGAAGGCCGGCTTTCCGGCTTGAGGTTGGCGAGCGCCGTGTCGCTGACGTAGTACCCCGCCGGAGCCTGCCGCCGCATCCAGGAGGTGGCGTTGGGTTCGAACCAGTAGTAGAAGTTGGGGCTCCCCGTGCCTTCGCTCTGGCGCTCCAGGTCGGTGGAGTAGTAGAAGGCGGGTCCGAACGGATAGCGGGGAATGTGGCTTCGCATCAGGGCCACGATCGGCGTGTCCACGCCTCCCAGGTCCCAGTAGCTGCGCTGCATGCTCCGACAGGCGCGATGCACCGAACCGTCCGTTCCGGCCACGTGGGTCCATCCCACCGAGAGCCAGACGTGCCGGAGGTAGGCGCGGCCCCAGGCCTCGTCCTTCCCGCCGCCCTTCACCGCGTCCCAGAAGCTTCCGGCATCCGCGTCCATGATCGCGCCCAGGGGGAATTCCGGCGCGCGCGCGGCATGCCCGCCCATCTGCGTCGAACGCTCCCAGTAGGGGGCCACGGGCCGTCCGCCGTCGGATTGGAGTTCCACCACGAAAAACCAGTTCTTGGCAGGGAGGTGCCGCAGGTAGATCCGGAAGTCGTTCCCGGTCCCGCGCACCGATGCCGCATGCGGCAGGATCTGTCCACCCACCAGGGGTTCGCGGCCCGCTTCGCGGATGGTCCTGGCCGCCCGCGCGTAGAAGCGCGCGAACCGTTCCGACTTGTAGTCGTTGTAGCGCGACCACAGGTTCGCCTTGATGTGGTCCGCGCGTTCCTTCACGGAGGTTCCCGGGACCTTCGCACCCGACCACCTCTCGAAGGCGTCGATCACCCGCGGATGGAAATCGTGGTTGCCGCCGTACAACCCGACGACGAAATCCGCCGCCATGAAGCCGCGGGAATGGATCTCGTTGGCGAGCCTGCCCAACTTGAGCCCGGCCCAGTCGCCGAAGGTGGCGCTGTCGATGCCCGGGGGCCAGTCGGCCTTGTCCAGGGGCATCATCGGGGTGATGTACCCGGCGGAGGGGTAGACGATCTTTCCCTCCCAGTCCTGGGCCAGGTATTGGGGGCGCGCGGTGATCCACTCGCCGTACTGCTTCCAGCCCTCCTCCTTGCTCATGTCGGTGAAGCCCAGGCTCGCGTCCCCTCCGGAAGCCGCCTTGAACTCGTAGCCCCAGGCCACGGAGCTCATCACCGGAGTCCGCCCGCTGGCGTCCATGTCGTCGCACAGGGAGCGCATCACGTTCCCTTCCTTCCGGATCTGCGACATGGATTCCCAGAACATCTGTTCCGGCCAGCGGTAGTTGCCGGCCCCCCAGGGAATTCCGAGCACTCCGTTCTTCTCCATCACAAACGGCACGAAATCGGCATCCGGACCCCGCTTGGTTGGATGGGGCAGGTCCATGCCCGCAGCCAAACCGGAAAGGATGAGTAGGGTGGTCGCAAGTCGTGGGCGACGTTCGGAGAGGAAGGGACAAGGCATCTTCGGAAATGGTACCCATTTCCCACTCTGGTCGGCAGGGATCGAAATGGTTTTCGGAATCCAGATGGTTCGGATTCGGATCGACTACGTTGTATGGACGCAATTCGACAATGCCCCCTCTCATCCGGAGATGCCACGACGATGGCAAATGACCAGTTCGCCAATGGATATTCGACCGACCAAGGACGCGATGCGGGCCAGCCCGGCAGGGAGATCCATCCCGGCTTGTTTTCCGCGATCGGACTCTGGATCCGGACCATTTCCTACACGATCCCCGCTTTCTTCCAGCTTTCCCTGCTGTCGTTGGTGAGCGTGGTGGCGATGGGTCTGATCTGCGGATTGTGCGTTCTGGCCTATTTCTACGTCCACAAGTACGCCACGGCGGTCGTGGCGACGATCGGCTTCGTGCCCCTGTTCATCTGGTGGATGCCCTACACCTTCCGGAAGCAGTTCAGCATCGGCGCCGGACAGGTCGCCGTGTTCACCGAGCTGCTTCTCACCGGCAAGGTGGAGCGCGGGACCAACAGCCTGTATGCGCATGGGCGCACCCAAGTGGCGAAGATGTTCGGCGAAGAGGAGGTCTTCCATTCCTTCCACAGCAATCTCGACAGCATGCTCTACCACCTCGTCCATACGCTGGACCGCGTCGACGACCACGTTCCCGGCATGGAATTCGTCACCAAGTGGATTTCGGCGATTCGCGGGCTGATCGTCCGGCACACCTCCTTCGTCGTCATGTCCTACGCGCTTGCCCGTGGGGCGGCCAGCCAGAGCCAGCTGGACCAGCGCAGCCTCGAAGGGACCTGCTACGTGGCGCACAACGGCGTGGCGCTCCTGAAGACGGCGGTCTTCGCGGCCATCCTGGAGCGGATCGTGTCTTCCGTGATCTGGTTTCTTTTCGGGCTGGTCATCGCGTGTGGCGTCTTCTACGTGGGATACGCACTGGTCTTTCAGCTGCCGATGCCGGATTTCGCCCACTTCGACATGAATCTCCTGACCAAGATGGGTCTGTGGTACAGCATCATCGCGGCGGCGGTGCTGGGGCCGGTGCTGGGCTTCATGGCGGCTTTGTCGTTCATGGAAACCGTGATGCACCCGATCTCCACGGCCATGGTCCTGCTCAAGTTCCACAAGGTGATCGAAAGCCAGCCGCTGCCCCTGCAGTGGGCGAACCGGATCGAGGACGGCACCTACGCGACCGACCGGCTCGACTGGTTGTCGTTCCAGGCTCTCGGGATCAGTCACTGACAGGGACGGTTGTGAGGTCGATCGTCCCTGCGGTCGTAGGGTCGGTGGTCCGGGCAGTTGTAAGGGCGATTCATGAATCGCCCTTACTGATAGCCTGCACTGATAGCCCCTACTGTGTCACTACCACTATCGCCCTCACCTCACCTCACCCTCACCCTCACCTCGCCTCACCCACGCCTCACCTCCCCCTCACCTCGCCTCCCGGTGCCCGTGGTGCTTGCGCGAGCTCAGGGGTGTGGGGTGATCGGCTCCTTGTGCGTCTCCCACCAGCGGCGGGGATTGCCTGCGATGTAGGCGCGGATGCGGTCGTGTTCCATCGCATCGCGGACGATGTGGTCGTGGTAGTTGCGTTGCCAAACACGTGCGCCTGGTGTCCCACGTCGTTCGTTGATCCATTTGGATGTCGTCATCTTGAATCGGCCAACCAACCGGGAAATCGTCATGCGTCTGCGCCGCAATACTTCCAGCATGTCTACTTCGCCATCCGGTTCCACACACTGGACGGAATCGATAACCACAATGCTGTGGAAGTGGTCGGGCATCACCACGAATTCGTCCATCATCACTCCCTGGTAGTGATTCGGCAAATCCTGCCAGGTTGCTGTGACATGCTTTCCGTAGTCGTTCCATGTCATTTCGCCGGCACGGATCTCCCCGAACAACGGCTGGCGCCCCTGAGTGTTCACGGTCAGGAAGTACGCGCCAGGGGAGGAATAATCGAAACCTTGCATGCGAGTGGATCGTCGATGGCCATACGCGCAGGAGACCAGTCCAGGCAAGGAAGATTCAGCCGAGGGAGCAGCCATGAGCATCCATTCCGAAGACGCTGCGCAGGTGGTCGGGCCTGGTGTGGTGATGGTTGTCTGCGCGAGTCATGGGGTTTCTTCCAGAGAGCTGGGGGAGCACCAGGTCTGTCGGTTGGGCGACGCATTGAGGATGGACTGCGCTTTTCGGGCAGACCTTCGTCTTCTTCCCGCCGCGTTGGTGAGTTCGCGATCCGTTCGAGCCTCTCGCGCAACGCATCGTTCATCCTGGTGGGATCGATCAAGTCGATGACCCAATACATCCAGACGTGATCCTGGGTATCCAGGATGGTGAGGATCTGGCGGTTCAGGTCCTGCTTCAGGGTTTTCAGGTACGGCAGAAGAATGCGCGCGACAGGCCAGTTTCCGTCCTGGACCCACTCCAGGATTTGGAAAAGCTCCTCCTCGGACCAAGAGCCCGAGGACTTGGTGATGGATCGCGCGGATTCGATGTCGGACTTGTCGCTTGGCATCATCATGATGGCTTCGTTCACCGGTTCGTTCTGTGATTCGATCCTCTGTCCGGCGGCAGCAGGGTTCCTTCCATTTCCCGGGCGACTTCGAGGATGATCATGGAATACGACCGTGGTGAAGTGGCTGTCTACGGTGAGAGGGGAAACGTAGGCGACATTGTGGATCCTGGCGGGTCGAGCATGGCCGGTCCTTGCCGGCTTTGATGGTCGCTATCGCTTCGCGGAGAGGATGCGGCGAAGGATGCGTTCGCTGTTTTTCACGCCACTGTTGTAGGCGCCGGCGTAGGTGGTGACCACGAGTTTCTCTTCGGGCACGATGTAGATGTTCTGGTCGCCGAGTCCCCGCGCCGCGACGATGCGATGTCCTTGAGGAAGGTTCCCTACCCAGAACTGGTACCCGTATCCCCACATGTTGCCGTTGCTCCATGCGCCGATCGTTTCGACGTGCCGCCGCGTCGAGCGTTCGATCCATTCCTTCGGGACGATCTGCCTGCCCTTCCATCGGCCGTCGTGCAGACAGACCGATCCGATCTTCGCCAGGTCTCGTGCGCGCATCCGCAGGCCCCATGCGGCGGCCGGCATGGAGGGATGCCATGCGGGGCTTCCAATCCAATCGAACGTCGTGATGCCCAGCGGAGCGAACAGCCTCTCCTTGGCCACCACATCCAGCGGTTTTCCGGAAACTTCCTGGACGACGCCCGCGGCCACCTGGGTGAGTCCGCCGTTGTAGTACCAATCCGTACCTGGTTTGCTCGCGAGCGGCCGGTTCAAGACGAGCGCGACGGGGTCGCGTGTGGAGAAGAGACGGTTGTCGTCGTTGGTGGAGCCCGTGTACGGTTCCGTCATCTCGTTCCATTCGATGCCTGCGGTCATGGTCAGGGCGTGGTGCAGGTTGACCGTCTGCATATCCGGAGATGTCCGGAGTTTGGGGAAGAAGGATGGAAGGGGTCTGTTCAGCGCGGAGTCGTAGTTCCCTGCCAGCGCGATACCCAACACGAGGGAGGTGACGCTCTTGGAAACCGAGCGGAGGTCATGGAGGCTGTCTCTCCCGAAGTCCCGGGATCCGATGGGCCTGCCCCAGATCTCGTCCGGTCCGCCAAAATACTGCTCGTAGATCAGCTTTCCATCGTATTCGACCAACACCGCGTGGATGTTGGAGAACTTGTTGTCCTTGATGTCCTGCGTGAGTTTGTCCAGGATCTTCTCGTCGAATCCGACGGAGCCGGGGCTTGCGATGTCCCATTCGGCGTCCGAAGTCGGAGCCGGGGATTGGCCGATTTTCGTGATCGCACAGGAGGACGGAAACAGGATGGCCAGGCCCAGCAGGAATCCATGTAAGACTTTTTGCATTTCCTAGACTCCTGCGAAATAGCGCCGCTTGATGTCGTATTCGGAACCCGCCTCGAAGTGCTTGGGAACCCATTTGCGCCAATCCTCGAACAAGTCCTGCGGCTTCCAGGTATCGAAGCTCTCCTCGCCGAACTCCTCGATGTGCCGGGCGACCGATTCCCGGAATCGATGGTGGGCGAACAGGCGCATGAACTCCCCGAAATAGATGTCCGCCACGCGTTTGTCGCCGCGGACGACGACGAGGTGCTCGTCGTTGTCGTTCACGCTGGCCTCGCTCCAGTTGGCCGATCCGGAAAGTGTCACCGGTTTGGTGCCGAGGGGATCGATCAGCATGAACTTGGTGTGCACCCAGTTGACGTTGACCCCGATCGCGCTGGGCTCCTTCATCCATCCATCCACCGAATCGACGAAGATGCGGTTGCCCACGGCCATCCCGATGTTGGGGTGCCGGCGCGTGGCCTCGATCTCGGCGATGGCCTCCTTCCGGGAGGCGGCGCTGCCACCATTCACGTACTTGTCCAGCAGGGCAAAGCGGAGAACGCCGTCGTTCTGGTCGAAGACGGGGCGGAAGTCCTTGACGATGCCGAACGGGAAGGTCATGAACAGCGGCTTGCCTGGCGTCTGGGCCAGTTCGACCAGCCAATCCCACGTCGGTCGGCCGCGGTGCGGGGAAAACATGGGTGTGAGCGCGGCGGTCTTCGTCTTGGGGGGCAGGGGATTGTTCGTCTCTGTCCAGTCCTTCATCGCGTCGGCGGCGGGATCCGATTCCAGTTCCGTCCAGTACCCCAGGAACGCCTTGGCCAGTGCCGCGTCGTGGATCGCGTGTCCGACGTTGAGCTGTCCGTGGAGCGCGTTGCGACTCCAGTTCGTCGAGCCGATCCAGACGGAGACTGGCTTGCCGTTGCGACTCAGGACCATGAACTTGTTGTGCATGATCTTGGTGTTCTTCCGCGGCGAGCAGAGCCCGCGGATCTTCGCCGCATCGATCTGCTGTTCGTTCGTTTCGCCGGTTTCGTCCTCCTTGGCGTGGTACACGACCCGGACCTTGACCTTGCGCTGGTGGGCCGCCTTGAGGGCTTCCAGGACCGCTGGCCAGCCCATCTCGTAGATCGCCACGTGGAGGCTGTAGCTTTGGTCCTTCGCCTTGGCGATGAAGTCGAGCAGGCCGGGCAGCAGGTCGCGGGCAAGCCACGCATAGGCCGGTGCGCCGGCTTGGTCCAGGGTTTTCCCGGGGAAGCGTTTGGCGAAAGCCTGGGAGGCGATGGCTCCACGGTTGAAGTAGACGTCGTGCGTGCTACCGTGCAGAGGCTCCGCCGCGATCGTGATGGTCGTCGCCGGCTTCTCCTTCAATGCGCCGGGCGTGCCGTACATGGGAATCACGCGGTAGCGGTAGCGGTAACCGGGCTTGACCGTGTAGTCCGCCCACTGGAACGCCTGGAACGGGTGCTCGTGGCTGCTGGCGTCATCGGTTCCCGCGTGTGGTCGGACGCTGGAAAACGTCTTGGTCCCACGCAGCCAGATCGTCTCGTTCTCCGTGAGATCGGTCCGCTGGATCGCGAACCCCATCAGTCCGTTCGCGTCGGCCTCCGCCATCTCGAAGGCCAGGAAGACGACGCTGGTTCCGCTGACCGCGCGTACCTTGACAAAACCTGTTGCCGTCTTTCTCATGATCGGACCTTTGTTTGGATTCCCATCGCTCCGGGATGATCCCTGCCCGTTGAGCAATTCCAGCCGTTGGCATGGATCGGGCTTTCGATGGGAACTGTTGTTTCATGACGACTCTCGCCCCAAAGACGGGAAAAGAGGAGCATCGAGTCCGTCAATCTAGGATTGTGACAGGGCTTTTTGCTGCGCGAGGCGGTTGACTGGAATTGCCGCGGCGTGTCGGGACGGTCGCTCCCTCACTGTGGGGCATCCGGATCGATGTCCTGGAGGATCTTGCAGAAGCGAGTTTGGCGGAAATTATTCAGGTAGGCCGAAAGACTGGTAATCGAATCATCGTCGAAAGGTGCCCACAGGTAGCATGATTTTTCGGGTAGATCAATGCGCACAAACAGGCCCCCAAAGTCGCGCCCCGGAACACTATCTCCGTCCGGAAGGACCGTATAATGATCCACGAGACGATGCCCGTTACTCCACATCAATATGGCTGAGCTGACTTTTGGATTGGCAATTGCCTTCTCGATTTCTGACTTCATCCGGTCTTTTCCGAACTTTTTCCGGAGCGCTCGCGCCAAGACATCCTCTCCACTGCCGATGCATTGATTCCTCCATAACTTCAGAATTTGATCCGTCTTACCTTGCCGTTCTAAAATCACCGAACGATTGTAGCGGAAGATGTCCAACTTATCCCATTCCGACATTCCCTCGTAGCGCCGATTGAAGGAGTCTGCCACGCCCAAGTAATGCCATGCAGAATCCCAGGATTGATGATCAGAAAAGGCATCCGACAAATACAGTGCTACATAAAACACATGAATCGACGTGTGGATTTTCTTCTTCTCGAACATCGCGCGAACTCGTAGATATTGCTCTCGAGTCTTTTCCAAATCACCAACAGTTTGATATGCCAAGCCAGCCTCCACAATGTGATGCACCGAATCTGTCCGAACATGGGAGGGAGCATTCTCAAACCGGCGGATCACCTCAGAATCCTGGGAACGCGCGAAATGAGCTATCGGAAACAAGGGACTGGGTCGATCCAGATCATGAGGAGCAATCCTTGGCGAGGATCTTTTGCAGGACCAAACACAAAACAACAAAACTCCGTAGAGAACCCATTTCATACGGCAGTCGCCCTACTCTTCACTCGTAAAATTTCTTCAAGCAAACTTGAATATGTCATCGGCTCCAGATCGCCACTTTCATGCCATACATATTCTTCCAATGACGGAAAATCAAATTCGGCATATTTATTACCTCGCAACGGTGCGCCTCGAATTTCATCAAAGGCATGGGATCGGGACGTGGCAGTGAGGAAGTTTTCGACACTATTGTACTGAATCTCCTTCAATCTTGTTTGAGCCAACCCTTCGCTAGCAAACTCCGCATTCAGTGCTTGAAAAATATGGCCAAGCATAAATCGAAAATAATGACTCCATGCTGTAAAGTGATCCATTTCGTGCTGGAAGGCCCAGTATTTTCGCTCTTCTAAAGTGAGACCAAGCCTTCCCGTAAGTCGTTCCATTTCTTTACCCCAACCGTCCTCCCAGGAAGGACTAGAGTAATCTACGATTCGAAAAACTATATCTAATTGATAAAATGCATTATGAAGCTTATAGAAGTCGCCCGCTTTCTCCACCGTCGCTGAAAATTTGGGCGCATTTGCAGTTCCCCCCATTGCCTCAATTTCGCCCCAAGTCCGCCCCGGGCTGGTCCAACGCTTCGGGGTGATTTTCATGCTCAAATCGGCAATCAATTTTCCGTCGCGCTCCTCGTGGTACACGATATTCTTCGGGAACGGAAAATCGCCATCCCAATGGGGGATGTCTGGGGTGTGGGGTTCGGCGTTCTTGAGGATCAGCTGTTGCGTGAGCTCCGGCTTGGCCTTGACTGGCTTGAGAGGGCTCAGCTTTCCTGGGGCGATCCTTCCTGTGCCGGGCTTTCCAGACAGGAGAAGAGTGTCTTTGCTCATGGTTCAAGCTCCCTTGGTGGCCACGGGGTGGCCGATCAGATGACGGAGGGCAATGAAGGCAGCCTTCCAGGATTTGGGACCAAACTGGCCATCGACCACCAGGCCAGCACCGAAGGCTTCGTTGAAGGCGTTCTGGAACTGGACGATTCCGTTGAAGGTGCGAGGGCCCGCGGCACCATCCACCTTTCCCGGATCGCAAGGCCAGCCATGCGCTCCCAGGCAGGCCAGGACGGATTGCTTGCCGCGTACTCCGGCACCCTTGGCAAGTTCCGCCCACGATTTGTCGTCGCCTTGGACCAGCGATACCAGCCATTGCGCGCGCTTCTCCCAGTGAGCCTGCACCTGGCCTTGCCATACCGGCTTGCACCGGGGCGCATCCGCATCCTGCGCCCAACCGGAAAGGGCCTCCAGGAATCCCTCGGAATGGAAGCACGGGACATCCGAATCATGGAAGAAATGTGCATCGGAAAGATCCAAGGTCCAGCCATCCGACGGGGGATCGACGGGATTCGTGTCGCTGGACGGTTCGCTTGCCGCTATGGAGGGATCCGGCTCGGCCGCAGGTTCAAGTCCGGATTTCGCTTCCCGCTTCGCTTCGTGGGTCACGGTTTTCGCCGTCGGATAGACGATCTCGGACATCGGCAGTTTCCGTCCATCGGGAGTCACCGTCTGGATCCGGTAGGTGCCCGCGGCCAATCCGCGAACCGTGACCCATCCATGCGGATCGGCCACCGCCTCGTGGGAGCTGGGCCCGGAAAGGACCACCTTGCCGCCCGCCATGGGTGCGCCCTGGCCGTTCACGAGGTGGAAATGAAGCCCATCGATGGGAAATTCGATGGTTTCCCGCAGGGCCGTTCTCCATTCCTTGCAGTCGTCCGCGGAGGCCATCGACCCGTTCTCGGGCGAGTGGGGCGCGTCCTCGGTCCAGACCAAAACCTCCAGGCACCGCGGATCCGCGGTGCCGTCCGGATCGGAAAGGCCCTGGGCCCCCACCGCGAGAGGCTCGACCCCCTGGGGAAGAGAGGTTCCCGGCTGTCCAAAATAGGCGCTCAGGAGGTTCTTCCGGGTGGACGAATCCACCTTGCCGGATTCCGTCAGGCCTTTTGACTTCTGGAATTCGCGCAAGGCCAGCTCTGTGGGTTCGTCCATCACTCCGGCCGCGTTTCCGATGTAGTGCCCCAGGTTCCCCAGCATCAGCTGCACTTCGCGGATTCCCCAGCGTTGGCGTGTCGGAACGTCCGGTGCGAACCACGGCAACCACTGGCTCCATCGATTGGTGAGAAGTGCCGACACCGCCTTGGCCCGGTCCATGGCCAGGTTGGGACCCGCCAGGTCCTCGTCGCTTTCGGAATGCCCCATCACCAAAATCCGTCCACGGGGGGATTTCCGCTGCTGGGCCACCACCTCGCGCATGGCTTCCAGGCTTTCCGGCAGAAGGAAGCACTTGTTGGCATCGAACACCAATCCCGTGAGGCGCACGCGAAGGGCGGATGGCTTCTTGTATGCGGCCGGCACGGGATCGGAAACAACCACCTGCTTGGAAGGGCGGTGGATGGCTTCCGCACGCAGGAACACGTGGGTTTCGGCGCGGTGCATCAGGGGATCCTTCACCCCGGGATGTCGCACTTGCACCTTCAGGCTCTGTCCCATTCCCGTCTTCAGGTTCAGCGAAACAGGCGCACCGACAGCGCCACAGGTGTCCGCGTCCGGTTCCCGATACATATCGTACAGCTGCACTTCCAGGATGCGGTCGTCTCCGACGAGTTCGTCGGTGACATCCACCTGCACCTGGATCTCGAGCTCCTTGGACAGTGGCACGGGCGCAGGTGTGAGGATCCGACAGGAGACGATCTTGACGATCCCTTTGGAGACTGGAACCGTTTCCTCCGGCCAAGGATCCTCTTCCCGAACCCGCGCGAGGTAGGTGGACGTGTCGTACACGACCTTGGCCGCAGGCGAAGCGGACCTCGTGGACTTGGCCAGGATCGCCTCCCAATCCCTGTCCGCCGATGGTCTTGCCTTGGATTGATCCAACAGGGACTCCTCCAAAGGCCAGCGTTGGAAGGGATTTCTGGGATCGTTTGGAAAGGGACGGTTCACGGCAACAGCCTTTCGGTTCGGCCAGCGGAGGCTGGACGAAGACGTTCGTTCAAGAGGAGCACCGCGCATCGAGCGCATCGACACCGATGCCGACACAAGGAAGATGCCCAAAACCGGCCGGGAAATCTGTGATCTAGATCACACTTGGCAGCGGAGTGTGATCTGGATCACATCGGTGTACGCCCACCCCTCCTGTGGGAGGGTGAAATCGATGCGTTGTGGTGCGATGGATCTCGTGAACGGCGGGTTGCGAAGTGCCCCGTCCGGCAGAACAGCGGAAAAGGTCAAATTTTGGGAAACAGGAATGCTTATTGGTTTTTCAGACATCGAACGGGAGCATAATCGAAAGCTGGCTCCCAATTTGAAGTTGTAATACCGGAAGGAATATCTCCTGTAATGGCGTCGAAAGAATCGTTCAGGTGTCCTGGGAAGTCCTCTAAATCAATCACGATGCCATACTGATCTGTGTGTGAATTCCATGGCTTGAATGCCCATCCCCACGGATCGGATGCTAAAAATGTGGGAAACTCATAGGCGGTTAGCAATGGACCTATGGGAGGTCTGGAGAAATACTTTGCAGAGAATCCAAGTGGATCCATTCCTGGTTCCCCGGAATACCATCTTCCAGGCGACATTAGCCAGAACCAAAGGAATCGCTTATTGATCTTTCCTTGCTTGACCTGGTTTAGGTGCCCGAACAATTTTGCCCACTCTCTCCAGGATGGTAGATGCCACCCTTCAGGACAAATATTTCGGGCTTCTATCGCGGGATACAAACGCCCATATTCTTTGCAGTTATTATTCCACTTGCCAGCCTGCTCAATCGTCAGTCCCCAGCATAAAGCTTTGTCATCAACAGGTGATTTTGATAAATTGTGTTTCATCCAGATTTGATTGCCAATGCGCACGGATGTTGTGTCTGGATCATGCGCTGGCTCGTCGATTGTTCTTGACTGTTCCTCGGAATTCAGGTGTTCAATTTCTGGTGATCTTTCTGGGTAGGTGCCATTGCTGATTCGCAAAAATGTTATGCTATCTCCAATGCCCTCTATGACTGGATTTGACTGGAATTGGTTTGGAACATTCTCCCAATAGAAGAACGGGAATGTTGCTTGCCAAGACTTGTTTTCGTTAAAAGTTAGCTGGAAATATAACGGTTTATCCCAAGCGAGCCTTTTTAGCCTAATGTATTCCTCGTAAAAATCACGAGAGTTGTTTGACTTGCGGTCGAGTAAATAATAGATCTTATCGTCTTCTGGAGGATCGCCATCCAGAATTCCCTCTCCCCATTTTCTTACATTCTTTGCCCAATCCTTGATTGAATAAAGGTTTTGAATACGAGGCTTCCATTTCTTAAGAGAGTCAAGCGCGTTCGTGGATTCTAGTGTGCGCAAAGGCTGGGGAACGCATTGATAACTTTGCGATGAGTTGTCCAGCAGACAAATGTCGGAAACTGCAACTGGGGATGCGCCAAAATAAGCAGGTGAACTGCGAAGTGGTATAGAGTCAAACGTAAACAGGAAACGATTTTTAAACTCCCGGAACATGTTGACCAAATAGTGATCCATTGAGGTCGCTGAGGCACCATCCCAATGAAATGCCTGGCCTGTGTCCCAGCCATCTCGGGAGCGGAATTTGCTATTTATGGATGGCCTAATTCCCTTTGCAATATATGATTTGTTCGACGCTCGCCCAATTGAACGTTGTTCGTTCATTTGATCTGAGAGAGTTCGATGCAGCCCATTTCTTGTCGCGATCCCTTGAATCCTAACCTTGCGAGGAAACGAGAATTCAATCCATGGACGCAGGTCGGAGCTATCAGGCATCCAAGCCGTTTTGGGGTTGTTGTCCAGGATATTCCGGATGCTCCATTCGCCAGTGGCCGATGGCCGCTCGGAACTTGCTCTGGCCACTCCCTTCACTCCATCAACAATAATAGCCACTTGGGGATATTGGCTATCGGATACCCCGAACAGAATATTCAGGCTCGCGGCAGATATGATTAGCATTATAGAGGCCAACTTGGATCTGCGATTTTACCTGTAAACTTGTTCAAGTGTATTAACTTAGTCTCTGCCTGCATATTCTACCATTCCTTTTGTTCAGGAAGTCTCTTTAATCCGGGATGATTGCTGATTGTATGTTTTACTCCTGCAGCGTCAGCGGCCCGATTCGTTTCAGTGGGTTTGCTATAGTGATCTCGTTCGTCATTGCTGCCACTGATAATCAAGGCGTTTTCGTTAATCCAGTTCATGGAGTCAGATATTGCCGGAAGAGATCTTAAAAAATTCAAAGGGTTAAACTGGTAGATCCTGGTTCCAGAGGGAATTGGCACTCCTTTGTCCAAGGCTTCATCCCACCACTGGTATGGCTGGAGTATGGCAAGGTTTTTACGAAATCCATTTCGTTGTAAGTTGTTTTCAAAATTACCCGAAGAATAACTCCATGGAGAATTTGAAAAAAGAATCATTCCACCCAACGCTCTGCGGATATCCTGCTCCTTTGTCCATATTACATCCTGTTTCATTGCCTGGGACGCATCTGCACATGATTGTGCGTTTTCGATGCTGATTCTGGCTTTTGAGGAGGGTGACAGATGATTCACTAAGCAATCTGCTATGGATTTTGCATTCAGCGCGATGTCTAGCGGGGTATTTGATACTAGATTAAGCTTCGATGGGAAAATATACCTAAATATTGTGCATCTTGGATCAGGTTCTTGTCCGTCCAAATACGGCTGTGCAACAATCTGTGCCCAGTGATATCTATCCTCTTCAGGAATTTCCATAACAGCGGAATGATCAGTTTCATTTAAAACCACAGAAGGAGTGGGTAAATTTTCACCGGACTCCGCTAGTACGCGAACCTTCCAGCGGATTCGAGCGATATTCTCAGGTGAAGCCCTATTTGCGACCTTAAGAATTGAAAAACGAGTTGGTTGTCCTGGTAGTGCATATGAGCTTCCAGGAAAGGATTCGACAATAGTGAAAGCGGTTACCCCTGGCAATCCGGGGAGGGCAACATTTTCTATTTGCTTGCTTTCATTGTCAAGCGGCACGAGCTCATGCGTATAAATATTCCCAGCAGAAAACACTTCGAAATGAACGCCCAAATTTTCATCAAGCTTGCCTGGGAAACCCAGAAGCTCACCAGGAAGTACTGGGACAGACAACTTATGGATTCGCCCAGGAAGTAATCGTAAGCTTTTATTCAATCGAGCTCGATTCAGCCAGGGTACATCTTGAGTGGCCTCAAGCCCACTTGGGAAATCGCCCATATTCATATAGAGCAAAAAAATAGGCTCTGCAATCCGATGAAATCGACATCTCATCAAAACAAAATTCGAACTTCCAAAGGTGTCATTTTCCTTTGATCCTGAAGGTCTGCCGAATCGAACTGCAATGACTTCTCCAGCTACTGCAGCTAGAACTTTTTCCTTATCATTTGCTATCTCAAAATGTATACCGGTATGCCAATGAGCATTTCCGCTAATAAGGAATTGTCCGTTATTTGATGGGGTTTGGATTCGGCTTGTTGTGTCAATGTGCTCGAATGGGTGGATTGTGCCAAATCCAGAAGCTTTTGGCTCTCCTAATGGCATGCATGATTGTGACTGAAGGAAGTGCTCAAAAAAAGAGCCTTCCATTAGGGTGTACACGATTTCATTGTTTCCGTCCACTGATGGTTTTTGCTCCAATTCGTTATTTTTTACTCCCTTTAAGCTGGAATCAGATTCCACCATTCGCATGAATTGGATGTAATTGCTCCATCCTTTGATGACTTGGCAGCCCGCACTATTTCTCTTGACTTTATCTTCTGATCCGCCGTAATGGATATTTATCCCAGTGTTGCTTTCAAGCGTCAATCGCTCTCCAGGGTTGATTACATTGTCCTGATTTACATCTCTTGCAACATAAAGATTGTGGTTGCTTACTAAGGCTCGGTAGGTTTTGCTTTTGGGTGGTCCTGATGGCAATTCGCAATATCTGTGCTCGTTATTGAATGCCTCTTTTTGTGAGTCGGAAAGAGTATTGTAGATTTGTTGGGAGAAGATGTATTTTCCATCTTGACTCTTTTCGTAAACGGTGTTGCCATTTTGGTCAGTTTCTGGCACGTCTTCCCCTTTGTCATTTTTTCCCATTTTCACTTTTCGACACGACTCAGGGAAAAGATCGCTTTCGGAGTAAGTTGCTTTGCACTGAGAATTACTTGGGTCGCTTGCCTTGAATCGATAGCCATTCCCATGTGGGCCAAATGTGTACAAGTGGCAGCCGTCCATCAGAATCGGAGCATTCCCTGATGAATAATCTAGACTTCCTATGAACGCTTTTACCTCTTTCTGTCCCTGAGTATTTATCCTTGCGACAAAAATGGTGTCGTCCATGAAGCCTCTAAGGTTTTTTGTTCGGACAATCCCTTCTCGAAATCCACGCACTCCAATCATATTGACTTGCATTGCGCCCGTTCTCCATGGATATTTACTCTCATCTCCATCGTGTGCTAAGCTTGCCATTCGTGCTTGGGCGGCTTTGAGACAATCATATATGTAATTTTGAATTGCTTGCACATTCTGGTTGTCAAACAAGATTTTCATTTTGCGGTCCGTATTTTCAAAAGGATTTGTTTAGTCATTTCAAAATGAAATCATCCATTCATCCAAGCCGTCATCTTTTGTTCGATGATGCGGTTCGGCGGGTTCGGATTCCGAGTCGCCGTCCCACAGGTCGGGGATGAGGTCGGGCATTTCCAGGTCCCAATCCGGAAGAAGATCGTCTGGGAGACCAATGGATGGTAGGTCCGGGAACCGGAATCCCGGGACACCAATGGGCGAGCGCCAAGGCGACTCTCCAGCAGGCTTGTATCCGCCTCCAGGGAAGTCGATGCGTGGCATCTCCCACGAGGGGAGCTCGGGGAGGGACAAACCGCCGAAGGGATTTCCCAAAGAGGGGAGCTCGGGAGCGGAAATGCCGGAAAAGGGATTTCCCAGGGATGGCATGGAAAAACTGGGCGCCGAAAGGCCCGAGAAGGGGTTTCCCAAAGAAGGCAGGGAGAGGTCCGGCGCGGAGATTCCCGATAGTGGATTGCCCAGGTGCGGCATGGACAGCCCGCTGCCACCCGAAGCACCTCCTCCACCTGGTAGGCTGGGCATGGAGACCGCTGGAACCTCGGTTGGGATCTTCACGTCGCGATTCACGTGGAGGTCGCCGCCTACCCCGGTGGGGTTGTGCACCGTGGCATCCACGTGGACGGAGGGATTGTTGGGGTCGAAGTGGTTGGGTGCGCTCAAGCCCACCACTCCATTTGCCGGTCCTGCGGATACCTCGCTCTGGATCCCAGGCGTGAAGGCCGGGGCGGCGGGGGAGATCGCCTGGGGCTTGGGCATATTGGGAATCTTGGGGAAGTTCATGGACGGACTCCTTCGTGAAACATGCACTCCGACGGACTTGTTGGTGGCTTCATGGAAGGAATTTGCCCTAAACACCCTTCCAAGTCTGTGATCTGGATCACACTGGCGGTGGAGTGTGATCCAGATCACATTCGAGGGACTTGCGGAGCGACGTGGCGATGCAGTTTCCAAAGTGTGGGGGTGCAGTCTCTGTATGGACAACTGCGGCAACGGGGTCTTTGGGTGTGGCCGGGTCAACAGCAATTGGTTACGGCGTTGTCGCATTGCATGTCTGGCTCCAGTCAGCCGTAGTAGGCCTTGCCTTCGATCATGACCTTAATGTAGGCCCAATCCTTGTGGCATCCGTAGACTTGGACGTTTCGTTCGCGCACGACCTTCTTCAGGATTTTGGACTTCGTGTCGTGGGATGCGTACAAATGGAACGCCTGCTGGTCGCCGTAGTTCCTGGTATCGAGGTTGACCATGCCGCCATGGATCCAGCCCCTCTTCGTCTGGTTGTCGATGGCTGTGTATTCGCATCGGATCCAATTGCCATTGCTACCGAGGACTCGGATGCGAAATCCCGTCTCGGCCGTATCTGGATAGATTTTGTCGATGATCGCGCCCTTCGGAGCGTCGCGGATGTTCGTTCCTGTCGTGTCCCTATCCCAGACCCATGCGGTGAGATCGCAGTTGTCGGTCGCAGGAACGACTTGCGAGGGGGCGCCAAGCGCCAGTGAAAGGAGAAATAGGTGCGCAAAACGGCGAAAGCGGCCACCCATCGCGGCTGAAAGCGGCCAGTCTC
>DAOPYN010000035.1:0-44972 GCA_035352895.1 Fibrobacteria bacterium | reverse complement strand
ATCCAGTGGACAGGCGCCGGGGCCGTCCCAGGGATTGAAAGGCGCGTAGCATCCTTTGATTTCGGGCACGTCGCACACAAACAGGGGGAGCTTGAACCTGTTCAAGGTATCCGAGGTCCAATGTGGCAAGGTGCTCATGGAGCTGTCCCAGAGGTCGGTCATCCGGTCGCTGTAAAACCATGACGTCACCTTGATCCTGCGCGTAGCCTTGAACTGCAGTTGCCCCAAGCCTGTCAGGAATTCGCAGTCGTTCCGTCCATCCCGGATGGGTGCATAGAGGCCCTTGACGGTCACCCGCTTGCCAACGAGTTCACTCAGTCCTGGAAGTGGGTCTTCTTTGGCTTCGTAGAGGTTCAGATCAATGACCGAGTTGGCCTCCACCTCCCCGATTTCGCCAAACACCTTCCAGCGCATCTCCACACGCTTCTGGTCGGAGCAGCCACTCAGTGTTACCCCCAGAAGGCAGGCGGTGATCGCGCAAGTGCGGGAAAGTGACACGACAGGCGGCGGTTTTTGCGGGAGGAGCATGTTGTGAATCTAGCTCCGGGGAAGGCTTGGTTGGCGGTGACGGGAAAACGGATGGTGCTGTCAGAAAGCGACGCCCAGGGCACCTAGATTGCAGAGATGGCCCACCGAAGCTCGCGACCGTCCTTCCCCCTCCTTGTCATGCTCCTGCTTGCCGCAGCCTCGGCCTTTGCCGACTCCACCTCCAGCCTTGCGCGATCCGCCCGTCGCGATTCCTTGTCTGAGCGCGTCCATCAAGCCGGCTCCGACCAGGCGGAATTTTCGATGGAGGGGAGGTGGTCCTCGCGGAAGGTCGAGTCCACCCTGACGCGCTTGTCCAAGCGAAAGCCCCTGGAAGTGGTTCCCAACGGGGAAAATCCCTGCACAGGAGATTCCTGGGAGATCCGACATTTCCCGGGAGGACTTTGGAGCCAAGGAGGGGGGCATAGCCTTTATGGGCGCACCTGGATCTTCGAAAACGGCTTTGAGACAGTTTTTGGCATCCGCGCGGAAATGGACACCGCGGCGTTGCTCAAGTCCTTCGGAAAGCCCCACGCGAAAGGGGGTGGACTCTTCCTGTATCTGACCGAGCCGCTGAAGGAGGGGGAAGAGCACGGAGCGGAAAGTCGCTGGAGGATCGGGATCTTCCATGACCAAGGCAAGGTGAAGACCCTTGTGTTGGTGGCGGAATTCGACGACTGCTGAACTCTCGGTCCAAGAAACGAAAAAGGGCGATCCGAAGACCGCCCCTCGTTTCACAGCTGGTTTCCCTCCGCGTTGGGCGGAGGGAGGCGTTCTCAGTATCCGCCGCCGAAGCCGCCGGAACGACCGCCGCCGCCGGAGCGACCGCCGCCGTAACCGCCGCCGCCGCCGGAACGACCGCCGCCGCCGAAGCCGCCGCCGCCGAAGCCGCCTTCACGACGACCGCCGCCGAAGCCGCCGCCGCCGCCGCCGCCGCCAAAGCCGCGTCCGCCGCCGCCGAAGCCGCCTTCGCGACGCGGGGGACGATCGCCAGCCTCACGCTGGGTGGCTTCGCTCACACGGATGTTGCGACCGTCGAGGACGGCGCCTTCCATGGACTCGATCGCCTTGCGGGCGTCGGCGTCGTTTTCAAACGCAACGAATCCGAATCCGCGGCTGCGGCCGGTGTCGCGGTCCGAAACCACAGTGGCTTCGGTCACGGTTCCGAAAGCTTCGAAAGCTTCCTTCAGGGTCTCGGCGGTCGTGGCCCATGCGAGGCCACCCACAAACAACTTCATACTTTCCTTTCAAGAGACCCTTCTCTACGGACTTGCTTCGAACGATCTCAACGCACCCTCTTCGGTGCGGTCTCTTTAATAAACATAGATGCATCTGGCAGTTGTCAATGCGAAATCATTGGTTCGGTGAAAAAATCGCGTTGATTTCCTCCCCGCCGGAGGGGGGGGATCATGCGGCCCCTCGGATCTCCGTTGGAGCGTTTTCGTAGAAGATGTAGGCGGCTTCGATCGCTGAATGGACCATCCCGCACAGCTGCTCGATCTCCGCCAGCCGCAACCGGAGGGTGTCGTCCATCATGTCTTCCACCTGCAGGAAGTCCAGCAGACTTTCCAGACGCCGTGCGGCCTTCAGGGCCTTGGCGCCGCGCTTGGTGCCGTGTTCGAACTCGATGGCCTCCAGGGATTTGCGCACGGAGCTGATGCAGAACCGCACCGACCGGGGGAAGATGGGCGACAAAAGCAGGAATTCCAGGACCCTGGAGGGGCGGACTTCGGCTGTGTATGTCTTCGTGTAGGCTTCGAAGGCCGTGCACGAACGCAGCACCCCCACCCAGTGCAGGAAACCTTCCGCTCCCCTGCCGATCTCGCGATCCAGGAAGTCCTGGACGTGCTCGGACAGGAGCGCCGTGGTGGCCGCGGCGCGCTCCACGTTCTTGCCCGCCTGCAGGAACATCCAGCCCTCGCCGTGCACCACGGTGGAGTCGGCGATGCCGTGCAGCACGTGGATCTCGTGCTTGATGTGGCGGAGGAACTCGTGGGGATCGCGGCGGGCGGCGGGATCGCCAAGACAGGATTTGACATGCAGGTGCAGGCGGTTCAGGGTCTCCCAGAGGTCGGCGGAGATCGATTCCCGCACCTGCCGCGCGTTCTCGCGGGCGGCCGCCACGCACGAGGCCACGGAATCGGGATTGGACTTGTCGAACATCATCCAGGTGGCCACGGCCCAGGCTTCGCGGTCTTCGCGGGAGGGTGGATCGGTGCGCAGGCAGTTGACCACCCGCTCCCAGCGCCTTCCGGAGACTTCCGGGCTTTCGTCGAGCATCTGCTTGAGGTTCACCTCGATGAGGCGGCAGGTGTGCTCGGACCGTTCGATGTAGCGGCTCATCCAGTAGAGGCTGTCGGCGACTCGGGAAAGCATGGGTTCTCCTTCGGGAGATGTCCGTCGGCGTCGGGTTCGGCCGTGCCGGACGGGATGTGATGGAATCGATTTCGGTTGTGCACCGGGTGGCTCGATCCATTCCGCCGTTCCCTGGGTGGCGCCGCAGGCGCTGTATCGAAGGGCGGCGGAATGCCCGGATTCCCGGGGGACCAACGGCGCGCTAGTACAGCACCCAGGTGTCCTTGGATCCTCCGCCCTGGGAGCTGTTGACCACCAGGCTGCCCTTGCGGAGGGCCACGCGGGTGAGCCCTCCGGGAACGATGCGGACCTTGTCGCCGTATAGGATGTAGGGGCGCAGGTCCACATGGCGACCGTCCACGGAGCCGTCCAGGATGCACGGCGCGCGGGAGAGCATGATGGTGGGCTGGGCGATGTAGTTGCGGGGGTTCTCCCGGATCTTCAGGGCGAACTCCGCGCGCTGGGCTAAGGAAGCGTGCGGCCCGATCAGCATCCCGTAGCCGCCGGACTCGCCCACGGCCTTGACCACCATCTTGTCCAGGTTCCGCAGGACCATCTCGCGTGGCTGTTCCTCGGCCAGGATGTGCGTTTCCACGTTCTGGAGGATGGTGTCCTCGCCCAGGTAGTACTTGATGATCCGCGGCACGTAGGCGTAGATGGCCTTGTCGTCGGCCACGCCCGTCCCCGGAGCGTTGGCCAGCGCCACGTTCCCGGCCGCGTAGGCCTCGAAGATGCCGGGAACCCCCAGGACGGAATCCGGTCGGAAAACCCTGGGGTCCAGGAAGTCGTCGTCGATGCGCCGGTAGATGACGTCCACCCGGGCCAGCCCGTTGGTGGTGCGGCGGTACACCCGCTTGTTGTACACCACCAGGTCCCGCCCCTCCACCAGGGGAACACCCATCTGGCGGGCCAGGAAGGTGTGCTCGAAGTACGCCGAGTTGAACACGCCCGGGGTCAGAAGCGCCACCGAGGGATCCTCCGCGCCCTGCGGCCGCAGGCTCTTGAGAGCGGCCAACAATTCCTGTCCGTAGTGGTCGATGGGTCGAACGTCGTACGACCCGAACAGAAGCGGGAACACGTGCTTCATCACCTGGCGGTTGGTGAGCATGTAGCTCACGCCGGAGGGCACGCGGAGGTTGTCCTCCAGCACCGCGAACGAGCCGTCGGGCATGCGGATGAGGTCGGTTCCCGTCACGCTCACGTAGACGCCGTCGGGCACGTCGATGCCCATCATCTCGCGGCGGAAGTGCGGGCAGGTCTCCACCATGTCGCGGGGGACCACCTTGTCCTTGAGGATCTTGCCTTCGTGGTAGATGTCGTCCAGAAACAGGTTCAGCGCGGTGATGCGCTGCTCCAGGCCCTTCTCCAGGACGCCCCATTCCTTGGCGGTGATGATCCGGGGGAGGAGGTCGTAGGGGAAGATCTTTTCGGTGCCCTCGTTGGACGAATACACCGTGAAGGTGATGCCCTGGTTCAGGAACATCAGGTCGGCCTGCTCCTGGCGCGTGCGCCAGATGTCGGGCGGCATGCCCAGCAAGCGTTCGTGGAGGGCGCGGTAGTGCGATCGGGGTTTGGCGTTGGGCTCGAACATCTCGTCGTAGGCCGAGTCGAGATCGTAGCGGCTGAAGATGTCTGGTGCCGGTGTCATGTGCGCCTCCGTTGCTTTCCGGCAACGCAAAGGCGCTGCCAATCCGATCTCGCCGGCGCACTTGCTGGACAATGGATTGACAAGGCCAATTGACGATCGGATTGTCAATCGAAAGTCGACAAAACGACGAGTCTTGTCGGGAATGGGGCGGCAATCGGTTTGGCGAGCGTTTCGCATGGAAACCATCCCATGTCCATCCAGGTCCAGCTCAACCATGTCACCACCTACACGTACGACCGACCCGTCTCCTTGGGGCCCCAGGTCGTGCGGTTGCGACCGGCGGCGCATTGCCGCACACCCATTCTGGGCTATTCCCTCGAGGTGGAACCCTCCGGTCACTTCCAGAACTGGCAACAAGACCCGTTCGGGAACTTCCTGGCCCGATTGGTGTTCCCCGACAAGGTCGAGCGTTTCCAGGTTTCCGTGAGCCTCACGGTGGATCTTGTGGTGGTCAACCCGTTCGACTTCTTCCTGGAGGAAGGTTTCCGGACCTTCCCCTTCCGCTACGGGAAGGAGTTGGTGCACGAGCTCTCCCCGTGTTTGGAAACCGCCGCGGCGAGCCCCCTGGTGGAGGATATGCTCGCCGGGATCGACCTTTCCAGCCGGGCCACGGTGGACTTCCTGGTGGACCTCAACCGACTGGTGAATCGGCGGGTGCAGTACCTGATCCGCATGGAGGCCGGGGTGCAGACTCCGGAAGAGACCCTCGCGAAGGGGTCGGGGTCGTGCCGCGATTCGGCGTGGTTGCTGGTGCACTTGCTCCGTCGGTTGGGCCTGGCCGCGCGGTTCGTGTCCGGGTATCTGATCCAACTGGCCCAGGACCGCAAGAGCCTGGACGGACCTTCGGGCCCGGATGCCGATTTCACCGACCTCCACGCCTGGTGCGAGGTGTACCTGCCCGGTGCGGGGTGGGTGGGGCTGGATCCCACCTCGGGGCTGTTCGCGGGCGAAGGCCACATCCCGCTGGCCGCCTCGCCGTCGCCTTCGTCGGCGGCACCCATCTCCGGTGGCGTGGAGAAGTGCGAGACGGAATTCGACGTGTCGATGGATGTGGTGCGCCTCCCCGAGGCGCCGCGCTCCACGCGCCCCTACGACGACGAGACCTGGCGGCGCATCGACCAGTTGGGCAGGGACGTGGAAAAGCGGCTCTCCGAAGGCGACGTGCGCCTGACCATGGGAGGGGAGCCCACCTTCGTGTCGATCGACGACTTCGACGGTCCCCAGTGGAACACCGAAGCCCTGGGCGAGGACAAGCGCAAGCTCGCGCACGACCTCCTGCTGCGGCTGCGCGGGAAGTTCTCGCCGGGAGGCGCGCTGCACCACGGACAGGGGAAGCTCTACCCCGGCGAAAGCCTGCCGCGCTGGGCCTACAAGTGCATCTGGCGCGAGGACGGAGAGCCGTTGTGGTCGGACGCCACCCTGTTCGCCGACGAGCGGAATCCCCACGCCTGGACGGATTCCGAAATCCAGGGATTCTTGACCGACCTTTCCCGGCGGCTGGGGGTGGATCCGAGCCACGCCCTGCCCGGCTACGAGGACGCCTGGTACTGGATGTGGCGCGAACGGCGCCTGCCGGTGAACGTGGACCCCCACGAATCGAACCTCGCCGACCCCGAGGAGCGTGCGCGGATCGCGCGGGTGTTCGAGCAGGGCCTGGACAAGGTGGTGGGCCTGGCGCTGCCCTTGCGCGCCCGTGACGGAATCTGGCAATCGGGGCCATGGAGCCTGCGCAGCCAGCTTCTGTACCTGATCCCCGGCGATTCCCCCATGGGCTACCGGCTTCCGCTGGACGGCCTGCCCTGGGCCGACCGCCGCGGCATCCGCGTGGACGGTCCGCTGGATCCCACCGTGGCGCGGGGGCCGCTTCCGCCGCGCAGCCAGGCGCGACCGGGTCTGGCGGCGCGTCCGGGGCACGGGGCGGTGTCGCCCTCCAGCCCCGCCGACATGGTGCGCACGGCGCTGTGCCTGGAAATGCGCAACGGCATGCTCCACGTGTTCATGCCGCCGGTGAGCCGGGGCGAGGAATGGGTGGACCTGGTGGGCGCCATCGAGGCGACCGCCGCGGCCACGGGGATGCCGGTGCGGTTGGAAGGCTACCCGCCGCCGTGGGATCCGCGGCTTTCCAGCTTCGCCATCACGCCCGATCCCGGCGTGATCGAGGTGAACGTGCACCCGTCGTCCAGCTGGGACCAGCTGCGCGACCGCACGGAAACCCTCTACGAGGAGGCCCGCTCCACGCGGCTGGGCACCGAGAAGTTCCTGGTGGACGGCCGTCTGGCCGGCACCGGCGGCGGAAACCACATCACCCTGGGTGGACGCACCCCCGTCGACAGCCCCTTCCTGCGCCGGCCGGACCTCTTGGCCAGCCTTCTGGGCTACTGGATGGCCCATCCGTCGCTCTCGTACGTGTTCTCCGGGATGTTCGTGGGGCCCACCAGCCAGGCGCCGCGCGTGGACGAGGCCCGGTCCGACGCCACCCACGAGCTTGATCTCGCGCTGCGACAGATCCCGTCCATCGCGGGGATGCCCCCCTGGATGGTGGACCGCGTTTTGCGCAACCTCCTGGTGGACGCCACCGGGAACACGCACCGCTCGGAGTTCTGCATCGACAAGCTGTTCTCGCCGGATTCGTCCACCGGCCGATTGGGGATCGTGGAGCTGCGCGCTTTCGAGATGCCTCCCCACGAGCGCATGAGTCTGGTCCAGCAGCTTCTGGTGCGCTCGCTGGTGGCCAAGTTCTGGGTGTCGCCGTGGAAGGGGACCCTGCCGCGCTGGAACAACATCCTCCACGACCGCTTCGCCCTGCCGCACTTCTTGGAGAGGGACCTGGCCGAGGTGTGCGCCGATTTGACGGAATCCGGCATGGACTTCCCGCTGGAGTGGTTCCGGCCCCACCTGGAGTTCCGCTTCCCCCGCCAGGGGGGATTCGTCCACGAAGGCGTGGACGTGGAGATCCGCACGGCCATCGAGCCCTGGCACGTGCTGGGCGAAGAGACCACCGGAAGCGGAACCGCCCGCTACGTGGACAGCTCAATGGAGCGTCTGCAGGTGAAGGTGTCCAACCTGACGCCTGGCCGCCACGAGATCCTCTGCAACGGGGTGCGGCTGCCGCTGGCCCCCACCGGTACGGAAGGACAGTCGGTGTGCGGAGTGCGTTTCCGCGCGTGGAATCCGCCGTCGGCCCTCCATCCCACCGTCGGAATCCACGGTCCACTGGTCTTCGATCTCTTCGACGGCTGGTCGCGCCGCGCGGTACGCGGACTCACCTACCACGTGATGCATCCGGGCGGCAGGGCCTACGAAGGAAACCCGGTGAACGGGAACGAGGCCGCCTCGCGCAGGTTCGAGCGCATCCAGCCCTGGAGTCGGACCACGGGCGAGGTGGAGCCCCGGACGGCTCCCTCGCAGGCGGAGTTCCCGCTCACGCTGGACCTGCGTTGGATCCGCTGAGGAGGTTTGCACCTTTGCCTCCTTCCATGATGGATCCATTCGGCAACGAACGCACGGTTGCGGGCATGATCTCGCAGGCCCGGCCCCTGGCCGGTGTCTGGAACGAGCTGCGCACCGACGACGGCGCACCCCGCGCGGCGTGGGCGAGGTACTTCGAGTGCCTGGGCGGCATGGACGTGGACGAACTTTCCGGAAGGTGGGAGGACGCGCGCCGGTTGCTGCGCGAGAACGGGGTCTCGTACAACGTCTACGCCGACCCGCGCGGAGCCGACCGCCCCTGGCAGCTGGACGCCATCCCCCAGCCCATGCTGGAAGACGAATGGCAATATCTGTCCATGGGCGTGGAGCAGCGGGCCCGGGCGATGGAGGCGCTCCTTGCCGACATCTACGGCCCCCAGCGCACCCTGGAGGAGGGGATCCTCCCGGCGGCCCTGGTGCACGCGAACCCCGGCTACCTCCTGCCCCTGCACGGCACCGTCCCCAAGGGCGGGTGGCTCCATTCGTACGGATGCGAGCTGGCCCGCGACCGCGACGGGAATTGGACGGTGATCGGCGACCGCACCCAGGCACCGGCCGGCGCCGGCTACGTGCTGGAAAACCGCATCGCGATGTCCAGGGCCTTCCCCGAGGTGTACCGCGCCGCGCGCGTGCGCCGGTTGGCCCACCATTTCGCCAAGGTGCGCCGCTACCTGCAGACGGTGGGGGGGCGCGACAACCCCCACGTGGTGCTGCTCACGCCCGGCCCCTTCAGCGAGACGTACTTCGAGCACGCCTACCTCAGCCGCTACCTGGGCTTCACCCTGGTGGAAGGGGGCGACCTGGCCGTGCGCGACGAGAAGGTGTACCTCAAGACCCTCGCGGGCCTGCAGCAGGTGGACGTGATCCTGCGGCGCATGGACGACGATTTCTGCGACCCCCTGGAACTGCGCGGCGAATCCGGGATCGGGGTGCCGGGCCTGGTGCAAGCGGTGCGCGCGGGCAACGTGGTGGTGGCCAACGCGATGGGGTCCGGAGTGGTGGAAGGCGCGGCGTTCCTGGGCTACGTCCCCGCGCTCTGCCGGTTCCTTTTGGGTGAGGAGCCCATCCTGCCCTCGGTGGGAAGCAGCTGGTGCGGCGAGGAAGGGGCCATCGATCGCGCGCTGGAAGGGATGGAGGACAAGGTCCTGAAGCCGTCGTTTCCTACCATGCGGGCGGAGCCGGTGTTCGGCGACCGCCTGGGCGACCAGGGTCGACAGATCATGTCCGAGAAGATCGCCCGCGATCCGGAGTCGTGGACGGCCCAGGGCCTGGTTCCCATGTCGGGCACCGTGGAATGGTCGGGAAACCACTTCCGCTCGCGGGCCATGGCGCTCCGGCTGTACGCGTGCCGCACGGAAGACGGCTACGACGTGCTCACGGGAGGCCTGGCGCGGGTGTCGGGCGAGCCTGGCCGCGCGAACATCGCCTTGCGCGCCGGGGGCGGCTCCAAGGACCTGTGGGTCATGTGCCGCGAGGCGGTCAGCGAGACCAGCCTCCTGCCGGGCGGGAAACCCATTGACACATTCCGTCGTTCCGGGATCGACGTGCCCTCGCGCGTCGCCGACAATCTGTTCTGGCTGGGACGCTACCAGGAGCGCGCGGAAGGCATCTCGCGGCTCTCCCGCACCGCGCTGGCCAGACTTTCCGGCGAGACGGGCCCCATGGAATCGGCGGAACTGGGCATGGTGATGGCCGCCATGCGCCACATGGGGATCCTGGGAAGCAATCCCCCGTCCGGACGCTACGGCGTGGAAGGGGCCGAGCACGAGGTGGTCGCGTCGGTGTTCCTTTCCGAGCGCCCCATGGGCCTGCAGCAGACGCTCACCGCCTTGCACCAGGCGGGCTTCCAGGTGCGCGACCGCGTGTCCAACGACACTTGGCGGATCCTGCACCACCTGGGGCGCGATTTCTCCACCGGCCGCAAGGGGGGGAGCTCCACGGTGGGCGAAGTGCTGGGGCTTCTGGATTCGCTTCTGCTGCACCTGTCCGCGCTGGCCGGCATGGCCAAGGAGAACACCACGCGGGGCCTGGGGTGGCGCTTTCTGGACCTGGGACGGCGCCTGGAGCGCTGCCAGTTCACTCTGGACCTGGTGGACGTGCTGGATTCCGCATCCGCCGACGGACGGCAGGGCCTGGAAGCGGTCCTGGAGGTCCTGGACAGTTCCATCACCTACCGCAGCCGCTACTTCGCGGAGCTGCGCTTCGCGCAGGCGATGGATCTGATCCTGGTTGACGAGACCAACCCCCGATCGCTCCTGTTCCAGCTCCTGGCCGTGCAGCGGCACCTGGACGCTCTCCCGAGGCTCCAGGAAAACCCCTTCCTGCGCCGCGACCAGGCCGTGGCCGTGCAGGCGGTGACCGACCTGCGCCTGGTGGACTTCACCGCGCTGGCCCGCGATCCTTCCGGTCCCGAGCGCGAGCGCCTAACGGCCTCGCTGGGCCGGATGCGACAGGATCTGCCCGCCATCACCGACTGCCTCACCCGGGCCTGGCTCTCGCACGCCGAGACCACCCGGCAGCTGGCGCGGGGGCAGTGATGCTCTACCGGGTGCGCCACGAAACGGTCTACACCTACGAGGACCCCGTCCAGCTCTCGCACAACCTGGCCCATCTGCAGCCCATGCGACGCTCCGGCCAGACGGTGGATTCGTTCGCGTTGGAGGTGTTCCCCGAGCCCGCGGTGGTCTCCTCGCGCGAGGACGCCTGGGGGAACGTATCCCACTTCCTCCTGGTGCAGGAGGCGCATCGGGAGTTCCGCATCGTGGCGAACTCGCAGGTGCGCGTGGACGGCGCCGCGGGGCACGACCTTTCCACCACGTCTCCCTGGGAGGAGGTGGCCGCCAGCGTGCGCTTCCGTCCGCGGGGGGAGTTAGTGAAGGCCGCCCAGTTCCGTCATGCGTCGCCATTCGTGCCGTCGCTTGCGGCCGCGCGCGAATACGCCCTGGAAAGCTTCCCGCCGGGTCGCGCGGTGCTGGAGGGCGCCTTCCACCTGATGGGCCGCATCCACCGCGAGTTCCGCTACGACCCCCAGGCCACCACCGTGGCCACGCCCCTGGCCGAGGTCTTCGCCAAGCGCCGCGGCGTGTGCCAGGACTTCTCGCACGCCATGATCGGGGCCCTGCGGTCGCTGGGCCTGCCCGCGCGGTACGTGTCGGGATACCTGGAGACCCGCCCCCCTCCGGGCAGGCCGCGGCTGGTGGGCGCCGACGCCTCGCACGCCTGGGTGCAGGCCTGGAGCCCGGATCCGGGTTGGGTGGACTTCGATCCCACCAACGACGTGATCCCCGCGAGCCGCCACGTCACGGTGGCCATCGGTCGCGACTTCGGCGACGTGACCCCGCTCAAGGGGCTGCTCCTGGGCGGGGGTGGTCAGAAAGTGTCGGTGTCGGTGGACGTGGAGCCGCTGGGCTGACGGCACCGCATCAGGGGACCACCCGGACGCGAGGACCTTCCCAGACCGCGCCCAGGGAGCCGTCGTAGAGGGCTTCGACTTCCACCGAGGGTCCCTGGAAGCGGCCCGCGTACACTGCGCGCAGCGGCACCTGGAAGGTGCGGGACTGGCCGTCCTTCAGCGGGAAGTGCTGGACGATCCGATCGGTGCGCAGATCCAGCTGGACCGCCCCGAGCCGGGCCGCGGCTCGCGCGGAGCGATCGGGCATCCAACCGGCGGGAAGCCAGGTGGTGAGGGCGATGTCTGACAGATCCTGTCCCGAACGGTTCTCCACCTGCAGGGAGAGCGCGAACGTGGCGCCTTCACCCAGCGAATCGAGCCTCGCCGACGTGGAGGCGAAGACCGGCACCACCTTCAAGGAAATCCCCCCTCGCGAGGCGGGGAGGGTCTCCATCCTTCGGCCCGCGCGCACCAGCCGGGCATCGAGGAGGGATCCGGTTGCCGAACCCTCGATCTCGACACGCGACGGTGCACCTTCCAGGCCCACCGTCCGGGAATGGCCGATCGAATCGATGCGGTGCCATGCGCCTCCATCGGCCCTCCAGCGGAGGCTGGTCTTGGCGCTGGAGCGGTCCGTTCCCGCGATCCGGGCCAGGGCGTTCCCCAAGAGGGCGGTCTCGAAGGTGGAGATCCAGGTGTCTCCCTGCAGGGCGGGTGCGATGCGCCCCAGGATCCGTTCCTGCTCCTTGCGGTCGGAAAGGAACAGGGCGGCTTCCAGCGCCCAGGCCTGGTCGCGCAGGGGCGAGGTCCGGTCCAGGCGTCGCCGTCGCGAGAGGGAATCGGGGGTGGCGCGGGCGCGGTCCATCTCCGCCAGCGCGCGGTCGTGCCGGGAACGGCGCTCCCATGCGGCGGCCAGAAGCAAGCGGGCCTCCCGCGGTATGGATCGAGCGGAGAGGGAATCGATCGATCCGGTGTCGTCCAGCATCGCTCCCCGTTTCAGACGGGGCACCAGCTGCAGGCGCCACGCCTCTTCGACGGGATCGGAAAGACGGATTCCGTAGGATGCGCTCGCGATGCCTTCCAAAAGATCCCGGGAGGTGTACAGGTTCCGCTCCCAAGCGATCGCCAGGGCATGACCGGCCCACAAGCTCGCCAAGGGATCGGGGCGGACCGACGACGGCCAAAGTCCCAGGAGCCCTTCGAACTTCGGGAACCGCGACAGCGAGGCGATGGCTTCCTCGAGTTCGCCCTGGATCCGGGTTCTGGTGGAATCGGCGAGGTCGCCGCGGAGATCGGCCAGGAAGAGCCGGGCCAAGGCCTTGGAAACGGTCTGCTCCAGGCAGCCGTGGGGGTATGACCCCAGTCCGGAAAGCCGGGAAGGGATGCCCAGGATGCGGCGGTCGGAAAGCTCCAGCCAGGTCTGGCTGCCCTTCGTGGCGATTCCCGCAGGCGAGGCGATCTCCAGCTTTCCACTGACGGAAACCGACTTGGAAGCGCGGGTGGTTCGGCTGCGGGGGTCGTCCACCGAAACGGCCTCGAAGAGCGTGTTCGTGTCGCTTCCTTGTCCAAGAACAAGCCCCACCCCGCCGGATGCGGTTCCCGCGACCAGATCGATCCGCCCCGAAAGCCGTCCTGCGGAATCCGTGGTGCCCCGGATCGTGGAGGATCCGGTGGTGCGGATGCCTCCCCAGGTCTTGAGGCTCGCGGTGGCGTTCTCTCCGGGGCGCCCCCGGAAAGCGGTCGCGACCAAGGCGGTGTCGTCGGGGGAAAGACGATAGGGGAGGCTCGTGGATCCTTCCAGACGGGAGCGCACCGGCAGGGTGGTGTCCAGGGTCCGTGCGCCCGTGCCGGTGGCCACCAGGGCTTGCACCCGCGCGGCGCCGATCCGTGCGGGAATGGGAACGGAGAAGGTGTTGGCGCCCGCGGCCAAGGGGCGGATCGCGGAGGTGTACGACAGGGGCCTGACCAGATGCGCGGGAGGGCCGTCGTTGGAGGCGGAGAGGACCGAGGCCCTTCCGTAGGTGCTGAGGCTGTTGCCGTTGCCCCCCGCGCCCAAGGCCAACTTGCCTCCCCCACCGGAAAGGACGATGTCCTGGAACCAATGCGGCTCCGTGGAGCATTCGCCCTGGGACCACCGGTGGTAGGCGTTGGCACGCGAACCGGTGGCGTCCCACCATTGGACCGCGCCATCGGATTCGGGGGAATCGAAGGTTTCGGAAGGGTCCAAGGGCGTTTGGGGGGCGGCCTGGAGATACCCCTGGTCCAGCACGGAAAGGACGATCGATCCGGTGATGCCCCGTGGATTCAGGACCTGGACGCGGGCCGTTCCTCCCGGCTTGAAGACGGAATCCGACGCGATGGAGATTCCTGGCGGGATGGAGTCGCCAAGGACGTCCAGGCGAAGTCCATGGGAGCGGACCCACGAGGATGTGTCTCGCGAAGGGGTGAATTCCAGGACCACCACCTGGACGCCGGGCCACCAGGTGGAATCCACCAGGGATTTCCAGAGGTTGGTCCCGGTCCGCACGGCGCGCAGCTCGCGGCGCAGCACACGGCGCCCCTGGTGGACCTCCACCCAGGCCAGTCCCGGCTTGGAGGATTCCCAGCGCAGCTGCGCCGAGTCTCCGGTGCGGACCTCGCGAGGGGAAAGTTCCGGGTGGGGTCCAGCGGGCAGGATGGTTTCCGTGTGGTCGTATGGGAATTCGTCCGCCCGATCCCACCAGACGCCGCGGGATTCGGATCCATGCAGGATGAGGGGCTCGGAAACGCAGCGGACACGATCTTCGGCGCAGGCCACCAGGGTGAGCCTCTTGGACGTGGAAAGATCGTCGAACCGGCGCTGGGGAAGCTTGGCATCCAGCATCCAGGGTTTTCCGGAAAACCAGCCCACTTCGGCGAGCAGTTCGCGGTCGTACAGCAGGCGAAGGATCACGGGGACATCGCCGACCAGACTGTCGCGGTGGTCGATCCATGCGGGGGTGACCTCGATGAGGGAATCGGACACCCGGTAGGCGTTCAGTCCGGGACCTTCGGTCCAGACTCCGCAGACGGGAGGCAGGGTGGTGTCGGTGAAGGTCCCTCCTTCCTCGAAGACCTCGATGGTGGTGGATCGGCACCCGTGGAATCCGTACATCAAGGGCGAGGGGCGGGGCGTTCGCACACGTAGATGTCCTCGTTCGTCCAGGGTGTCCAATTGGACGGAATCCGGACCGGTGGAGTTCCAGCTGTTCCAGGTGGCCGGGACGGGAAATGGGTCGCGTCGGTAGTTGCGACCTTCGAACCGGCTCCGGAACCGATGGACGATGCGCACCGGAGCGCGGCCCAGGGCCTGCCCGGTCGACCAGGCGGCGGACACCTCCAGGATGCTGTCCGATCGGCCGGTATCCACCCCCAGACGCAGCCTTGGAAGCCGGAGACCTCCCACCAAGGCGGTCAGGCGATCGGAGGCCGCCCCGAAGGAGATATCCAGGTAGATCCGTGGAGAAGCGTCCACCAGCGGAAGCGGCATGCGCCACTGGGCATGGCCGAAGGCGTCGGGCGCGATCGATGCCTGTCCCAGGATCTTCTTGCCGTCCCTGGCCTTGACGGAAAACGTACCCCTCCTGGGAGCAATTCCTCCCGGGCCTCGCACCACCATGCCCGCGACCAGGGTGTCGCCCGGCAGATGGAATTTCCGGAAAAGGTACGGGAATAGACGGATTCCGTCCGGGAAGGTCTGGGTTCGCGCAATCCCGCCGAGCACCTCGAATTCCCTTCGTTGTCCCAAGCGTCCGGATTCATCCTGGGCCAGTTCCAACACGGCGATGCGCTGCGGGGTGCCCCGGGTGCGGGCCACCCAGGTCTCGTCGCGGTCTTGGGGATCGGCGACGCGCGCACGGCCCTGGGCGTCGGTCCTCCCCTTCCAAGGGGGAGCGCCCAGCCTTTCCAGGTCCACGCCGGCCCAGGGGGTGCCTCGCGCCAGATCCAAGGCCAGGAGATCCAGGGAGTCGCCCGAACGCGTGGCCACGAGTCCCAGGTCGGAAACCAAAACAAGGGTCCGGGCGCGGATGGAATCGCATTGGATGGCGGACGTGGTGGGACGGAAGGTGGAGGGGCCCGCGACGACCTCGATCTCCATGAACCCTCCGTGCATTTTTTGGGCCGGGCGGTCCAGATCGAGCCAGGCGGTCCAGGTGGTGAGGGAATCCCTGGGGCGGGACATGCGGATCCGAAACGGCCAGTCCGTGTGCTTCGACGAAGGGTCCTCTTCCGAACCGATCATTTCCAGCGCCTCTTGCACTTCCACCTTGCGCGCCCGCAGCTCGAAGGTGTCGATCGCCTCCACCGCCAAGGGGATGCGCTTGGCCTCGTCGGGCAGAAGCTGTCCACGTGGATCGAGGAAACGCAACGACGGATCCGGACGGAATAGGTCCGGCACGGGAGGTTGGGCGGCCCCTTGCAGGGCGAGCAGGCTGATGGCGAGGAGCATGGGGATAAACCTACGCACTCGCCGAATTCATCGGTGTTCGATCTTGACGCGCTTGCCTTTCCAGCCGGCGAACAGGTCGCCGTCGTAGAGGGCTTCCAAGCGCACTTCCGGACCCATGTAGGATCCGGCTTGCAGGGCCACCAGGGGAATACGCACGGTGCGCGACTGGCCGGATCCCAGGTCGAAGTGGAACACGACGCGGTCGGCGCGGATGTCCACGTGGCGCCAACCTTGGCGCAGGCTCTGCAGCTGTGCGCGCGGGACCGCCCATCCGCCGGGAAGCCACAGGGTGGCGGACAGGTCGGTCAGTTTCCGGGAGGTCCGGTTCTGCGCGAGGAACTGCACGTTGAATCCCGCACCTTCGTCGACGGGACCCTGGGGGAGGGAATCCATCCGCAGGGCCAGACCGCTGTCGCGTCGGGCGAAAGGATCCTTCAGGCGGCCTCGGCGGGTCACCTCGACGGACAGATTCCGTTTGGCGTTGGCAAGCTTCAACTGGATGGTGTCCGCCTTGGCGGGAACCTCCAGGATCGCGCGGCCCTTGACCAGCGGGAGCGGCTTCCAGCCGGACTTCCCGTAGCGGATGCGGGGAATGGAATCCTCGGGGGGAGCGCCTGCGCCCAGGGCCTTGGCCAGGGCGCGGAACTGCGCTCCCAGTTCGTGGGTGGTGGCCCAGCCCGGCGATGCCAAATCCGCCGCGACCAGCTTGATCAAGCTGTCGGTGGGCCGATCCTGGCCCAGTTCGGAGCGGACCTCCAGCTCCAGGGCGCGGTCGCGGGCATTCGATCCCATGCCCCAGCGATGCGTGGTGGTGTCGGGTTTGGCCGAGGCCTTGGTCGCCATCGCGCGGGCCCGGTCCTTCTCTCCCAGCCGCCACCAGGCGCGGGCGATCATCCATCGGGCGTTCTGGCGAAGTTCGCGATGTTCCAGCGAGTCCAGGATCTTCGCGGCCGTCCGTGCGCCGGACTTGTCCCGGTTGCGCAGTGCCAGGCGGTAGGCTTCCATCAGGGGATCCTGGAAGCGGATGGTGTCCATGGTGTTCTGCAAGGCGTCGCGCAGGGAATGGTCCTGGGTGGGGAATCGATGCTGGTACTCCTGCAGGAAGTCCAACGCCCACAGGCTTCCCCACTCGTGCGGCGACGGTTCCGTGGGCCAGAGGGACAGCATTCCGGACGGTTTCTGGAACGTGCGCAGCTTGGCCACGGCGGCCTCCGTGAACATGCGCGCTTTCTCGCGGTCCACGGGAGACATTTCGGGGAAGAGTTCGGCCAGGTACAGCTGGGGGATGGCCCGGGAAAGGGTCTGTTCCAGGCATCCGTGCGGGTATCCGATCAGCTCCTGCAGCCTCCGGTCCATTCCCAGGACTCCGTTGGTCGTCGCCTCCAGGCGGACCGAAAGCCCGTCCGGAAGGAAGCGGTCGTCCAGCGCGAAAGTCAACAATTGACCATCGCTGGAGGGAATGACTGCCTGTCCGGAGGATCCGCCGCGTTCGCGGCCCTTCCCGGGCAAGCCCTCCTGGTGGACATCCGCGGATTGGTTCCGGTCGTCCTTTGCCTCCACGGCAAGCGGCGCGTAGCCGGTGTCGGAACCGTCCACGGCGCGGGAAAGGATGCGGATGACGCCGGTGGAAGTGGCCACCAGGCGGATCCGGTGGTCGGCGCGCGAGGTTCCGGTCAGGACCTGTCCCCAAAGGAGCGTGTCCAGGGGCGTGGCGGCCCCATCCACGGACAGCTCCATGGAGGCGGAAGTGCCCGGCTTGGCCAGCAGGGAGGTCACGACCTCGAAGGTGTCGCCGGGGGCCACCACCAGGGGCCCCGACACCTTCAGCTCCATCGGTGCGCGCACGGGAACGCCGGTATCGACGACCGTCGCCTGCATGCCGGACACGGCCACCGCGGAAACCCGCACCTGGCCGGTGTAGGCGCCCATCGGGATGGTCACGGTCTGGTCGCCTGGAACCAGGGGCAGCACCGGACTCGTCCAGGCCATGGGGTTGGCTTCCAGGAAGGTGCGCGGCTTGAGTCTTCCCCTGGTGGCCACACCCCGCCCGGATCCACCCGCACCCAGCGCGCCGATCCCTCCGCTTCCGGAGCCGCCGAATTCCCCCAGGAGCCCCTCCGTGGTTCTGCATTCCTGGGATTCCTCGTGCCAATATGGCGCCCCGCAGCGACCCAGTCCGTTCCACCAGCTCACGGCGAGTCGCTCGGACTCCGAAAACCAATCGGAGGGATCCCCGATGGAATGTTGGTCGATCATCAGGATGCCTTCGTCCACCGCCGAGACCACCATGCTTCCGGAGTACCCCGTGGGATTGCGGACCACCACGTTCGCGGTTTGGCGGGGATGGAAGACGGAATCCGGCAGAAGGACCAGGCGGAAGCCCGTGTCGCGCGGCTGCACGTCCACGGTCCGTCCGTTGGCGCGCACCCAGCCTTCGCTGGACGGGGAAGCACTCAGGAAGGACACGACCATGTGCGCTCGGGGAACCCAGGTGGAATCGGTCGGTTCCTTCCACACCTGCCATCCGCGTTGCACGTTGCGGAAGGATTGGCGCAGGATCCGGTCTCCCTGGACCACCTGGCAGAGGGCCAGCCCGGGCTCGTAGGCCTCCCAGCGGACCTGGGCGGTGTCGCCGGCGCGCAGGGTGCTGGACGAGACTTCCTCGGGAAAGGCGTATCCGGTCTGCTCCTGGGGAGAGCCTCCGATCTTGAGGTGCTGCCGGGATCGGGTCTCTACGGAATCCGGCTTGGGGGCGCGGATGCGCAGGACACCCTTGGAGTGCTGCTCCACGGTGTGTCCGCCCGCTTCGCGGACGATCAGCCTCGCGCTCCAGGAAACCAGGGAAGCGGAGGTGCTGTCGCACTGGAACACACTCGTTCCCAGCGCATCGAAGCTGCCGCGGATCACGGTGTCTATGGATCCGTTCCAGGAAATGGAAGTCTCGAACGAGCTTCCTTCGGCAGGCCTGCCGGAAAGCCACTGTGCGGAAAATTCCAGGCTCCACGCGCCCTTAAGGGAATCCAGAAGCCGCGGTTTGATGTCCAACCGCATCCGCGGGGGTTTGACCTCCTCCACCCGCAGGGTTGCGGTTTCCTTGAGGCGGCCGGATTGGACCTCCACCCTCCAGGAGCCGGTGGAGGCGTTCTTGGCCAACCGCGGACGCCATTGCAGGTGCCCCGCGGCGTTCACCCGCAACTGGACGGAATCCTGGCATTGGCCTTGATTGCACAACCGAAGGGTCAGTGGATGGCCTGCGGGAACGGACCCCCCCGGACCGCGCACCAGGCACCCCACCACCACCGTGTCGCCGGGGGCATGGACACCACGCACCAGGTAGGGGAAGAGTCGGATGCCGTCCTCGAATAGCTTTCCTTGGCCGTCGTCGCCCGACTGCACGCTCACCTGGAGGTTTTCCGACCACCTCTCGCGGCCGATGGCTCCCATGGAAAGGACCGCCACCTCGCGACCCTCAGCCATTCCCAGCCAGAACCCTCCCGAGCCCTTCGTGGCCAGGCGTGCCGTGCCGTCGGGAGCGGTGCGTTCCAACCGGGACCTCTTGGCGAGGCCTCGCAGCGCGACTCCTCCCCAGGGGCGATTTCTGTCCAGATCCACCGCCAGGATCTCCACGCTGTCGCGCCCCAACCGGGTGGCGTACAGTCCCAGCCTGGATACCAGGAAGGTTTCCTCCACGCGGGCCGTGTCGCAGGTTTGCGAATCGATGGAGGGGAGGAAATCGCCGGGCACGGCCGATACCTTCAGGGAGACGAGCTTGCCCGGGTGCAGCCGGGAAAGACTGTCCAGGTTCAGGCGGAAGGTCCAGGTGGTGAGCGAATCGCGGGGCCGCGTCACCTTCCCTTGGTGGGCCCAGGAGACCTTCCGGGCTTGGGAAAGGTCTTCCGCATCCTCCAGGGGAGGCAGCCCCATGGCGGTCAGAAGGTCGATGTCCTCGCCTTCGGTGGTTTCCGAGTCCTCCCAGACTGTTTCCTGGGATGGCGCCCCCGATGACTCCATGGCCACGGGCGTCCACGAGCGCGGATCCACCTCCCGCACCTGCCATCGGACCGCCTGGATGGATTGGACCCGGATGGTCAGGCTCCGCGCGTCGCGGGGAAGCAGATGCCCACCTTGGGCCTGGATGTAGATGCGAGGGTCCTGACGCAGCAGATCAGGTACGATCCGGGGGGCAGGAACGGAAGGGGCTGTCCAAGCGGCGAGGAGGAGGGGGAGGAGCATAGACGCTATGATACCTCCGGCATCTGGATTCTGCGTCGCGATCGCCAAAAGGGAATCGCGAACCCTTGGCAACCTTTCGTGGCTCGGAAAAGGGATCGGTGGGTCGGGAAGAAGGGGTGCGGCGTACTTTCTTGGTTTTGGATCCAATGCGGGGGTAGGTAGGACATGTCGGTGCGATGGATGAGGTTGGGTGCGATGGTCGGGGGAATGGCGCTGGGGACCTGGGCCTGGGAATACGACAAGGCCTACCGCCTGCCCAGCTTGCCTCTCCTGGGCGAGCGCGGGAGCGCCGACACCGCCTTCTACTTCTACGGGGACAAGAGCGGGACTCCCAAGACCTATCCGCGGACCGCCATCCCCGTGCGGTTGTCCGGGTTCGGCGCCTTGGAACGCGACCCGTCCGATACCACCGGATCCACCTTCTGGGTGCTGGACGACCGTGGCCTGTCCACCGCCTACGAGACATCCACCTTCAAGGCTCGGGTGTTCGCGTTTCCCGATTACCACCAGAAGCTGGTGAGGCTGCGGGTCCAGGGGGATTCCCTCGCGGTGCTGGCCATCGATTCCATCGCCACCTTGGAATCCGACACCGTGTTCACCACGGGATTGCCCTCGTCCAAGGTTCCCGCCGACGAAACCGCCTTGCGCGGATCGCTGGTCGCGGCCACCGTCACGGAATCGGCCACCTTGGCTCCGGTCCCCGGCGGGTACGACTTCGAGGCCCTGCGGGTGCTCCCCGACGGGGACTTCATGGCCTCCGACGAACTTGGCCCCGCCCTGGTGCGGATCGACGGCAAGACCCGCCGCGTCAAGCAGGAATGGTGGCCGGGCAAGGGACTGTCGCCCATGTTCTCCAACCGTCGCAACAACCGGGGATTCGAGGCGATGGCCGTCACGCCTTCCGGCGCGGTGGTGGCCATGCTGCAATCGGCGGCGGACAATCCTTCCAAGTCCAACACCAAGGAATCGCGGGTCATCCGCGTCCTGCGCTTCGATCCCGCCACGGAGACCTCCAAGGAGTTCGTGTACCTCTCCGACCTCAAGGGGGCTGCGGCGCGCAAGGCCTCCGAGGTGAAGATCGGCGACCTGGTGGCCTTGTCGGAAACGCGGTTTTTGGCCCTGGAGCACGGCGAGGATTCCCGCGGCAAGTACTGGATCGATCTGGTGGAGTTCGACATCGCCCTGGCCACCGACATCTTCGATCCGCTCGCGCGCAACAAGGGGAAGACCTTCCCCATCGACGGAATCTGGAAGACCCCGGAGGAGATCGGGATGGACACGTCCACCGCTGTTTGGGAGAAGGCGGGGATCGTCCCGGTGTCGCGACGCGTCCTGATGGACGACCTGCTGGCGGGGGGCGGAGCCTGGACCAGCCACAAGCCGGAAGGCATGGTGCTGTGGGGCGATTCCACCGTGGTCCTCCTCAACGACAACGACTACGGCTCCCAGGACAAGGGTTCCGACGGGATCCCCCACATCCTGCCCGAGTCCGAACGGACGATCTCGCTTGTGTACCTGCGCCTGCGTCCGGGAACGGACGTCCGGTCCCGCCGGGGCGGTCCAGGCGACGGCTCCCTGCGCGTGCGGTCGCAGGGAAGTCTCCTGCGGGTGGAATCCGACGCAGGCTCCCGCGAGGCGGTGCGGCTCCTGGACCTGCGAGGCGTGGAACGCTCGCGCGGCGCCATGGAAGACGGAATCTGTCTACTTGGGACGGAGCGGGTCCCCCGTGGCGTGCACGTGCTCGAGGTGGGTGAAGGGGCGCGGCTGCGCCGGGCGCTGGTGCAGGTGGTGCGGTAGGGGGGGGGCTGGGCGCGCTACATCCCATTCTATCGCGGGATCAAAGTTTGCTCCTGGGAAGGGATCCACGCACCGCTGGTGGGATCCCAGGTTCGGGGCGGGGTTTGCGATGCCGGATGCGCCAGGAGGCACGGCAACAGAAACGTGCGAAGACGGTCCATCACGACAGAAAGTTCCACCTTCGCCAGGCCGGGCTCGCGTCGGAGGAATCCGTCCCACATTGCTGCGCGATAACGCTCGAACTCGTCGCTCAGCCCGTCGATGCGCGCCGGGATCGCGGTCTTGCGCGCTCTGAAGGTTCTGCCGATCGCTTCCGAAAGTTCATTGGAATCGAAGGTGCCGTGCATCGACAGGAACCAGATGTCGTGGTAGTCCTTCATGCGACTGTTGATCGCACCCAGCTTGACCATCGCGTGCAGCTTTTCCGAAACCACCGAAGCTCGCGAGTACATGCGGACCCTCGGAGGCGCGGAGCCGAGAATCGTGGGGAAATAGGACCAGACAGGTTCCGGATGGACGGAATCCCCGAAACCGATGTCGAGTTGCATGGGAATCTTCGCCGTTTCAAGGCGAGCCTGGAACTTGGCGCGCGCCCCTTGGTAATCGTCGAACTCCTTGATCAGCTCCATCTGGATCGAATCGGCGTCGAACGACACGGCGTCGTCATCCACGTCCATGCGGCAGATCTCTGCCAGAATATGACGTATAGAATCCAGGTCGTTGGATGCGAAGGCGAGCAAGTCGATGTCACGGGTGGGACGCGCCGAGGCCTCATCCCATGCCCGCAGCATCATGGCGCCCTTGAGTACGAAGTGTTCCCGGTGCCGGGATTCCCCCAGGCGGTACAGGAGCCGCTCCATCGCATAATACTGGATGGTTTCCGCGACGGTGCGGCCCGTTCCCTTGGCGCGGCGCTTCAGGCGCACCAGGACCGTCGAGGAGGTCGGCTTCACAGGAGTGCCTCCAGATAGGGAATCACCACCTTTTCCACACGACAGATTTCGCAATAGCGCAGGAGATCTCCCGCGACGAAGCCAGGCTCCCGCACCAGCGCCCGCAAGGCCTCCAGTGCCACGTCCATCCCCAGTTTGTTGCGGTACTTGAAGCAATCCGCCACAGTCTTCGCCTTCCCGTAGACCCGCAGGCCAGTTCCACTGGCTTCATGGATTTCGATTCCGGCATGGAAGGCTTCTCCCGACATCCGGAAAGCCCGCACGGGAGGGTGATCGATTCGCGGCAGCCACGCCTTTCGTGGGACAGCGATCATGAGCTGATGTGGGAGACGCGTTCCCAGTTCATGGAAATAGAGGGCGGAGTCCAGGCAGAACACCGCTTCGGGGACTCGCTTGGCCACGACGACCATGTCGTCCCGGCCATCGCTGGTCCCTCCTGCTTTCCGGTACACTCCCCGCCCAAGCCGTTCGATCTCACCAATCTCAAGCAGCCTCGCCAGACTTTTTCGGTGTACGCCAAGTTCGATCGCCTGCTGGAATCGGAATGATTCTGGTAGGCGTGACAAGGCGGATGGCGGGCGATTGGTGTCCATATCCTAATCAAATCTATACAAATGGTTAGGATTGGGCGGGGTGCTTGTTTTGATCTTCGATGTATGGCTGAATACGGGGGAGCAGGCTGGATCATTCCCCAAAGACACCTGCTCGAGGAACAGCTTCCACGGCTTGGCAAGAGAGCGGCGCATCCCAACGTCGTAGATCAGGTGGATGACGACTTCGTGCTGGCTGAATCGCTTGCGAGCCAAACGAACGGTTTCGTTGCCCATCGAGGGAAATCGATGCATTGTCCCCTGGCGCGAATTTTCCTCCGCGCAATCCCTTCCCCCGCAAGTGGTTGATGTCAAAGGAAATGCGGCGATCCATCGTCGGAATCCGGCAGGAAGGACACGAAATGTCTCTTGTCGCAACCCGATGCGCGTCGATATTTTATGGTCCGTGGATTCTTCGCCTACACTGGAAGCGGGCTCCGGACAAGGATCCGGAGTGACGGAAAACGGCGCCTCGCGCCAGCAGGCCGATCTCCTGCGCTGGTTGGCCGCCAATCCGCCTCCGCCTCCCCATCTGGCCCGCCGGATCGAGTCCAAGATCCAGAAGGTCCGTTCCCTTCGGCAGGCGCTGGCCGCGGAAGGTCTGCACATCCTTCCCGATCCCATCCAGAACGTTCCCGTCCACAAGGTGGCCAAGGTCCGCGATCTCCTGGACGACGAGTTCGGCGACTAGAAGACCAGTTCGGAGAGCATCTTCCAGCCGTGGACGCCGGTCCCCGATCTGGAGAACGAGTCGCCTCCCGCGTACACCAGATCCCGCCGCTCGAGCCGTTCCCCGACGAGCTTGGCGTACCGATCCATTCCATCGAAGTGGGAGGAGTGGAGGGTCGCGGATGCCTTGATCTCCAAGGCCCGCAGCCTTCCGGATTCCTCCGAGACCAGGTCCACCTCGTTTCCCGTGGAGTCGCGCCAGAACCAGTGCGATGGGAAATGGCCCAAGTTCGCGCGGTTCTTCGCCAGCTCCGCGATGGCGTAGTTCTCGAACAGGCCACCGCGAAGGTAGTGCGCATCCAGGTCCCCGGCCGATCGGATCCTGAGCAGGGAACAGGCGAGGGCGGTGTCGTGGAAGAAGACTTTTGGGGACTTCACCAGCCGCTTGTTGAAGTTCTCGTGGTGGGGCCGCAGAAGGAACACGATGTAGCTCGCCTCCAGGACGGAGATCCATCGTTGGATGGTCTTGTGATCCGCTCCGACTTCGTTCCCCAGCTGGGACAGGTTCACCAACTGCCCGATCCTCCCGGCGAGCAGCTGCAGCAGCAGGCGGAACTTGGAAAGATCGCCCACCTGCGCCAGATCGCGCACGTCGCGCTCCAGGTAGTTCTCGATGTAGGAGGGCAGCCAGTCTTCCGGATTCCATCCTTCCGCGTGGATCCTGGGGTACCCCCCTTTCCAAATGGCCTCCCAGGGGGAGGGTGGCGCGATTCCATGCGAAGTCAATTCCGCCATGGAAAGGGGCAGCAAACGCATCTGGATGCTGCGACCGGCCAGCGATTGGGACACGCCTTGTTGGAGCGCCAGGTTGCGAGAGCCGGTGAGCACGTACTTGCAGCCGGTTTCCTGCCGTGCATCCACCCTCTCCTGCAGGTAGGGGAACAGTTCCGGGGTGGCTTGGATTTCGTCCAGGATCACACCTTGGGCAAAGCGGTCCAGAAATCCCCTGGGATCCTCCCTGGCAAACGAGCGATTGTCGCCGGTATCCAGATTCACGTAGGCGAAATCGGGAAAGGCCATCTTGGCCAACGTCGTTTTGCCGGATTGGCGAGGTCCAGTCAGGGTGACCACGGGTGCACGTTTGGCCACATCCACCAATCGAGCCATGAGTTGCCGCTGGATCATGTCTGGGCAAAATACCGCTTCACGGCCATTCTTGCAAATTGGGAATGACATTCCCAATTTGCAAGAATCATCGCAAGTGGCCTAATTACTTGGGCTTGCGTGCCTTTGCAGCTCTGGGTTTGGGGGCGGGAATCACCATCCAGAGCGCATCCAGGAGCTTGGCGAGGTTCCCGCGCCGCCTCAGGAAGGCCTCGGAGGGAACCGCGTGGGGTTTGGCGCCGGGGTAGGGGGATTCCTCTTCCCACTGCGTGCCCAGCACCTCCAGGGAGGCGTCCAGGGATTTTACGAAGAGCCGGTCGTCGCAGACCATGGCCACCATCTTCCCATCCAGGAAGATGCCGTACTCGCCGAACATCTTCTTGGCGGTCCACTCGCGGTCGCCGTCGTAGAGGGACTGGAGGTGTTCCATGGTCTGGATGGAAGTGGACATGGGTGAAGATCTCCTGTGGACGAGTCCTCGGATGGTAGAATTTGTTCGACAAGGTGCGCTTCGATCGATGGGGATCCGCCTTGGTTCCCGCTTCACCCGACACATGGAGAGCCGATGATGGATCCCAACTTCCCCCAGGAACCGCAAGAGATTCCCCAGACCCTGGAGCCGAGCACGCTCGAGGACGTCGCCAACCGCATCACGGCTTCGGACGTGGCCGATGGCGTCGGTGTGATCCTGGATGTGGCGGGAGGCGTGGTGGAGGTCGTCGGTGGGATCCTCGAGGCGATGGGAAACCTTCCCGACCTGTGACGATCAGCGCTTGATCCGTACACGAGGTCCGTCGCGGACGAGCTCGACGGTGCGATGCGAAATCAATTCCTGTCCAGAGATTTCCAGCACCACCGCCAGGGCCGGGCGCGACCACGGGTCCCACTGGTCGAACACGTAGTTTCCGATCCCGTGCCACACGGGCATCCCCCCCACCGCCGAAGGGATGGAGCCTCCGTCCGACTGTACCACGTGGGCGTGGTGTCCCACCACCGCGAGCGCTCCCGCGCGGGCGAACCTCGCCGCCGCCGCGGTCTGCGATGCGGACGCCAGCGGACTTCCTTCGATTCCCCAATGGGTCACCACCAGGGACGGAATCCGTCGCGCCTTGGAGTCGCGGATGCCGGACAGCACGCGATCCGCATCCGTGCAGACCTTCCGCGCATCGATGCCTCCCAGCGGAGTCCAGGCGAAGATGGCGACGGAGTCCGGCCCCTTGCCCACCACCAGGGGGCGGCAAGGACGGCCTGCGGTATCGGCGCCGACGGACCGCACGCCGGCCTGGTCGAGGGCCCGCAGGGTGGCGGAAAGCCCCGCCGCTTGGCGGTCCAGGACGTGGTTGTTGGCGAGGGTGGCCACGGAAAATCCCGATCGGGCGAGCGAGACGGCCGCAGCCGGGTCCGAGCGCAGCCGGATCCCGCCCTTGGCGGCCGGTGCCGTGGATGCCTCGCACAGCGGCGATTCCAGGTTCACGATGGAAACGTCCGCGCCGTCGCGGATGGAGCGGGTGGAATCCAGCAGGAACGAGGGGTCCCTGCCGCGAAGGACCGAACGCACCCCCCGGTCGAACTGCGCGTCGCCGAACACCGCGATGCGCAGGGCCGGAACCACCACCAGCAGGTGGAAAAGGATCAAGGTTGCGGTTCGACTTCCCTGTCGTGGGGCCGGTTTCTGCCCACGGGGGAGGGAACGTCGACGAACAGGGGGTCTTGCCAGGAGGGACGTGCGGGAGCCTTGCCCGACTCCAGCATCTTGTGCCATTCCGTGTCCGTCAGGCGTTCGGGCGCCTGCCATTCCCGATGGCTGAACACCGCTCCGCGGACCAGGTGCAGGAATCCTCCCAGCTCCACCACGGCCCAGAGCTCGTCGGCGAATCCGGTGCCTTCCATGAGGGGCTTCCCGTTGAAGGCGTACACGTCCACGGCGGCCGCGGCCATGCCCTCCTCGGAGGATTCGAACTGCCCGGGCTGGATGCCGGAGATCTCTCCGGTCAGCTGCTCCATCCTGCCCCCGATCCAATCGATGCTCTCCAGCTGCTCCTTGGTCGGGTTCTGTCCCGCAAGCTCCCGTCGCGAGGCGTCGGCCAGCCAGGCGAGGTCGGAAAGGAATTCCTTGTGGAGGGAGGCGACCAGGGAGGTCTTCATGCCCAGCGCGGCGAGCGACGTGTCCAGCTGGCGGATCAGTTCGGCCGCGCCGTCCCAGAACTCCACGTTGGGTTCCACCCAGCCCTTGGGGTCGGGGGGCGGCGGACCTCCGCCTTCGCCCGCCTCGGCGGCGAACGCCTGTTCCTGGTAGAGGATGTTCTCCTGCTTCTGGAGGGTCCAGGCGGCGAGGTTGGCCACCAGCCGCTGGCGCTGCCACAGGGCGGTCTTCTGGAATCCGGCCGATCGCGCGGGGACATCGAACAGGGTCAGGTTCAACCGCATGCGCCGGGAGTGGAAGTCCGTCCCGCCGGAGAGCTCGGGGGTGCGCTGGAGCACCTCCAAGGTGTCCTTCCAGCCTTCCCAGGTGGTGGTGCTGGAATCCCACCGCCGCAGGATCTCCAGGGCCGGTCCCGCCTTGCGTACCGCGAAGACGTCCAATCCGCTGGGGTATGGACGCAACTTGTCCTTCACCTCGATCAGCCTCTGGAGGATCTCGGCGTCGGCCGACCACCGCAGCGGGAACACGCGCACGAACGGGGTCTCCAGATCCTTCTCGGCGATGGGGTTGGCGCCCTTGCCGCGGATGCGGACGGGATCCCGCGCGAGTGTCTTCTCCAGCAAGGTCGCCAGGGCCGCGGGGTCGCTGGACAATTCCGTCAGATTCCGTCCGCCGCTTGCGGCCACCAGGTCGGCCGGCGAAAGGCCGTTGGAAGGGCCGCTCGCCAGGTCGGCGAAGGATCCGATGGCGCGCAGGCCTCGCGTTCCCTCGTCTCCCGCCGCGCTCCAGGCCTGTGCCAAGGCGAGCGCGGCCGGAACGTTGGGGCCGTCCAGCTTCCAGCGGGCCAGGCCCAGCCATTTCACGGCGCGGAAGTAGCCCGCCAACGTGTCGGACGATTCGTAGTGGCCGCGCGGCTTGAAGGCCGTCCAGTCCATCAGGGTGTCCTGGAGGATCTGGCTTGCCTGTCCCTTTGAGGCGGTTCCGCTCCGGTAGTCGTCCAGCGCGTTCTCGCGGATGGACGGATCCAGGGTGGCCAACGGCGCCTCGGAACGATCCAGGAAGGCCTGGGCCAGGGCGATGCCGGCCTCGGCGCGGATCCTTCCCTCCTGCATCGAAGGCGGCACGGGTTGGGCGATGCGTCCGCGCAGGTCGGCGAGCGTCGTGCGCAGTCCGGGAATCAGCTTCTCGCGCTCGACCGTCCGCACCAGGTACTTGAAGTGCATGTGCAGAAGCTGCAGGTAGAGGTCCGTGGTGACCAGCGAGGGGACGTTCCGGTACTGGTTCTGGTCGTAGACGTGCCACAGCTGGCGGTGGTTGCCGCCCACCACCGCGAACCCCACCGAGTCCAGCCGCGCAAGAAGCGGACCGGGCAGGGTGTCGAACATCATCCCGTTCACCAGGTGGCTGGTCCTTCCTTGACGGATTCCGTCAACATCGTGCCAGGAATCCTTGCGCAGGGCTTCCTCGCGTTCGAACAGCTTGTCGTGCCAGCGCTGTTCCCAGGGGGCCAATCGGGGCTGGAAATCCAGGGGCTCCCAGATGGGCTGGTACCAGGAGAACCTCCCGAAGAAGTTTCGCAGGACCATGTCGTCGAAGAGCTTCCCGTGGCGGGCCAGCACGAAGGCGCGCAGGTACCGTACCTGCTCCAGCGAGAACTTGGACAGGTCCAGGGAGGTGTCCATCCGGGGCGGAGGAACGTCCTTGGGGAATTCGAAGCGGAATTCCTCGTTCTGGTGGTAGGGAGCGAGGTAGCTGGGCAGAGTGTCGGGGGGTCCCTGGAACAGCGCGAGGAAGTCGGTGGACGAGGTGAATCCGGTGGATTCCGTGGTGACCAGGCGGATGGATCCCACCACCTTCCAGATCCCCCAGGCGGCGGCGCCCAGAAGCCCGATCGCGAGGACCGCGACCAGGACGGGGGAGAAGCGGCGGCGGGGGGCGGTTTGGGGCTCGCTCATGGAATGTCCTTGGCGGAGGTGGGGGGAAGACGGGGACGATCGGGCGCGTGGCCGACGATGACGGAATCCGACTGGAACCCGAAGGTGCGCCAGCGCCAACGGGAAAGGCTCCAGCCCTGGGGGGTGCGCTCGCGGGCGAGGATCCGTCCCTGGGGATCGGCCGCGAAGGTGTCCAGGATCCCGCCCAGGCGGGTGCCCAGCCAGCGGGGGCGCAAGCCGTCGGGATGGACGCTCCACACCTGCAGGCGACGCCTGGCGGCGGAATCGAAGCGGTTCCGCTTGAACGCCCCCAACAGGAGCTCGGGACACCCGTCGCGGTCCACATCCGCCTGCTGGACCGACCACACGGGCCAGGGAAACACGCGCCGGTGCGATCCGGTCGCGAAGGCGATCTCCACCGCCGTCCGGTTTCCGTCGGGAGAAGGTTCGGCCTTGGCCTTCCACGGTGGTGCGCAGGAGGCCGCCAGGGCCGCGACATAAGGGGTCCAGGGCATCGGTGCGGAAAGGTAGAGTCGTCGGAACCCGGTGGGTCAGATTCCCAGTTCGGCGAGCTCCTCGGAAAAGCCCGCCGACAGGATGGGAAAGCGCGTGCCGGCGCGTGGATCCAGGTCGTGGCGATCCAGGTGGAAGCTGGGCGCGTAGCGCTCGCGCTTCCACTGGTTGCGGGTCCACAGCCGGAAGAACCGGCCCACCCAGGTCTTCAGCCGCGGGTCGTCGGCCCAGGGGGAGTGGGTGGAAAGTTCGTGCAGGCACTGTCGCGGCGACTTGCGGTCGCGGATGGCGAGGGTCTCCAGGCGGGAGAGCAGCGGATAGGGCATGAGGTCGTTCTCGTCGGTCTGCTCGGGGGTTCCGTCCTCGCGCGGACGCAGCTCGGCGGTGGGCGTCTGGGCCGTGATGGCGTGCAGGCAGGGCATGGCGGGAGCCCCGACCACCTGGCCCGATTCCATGGCGGAAAGCCACCCCAGCAGGAAGTGCTTGTCGATGCCCGCCAGCGGCGAGAGCGAGCCGGCGGTGTCGCCGTCCATGGTGGCGTAGCCCACGGCCATCTCGGAACGGTTGGAGGTGGTGATCAGGAGACGGTCCAGGGCGTTGGCGAGCATCCACACCGAAGGGGCCCGCACCCGCGCCTGGATGTTCTGGAGCGCGATGTCGTCGCCCGACCACGACAATTTCCGTTCCAAGGCGTCCTCGGCGATGCGCCGGTACCCTTCCACGAGGGCATCCACGTCCCAGGCGCGGAAGACGGCTCCCGTGCCTTCGGCGACGGCTTTCGCCGCCTGGAGCGTGACGTTGCCGGAATTGCGGGTGGCCTGGTAGGCGCAAAGGAGCAGTTCGCCGGCGAGGCGGCGCGCGGTGAGCGTCCCGTGGGGCAGGTCCAGGTGGGACATGCAACGGCGGAATCCGTCTTCTCCGAGGTCTTCCAGGGCCCAGTGGAAGGCCAGGTGCGAGAGGACCGCGCAGGCGGCGCTGTCGGCGCCCCCGGAAAGCGAGAGCACGAATCCCTTCGCGCGCGTCTTGCGCAGGTAGTCCCACATGGCCAGCGCCGTGGCCCGCGCGAACTCGGTGCGGGGATCCATCGGGGGGCGTTCGTCGCGCCGGGGCAGGTCGCCCGCGGGCGGTTCCATGGGAAGGTCCACCGGGGTCACCCGGGGGGGCTGCGTGTACACGGGATGGCCCGACACCGCGCGATGGGTGCGGATCTCCTCCAGATCCACGTCTGCGGCGGTGGAGGAGACCTTCCGGAAGGTGAGACGGTCGCCTTCCGACAGGATCCGTCCGCAGGAGGCGATCCGGCAGGAGGCGTCGTAGATGGCGCGGCCGGCTTCGTTCCCGGACAGGTTGGACCACACGAAGGCGGTGCCCAGCGAACGCGATCCGTCGGCCACCAGGCGGGCCCGCAGCTGGTCCTTGCCCAGCGCGAAATGGGAGGCGGAAGGGCACAGGACCACGTCGCAGTCGGCGGCGGCCAGCTCCAGGCCGGGGCGTCCGGCGGCCCAGGCGTCCTCGCAGATCTCGAAACCGATCCGCACGCCGTTCCACTCGAAGATCTGGTCGCCGACCGGGCATCCCAGCTGGGGATGGGTCTCCACCAGGCCGGGGGTCCAGGGGGTGAACCAGCGCGGCTCGTAGTGGATGCCCTCGCGGGCCAGGTGGCGCTTGGCGGCCAGGCCCAGCACCTTGCCGCCGCCCACCAGCGCGCAGGCGTTGTGGACACGGCCGCGCACGCGCAGGGGAAGCCCCGCGGTGGCGAGCATCCCGTCGGGAACCTCGCGGGCGAAGTCCAGGAGCGAGGCCAGGGCCCGCTCGGCGACCCATGCGGAGAGGAACATGTCCTCGCAGCCGTACCCGGAAATCCAAAGCTCCGGAAGGCACAGGATCTGCACGCCGTCCTGGCGCGCCTGTCGCAGGGCCTCGCGGGCCAGATCCAGGTTGCCGGAGAAGTCCAATGGAGTGGTGGCCAGCGCCGCGGCGCCGAGTCGGAGGATCATGGGGGAGGGTTCTCCAGTGGATGTGCGTGGAATAGGGCGCCCAGCACGTCGGCCAGGTCGGTGTCGGAAAGGCGTTCCAGGGGGCTTCGCAAAGATAGGCGCGAAAGACGCCCGCCGTCCCACAGGTGGGCCACCAGGAGGAAGTCGTCGGATCGCGTTTCGCCGAAGCTGCGCAGCACCGTGACCCCACCGGAGGTTTCCTCCAGGCGCGTCTGCTGGGGGTGCAGGGAATGCTCCTCGCACCAGGCCGCATGGGATTCGACCATCTGCTCGGAAGTGAGGTCGAAGGTCTCCATCAGGTCGACGATCTCCAGGCATCCTCCGCCTTCCCCGCGCCATCGACCGGACTCCTCCTCCGTCCAGCGATGGGCCAGTTCGAGCCCGAACCAGCCGCGGGGAGAGATCATGTTTCGGTTTCGCCGCGCGCGCGCCGATCCAGGAAGTCCTGCAGCAGCACCTTGGCGGCGGCCTTGTCCACCAGTCCCTTGGGGTCCTTGCCGGGGCGCCAGCCGGCGGCCTTCAGGTCCTGCTCGGCCGCGAAGCTGGTGAAGCGCTCGTCCTCGAAGTGCAGCGGAATGCGGGTGCGCGCGGACAGCGATTCGGTGAATTCCCTCACCGCCTTGGCGGTCTGCGATTCCTCGCCGGTGTCGGACCGCAACGGCAGTCCAACCACGATCCGTCCCACGTCCTCCTCCTCGCAGATCGTCAGGATCCGTCCGATGGGATCGCCCACCTTCGCGTCCAGCGTGGTGTATCCGAAAGCCTGGAGCCCTTCCAGATCGGAGAGCGCGACTCCGATCCGGCGGGCTCCCCAGTCAATGCCCAGCCATCTTGGCACGTTCGTCCCTCAATCTCGCGTATTCGTGGAGAAGAAATACGGTGGGTGTCTTGACGGTCACCTTGGGGGCGACCACTCCGGCGCGGAACCCGAACCGCCCCTGGACCAGGTCCAGCAACGCGTGCAGGGCCTTTTCCCCTTCGGAACGTCCGCTGTGGCAGTGGCGGATCTCGCCCTTGTCCATCCAGATCCATCCCGCGAAACCGGCGGTGCTGATCTCCACGCGGCCGGTGCGCTGGGCGTTGGCCAGGAAGTACAGGAGTTCCAGGAGCGTGCCCGGAGCCAGCGGGCCCTGGAACTCGTGGCGCCGCGACAGCTGGTTGGGGCCGGGCACCAGAGCCACCAGCAGGGCTCCCGCCTTCAGGATCTCCTTGGCGCGGGCGTGCTTGCCCAACCAGGTGCGCATGGGAGCGGGTTTGCGTTCGGTGGGTGCGTCGCCCAGCAGCACCACCGGCGTAGAGGCCACGCGGGCGTCGTTGGCTTCGAGGGTGGCCAGTTCCGCGCCGTGGAGCGACACGTCCAGCACCAGCAGGGACGGGTGGAAGCCGCCCAGGAACTCGCCCAGGCCCACGCCGTGCGGCAGGATCTGGGCGTCCCAGCCGGCATCCTGGAACGCCAGGAGCAAGGCGTCCGAGCGGCTGGTGGACTCGGTGGCCAGAAGCACCCAACGGTTGCGGCCTTCCATGTGGGAACGCAACCTGCGACGCGACAGGAGCAGCGCGGCGATTCCCAGGAGTACCAGAACGCACCCTCCGATCACGGAGAGAACGATCTTCGTATCCGTGGTCATGATGTATTCCCACATCGGCGACCGCTCCTCGGATCAGGCGAAGGTGCTGGGCTTGGCGAGCTTCAACTGGTCCACGATGTCCCTGTAGACATCCTCCACCGGCCCCATGGCGTCCACGCGACGCAGAAGCCTCTTTTCCTCGTAGAGTTCGATCAGGGGCTTGGTCTTCTCGTGGTACTCGCGAAGTCGGACCCGGAGCACTTCGGGTGTGTCGTCCAGTCTCTTGGTGAAGGCCTGGACTCCGGCGGGGACGCTGGCCGCCCGCTTCATGACGCGTTCTTCGACCACTTCGTCGGGGACGTCCAGGTAGATGACGGCATCCAGGTTCCAGTTCTCGAAAAGGAATTCCGCCTGCGGACGCGTGCGGGGGAAGCCGTCCAGCACGAAGCCCCAGTTCCAGTCGTGTTCTTCCAGGCGATCGTGGACCACTTCCTCGACGATCTCGTCGGGGACCAGGAAGCCCTGGTTCATGATGCGGGTGATGCGGGCCGCCAGCTTGGTGTGGTTGGCCATCTGCCAGCGGAAGATGTCGCCCAGACTGATGTGCACGAACCCGTAGTGCTTGCAGAGGAGTTCGCTCTGGGTGCCCTTGCCCGATCCCTGCGGACCAAAAATGACGTACTTGTCCATGTTTCCCCATTCTATTCCCACAATACCTGCTCGCCAAGTGCTTCCCTCGCGCAAGTCCTTGAATTTCCACAATATTATGTGTGGATCCTTTTGTCCTGTATCGGGTGATTTTCAGCAAAAGTTTCGAATTTTCGATTTGGCTCAATCAAAACATCAAAAAACACCGCAAATGTGTGACGTGGATCACAGACTTCCGGCTGGAAATCCGGTATTCTTAAAACAGCACCTGACACTTCCTCGATGACAGGCAGCTGAAGGGGCCGGAGCGCAACCGGCCCCTTTCCTATTTTCTGGACGATGGCCACACCGAACCCTACCCGCCTGACCTGGTTGGCCCTTGCCGCCTTCGGTCTGGTGTCGTGCAAGACCCCCGAACCTTCCTCCCGGGTAGTTGCGGATTCGTCCGGTGCGGCCCGGGCGGATACCGCACAAGTGGTGTTCATCGCCTCGGTCTGGCCGGTGGCGCGGTTGGGCTGCGACCTGGTGGGGGACCCCTGCCGCCCTGTGGGCCTGGTACCGGCAGGGGCTTCGGCCCATTCCTGGGAGCCCAAGCCCTCCGACCTGCAAACGCTCCAGGGGGCCACCGCCTATCTGGAGGTGGGGTTGGAGTTTGAACACTCCTGGATCCCCCGCTTCCAATCCTCGGTTCCCGATCTGCGTGTCCTGGATCTGTCGGGGGCTCTCGATCTTTCCTCCCACGAGGAGGGACATCCCCATCGCGGCGGCGAGCCCGAGGCCGACCCCCACGTGTGGTCCAGCCCGCGGGCCCTGAAGCTTCTGGTGTCCGTGCTCGCCGAACAGGTCTCGCGATCCCGACCGGACCTGGCCCCGCGGGTGCAGGCGGGGCTTCCCGTCCTGAGGTCGCGCCTGGAAACCCTCGATTCGCTGGCGCGCGTCCAACTCTCGCCGTTTTCCGGCAAATCCTTCCTGATCAACCATCCGGGGCTGGGGTACTTCGCGCGCGACTACGGGCTGGTCCAGCGTCCGTTGGAATCGCATGGACGGGAAATGACACCGGTCACCCTCTTCGAGATCCGCAAGACCGCCCGCGCCCAGGGGGTCCGCGCCGTCTTCCTGCAATCGGGAAGCTCCCCGGTGGTGGCCACCCAGGTGGCCAAGGAGCTGGGGGTGCCCGTGGTGGAAGTGGATCTGTTGTCCCCCATGCCCTACGATACACTGTTTTTGCGGTTGGTCGGCCGGATGGCGAGTTCGCTTTGACGCCTGCCTTCCGATTGCAGGAGGTCTCCTGCGGATACGCAGGCCACGTGGTGCTGCGACAGGCCAGTCTGGAGATCGCTCCGGGAGGGATCCTGGGGATGATCGGCCCCAACGGCGCGGGGAAGTCCACGGTCCTGCGACTTCTGCTGGGTCTGTTGGATCCCCTGGAGGGAACGGTGGAAGTCCTGGGAAGACCTCCCCGGCAGGCCCGCTCGGGCATCGGCTACGTGCCGCAGAGCCTGGTGCTGGAAAGGGATCTTCCCGGCACGCTGGAAGACCTGGTCCTGGCTGGGTTCCTGGGATTGCGCCGGCCCGCCTCCCCGCCCACCGCCGCGGAGTTGGAGCGGGCCCACGGCTGGATGGAACGGCTGGGGGTCGTGCAGCTGCGTGCTCGGAAATTGTCCGAACTGTCGGGAGGCCAGCTGCAGCTGGGACTGGTCGCCCGGGCCCTGGTGCGCGAACCCCGATTGCTTCTGCTGGACGAACCCACCGCCAACGCCGACGCGCGCGCCCAGGGGGCCGTGTTCGCCCTTCTGGACGAATTCTGTCGGGAGCGGACGGCGGTGGTGGTGAGCCACGACGTGGGCGTGCTGGCCCGCAACGTGAGGTCCATCGCCTGCGTGGGTGCGGGGACCATCGTGCACCACGGGACCCGCGAGGTGCCCCAGGACGCCCTGGAGGCCGCCTACGGCTGCCCTGTGGAACTGATCGCCCACGGGCATCCCCATCGCGTGCTCTCCGAGCACGGTCCGGACTGCCATCACGACCACGCCTCGTGCGGAGGCCACGCATGAGCCTGTTGGTGTGGCCTCTGGTGGCGATCGTGCTGGCCAGCATCGCCGCCGGAGTGGCGGGCACGCTGGCCGTGTCGCACCGGATGGTGTCCATCGGAGGCGGACTCGCCCACGCCGCCTACGGCGGGGTGGGGCTCGCCTTCCTGCTGGGATGGGCGCCGCTTTGGGTCACCATCGCCTTCACCCTGGTGGCCGCGCTCCTGATGACCTGGCTGGTGGAACGGTCGCCGGAACGGTCCGACACCCTCATTGGGGTGGTGTGGGCTCTGGGCATGGCCTTCGGGATCCTGTGCGTGGACCTCTCCCGCACCTACGCGGGCGACCTCAACGCGGTGCTGTTCGGGAGCCTTCTGGCCATCCCCCGCACCGATCTTCTGGCGTTGGGCGTGCTGGACGTGGCCCTGGTGTCCTTGTCCTGGATCTACCGCCGGGAGCTCCTGGCGCTGGCCGTGGACCCCGAATTCGCCGAGGTGGCGGGATTCCCTGTGCGGATCTTCCGAGCGGGCCTCCTGTGCGCGGTGGCGCTTTCCGTGGTGCTTTTGATGCGGGTGACGGGACTTGTCCTGCTGGTGGCATTCCTGTCCATTCCCGGCGCCCTGGCCGTGCGCTGGACGCGCTCGCTGGTCCGGGCCATGGCCGTGGCCACCGGCCTCACCCTGGCCTTCGGTCTCGCGGGCCTGGCGCTTTCCTGGTGGAAGGACCTGTCGCCGGGTGCGTGCATCATCTCCGTGGCCGGCGCGACGTACCTGGCCGTGACCCTGGCCCGCCGCCGATGATCGCCGCCCTGGCCGCGGGCGTCCGCCGCGCGGAAGCCCGCTCGCGCGAGCTTCTGGGCATCTCCGAGGATCTCCAGATGGAGCGCGCCTCCCTGGGGGCGTTCGCCTACTTCCGCGATTTGTTCCCGGAGGCGTCGACGTTTTCCGTCGTCTGCGGTCGTGGCGCCAACGGTGGCGACGGCCTGGCCCTGGCCCGCCACGCCCTGCTGGCGGGGTTGTGCCCGGTGGTCTGCTTCCCGGCCGGGGAGCCCGCTTCGGACTCCCTGGCATCCTGCCAGCTCGCGCGCGTTCGCGCGTCGGGAGGTCGCGTGGTGGATTGGGCGGAGCTCGCCACGGATCCGCACGCGTCGCGCCCGGTCGTGGACGCGGTCTTCGGGACGGGACTTGCGCGCGATGTGGATGGAATCTGGCCGGAGGTGTTCGCCTGGATGTCGGCTCGGCCCGTCCTTTCGCTGGACCTGCCCTCGGGGGTGGATCCGGATACGGGACGCCCCCGCGCCTTCGCCGTGCGCGCCAGGGCCACGGCCACTTTCGGACGGATCAAGGCGGGACTCCTGCTGGACCCCGGACGCGACCTGGCCGGCGAGGTGCGGGTGGTGGACATCGGCATCCCGGAGCGTTGCTGGGAGGGAGAGGACGCGATCCAGGTCCTGGACGGGGAATGGGCGCGTGGGCGTCTTCCGCCGCGACCGCGCGATGCCCACAAGGGCGTGGCCGGGCGCTTGCTGCTCCTGGCGGGGAGCGACGAATTGATGGGGGCCGCGATCCTTGCCGCCTCCGCCGCCCTGCGCTCGGGAGCGGGCCTGGTGGAGGTGGTCTCCACGCGTTCGGTGTCGCAGCGCCTGGCGGGAGTCCTTCCCGAGGCCATGGCGTTCGCGGGCATCGGCGACGGGGTGGATGTGCAGGATCTGACCAGGCGGGCGGAACGCGCCGATGCGGTGGTCGCGGGCCCCGGCCTGGGGACGGGATCGGATGCCAGGACGGCCCTGGAGCGGATCCTGTCGCGATGCACGGGCCCCCTGGTGCTGGACGCCGACGCGATCAACCTGGTCGCCGCGCATCCCTCGCTTTCGGATTCGTTCAGAGCCGTGGCACGCGCTCGCGGGGCGGTGGCGACTCCCCATCCGAAGGAAGCCTCGCGGCTTCTGGGCGTACCGGTGGGACAGCTTCTGTCAAACCCATTGGAGGCGGCCCGGGCGCTCTCCGGGCGGTTCGGGGCGGTGGCGGTGTTCAAGACCTCCACCCCGGTGGTCGCGGCGCCGGACGGACGTCTGGCGGTGGGAACGGCGGGGCATCCGGGCATGGCGGTGGGTGGATGCGGCGACGCCCTGGCCGGTGCCGTGGCCGCGCGATTGGCCGAAGGCGAGGAGCCGTTCCAGGCCGCCTGCCAGGCCGCACGGGCCCATGCGCGGGCGGGCGACCTGGCCGCCGCTGCCGGCTGGCGGGGGATGTCGGTGACGGATCTTGTCGGAAGCCTCCCCGCCGCCTGGCAGGAGATGGAGGCCGATCTGCGGGATTGACGGACCTGATGGTCCGGCAATCGGGGATCCGTCGTTCGATCAAACGGCTTGCGCGCATGGCCTGTCCGTGCTTATTGTACCCGGACGCTCCCGATGCTGCGAACCCTCTTATCCCATGTCGCGTCGGCGAGCGTGCAAGGACGGACCAGGACCATGCTCGTTTCGAACGGCGTCGTACGTCGGGTGTTCGCGATCCTCGCCGTGGGCGTTTCCGTCTGCGGCGCCTGGGATCCCCAGGGACTTCGGGTCGATCTGGGGATCGTGGATTCGGCGGGAACGCGATTGGTGCGGCTCCGTTCCTTCCAGGAGCCGACTGGCAAGACCTGGATGGTCGCCCTGGATCCGATGTGCCTGGAAACCTCGGTGCGCGCCCAGGCGGGATGGACGGTTTTACAAGACAGCCTTTCCCGGTTGGATTCCACGACCTGGCAGACGTTGCGACGCGAGGAGCAGGCCCGGGATTGGAAGCGGGGAGGGGTGTCGCGCCTGTGGGGAACCGGCCGAGGGGTCGCCTTGACCATCGATCTGTGCCCTTCGCACAAGCCCTTCGACCGCCGGGTGGTCGCGGGACTGCGCAAGGCCTTCGGGTCGGTTGGCACGCCCATTCCCGTCTCCTTCGCCTTGACCGGATCGTGGATGCGCAACCACGAGAAGGATCTGGCCTGGCTACGGTCGCTTGCCGATTCCGGGATCCTCGAGCCCACGTGGATCAACCACACGGACAACCACCGCTACCACAAGGGCTTGGCCGACGCGAAGAATTTCCTGCTTCTGCCGGGAACGGACGTGGAAGCGGAGATCCTGGGCGCGGAATCGGAGATGCTCCGCCATGGTCTGGTGCCCTCGGTGTACTTCCGGTTTCCCGGCCTGGTGGATTCCAAGCCCTTGTTCGAACAGGTCGCGAAGACGGGCCTTCTGCCCGTGGGTGCCGACGCGTGGTTGGCCAAGGACCAGAAGCCCGGCCCGGGCTCCATCGTGCTCATCCACGGCAACGGCAACGAGCCGAAGGGCGTGAGGGATTTCCTGCAGCTTCTGCGGGGCAAGAAGCCCGGGATCCGCCAGGGAACATGGCGCCTGGAGGATCTGCGCCGGGGCTAGGTACGGAACCGCCCGGTTTCCTCCCGCAGCTCCCGCGAGATCCGCTCGGACGATTCCGACAGGGTCTGGCTCGAATGCGCGAGTTCCCGCAGGGTCTTCCCCTGCAGGACCAGCGACTGGATGTCACGCGAGATGCCGGTGATCGCTTGGGTGCCTTCCTGGAGATTGCGCTGGACGCTGCGATTTCCGGCCACGGCCTGGTTGATGGATTGCGAGATCTCGCGGGTGGTCGCCGATTGTTCCTCGACGGCGCTGGCGATGGTGGCGATGTTCTTTCCCAGTTCTTCCATGCTTGAAACCACGGAAGCGATCTGCTGGACCGCTTCCTGGGTGGTGGAGCGGATCGCCTCCACGCGGGTGCGGATGTCCTCGGTGGCGACCGCCGTGCCCTTGGCGAGTTCCTTCACTTCGCCGGCCACCACCGCGAAGCCCTTGCCCGCTTCGCCCGCGCGCGCCGCCTCGATGGTGGCGTTGAGGGCCAGGAGCTTGGTCTGCTCGGAAATCTCCACGATCATCTCGATGACCGATTCGATCTCGCGGGAGGCCGCGGACAGGCCGTCCATGCGTTCGTTGGCCGCACGGGCCCCGTCCAGCGACCGGCCGGTCATGGCGCGGGTCAGGTCGGCGCTGCGGGCGATCTCCGAGACCGATGCGCTCATCTCCTCCATCGCGGCCGAAACGGATTCCAGCCCCTGCATGGAACCGCTGGATTCCCGCGAGATGCTGTTCAGGTTGGCCGTCGCCTGCTCGCTGGCGGAAGCGGCCGCGAGGACCACCTTCTCGTTGGTTTCCGCCTCGGATCTCAACTTGCCGGAGAGCTCCCCCTGGGCCCGCGAGGCATCCGCCACCTGGCCCGAGGCCGTGGCGATCCTGCCGATCGAACCACGCAGGGATTTCCGCGCGTTGGACAGCCCCTGGACCATCCGCCCGATCTCCCCTCCGGGATCCCAGGCCTCTTCCTCGCGGAAATCGCCGTCGCCCAGCTTGACCACCTGTTCCTTGGTCCGCTCGATCTGCGACAGGATCTGTTTGCTGAACGCGGCGCTCCCGCCAAGGCCCGCCGCCGCGAAGAGGATGCCCAGGGCCATGAGTTCCACGAACAGCCGACGCGTGCTTTCCTCGGCCTGGGCATCGAGTTCCTCCACCGACGATTCCACCTGCAGGAGGAGCTTCTCGGCGTTGGCGTCCATGCGCTGGCGCGTCAGGTGCGCTTCGCCGGTCTTCATGCTGGACAGTCCGAATCCGGAGCCGCCTTGCAGCGCCGAATCGCGGATCCGTTCCACGGCAAGATGGTAGGCCTTCGCCGCCGATCGCGTGGAATCGATGGTTCCGCGCAGGGAATCCGGAAGGAGGGCCCCAAGGACATGCAGATCCTGCAGGGTGGAATCGATCCGCGCAAGGCCTGCTTCCATGTCCTTGGCGACCGCCGTGCGCTCGTCGGGGAGGAGCAGGAGTTTGTAGACGTCTCCGCGCAGCTTGTACAGATGCTTGTGAAGGATCAAGGTGCGGTCGGCCACCTTGAAGCCCTGTTGGTGCAAGGAATCCAGGGCTTTCTTGTTGCGCGAAGCTCCGTAGAGACCCAGGAGGGTGATCATCGCCATTCCCGCGAGCAGTCCCCCGGCCAGAATGCGCACCTTGGATCGGATCGAGAGCGGATTGGACATGTCCTGGGCCTTTGGGTTGTTGGGAGGTGTCGCCAGGGAGTGTCCCATACCGGACCCGGAACAAGCAAGCGCCAAAAGGGGATTCGGCCGGTTGCGAAAAGCCCATCCCCCGCGTTCGCGAAGGATGGGCTCCGAAGGATCGCCTGTTGCTTGACGACGCCGGAGGGGAAGCTCAGCGCAGCGCGGGCAGGGTGTGGATCTCGCGGGAATCGCGGGATTCCAGGACCAGAAGGCGCAGGCCGGACCCCTGGGCGGCCATGAATCCGCTCGTGGCACGCGCGTCCACGTCCATCCGCGACAATTCCCGTCCATTAATGTCCACCAGACGCGCGGTGGCCGGCGAGGCGAACATCGCGCCGCGTTCCCACACGTAGCCGCCTTCGACGGCCCGCACGGAAAGCGCCGAGGGCTTGCGCGCGCCGATGGAGATGGATGACGATCCCTTGCGGACCATGGTCACGTTGTCGATGGTGACGGTGGACAGCACCTTCCCCACGCAGAACTGGAGCATGCCGTCGGGGCTGTTGATGTTGGAGGCGAGCTCGACGCTGTAGGGGGCCTTGGTGGTGGTCACGGACACGGTGGCGTTGGACTGCCACTTCCAGTCGCCCGTGGTCAGGGTCGGGGAAATGTCGCGCGCCACCGAGGCGAACGCGTCGAAGCTCACCACGTAGGTCGCTCCGGAATCGATCTGCAGGCCGCCCTGGCGGATCTGGACGCCGAAGTTGGTGGTGTCCGTGGCGGTGACGGTGATCGCCGCGCTGCCGCCTGCGTACGAGACCGTGGAGGCGTTGGCGGGGGTGGGGTAGTTGCCCAGCACCCAGGCGGTCTGGTCGGCGGAAGTGGTGAACGTCCCTCCCTTCACGAGGTTCGTTCCTTCGCCCGGAGTGAAGACGGCCTGCAGGTTGCGATCCCTGTCCACGGTCACCTTGAGGGTGGTCGCCGTGGAGGTGGTGTCGCCGGTCCAGCCGGTGAAATCGTATCCGGCATCGGGGGTGGCGACCAGGGTGACGACGGTTCCCGCCGCCACGCGCCCGGAGGGGGAGGCGGTGATCGTGCCGCCGGCCGTGGACCCGGCCAGCACGGAGAACTTGCCGTCGGACAGGCCGTCGAACTTGACGTCGTCGACATGGGCGCGGGCGAACTTGGCCAGGACCGTGCCGGAGGTCGCGAAGCCCTTCATCCAGGGGTCGCCGCCATCCTGCTGGTATTGCCAGAACAGGCCACCCGCGTAGCCGCCGGTGTAGAGGGTTTCCAAGGAGACCCCGATGTCCAGGGCATCCTGCATGGGACTGGAAGACGGGGTGCTGGAGTTCCAGCTGCTGGAGGCGAATTCGCCCACCACCAGAGGCTTGTCGACCCCCCATGCGCCCGCCGACTTGGTGAACGGGGAATTGGAGGTGCCGTTCCAGCCGTAGTAGTGGATCATGTAGAAGTCCAGGGTGCCGTCGGCGTCGCTGCCGGCGGCCTTCATCGCGGCGTCGGAGTACCAGCCAAGGTGCTGCGCGGCGACGGTGCCGGTCGAGACCAGCACACCCGGAACGGCGCGCTTGATGGCTCCGGCCATGAGGTTCGAGATCTTCTGGATGTTGGCCTTCTCGACCTTTTCGCTGGTCCAGCCCACTCCCGTCACCATGCCTTCGCATTCGTTGCAGATCTCCCAGGCCAGCAGGTTGGGGTGGAGTTCGATCCCCTTCACCAGGGGCACCACGGCCTTGTCGATGTAGGCCTTCATGCCGGCGTCGGTGGTCAGGAGGGTCCGGTTGTTGGCGAGGTTGTTCCCCTGGCCGCTCTGCAGGAAGTTGTGGGTGAGGAGCACCGGCAGGAGAAGCATGTTGTTCTCCTTGGCGATGGCCAGCATCTTCTTGACGTTGGAGATGGTCTGGGAGCCCAGCCCGGACACCAGACCGTCGGCTCCGAACTTCGGATCGTTGGCGCCGTTGGTGGATAGCCACACGCGCATGGTGTTGCCGCCGGAATCCGCCACGGCCTTCATCGCGCTGCGGAAGGACGCTTCGTTGAGGGGTACGTCTCCCACGTCGTTTCCGAAGCTGATCCATGCCAGGTTGTGGCCGGCGACGAAGATCTTCTCCCCACTGGGAAGCGTGATCCGGTTCCCGGCCGGGAGTGCCTGCGCGGTGGAAACCGCGAGTGTGGCGCAAAGCAGGAGGTTCTTGAACAAGGCGACATCCTTTCTGGCGTCGGTTCAGGATGGATTGGACGATCCCGTCGCGACCATAAGTTTGTTGGCAAATATGACCGGGGGTTCACACGGGGGCACAGCCAATACATTCATAAACACATCAATTGTATGATTGTATGGTGATCTCCACCAGAAACCAGGTCCTGGAGCGGTTGCGGAAACTGTCCGACCGTCTTCCCTGCCAGAGACTTCCCCCTCTGCGCAGTCTTGCCGCTTCCTGGGGTGTGAGCTTGGCGACCGTCCAGGTCGCGGTGGCAGACGCCGTGCGCGAAGGATGGCTGAGCACGCGGAGGGGGTCTGGCGTCTGGGCCGGAGCGGTGCCATTCCCGGAAGCCGGGCCGGTCGATCGCATGGATGCCCATCGATTGGCGGAGGTCATCGCCAGGCAGATCCACGAGGGGAAATTCGCCCAGGAGCACCCCTTGCCCGCGCCCAAGGATTGGGCAAAGCTCCACGGACTGCATCCGGTCACCGTCCGCAAGGCGCTGGGGATGCTGCTGGCCAAGGGGCTGGTGGAACGTCGCGGTCGCAGCTGGTGGCTTGGTCGCCCTTTGGCCAGGAGGCCGCATCGAAACCCGGTACTGCTGTGCATCGGTGCGGCGGAAACACCGGGGAGGATGCGCATCGATTCCGACCGCGAATGGGATTTCTGGCGCGAGCTGCAGTCGGAAGCCATCCGCAGCGGGTTGTCGCCGCGATTGATTCCCTGGGCAGGGGCCCTTCCCGAACCGGACGAATCGGTGTTCGGTGCGGTGGTGTCCACCTGGCACCTGCCGGAAAACCCCGAGGTGCTGGACACCCTCCAGCGGCTGAAACTGCCCACCGCCGTGTGGGTGGCCGCCGAGGATTCCTTGCCGGGGGCGCGGTTCCGACAGGCTCGCGGGATGTGGTTCCACGACCTGGCCCACGGACGTGGCGCGGGCGAGACCATGGGCGCGTACCTCGCGGGATTGGGGCACCGCAAGGTGGCCTGGATCAGTCCGTTCCATACCAGCAGTTGGGCGCAAAACCGCATGGCCGGCTTGTGGGCCAGCCTGGGGCCGGAAGTGGAGCGGATCGAGGCCTTCGGTTCGTGGTTGTCGGAATGGGACGTGCAGGTGCAGGTGGCGGAAGATCCCGCCGTACTCGCGCGGATGGATCTTTCCGGATTGGATGCGTCGGGTCCCTACGAAGCCTTGCGCCTTCCCCTGGCCGAACAGATCACCCGCGACCTCATCATGGACCAGTTCACGCCTGCACTGGAAACGGCGTTGGCCTCCGGCGCGACGGTCTGGGTGGCCGCATCCGACCTGGTGGCCCGCTGGTGCCTGCACTGGCTTGCCGCGCGGGGGATCCACCCTCCGGCGGATCTTGCGTTGGCGAGCTTCGACGACACGCGCGAATCGTCCAGGCGGAACCTGACGAGCCTGCGGTTCGATGTGCAGGGGATGGTCCGGTCGATGATCCGTCAGATCCTGTCCAGCAGGGAGAGGCACCCGCAGGTGTCGCGGTACGCCGGGCATGTGGTGGAGCGGGGGACCACGGCGTCCCTACCGTAGCGTAACCCCTCGGTGATCCCCTCTGTTGTCACTTGATCGAGGAGGTTAGCGCTTC
>DAOPYN010000034.1:0-45349 GCA_035352895.1 Fibrobacteria bacterium | reverse complement strand
ATTTTCCTCAGCAGGAAAATTCGGGCGGGAAAATGGGATGCTTTTCAGCATCCTGATAACACAAACAAGAATACGAAATTGTTTGGCCTCCGGCGGATTAACAACAAATACCTGGATTTAGAATGCAACTGATGAATGGCGGACTCATAAAAAGATCACTTCATAAGCGGCCGACGGCCGCCATCACTTCGGCAGGAAAGGTCGACTCGGCGACAATTACGGTAGCTGCACCACGCAATTTTAAGCGACTCATGACCACAATTGGATGCTTGCTATTTATTGCTCCGTGCAAAGCCCAGGTAATTGACGATCCATTTGCACCTCAGGACAAGCCCGCTTTTGAGGTTAAACTCAAGAAGCTAATTTACATTGAAGTGAAATTTGATTCAATCCCCAAGAGTCTAAAAGCCAACACTACCCCATCAGAAATCACACTGCCACACTGCGCGGAACTCTCATTTGATCACTCCTTCTCAATGCTCACTTTTGACTATAAGTACAAGCTTGATTTCGATTCAAGTGGAGCAATAACGAATACGTTCATTGTGCTCGATTATCGTGGGGGCGGCAAAACATTCAGCAATGGAGGAGACAATATTCTCGTCAAAGTGATTGGCGATAATCAAAGCGCTAAAATCCATGCTGCTTTTAACAAGACAGCGATACTGTACAGTATCGCTGCAGAACTTGATACATTCAGGACAATAAGACGCGGTTACAAAGTTCTCAGCAGTACGATCACAGAAACGCACGAAGGAAAGATTCTCCATGATTTGAGAATCAGGCTCCAGAAACCATGCTGCTGCGACTAGTTCTTTTGAAACCATACTGGACGAGAATGCAAGGTGTTCTAACACGCTCCATTTACATGATCACGCCATTGTCTAGGCAGTCTGCCGCTGGTGCGACATGTAAACAGGAAACGTCAGGAGCACCCTCGCCGCGGGGACTAGTTGCGAATGAGCAACAGAACGGCATCCGGACGTGAACAAACAACAAAGAAACACAATTTACCACGGAGCATGCGATGAAAAGCTTTATAATCAAGTTCAGAATTATGATTCAATTTGCCATGCTTCTTACTTATGTGGCCTATTGCGAAACTATGCCGCCGAAGCCATTTCCTGGTGTGATGAAAACGGAATCGGAATTTAGAGCAACGGAAAATCTGTTCAAGGAAAAGGTTGCTTGGGTTCAAGAAAACCCCCATTCTTCCAATGTGATGATGCAATTGAAAGATCTTTACACTTGGGTAGGTGCCGCTCCATATGTGAAAGCGGCTCACAACACCCGGTATATCCCAGGATTTATGGAGAACAAGAAGCAATATGCGAAATTTGACGTGCTGTTTTGGGAATACACTTATGCTCAAATTGCATGCTCGTTTGATGCAAAAGCTAATGATTCAAGGCTCAGGTGTATTGAAGCTGGGCTAAAATCAATGATCGCTTGCTATCGAAATATCTGCATGAAAGATGGCAACCCAAAGTGGGAGTTTATGGAGAATTATATCAGCAATCTGACTGCGACTGGAATCCCAAACTTCCTAAAAGGAGTTGATGATTCAATAAAAAACGCAAAGTCAAATGCGCCATGATGATTTGGCTGCGACTTGAGTCAATCATGAATGATGGTGTAAAGTGATAGGAATAGGATAAATCAAATGTGATCATCATGGATCAAGCCGCAGACCCTGCAGAACAAGCCGCTTCCACCATGATCCAGGCTCGTTGATTGGCCAAAGGAATCGTTTGCGAAGACCTTGATCGTTCGACCCCGATCGCCCTGGTTGGGGTGCCGCCGCTGGAAAGCCCTTCTTTGCTGAGTCGTGTGATTTTCATATGGCAGTGTACTTTTTGGCCACGGAACGGTCCTGCGATGATCCGATGACGCATCAGCTTGAATCAAAACGAGGAACCATGAAACCCGCGATCCCCATGAGCGCATGGCTTCTGTCCCTGAGCGTGGCGTCCCATTCGCTGGAGCTATCGGGCACTGTGTTGGAGACGGACGGCAGCCCCAAAGCAGGGGTGGTCGTGCGGCTGGCCAACTCCGGAGATTCGGCGGTCACCAACGCTTCCGGTGCTTGGGCATTGAAATCGGGCTCGATGGGGCTGAGACATCGTAACCCGGCTGCGTCGCCGGTTTCGGGGCATCTTCGGTTTCGAGGGGGTCGGTTGGTTGTCCAGTTCGACGGTGCGGATCTCCTGGGACGCCGAGGAGACTTGGCGGCAACCGGTTCCTTGGCTTCTCGCATTTGGGCTTCCCGTGCCACCGATGTCGCAATGGACTCCCTCGTGTATTCCTGGCAGGGGCGGCGGTTTTTGCGCGACACGGTCTCGCAATCGCGTTCGGGCATGGTGCGCGAGTTCGACACCACCTGGAACGCGGACCCCGTGTACGGAACCCTGACCGATGCGCGGGATGGCCAAACCTACCGGACCGTGACGATCGGCTCGCGCACGTGGATGGCCGAAAACTTGAACTTCAAGGTGGTCAATTCCTGGTGCTTCCAGAACAACGAGGAATTGTGCCCGATGTTCGGTCGTCTATACACGTGGCCGGTGGCGATGGGGTTGGATTCCAGCTACACGATCGGGACTGCGAGCGGGGCCTTGCTCCATCAGGGGATCTGCCCAAGCGGGTGGCACGTTCCGAGCGACGCGGAGTGGGATACCCTCGCCAAAGATGTCGGAGGTGCGGACCTGGCTGCCACGAAGCTCAAATCCATGAGCGGCTGGGGAGATCCCGGCAATGGCACGGATGCCTATGGGTTTCGCGCCCTCCCGGCGGGCGAGCTGAATAACGACGGCAACTTCTCATGCCTGGGCGGCTCGACCTACTTCTGGAGCTCCTCTGAGGTGGTCGCGGGCCTGAGCTTGGCTTGGCGCCGTGGGATGCTCGGTGGCACGGTCGACCTCTTCCGCGACGGCGTATCCGAGAAGCTCGGTCATAGCGTCCGCTGTCTCAAGGGGCCGCAGTCGATCAACACGTCGGCTTGGAACGGTTCGATCACCTACGGCAGCCTGACCGATCCCCGCGACGGACAGATCTACAAGACCGTCAAGATCGGCACGCAGACGTGGATGGCCGAGAACTTGAACTTCAAGGTGGACAGTTCCTGGTGGTACAACAGGAGTGACGACAGCGGCGCGAAGTATGGCCGATTGTACCAATGGTCCGCGGCGTTGAGGTTGGATGATTCGTGCAATTCCATGACCTGCAGCACGCGAGTGACGACGCCCCATCAAGGGGTTTGCCCAAGTGGCTGGCATCTTCCGCGCGATGCGGAGTGGGATATCCTTGCGGCCAACGTCAGTGGTGCCAACACGGTTGCCACGAACCTCAAGTCCTTGAACGGCTGGAGCGGTCGCAACGGCACGGATTCCTACGGCTTCCGCGCCCTCCCGGCGGGCGACCGCGACTACATCGACGGCCGCTTCTACAACGTGGGCGCGTACGCCCGCTTCTGGAGCTCGTCGGAGAAGGACCCGAACCTCGGTTCGTTCCGCGGCCTGACCCCGAGCGGCAACGACCTGGGATGGTACGGCAGCTCCAAGAAGGACGGGTATAGCGTACGCTGCCTCAAGGACAATTGAACCACTCTTGGTGACGGAATTTGGTTTCCGCGAGAGGGGGGGGGGGCCGCGGGTCGGGTCTTTTCGCTGCGCGAGGCTTTCTGATTCATCAGGACTTGCGTCCTGTGCTGTTTTACAGAAGGGCGCGATCCGCCCCTTCTGTACATCCCCGGACCCAGGGGACGAGCGCGCGTCCCCTGGGAACCCGCGCGCCGGGGGGCTTGGACTTACGCGGCCATGGTGGCTTGCTGGGCCTGTGGGAGATGCGGATCGTCCAGCACTAGGAGAATGGCATCAGCGTCGCTATCGGCATTTTCATGGCACTGGCCGCTTCAATAACCAAGCCCCCCGGACCCCCTCAGTTCTGTCGCAACAATCGCTACAGTTGCTGCAGTTGATTGACATGAGCCATCATCGACGACAGCTACGACCTTTGGGTTTCCTATGGAGCGAAAGACCTATTTTGTGAAGTCGTTGTTGAAACTGCGAGACTTGAGGGTAACGATATTTCCGAGGTCTATGACATCGCCCCAGGAATCGCAGGGGCGTTTGGCACACCTCCCGGGGGGATTATTGTGATCACCAAAATGAGCAGCAGATCAGCTGCAGAACACAAAAAATGGTGTGATTTTCATGTTCAATCAGCTACAGATCAACGAGAACAGCCTTCGGCCGTGAATGAATGGCAATATCCTCATGTTCTATAGTAACAGAATCTCATGATATCAATATCGAACGAAACCATAGAAGAAATAGCAGATCAATTGGACTGCGGGATGAAATGCTATCTCAACATTTCTTCAGGCGAAGTGGCCGCGTTTTTTGATGACGAAGAGAGTCTTATTGGTCAAAAATCCGACTCGATAATTGACGAAGTCAAAGAAAATTCGTCCGAATTTATAAGTTTTAACGCAATGAATTCGCGCGAGTCGTTCAATGTTATGGCTGATTTTGCGATGGGAGTTGAAGATAATGATATCCGAGCGCACTTATTGAGAATTCTGAACGCGCCAAGTCCATTCAAAAACTTCAAGTTGGCGATAGATCGCTCTATCGAGTATCGCCAGAAGTGGCTTGATTATAAAAAGGGCCGATATTTTGATTATGTGAAATCGCAAATCATAACGCAGCAAGACCAAGGATGAGAGAATATGCTAGATAGAATTGTAAGATTTGGATTTCCGGTTTTGCGAGAAAAATGCAAAGAAGTCAAGAAGTTTGACAAAGATCTATGGCGTCTACTGGATTCAATGGGGAAAATTTTAGCCAGCCGAAATGATGGTGCAGCACTTGCTGCTCCTCAAATTGGACGAACTGTCCGTGTATTTGTAATGGATTGTGAAGGCGTAACTATTGAAGCGGTTAATCCAATAATCATTTCGGGGAACGGACGCGTTATTGGGCGCGAAGGATGTCTATCATTAGCTGGCTATTCTGGAAACGTTCCTCGATACGAAGAAATCGAATTTGAGTATTTCGACCGACACGGGCAGAAGTGTACAGGCAAATTTACTGGTGAAGTTGCAAGATGCATTCAACATGAAACGGATCATTTGGATGGCATTCTGTTCGTCGATAGAATGGATGAACAATTCATACAAAGGAATTCTGATAAAAAATTAGTTCCACTTTCTGAGTTGCAGACATGAAATGCTTCTGCATCGGGAAAAATGAAGCTGGAATTACAACAGTACGATTAAATGGTGCTGAAAATATGAACTACAATGGCTAACGAATCGGATTCAACCACGACCGCGGTCGCTATTTGTTGCCGATTCCCCGCGACGCGGTGAATATGGTCCATTAGTCTCACCCCGCGCTCCGCGGTGTGGCGTGACGCCGAGAAATCATCGCTGCCAACTAAGCGGAATCCAAAAAACTAAGCTTTATTGCTCTCAAGCAATCGCAGAAAGATTGAACCATGAATCCAATCACCCTCGCTTTGGTTGCCATGTTGGGTGGTGCGAATCTCAGCCATGGCTTCAGCGTGTCCGGGACCGTGACCGATCGTGTCGGCAACGCCGTTTCGGGAGTGAACGTGACCCTCGTGCACACCGGCTTGAGCGCGACGAGCGATTCGCAAGGGGCGTGGTTGGTTTCCGGGGTGGCAAGCACTTCACCTCGATCGTCGCCAGCTCATTCGTTCCATTGGACCGGGCACTCCATTTGCTTGACACTTTCTGTTCCATCCGCCGTAAGGCTGGAACTGTTCGACTTGCGTGGAGCCTCGCTGGGACGCTTCGCCCATGCGCGTTTGGATGTCGGCTCGCATGACCTGCCCTTCAGGGTGACCTCGACCGGAGCTTCGTGGTTGCGCGTGACCGTGAACGGAACGACGGAAACCGTCCTGGTGGGGCCATATCTTGGATTTGGAATTGAGCCAGGATCGGACCAGTCCATGTCGAATGATCAACCCTTGCCGCAACGGCCAGTCCTGGCTGCCAGATCGCAAACCGTGGTCGACACCTTGCGGTTTACCCGAAATTCCAGGGTCATCGCAATGGTACCCGTGGTGAATCTGGATACTTCGGGAATTGTCGTGGTCATCGGGGCCGACTCTTCGATCGCTTGGAATGACACCATTCTCTACGGCAGCCTGTATGACAACCGCGACGGTCAGGTCTATCGAACTGTGACCATCGGAAACCAGAATTGGATGGCAGAAAACTTGAACTTCAAGGTGGATAGCTCATGGTGTACCCTCGATCCATATAAGTCCGACCTTCGCAACTGTGATCTCTATGGTCGTTTATACCAGTGGACGGCTGCGATGGCTTTGGATCCCAAGTACAACTCCATGGGATGGGCCGGAAACACGCTTTCCCGCAGAGGAATCTGTCCGGTTGGGTGGCATGTCCCCCAGGATTCGGAGTGGCAAGATCTTCTAACGATCGTCGATTCGGATCCCCGGGTGCCGCGATTTCATGGTGGGGCGGCTTTGATGTCAAAAGATGGATGGAGTGCTCCGATTGATTCCGTAATTGGTCCAGATTCGCTAGGATTTGGGGTCTATTCAGGAACGGATCTTTTCGGATTTCGGATCCTTCCCGCTGGGGATCGATATTGGGATGGGCGTTTTTTTGAGCGGCAGGGTAATAGAGCCAGTTTTTGGACCTCATCTGAATGCGGAGCGACAGACGCTTGTTTTTGGGTTCAACAGCTCGGATATGGCTACATGGGGGCAAATCGGTACTACAAATCCCACGGATTTTCGCTGCGTTGTATACAGGACTAAACAAAGAAATTGACAGTGAAATCCAAAACAAGTCTTCTCAACCTGCTCCTCCTCGGTGGGATGATGTATTCCTCTGAAATTTCGAATGATACGAATAAGCCAGGTAATGCCACGCAGAATACGATCAGCGTTATCCACGCGGGCGGGTCAACACGAAAAGGTAATCGTTTTAGCTCGATCTCTGATTTGGTATCTACCGAAATTTCCACATTGAAGGCCAGATTGAAGTTCAGCGGTCATTCTCTTCGACAAGCTTCAAATTGCTTAAATGTTCTGTTTTCCCAAATTGAGGTATCTGTGGAATGCGTTTTCCAAAAGCTTGTTGGTGTTATCCAAATAAACGCCGACTCGCCGTGTCGATTTGGTATCGTCTGGATCAAGGCGCACTGTACAAATCACCACCGGCGGACCCTTCGGGCGGAAATATCAATGGCTATGCCGGTATGAGTATCCGTTGCGTAATGAATTGATTATCATGGAATGATCCGCCGCTGTCTATGTAAGAAATCTCCGAGAAGGTTCTGCAAATGTCTGATTTCGATTTCGTGAAGAGGCTTGAGGGGAGTCGGAAGGACTTGCTCGAGATCGGTTTGCGGAACACGATGGTCAATTTCCGGCCGGGCTCCAAGAGCTTGGCCGTCGTTGGGTGTCGGTCGGAAGAGGTGTTGAGGACCATGTTCGTCCAGAAGAAGGAGATGTCCTTCGCCTCGGCACCCGACAAGCACTCCAAGCACATCGATCCCGAGGATTCCACCGAAACCCTGAACCTCCTCGAAGAGCTGGACACGACTTCCTGGTCGGATGACTCCTCCGCGACGGATGCGGAGGTGGATTTGTTCAGGGCCTCGCGCGGCGGCGAAACCGTGCTCCAGACGGCTTTGGCGCAGGACAAGCTGTTCCTGAGCCTTCTGAAGATCCAGACGGAAGCGAACACCTATCTGGAAGAGCAGGGTGTGAACACCTTGTTCCTGGCCCTTGGCTTCCTGCATTGGTACGAATCCGAATCCTCCGATCTGACACGCAAGGCTCCATTGCTCCTGGTGCCTGTCGAATTGACTCGGAAGGGCGCCAAAAACGAGTTCCGGTTGAGCTTCTCCGATGACAGCTTGGTGCAGAATCTGTCTTTGGCCGCCCGCCTGAAGACCGATTTCAAGTTGGATCTACCGGAGTACCAGAGCGAATCCTGCGAGGATTCGGACGACCTTCCCGCCTTGTCGTCCTTCTACGAGCAGGTCTCCGATTGCGTCGACAAGCAGAAGAACTGGAAGGTGGTGCCCGACGAGATCCACCTTGGATTCTTCTCGTTCGGCAAATTCCTCATGTACAACGACCTGGATCCGGAGGTCTGGCCCACCGACAAGCAGCCCACCGACCACCCCATCCTGAGAAGTTTGCTCGGAGCGGGATTCCAGGAGAATCCGCACGTCTCGGAGCAAGTGCATCTGGACAGCATCATCCAGCCAGGCGAGGTCAAGTTCGTCCGCGATGCGGACAGCACCCAGACGGTCGCCATCCTGGAAGCGAGCGCGGGTCGGAATCTGGTCATCCAAGGGCCACCAGGAACGGGGAAGTCCCAGACCATCACCAACATCATCGCGGAGTTGATCGGCAAAGGGAAGACGGTCTTGTTCGTGGCCGAGAAAATGACGGCTCTGGAAGTCGTGAAACGCCGGTTGGACGAGTGCCTTCTAGGGGATGCGGTCTTGGAGCTCCACAGCCACAAATCGAACAAGGCATCGGTCCTGAAGGAACTGGATCGGACCCTGTCCCAAGGGACGCCGGTCGTCAAGGATGGCACCAGGGATCTGGAAACTCTCCGGAAGGTCCGGAACGAACTCAACCGCTATTGCGAGGCGGTCAATGGTCCGATCGGTGCCAGCGGTACGTCCTTCATCGCCTCGCTCGGTCGCTACCTCCAGGTCCAGAGGACAAATCCGGGAATCGTTGGCTGGCCGGTCCAACTGATGAAGGATTGGACGGGAGACGACTTCCTTCGCGCCAGGGAGCAGATCCAAGAGCTCGCACGCCACGTCAAGGCCTATGGCAAGCCGTCAGACAACCCTTTCTGGGGAAGCAAGATCGTGGCACTCTCTCCGATCGAGGAGTCCCGCATCTTCAGCGACCTGGGGCGATGCCTCCGGATGCTGGACCAGATCGGGGTCTCCACGGTGGAGTTGGCCCAGACCATCCGCCTTGGCCGACCCGCGACCCTGATGGATGTGGATGTCGTGTGCAAAGCCGCCCAACGAGCCACCGAAGCACCAAAGCTGAAGGGCATTCGTCTGACCTCGGAAGATTGGCAGTCCAACCGTGATTCCATCCGCCGTTTGATCCATGCTGGATCGAAGATGTCCGAACTGAAGTCCAAGTACGGAAGCGTTCTGATCGACCAGGCCTGGTCCCAGGATGTACTGGACATCAGACAGAACCTCATGGCCATCGGTGGCAAGTGGTGGAGGTTCCTGTCCGGCAAGTACCGCGGCTCCTTCGCCAAGCTTCAAGGGCTGTGCAAAGCTCCCATCGCCAAAGTGAACACGGAGAACCTCGCTCTGGTGGATGCCATCCTGGAGCATCAACAGTGCAAAGCGGCCTACGACCAGGAAGTCCCCCTCGGAGAGGCTCTGTTCGGCGCCCAGTGGAATCGCCTGGAGTCGGATTGGAATGTCCTGCAGGTGGTCTCGGACTGGATCATCGCCCTCTACGACGAGCTCGGTGACGGAACGCTTCCTCCGGCGATCATCGATTTCCTTTCCGGCGATCCGGATGTCGGTGGACTTGGCGCGAAGATCGACGACGTCCGCCAGGCGATGTCCCGGTTCCGGGAAGCAATCCAGGAGATTTTGAAGGCGTTGCGCTTTGACACCCCGGAAGCGACCCTGTCGATCTTCACCGAGCCCGAGGATGCGGTCCGCGCGAGGTTGCAGCGTTGGCTCGATGAGCTTCCCGCCGCACAACAACAGGTGCGGTTCAATGAGCTGTCCAACCAGTTGTCGTCGCAGAAGCTCGGCGAATTCGTGGGCTTGGTTGCCCATTGGGACCTAAGCGCCGAACAACTCACGGCGACGTTCGACTTGACCTGGTATGGCGGCTTGATCGAAGCCGCATACGCGCAGACCCCGGAGATTTCCCAGTTCGATGCGGTGAAACAGCATCACCTTGTCGAGCAGTTCAGGAGCTTGGATCTCGAGTCGCTTGTGCATGCGCAAACCGGCTTGGCAAAAGCCATCTGGGAGGGGAAGCCGGCTCGGAACCAACCTGGCGAGATGCAGATCCTCGGGCATGAACTCAACAAGAAGCGAAGACACCTCCCGATCCGGAAACTGATCGACCAGGCGGGGCGCGCGATCCAGGCGATCAAGCCGGTGTTCATGATGAGTCCGATGTCGATCGCGAATTTCCTGCCTCCGGGCAAGCTCGAGTTCGATGTGGTGATCTTCGACGAGGCGTCGCAGGTGAAGTCCGTGGATGCCTTCGGGGCCCTTCTCCGGGGGAAGCAGGCGATCGTGGTCGGCGACACCCAGCAGATGCCTCCCACGGACTTCTTCGGTCGCGATGCCGACCTCGACGACGAAGACAATACGACCTCGGACATCGAGAGCATCCTGTCCTTGTTCCGCGCTCGGGGGGCCCTGGAGCGCACCTTGAACTGGCATTACCGCAGCCGCCACGAGTCCTTGATCTCCGTGTCCAACGTCGAGTTCTACGACAGGAAGCTTGTCGTCTTCCCGTCTTCCGGCGCCAACCCCCTGGCGACGGGCCTCAAATTCCACTGCAACCCCCAAGCGATCTACGACCGGGGCCGGACCAAGACCAACAGGACTGAGGCAAAAGCCATCGCGCAGGCGGTGATCGATCACGCGGAGCAGAAGCCGCAGCTGTCCTTGGGCGTGGTCGCCTTCAGCGTCGTGCAGCGCGATCTCATCTTGGTGGAGATCGAGCTTCTCCGGAAAACGCGGCCGGACTTGAACGACTTCTTCAACAACGCCCACCCAACCGAGACATTCTTCGTGAAGAACCTGGAGAATGTCCAAGGGGACGAGCGCGATTGCATCCTCATCAGCATCGGCTACGGGCGAAACGAGTCGGGAAGGATCTCCAAGGAATTCGGACCCATCAACAACCAAGGGGGAGCACGGAGGCTGAACGTGCTCATCAGTCGCGCGAAGATGGGGATGGAAGTCTTCTCCAATTTCCGCGCCGACGAGCTGGAACTCGAAACCACGTCCAGCCAAGGGCTCCGTGTCCTCAAGCATTTCCTGAAATACGCCCAAACCGGCGAGCTGGACCTGCCCCGTGAAACCGGAAAGGGACCCGACTCCCCCTTCGAGGAGGAAGTGCTGAACGCGCTGCGGGAGAAGGGATACCGTCTGGAGCCACAGGTCGGGACCGCAGGGTACTTCATCGACATCGCGGTGAAGGATCCCGAGTTTCCCGGCCGCTACTTGCTGGCCATCGAGTGCGATGGGGCCGCCTACCACAGCTCGCGCTCGGCCCGCGACCGAGACCGCTTGAGACAGGGCGTGCTGGAAAGCCTCGGTTGGAGGTTCCATCGGATCTGGAGCACCGACTGGTTCCGGAATCCCAAACAGGAGCTCGCGAAGGTCGTGGCGGCGATCGAATCCGCCAAGAGTGCGGCGGGGACAATTCCCGTCCAGACCGTTCCGGCATCGCTGGCGCGGATTCCCAAGCTGGAGCGGATCCAGGCTCCGGATCGGGAACCCGTGTGCGCGTCCATCCCTTACCGGAAAGCGGAGCTGCCAAAGTGGCGCTCCCAAACCGAACTGCACGAAGCACCGATCGACCAGCTGGTCCGGATGATCAAATCCGTCGTGGAGATCGAATCTCCCATCCACCAGTCGGAGGTGACCAAACGCTTGAAGAAGGCGTTCGATGTCTCGCGCGCTGGGAACAGGATCACCGAACGGATCGACACCGCGATCGAGAGTGGGAACCGGTCCAAGGCCTTCGTGGTCGATGGCGACTTTCTCCATGCCGATCCAAGCAGGAGCGCGACGGTCCGCAACCGAAGCGCCTTGGAGCCATCGGAGCGGAAGATCGAGTTGGTCGCACCACAGGAGCTGGATGCGGCGATCCTGGAGATCGTTCACCATTCCTTCTCCATCGACAGGACAATGGCCCTCTCCAGCGCCCTGGATCTTCTCGGCTTCAATCGTGCGGCAGCGAACATCAGTGACGCGATGAGCGCCAGGATCGACCGACTCGTCTCGGCAAAACGAATCAAGCGCGAAGGCGAGATCCTATCCCCAGGAGAAGGGGAATGAGTGAGGGAAAAAGATTGCGTCAAAGGCTATATGAATAAACCAAATGCGATAACGGAAATGGGGCTATTTCAAAAGCAGTGGTCTTCAGCCTTTCTGAATGCGCTACCAATACCGCCTTTATTAAAACATCAAATCTCATCCAAGTGGTTTCGAATACACAGTCTGCCTGATTCCAAACGATACGCGGAAAATGCGGAGGAGTATTTTCGCTGCGCGAGGCTGTTGACACTGCGTGTCCGGCTTTTCACGGGGCGGCCGCGCCCCGTGACCGCGGCCAGAGGGACAGCGCTGTCCCTCTGGACTCCCGCGCCGGGGGGCTTGGACTGGAACGGCCATGGTGGCTGGCTGGACCTGTGCGTGGAAGGATCACTGAGGCATTGACGCCGATGGCATCAGCGACGCGATCGGTATCTTCATGGCACTGGCCGTTCCAATAACCAAGCCCCCCGGACCCCCTCAGTTCTCTAGCAGAAGTCGGTGCTGTTGCTGCAGTTGATTGCCAGTTTACGGCATTGCTCCGCTCGCTGTGGCGCGGCATTTGATTGGGGGGGGGAGGGAATGGAAGCGTCGTCGTTCCCTGAGTGCTTCGCCGAAGGCGAAGTGTATCGAAGGGCGACGCCGCTTCGCTGGTCAGGTCGGCAGCCCCGCCGTTGCCCCCCGTAGGATCGGGCATGCCCGATCCCTTGCGGGGTGGTGTTCAGGGCGCGGGTGTCGGTTTGTTCGTGCAAAGGCGAAGGAAGTTTCTGTGAACTGGGACGGATGGGGTTAGTTTCCTGAGCACCAACATCCTTCGCCATTGCAAAAGAACATCGTCAATCGAGCCTTAACCCAAAGGAGCGGAAGCAATCGATATGGAAAAGGAATCTCCGGAATTGACTCCGTACTTCATCCCTTCTTTGGCGGCGACGCTGATCAATGCAGAGGATAAGAAAGGGACGCCGCTTGGATACGAAGAGGTCATCCGTATCCGAGATCATGCAACTTGCATCATGATGAAATTGGTTGATGCGAGAAAAATGGATGAAAGCCGCGGATATATTGATGTCGATCCAGAAAATCTGTGGTATTCGTGGCAGATGCTTCGAAAAGAACTGAATCGATTGCCCGAGATGGATCCAGGTCCTCGCTTTGTTCAATTCAACAAACAGGACGCTGAATATTTGGAAACGGTGCGACGCGCAAAAGAAACGCTTTCGGATTTCCGGAGAAAACTGCCGCAAGATGGATCTGGTTTATTTGGTGCAATGCTCAAGATAGAATTGACTGAAAAGGATAATTCCGCATTCATTTGGTTGATCAACACAAGCATCCATGGCGATGGATTTGTGGCTGAAATGTGCGAAGTCCCAAAGTTTTTCCAAAATTTCTCTATTGGCCAATCCTTCAATATTCATCCAGATGAAATTGTGGATTGGATGATCAATGATGATGGCACGATCTATGGCGGGTTTTCGCTGCGATACCATCGTTCCAAATTATCGGATGAAGAAAAGATTGAATTTGATGAAAACCTCGGTGCCAATAAGTATGCGTAATCATTCATGAAAAAATCCATCTACATTCAAGTGATCCTCGCAACAACGTTGTTTGCATCGCCGTTTCGTCAATTCAGAATTTCTGATCCTGATGGAAAATGCAATATGAGAGCTGATCCTGATGTTAAATCAGAAATCGAGTATACGATTGAATCTGGTCGATGTGTCACTGGGGAATTGCTGGATAACGGTTGGGCTCGCGTTGCCGTGATGAACAATCGGGCACTGACATTTGGATATATTCATAGTTCCCGACTGATCACCGATGCAACGTGTGATACGAATCAATTTCAGTCGATTAAATGCGAACTGATGGAGCGTTCTCTTTCTGATGTTTCGGATTTTTGCCAGTTTGAAGAATGGATGAACAAATACTTTGAACCTCAATGTGATGATGGATCCCACTCCGAGGCGACATCTAATTTCGTTGTTTCAAAGCTGTCGTCAAACTGGGAACTTGAGTTGCGGGCATTGCAATCTGATTGCATGACAAGCCAAACGCGCAATATGCTCATAAAGCACGTGGACGAAGCTGCAGACTCAATGCAATTGAATTCAATTCAAATGAATCTGAAGACGTGCAAAGATGACCCCAAACATGTTTGCAAGTTCATTTTTGCGCAAATTCGAAAGTCTCGGGTGAAATAGTGAAAACGGATATCGCAATTGATTGGAAGAAGAAACATCCATGATGATAATTCATGCTCTCATCATCCTTGTGGCCCTTTGCAGAATAGCAAATGCGGCTGTACAAGATGGGGCATATGAATGGCTTGACCCAAAATGTCTTCCAAATAATCGTGCAAGCACAGCAGAATCCATCATGTGCGATGATGAGCATATTATCATCGAAAATAACTCATTCTTTATGCATACATCTCCAGTAATTCTAAAAAAGGGTAGGAAATTCTACTCATCCTCCGATGGCGGCTTCAGCTATTATGCGGGTCCAATCAAGCGTGGTGTAACGAACGACTCCGCAGTATTTTCACTCGTTCGATGTGATTATTGCGTTCCAACAAACAGCGTATTCGATTCGGTCACAGGTTACAACCACCCTATCCCATACAAATTCAAAGTGGAACTGGTGCAAAAAAAAAGAGAAATATCACCATTGGCAACCGGATTTATCGTAAGGAATCAAAAAAGTCAAATCTCCGCAGCCATGATTTCGCAATGGACAGCACCCTTCTTTGGCGTCCAATAGACCAGATTTCAAGCGAATTCATTGGGCAAGCAATCGAAGATTTTTTGCTTGAGCTGAAAGTTCAAAAAGGAATGGAGGTATTCGTTCTTGAATCACCTATGCGAAGCGCCCAAGACAGGGATGCACCAAGACTCATAATAACAGACGATCATTTGATTGAGCAGCGAACAAAATGGAACATAAGAATAATTGACACGGTGCCCAAGCTGGCAAATGTGATTCTACTCCGAGTCGTAAATGCATATGAGCATCCGAATCGAGCAAATATCAACATATGCGCAAGTCCAATCGACTCCATGTGTACGGCAGCAGAAAGATGTTACGATTTGTTCTATAGTAAATCCGGGCGCACTTTCCGGAAAATCAAAATAAAAGATTCCCGTGAAGAATCAAAATTACTAGACCTCATTCTTCAAACAACAAGCCCGCCAAAGATCGGCGACGACTGCAAAGAGGTTCGATGAGTGGGTGAGGGGGACGGGCCAACCTCCGCGAACCGAGTCAGTTCACCAGCCCCGCCGTTGCCCGTAGGGATCGGGCACTTGTGGTGAGCATGTCGAACCATGCCCGATCCCTTGCCGGCGGGGAGGGGTTCAGGACGCGTGTGTCGGTTTGTTCATGGAAAGGCGAAGGAAGTTTCTGTGAACTGCGATGGATGGGGTTAGTTTTCTGAGCAGCGGTGGGTGTACGATGCTTGGTCCTTTTGAAAAGCCTGACTCGGCTTTAATAACGACGCGACTGGGAAATGCTGGGTTACTGAAAGCTGCGAAATGAGTAGCACAAGCAACTTACCAGCAAAGTTCCATCATGCGAAACATGACAGTATCATCTTCGATTTGGATGGCACATTGTGGGACTCCACCGAAGCGTGTCTACTCGCATGGACAAATATATTGAACAATGACGCTTCTGGATCTGAGCCAATAACAAGAGAAAAGCTGCAGAGCGTTTTCGGCATGCAGCACGATTTGATTGGGGCGCATGTTTTCCCGCATCTATCGCAATCTCAGCGGATTCAATTGATTGAAATGTGCTTCGCCGAGGAGTTGCGCGTGATCAGATGCAAAGGCGGGGCACTCTATTCCGGCTTGGACTCTGTTCTTTCAGAGCTATCCAACAGATACAAGCTATTTATTGTAAGTAATTGCCAATCGGGATACATTGAGTCATTTTTCGATTTCCACAAGCTTGACAAGTACTTTGGTGATTTCGAGTGCTCTGGAAACACCAAGATGCCAAAACAAGATAACATCAAGCTGATCATGGATAGAAACAGTCTTGGCAAGCCGCTGTATGTAGGTGATACTCAAGGCGACTTGGATGCGGCTGCCGAAAATGGAATCCCCTTTATTCATGCAAGCTATGGCTTTGGGAAGGTAGCAGATTGCAAGTATGTAATTTCTGCATTATCGGAACTCGCTTCAATCATCGAAAAAATCGGAAAATGAATGCTTCGCGGAAAATGGTGCGATTCGCAGAATGCCTAGTATTCCTATTCAACAAATACACAAAAGAACCCAACTGATGCAGACCTTGACCCAACGAATAGCCATTGCGATCTTCATGCTGTGGGCCGCAGGATGGGCAAAAGGTTCTACGCAAAAAAGCGCCTTCGATACGACATATCTTGAAATTCGCCGAGACACAGCCCTCAATCCGCCACTCAAATTTGTATTTGATACATCGTATGTAGTCAAAACCAAGGAAGTCACAAAAGTTGCGAGCATCTTGAATGGGATTTGGGAAGAAGACATCTGTGGATCAATTTCAGACACGCTCGACATCATGCTGGTCGTTACAAACTACCCGAAGATGAAAAGTTCACGAGTAACCAATATCGACATGTACAACGAAAAGGAAAATATCCCTAGCTTACTTCACCTCGGATCGATAATCAGAAAGCAACTTAAGCGAAACTGTGTGCTTGTAATCATGTACACTGGAAAACCGTCATGCGATTGAATCAGCGCTTTGCTATTCCTATTCGCGAGATCATTGGAAATGCCGTGTGATTTTCCAAACAGAGGGATAGTATGAACGATCAGGATTTTAAGGACTTCGTGCATAATCATTGTGATATGTTTCGCGGCATTAAAGTGTCGGAGTTGGAAATTCGCGATATTGAAGAATTGCTTGGAATTCATTTTCCTTCGACCATGAAATGGATTTTGCGGAAATTTGGTGTTACGCGCTGTTCTGGCATTGATAATTTGCGAAGATCACATTTGGACACGATTAGATTTAGGTCCGCATTGAAGCTGCCGGAAAATGTTCTATTTCTCAACGATTGGGGGGATGCTGGAGTGGTGATTGGCGTTCAGAGAGTGATCGAAAACGATTATGATTTAAGTGTCATTTGGATGTCCGCAAGTTCGTTGGATGAGTATATATCGACAGGCGTTATTCCTGACGACAGCGATGTATTCGACACATATGCCGATTGGGTTGTAAAATGCGTCGATATTGAAAGTGAACTGTAGGGAATGGTTTGTTGCGCGTGTTCAAAAAACCACCGATGCGAAGGGAAGCTAGTTTGACTGGCATGTTCAGTTCTGGATTGCGGAAGGGGGGAGCGGGAATGATACGTGGGATTGCGCTGATCGTAGGGCTTTTGTTTTCTCAAGTCGAAAGTCGTGAAGAAAGCGTTTCAATCGATGTTCCTTTTGATTCGATCAAAGGCCTTTGGGGAAATACAGGGAAGTATGGAGCGCCAAAAGATTCATTTAAAATGCTACCCAGAATCTGGCCGTATGATACCTTTGAAATCCGGAAGTCAAAGAGTCGGGTATCTCCAATGAAGTTTAACAATCAATATGTCACAGGCATGTCGCGTCGTGGATATTTCGCAAACTCGTTTGTTGTTGCTTTTAGCAATGGGCTGCCGAACGATTCTCTGATATTATACCACCTGAGAACCAATTCTTGTGGCGAACATCTCGTATTGTATTATGCCGGAAGAGATAAAGGTGACATAGTCATAAGGCGAATTGTTCCAGATACGATGTATTTGGCAATCAACATGTCAGATTGCAAAAATAATACTCCGATCATCGATACCAACTGCCATGTGTATGTCAAGCAAAAGCACCAGTCAAAAGGAACAAGGAGGTGAGCCTTGGGGCAATCGCTGCGTGAATTTGATCAAGAGCTTTACCAGAGGATCGACGAAGTCGTTCATTACATCTGGGATCCAATCGGCGTGTCATCGGAACCTGCGGCACGCGATGAATACTATTCCTATCTCCCTCAAATTTTTCAACTCGTAAAATCTGGTGATGCCGCAGGCATTGAAACGTACCTAAAGTATATTTCAGTCGAGCGGATGGGATTAAGCGAAGATCCGGAGTCAATCAAGTCAACAACCGAGATTTTGCTTGAATGGAAAACATATTTGGAATCGCAATCCCACCCGTAAAGATCGGGCATGCCCAATCCCTAGAACAAATCATGGAGGAACACCATGGGCCCTGATTTGATGAAATCGATCCTTCTTGTGGCAGCATTGCTGTTGGTTGTGAACGTGGTATCTGTCATCCCACTCTTTGTGTCGATTGCATGGAATTCGGCGAAACGTGAAGATGCTGAATGGTGGTCAAGCAAGGGGGAGCTTTTTCCCAGGATATTGATGGTGCGTGTCGCGGTATCGGTACTGATGTTTCTTCTGATTCTTTTGACTGGATTGTCTGTGTTTTTTGCGAATACACTCTTTGTATTCCTTGCATTTCTGCCAGTATTTCTCTGCATTGAGTTTGTGATGCCATTTTTTCCTGGGCTGCGCCGCAAGAAAGACTTTCTCTATTATCCTTCGATTTTCGTTGGCCTTTTTGAAGGGATGTTGGTGATTTCGTTTCTTTTGCAATTTTTGATCGTGATTTCTGCCAGTGCATTTGGGCAAGCGCCAATATGAAATTTCAGTGCGATCGGATAGGACGGAATGAATTCAAGCGGCAAAGTTCAATCGGGCGGATTTGAAGTGATCACCGCTTCCTCAACCAAGTTCTTTCTTTTCCTATGTTTTGCATGGATTTGCGATTCTTTTGCGGTTGGTCCAAATTTGACCTCAAGCAAATTGAATGTTCTGGGGCTTCAAGCGATCGACTCGGGGGAAATGGTGATGCGGAATGATTCCGTGTACCTGTTTGGGGTGTTGACCAATGGCGCGGATACCAAGAAGGGACAATGGGCGTGCGCAAAAGTTGCGTCCATTGTTCTGCAAAAATCAGGCTCCATGAAACATGTCGTTCTTGGCGTAAGTCAAATCGAGTCTTCGCTGAAGAATTGGAAACGCATCGATCGCGAAGACAGTTTGATCCCCGGTGATGTGGTGATCTGGACACGACGCTACAAAGCTGGAAAAGATGGGAATTGCGTTGGGAGCGGTACGTGTCATATCGGCATTGTGACCACAAAAGGCTATTTCCATAACGATCCTTTGCTGAAGAGGCCTTCCATGGACGGGCTTTCTTTGCTAGCCTTCAAATTCAAATACGGACTTCGGCCCAAATAACAGGTGTTGCGGTAGCCTGCTCACTTCGCACGGAGGATGCATGACGATCATCGAAGCGGACGGAAAAGAGGGAAATCCATGGATCCTGTGATCTCCGAAATTCCAAAGAGCGAGATGGTGAGGATTCGGAGCCTTTGGGAAGAGCTGAATCGAATTCACCTGCAGGACAGCATCTATTTCAAGGATCACTATCGAACATTCGCCTTTGAAGACCGCGTTCGAGACTTCGATGGCGTGCCTGAGGATGATTTCAAGTTGTCAATCGTCACGAACGGTGATGAGGCATTGGGGTACTGCTTATCAAGCATCCATGGCAAGAAAGGAGAAATCGAATCCTTGTTTCTTGCGGAAAAAATCCGAAAGGAAAATTTCGGGAAGACTTTGGTGGATCGGCATTTGGAGTGGTTCAAGCAAAGGAAATGCGGGAGGGTGATCGTTACCGTTTCCTATGGCCATGACTCTGTTTTGGGCTTCTATCATAAAATGGGATTCTTCGAGCGATTGATTCAGCTTGACTACAAGTTTTGATGATTTTATGCATGGAAGGCCAGGCGTAACCTGGATCGGAGGTCGGACCAGATGATGCGATTACTCAAGACGTGGTGGATCGAGGTTGTTTGGGTTGCGGGCTGCATCCTCCTTCGCCTGAACTACGTGTGGGACCAGCGCTCCATCAAGTGCGAAGCCTGTATGGATTTCCGATGGTGTCCTCCCTGCGAGACCCCCTTCATGGCCGATTTTTGGGAATACATGGCCGTCTTCAACGCGATCGTCGTGGTCTCGATGATCATCCGGCGCGTCCTCGCCACGCGATCGGCCTGAATTTTCCTGGGGGCATGCCCCATCCCTTGCTCAATCGTGGATTCGTCGTTTCCTGTCCGGATTCCCCAGCTGTCCGCAGGCGGCCATGGCGTCCATCCCCTTGGTGCCGCGCAGGCGGCAACGCTGGCCGGCGTCCAGGAGGCGTTTGGCGAATTCCCGCACCCGTTGGTCGGAAGGGCGGCGGAAAGCCGTATTTGGCCCTGGATTGAACGGGATCAGGTTCACGCAGGTCCTGAGGCCCCGCAGGAGGTCCACGATCCGGTCGGCGTGTTCGTCCGAGTCGTTCACGCCCTGAAGCAGCACGTACTCCATGAAGATCGCGTCGCGTGGGCGCGGCAAGGGGAACTCCGCCAGCGCCTCCCGCAGACGCGACAGGTTCCAGCGGCGGTTCACCGGCATCAGTTCCGAGCGGAGGGAGTCATCGGGGGCGTTCAGGCTCACCGCCAGGCGAAGCCTGGGGAATCCTTCCGGGGCCGGCAGCGCGGCCAGACCGGACAGGCGACGGATTCCGTCCACATGGCCGGAGGTGGAGATGGTGATGGACGGCAGCGATATGGCCAGTCCGCGCGGGTCGCTCAGGATCCGCACGGCTCTCAATACATTCTCCAGGTTGTCCATGGGCTCGCCCATGCCCATGAAGACCACGTTCTCGATGGGTTCCTCCAGGACATGCCGGGCCACCAGCACCTGCGCCACGATCTCGCCGGCTTCCAGGTTCCGCAGGTGGCCCAATCGCGCGGTCTCGCAGAAGGCGCAACCCATCTTGCAGCCCACCTGCGACGAGACGCACAGGGAGGTGTACGATTTCATGGGGATCACCACCGACTCGCTCTCCAAACCGTCCACCAGCCGCAGCAGGAACTTGTACGTGGTCCCGTCTCCCAAACGACCGCACACCGGAGGCAGGCGGACGGGAAACCGGGTAGCCACCGACTGCGCCAGGGAGGGATTTTGGGCGAATTCCGGCAGACCCATAGGATCGGCGTTGCCGGTACGGTACAGGCTTCGGAACAAGGCCAGGGCGTGGTATTCCCCTTTGCCCCAGCGTGCGCGGAATTCCTCGACCAGCGAGGGCAGGTCCAATCCAAGAAGCTCCGTGGACGGAAGAGGTGGTGGAACGGTGGTCATTGCCGCCAAAAGATGCGAAGGAGCGCGTGCGCCTATCTTGAGCCCTGCCGCCGTGGTGCGATGGAAAGCCTACGGAAACAACGAAAGCGCCCTGCCAGGGATCCAGGTGGAAAGGAAACGGTTGGATATGTCCGTGAAGATCCAGGAGGTCCCATCCAGCGAGGCGCCGATCGATCTGCTGTTGTTGGCCGACCCGTCCGAGGAGAAGATCCGTTCCTACCTGGAGACGTCCAGGTGTTTCACCCTTTCGCGGGATGGAGCGGTGTTGGGAGCGTGCGTGGTCCGTCCGACGCGCGAGGGAGCGCATGAATTGATGAGCATCGCGGTTTGGACCCAGGCGCAGAAATCCGGATGGGGGACCGCGTTGTTGAAGTGGGTCATCGATTTCCATCGCCAGCGCGGTGTGGCGCGGATGGTCGTCGGAACCGGGACCTTCGGTTACCAATTGGCCTTCTACCAGAGGCAGGGATTCCGCGTCACGAGCATCGAGCGCGATTTCTTCCTCGACAACTACCCGGATCCGATCTTCGAAGAAGGCATCCAATTGTTCGACATGCTGGTGCTCACGCTCGAGCTGGGATCCTCCACGTAGCGGGGAAGAGGATGGTACGTTTTCAGGGGCACCCTGGATTCCATTCCTTCCCCAAAGAACATCCGCGATGAAATCACCTCTTGTCCCCATGGTCGCACTCGCATCGGCGCTGTCGCCCATCTCCTGGGCACGTTCCTACCATGTTTCCAACGCCGGCGACGACACCCAGGCAGGGTCGGTGGACAAGCCTTGGAAGACCCTGGCCAAGGTCGCCGCGACGGACTTCCAGCCGGGAGACTCCATCCTTCTGGAGCGCGGAAGCCTGTGGCGGGAAACCTTGGTCCTGCGCTCGTCGGGGACGGAAGCCGCTCCGTTGGTGGTGGCCCCGTACGGCCAGGGATCCGTCCGCCCCCAGATCCTTGGGAGCGAATCCCTGGCCGGGGTCAAGGCATCCGGAATCCGCTCGGCGACCGTGCCGGGGGGAGCCCTGGTCAAGATGGTGGCGATCGGGGATTGGCGACTGCCGGTGTCGCGGGTTCCGGACACGGGCTGGGTGGAGATCGGTTCCATCCAGGACGACACCACCCTGGTCCTGCAAGGTGCGGCCGCGAGCATCGATTGGACGGGAGCCTCCGTGCATCTGCGGACCTCGCCGTGGACCCTCGAGACGCACCGGGTGCGGTCGTCCACCGCGGGTCGGGTGGTGCTGTCCGGCAAGCTCGTTTCCCGCGCCGACGGCAAACCACGGGTGTTCTTCTCCAACCATGCCGCGGGGATGTCCACCAGCCGCCCCACCTGGTACCAGTCGGCGGCGGACGGTCTCCTGCGCTGGTCGGACCCCGGCGATTCCCTTGCGGTGGTGGAGGCGGCCATCCGACCGCGGGCCATCGACCTCGGGAACCGTTCCTTTGTCCAGCTGCGTGGCCTTGGCGTGTACGGATCCACCGAGCACGGGATCCTCTCCAGCGGCACCGGCGTCCAGGCGATGGACCTTGTCTTCCGCTATCCCGGATTGGTCGGAGCCCAGCTGGACGGGGCCCAGGCGCGGATCGCCTCGTGCGTCTTCGTGGGTTCCGCCAACAATGGCGTGGTGGGCCATGGCGTGCGGGCGGTGGTCCAATCCAACGTCATCCGGGAGACGGCCCTTCTGGAGCCGTGGGGACCCGACGGGATGGGCGATGGGTGCTGCGGAGGGCATGGAATCGCCATGAACGGAGACTCCACCCTCATCCGCTCCAACGAGCTCGACCGGACCGGATACAACGGGATCACCTTCGTGGGGAAGGCGACGCGGGTGGAAGACAACGTGGTGAACCGAAGCTGTTCGACCACCGACGACTGCGCGGGGATCTACACCATCGCCGGAACCTACGGAAACCCTGGCGCGACAGGCAGCGTGATCCGCCGGAACATGGTGCGCGACGGCCTGGGCGGTGGCGCCGGTTGGCCGGAGCACACGCCGTCGGCCCATGGCATCTACCTCGACGACGGCTCGCACGACATTTCGGTGGACTCCAACGTCTGCGTGGGCAACGGTGCCAGCGGCCTGTTCCTCCACAACACCCAGCGCGTCGAGGCGGTCGGCAATTTCCTGGCCGGCAACCACGGACAGCAGGTGCGGTTCCAGCACGACGGGATCGCCGGTCCCGGCGACATGATGGACAACCGGATGGTCGCCAACACCCTGGTGTCCCTTCCAAGACAGGAACTGTTCAGTGCCGCCATCGGCCAACCGCAGCCGATGGAGCCCACAATCTGGTTGGAAAATGTCCGGTGCTCGGATGCGCGGGTCCAGGTGACGTGCCGACATGACGGCGATCCCACCTGGAGCCGTCGGAGGGTTTCCGATACCGCTTCGTTCCTGGGGCCCCAGATCCAAGCGGCGACCGCGGTGGGCAACTGGGCGATCGACCCCTCGACGGTCCGGATCGCGGACGATCCGCGCCTGGCCACCGGCCTGCGGATCGCCGATCCCGCCAAGAAGGGGTCCATGCTGTTTTCCGGAAAGACTTTCGCCGTCGGAGTGGGCGATCCCTGGATCGTGTCGTTCTGGGCCAAAGGGGGGCGGTGGGGGCAGCTTCTGTATCCGGTGGTCCGCCGTTCCGGGGGCGACTACGCCGGAGTCGGGGAACTCCCGACCATCGTGCTGGACACCGTCTGGACGGAGTATGTCCACCTGTTTCGCGCCACCCAAGCCGAAGCGAAGGCCCGCCTGGACTTCCACGGGACGGATTCCGTCTACTGGATCGACCAGATCTCGGTGCGTTCGATCCCCCTGGGCGTGGCAAACGCCCTGCCGACCGCCCTGGTGCAGGTGAACGCCACCGGGACGTCCACCACCACGAGCTTCCAAGGCCGGTGGCTGGATGTCCATGGAAACGACATCGCCTTGCTGGCGGTGGGGCCAAAGTCGGCGGGAGTCGCCTTCCAGCTGGAATCCACCGGGGTCGCCGCCGGCAGCGTCCGTCCGCGTTCCTCCCTGCGGATGGTGGCGGGAGCGGGGGGGCTTCGGATCGACGGCGCGACGGAAACCGTCACCGTCCTGGACGCCCGGGGCGCGACGTTGGCCCGCTTGGAACCGCCTCGCGGGGGACACCTCCTGTGGACACCTCCGCGGACCTCCCGCCTGGTCTGGGTTCGCCACGGCCAAACCACCCGAGCCATCCCGTTCCTGCGCTGAGGCGCTGAGGAGAAAAACGAAAAGAGGCAGGGGTGGGTACCCCTGCCTCGGTAGGATCGTGCCTGATCCCTATGCCAGGATCAACGATTGATGTTGACCAGTTCGCTCGAGGTCTTTCCGCGGACCACGTAGATGCCGCGGTTGAGGCTGGAGGAGTGCATCTGGGTGCGCAGGTCGGACATGTCGCTGGCGCGGAAGGAGGTGATGGGCGAGCCCTTCACGTCGAACACCTGGTAGTCCTGGGGACCTTCCACCAGGGCGGTCTTGGAATCCTGCACGCCGGAGTTTCCGAAGATGCCGGTGGTGTTCTTGCCCTTGTTGGAGGCCATGTACTGCTTGAGCCAGGTCATGGCGGGGCGGTCGGAGCCGTTCTTGATGATACCCGAGTTGCCGTTGGTGGTCCAGGTGGAGCCGTAGATGTATCCCCACAGGGTGACGCCGTACACGTATTCGGCGTTCCAGAACTCGGGGATCTGCTCCTCGTAGCGCTGCTTCTGGAGGGCGTCGTTGTCGGTTCCGATGTCGTACTCGGTGATCACCAGAGGCATCTGGACCCCGTCGTGGATCTTCTTCAGGGCGGCCTTGAAGGTGTTGACGTCCATGTCGGTCAGGTCGTGGCCCTGCTGGCCGTAGGCGTCCACCGGAGCTCCCGCGGCCTTGATCTTCTTGACCAGGTCGATGCCTTCGTTGATCTGCCACCTGAAGGTGTTGTAGTCGTTGTAGATGAGGATGGCCTTGGGCCAGCGCTCGCGGGCCATCTTGAAGGCGGTGGTCACGAACTTGTAGTCGCCGTTGTTGTCGCCGCCTAGGGCCTGGATGATCTTGGTCTTGGGGTAGTTGGAGTGGTACTGGTTGTTGCCGGTGCGGATGGCCTCGTTCACCACGTCGATCTGTTCCAGATCGGGGAACTCCTTCTTGACGGCGTCGAACCACTTGGTGATGGCCGTGAGGGTGGCCGCCTGGTCCTTGGACTCCAGCCAGCTCGGATACTGGCTGCCCCACACCAGAGCGTGGAACTTGAAGCGTCCACCGTTGTTCTTCGCCCAGTTGTAGGCGTTCTTGCATCCGGTGAAGTTGTAGGTTCCCTCGCGTCCTTCGATGGATCCCCACTTGCACTCGTTCTCGGCGGTGATCTGGTTCCAGTACGTCCCGAAATCGGAGCGCACCTGGCCGTTGGTGGTGATGTTGCCCAGGAACTTGGAGGCGCCGTTGGCCAAGGGAGCCGCGCTCACGGTCCCGGACAGGAAGATCCCCGAAAGGAGGGAAAGTCGAAGAAGGTGAGTACGCATACGAGATCCTTGGTTGCGGCCGTGGTGGCGACCAGTATGATCTCGAAGCTAGCCCTGGCCTTGAGGTTCTTCAGCCGGTTTGCAGGCTCCGGTTTTGTGGATTTGCCAAAAGGGCGCCGGGCACGCCACAGCCTGCATGCCCTCCACCTATCTTGTTGGGCACCGCCATGATTCCGTCCCCAGAAACACTCCGCATTCCCCTCCGTGGGCGCCATGGAGTTTCCCGATGATCCTCTCCTTGCTCGGATGCCTGTTCTGCCACCAGTCCCACGATTCCCACCAGCTCAAGGAGTACAAGGAGCTCTCCACCTGCGAGGTCGAGCGTTGGACCGTGGGCCGGGCCTCCAAGGACCAGACCGGATCGCCCTCCTTGGAGGTCGATGGCCTCGAGTTCCGGTTCCGCTCTGGCACGAAGGTCACCGGATGGACCCTTCTCGGTGGGCCCGTCATCCAGCCGCTTCTGGACACGGCCACCCTTCGGGTCTACTGGCTCACGTTCCACGAGGTCTGCGAGCTCGACATCCGCCACCGCCGGGTGCGGACGTTGCTGCGCGGGAATTGGATCTCGGCGGTCGGGAACCAGTGGATCTCCGACCGGATGCTCCATGTCAAAGGGGTCGATCCCGACACCTGCTATCGATTCCGGTTGGACGCGGCGCGACGCCTCGAGCGGGTCCCCTGCACCAAGGGTGGCTTGTGATGGATGCGTTGGAAAGGTTCCCTGGCGGATCGTCTCCCATCGCCATGTGGTGTCTCCCGGCCCTGTTCCTTGCGGGCGCTGCCTGTGGGGAAGGGTTCCGCTATCCGGTCACCGACTGGAAGGATCTGGGGCTGGTGGGTCCGGTCCGTCATGCCACCGAATGTTCCTACACGGTTGTGAAGGGGAAACGGTCCGAATGCGTGCCTATGCGCGATTGGCTGTTCGACGAGGCCGGCATGCTGCTGCGGAGAGATTCCCGACATGAGCCCAGCGATCGGATGGAGCGGAGGATCTACTTCTACGATCCGGACCACAGGCAGATCCGGATCCAGATCGGCGGATCGACGTATTATGTCATGCGGTTCGATTCATCGGGTCGCTACGAGGAACAGCAGCTCCTGATGGATCCGCAAGGGCGGGATGTCCGCTACGCGTTCCGCCGCGACTCCTCGGGTCGGAAATTGTCGATGACGGGATTCCACCGCACGCCGTCGGGCGATTCGGTCTTCCTGGAAGAGCATTTCACCTACGACACCAGGGGAAACCGGATCCGGTCCACGTCCAAATCGATCGATGCGGGTTCCTTCGAGGAGATCCGGAGCTACCGCTACGACTCCCGGGGCCGGATCCTGGAGGAGCGTCTGGAGGTTCGCTCCTTCCACACATCCAGATACACCACCTCGTACCGCTACGATCGGCGGGGGTGGCTGGTCCGGCAAACCCAAGTGGGATCGGGCTGGGTGGTCCGCACCGATTTCACCTACGACACCCGCGGGAACTGGGTCCGCGAGGAGGTGGCCATCGACGACCGACCCACCAACTTCACCGAACGCACCTTCGAGTACTTCCAGGGAGGCGAGTCTCGGCCGGGCGGCTCAGATCCCCAACCCGGCGGACCATAGGAACCGCACGGGTTTTGCCTCGCCAAAGGCCATTCCCGCGCGCAGGAGGATCAGGTTGTAGCCCAGGGTCAGCTCGGGACCCAATCCGGAAACATCGGTGGACCATCCATCGGAGAGGCCCACCACTCCGATCCGCCAGACGGCGATCCCACCTTCGCCCGCCATCAGGGCTCCAATCCCTGTGCGCAGTCGCCAGCCGCGCCAGCCGGGCTCCACCGAACCGAACAGGCCAAGGAGCTCCGTGCTCCGATCGCCCTTGGCGAATCCGTAACCCGCTCCGACTTCCATGCCCACGAGGTTGTGGTTGCTGCCGGTGGAGTTCCACACCAGGAGCATCTCGCCTTTGGTCGGTGGTGGGGCATCGGAGGCCAGGAGAAGGGAGGCGAGCAGTGGCCAGAGCATGGCGATTCCCGGAAGAAAGGGAGGGCTGGGATGGAACTTCGAAGCGAACCCAGGTTACAAATCCGATTCCCCCACACGTTGGATGCACGATCCTTTGGTACCCTTCAGCGGCGGATCGTGCACCAGGGAAGGATGCCATGGAGTCTTCGCGTACGGAAGGGGAACATACCGGCGGCAGGTGGTCTTTCGTGGCAGACACGGGGACGTCGCCTGGTGGTGGGGAATGTCGCGGAAGATGCCCTTCCCGTGCTGGACGAATATTGTCTGCCATCGGGATCCTGATCCTGGCCGTCGCGGGGGAGGGGGCCGCGGATTCGGCATCCGTGGTCTCGGTACCGGCCATCCATTCGCCGATCACCGTGGATACCCCCGACACCCTGGACATGTTCGTGGTGTACGCTTCCCTGCGTGCGCCCACGGGCTCCCATCGCAAGTGGATCGTGCACGAGTTGGCCCGGGAGGGGATCCAGGTGGATTCGGTCGCGGACGATCTCCTGGCGATGTCCCTGGATCGCGCCCGGATCCGGACGCTGTTCCAGACCCGGGTGGAGATGCGGACCGTCGTGGCCAGCTCCCGTCCGGGTTTGGTGCGCGTGCCGCAGTTGGCCCGACCGGTGGTTCCCAAACGATGGCGTGGCGCGATCGGGCGCGTGTTCCTGGATTCCCAGCTCTGAGGCCATTGGGGCGTATCCTCTCCGGCGGATTTTCCGGGGGATGGCGAGGAGCGAGTCCTCCGATGGAACTAGATTCACCCGCGCAGTCCGTCCTCGATTCCCAGTGGCGGGCAACGGGAGGTTTCCGTGGATCCCAGATCGACAATGGTCTCGATTCTCTGCGCGGTGGCGCAGACCGCATCCCTGGCCTCGGCCGCCTGCGATCGGTGCCAGCGGCCCCAGGTGGTGCAGTTCGATCTGCGGGTGGCTCCCGCGCGGCCTTCGGACGCCACCGATCCGGATCTGGCCTCCAAGATCCTGAAGTGGCGCGATCTGTTCTGGACCTCCGGTGGGGTCAAGAGCTACCTGTCCAACGACGACCCCTCGCGGGAATGCTACACCCACCTCGACGGATCGTTCTACACCAAGGGCGACACGGTAGGGCATTCCCTCACGTTCGGTGAGGAATGGAGCAATCTTCCGCCCACCACCGGACCTGCCGGAGGAGACTACCTGGTGACGGGCCTGGTGGACGGGGCCAACGGGTCGTACACCGCCAAGGTGGAGCTGCAGGTGTCCAAGACCCGCGAGGTGGTGGCCAGCGCCTCCAAGAGCTTTTCCGCCGCCGACGATCCCATCGCCATCGGGAAGCAGGCGGCTTCGGCCGCGGGGCCCATGCTGGACAAGATCCGCGCGTTCGAGAAATCCAAGCGGGCCTCCGGCGATCCCTACGCCCTGGGTCCCACTGCAGAACTGCATCCCGCCAAGACCACCTTGAAGGAAGGGGAGTCGGTGGATGTGGAGGTGTGGCTGTACGATTGCGACGGCGACATCGCGAGCTCCCCTCTGGCCAATCGCCCGGTCCGGATCACCGCCACCAACGGGACCGTTTCCACCTCCAGCGTGACCACCGGTGCGGACGGCAAGGCGAAGTTCACCTTCACGGCCGGAGACAAGCCCGCCGAGGCCTTGCTCACCGCCATCCACCCGTACACCTTGGCCTCGGAGCATACCTCCGCCAGCGACCCCGGATACGCCGCCCTCCGGATCCAGGAGACTCCTTCCACTCTCTGGAAGCTCCAGGGAAGCCTGATCACCTTGCGATCCTACGAAGAAACGAAGAGATCCAACTACTCGCAGATCGCCGAAGGAGGACACTCCAACCAGGACATCGTGGAGACCTACCGGGTGGGCGGCGTCCTGCGGAACATCGCCAAGGATTCCACGACCCTGTTCCAATCCGACGTCTCGCCCGTGGATCTGCGCGTGGAGGGCTTCCATCGGGAATCCGAATTGGCCCGGGGGTTCCAGCAGTTGCCGCAGTCCTGGTCCAGACTCCAGACCTTCCAGACGGTGTCCGCCCGCCCGTCCCCGGCCGCCCCGCCGATGGCATCGTTCCAGTTCTTCCGGGAACCGGGAGGCTCCCGCCGACCCCATGGGACCTTTTCCTTGTGGGGAGTGGCGATCGAGGGCGACGCCAAGACCACGGGAACCGACTGCAACAGCGAGGATGGCTGCAAGCCGGTCTCCATCGACGACGAGACCTCCGACGAGATCTCCCTCGATGTCGTCCTGGAGACGGATTCCGTCTTGAACGAACGGGATACCGCCTACACCGACCAGGCGGGTATCCGGATCAGCGAAGAGGCCCATCGGAGCATCCGGTTCGAGGACGGGGTCTTTTCGATCGAGCTCCAGGTCCTGGAGCGGAAGATCCAGGTCGGCGAGGGATCCGTGGCGAACATCTCCTACACCTCCACTCTGGACACGCGCGGTTCGTTCACGATCTCCCCGCTGGACAAAGCACCCAGCTCCATCCTTCCGCGGCCGGGCGCGAAGACGGGCGATTTCCGGTTGCGCTCGCGCGCGATCCTGGAAGGCGACCGTTGGACGGTGGCCTTCCAGGCGCCAACCGACGGAAGGATCCAGGTCCGCCTGGTGGATCCGGACGGACGGATCCTGTCCCAGGGGACGCGGACCATCCGCGCCGGATCCGGCCGGGAAGTCTTCCCGCTGGAGACGGCCCTCCGCAGGATGGCGATCTCCGAGGTGGTGTTCGTTTCCCGCGATGGATCGGCCACCCGGGAAATCCGACGCCACCCGGTGGTGGCCGCACCTCCTGGACATTGACGGGGAATCCCCGCCCCTCCTTCCCGGACAGGGCCTGTGAAATCACCGGTGGCGCAATCCTCCGTTCGTCGTGAGGAGCCCATGCCTGCCCTGAGGAGGTGGCGCAGCCACCGGGATCTTGGCCGTCGCGGTCAGGCCGGTTGGGCCGCCGGGCGGGACTTGCGCAGGATGATGGGCGAGAAGACGAACACGGAAAGAAGTCCCCCCGTCATGAAGAAGACCCCGAAGCCGCCGAACAATCCGGCGAACAGGAACAATCCCGTATCGCCGGCCAGACGCACGTTCTCGACGTCGCTTGCGCGGTAGAGGATGTCCACGGTGTCTCCCGCCTGCACCTTGGCGCTGCCGGTTCCCATGTTGGATTTCGCGCGGTGCGATGCGCCGGAGGCATCCTGGTACTGGAAGACCGGATAGTGGTAGGTGGTGGTGGTGCCGTCGGTGCTCGAGGTGCTCTGCTCCTGGAGGACCTCGACCACCACGCCGCGGGCGCCCACCGCCTCGCGGATGAAGTTGCGTTCCATCACCCAGAAGACCACCCCGAGGATCAGAAACGGCAGTCCCATGATCGTCCCGAGGATGCCGAAGACCTTGGCGAGCGTGGACAGGGTTGCTGGATTCATGGGAAGGTTCCTGGATAGGGAGGAAAAGGGGGATGCGGTTCCCAAAGGGTAGCACACCACCACCTGGATCCGGATTCCCCCCGGGGACCAGGCTGGATCACCTCTTTGGGGGACGCAGAAGGATCAGGGCCCCGGCCACCCGCTTGGCGGACTTGGGATCCAGCTCGTGACCGGCGAATTCGCAGGCCTGGAGGGATTCGGAGAGAGCTCCCACCGCCTGCGCGTCCTCGTCCCGCCAACCGAGGCGTTCCTGCAGCAGGGAAGGCAGCTCCTGCGAGGTGCAGGCGAGCACTTCCTCTCCCAGCCGCAAGGCCATGGCCTGCCCCAGGATGGTGCGCAGTTCGCGTGCGGTCTTCTGGGGCGATTGCAGTTGCGGGGATCCCTTGGCCAGGCGCTTTTCCAGATGCAGAAGGCCCTTGCGGACCTGGTAGTCGCCCGAACGGCGCAGAAGCAACCACACCACCAGCCGCCATGCACCCAGTCCCACCAATGCGAGGGTCCACACCACCGCGGAGAATTGCCCGAAGAGGATCCACAGCCGGTCCCAACGGGAGAGCATCTGGCCGCCCCGGAACCGGGCCTGCGTGGTGTCCAGGGCCGATGCGGCGGCCGCCTCCACCGCAAGCGTGGGAAGGCCGTTGGCGGCTTGTTGGAACTTCTTCGCTTCCGGATCCCACCACGAGAACCGCACCGAGTCCAGAGGCGTGCTTCCGGCATGGCGCGGGACCAGGACGATCTTCCGGACCAGCTTGGTCCAGAGGATGCCGTTTCTCCAGGTGCGGGTCCATTCGTCCTGCGGCGGATAGGCTTCGATTCCGGCGGGTGGCGCCCACACCGGGGTCCCGCTCGCCTGGGGCTGGCCGTCGCCCTCCAGAACGATGGTCAGGGTGGTGCCGTCGCCCGCGCGCAACGAGGTCTTCTCCAGCTTGGATTGCAGCGTGAAACTGCCCACGCCGCCCTGGAAGGTCGATGGCCTTCCGGATTCCGGAACCGGAAGGACCTCCAGGCGGATCTCCTCGGTGCGGGCCGTCCCGTTGATCACGCTGGTGCGGCCGCGCATGGCCTCGAACGGATCCAGACCCCGCCGCATGGCCTCGAAGGGGTCCATCCCTCCGGTGCGCTCCACGATCCGGTATTCGAGCGACGTCGAGGGGATCTTCTGGGGGCCGGAGCGCAACGGGAACAGGTTCCCCGTGATGTCCAGTCGTCCCACCTGTTTGCCGTTTTCCGTCGCCGGCTTCACCGCCAGCTGCTGGGAGTCGCGGGTCTCGGAGTAGAAGCCGTTGCCCAGCGCCGAGCGGATGTCCGGGAACTTGGGGACCTCGAAGGGGCGGTCGGCCGTGAGCCTCCAGGTGAAGGGGAGCTGCTGGCCCACGTACACCGAACGCTTCCCCAGAAGCGTGGTGGTGCGCACGTCCTGGGGTGCGTCCTCGACCACGATCTGTCCCTGCCCCAGGGGTTTGCCGGAAAGCGAGATGGACAGGGAGTAGGTTCCGGGCTTCTTGGCCGCCAGTCGGTAGCGGAACAGGATGTGCACCAGGTTCTCGTCGCGGCGCGTCCCGTTGACGATGGTGATGGATCGACTGCTGGACGACGACGAATCCTTGCCGACCACCGAGAGGCCTTCGGCTAGGTCCAGATCCGGCCAGGGGGTTCCGTGGGGTACATCGACGCTGGCCTGGACGGTCACGGTCACCTGTTCGCCCACCCGCACGCGTTGGGCGTCGATGCCCGCCTGCGCGTTGAGCACCTTGGCGGGAAGCTGGGCCGCCAAGGCCAGGAACGCCAGGACGATCCTACCAGTCCGGGCCATTGCCCACTCCTTGACCGGGGGTCTTGGGCTTCTTCATGTCGGAGCCTTCCTTGGCCTGGGCTGCGTTCAGAAGACGCTCGGCATCGTTCTTGTCCATCTGGTTTGGTTTGGGAGACGGGGGCTTCTGGGCGGACTTGTCGTCCTTGTCCTGCGAATCCTTTGGATCCTTCTTGTCCTTTTGGTCCTTCTGGTTTTCCTTGGGATCCTTCTTCTTGTCCTGGTCCTTCTTCTGGTCTTCCTGCTGTTTGCGCAGCCGCAGGGCCAGTTCCAGGTTGCGCGCCGCCTCCTTCCAGCCCGGTCGCAGCCGCAGGGACGCGCGCAGGTCCTCGATGGCGGGGTTGGGGCATGCCCCGCCCGCCTGGGAAGCCTGGAGGCGGTCGGTGCCTCGGTTGTAGAGGATCCGTGCGCGTTCGGCGTCGGTCCGGGCGTGCTTCAGCGCTTGGGTGAAGGCGGTGTCGGCGTCGGCGGCGCGCGCGAGGGATCGCACGGTGCCCAGGTTGTAGGCGAAGCGCGGATCGGAGGTGTCGCGGGCGGCCTTCGCCAGGCGCTTGAGCGCGGTGGAGGTGTCGCCCTCCTTCCAGGCGGCCAGGCCCGCGCGGTTGTCGCGCGCCCCGGCGGCGGTGGAGAACAGGGACCCGATGGCGACAAGAAGCGTCAGCATGGTTGCTTCCTTCCGTGGGGCAGGACGAGTTCGGCGGCCATGAGGAGCATGGCCACCAGCAAAAACCAGGCGTAGCGGTCGACCCGCACCAGTCGCATTCCCGGCGTGCCACCCTGGGCCACCACGGAATTGACGGAGTTCAGGACGCCGGAGAGGTTCCACGACAGGGGGGACAGTTCGGCGTACTTGCCGCGGCCAGCTTCGGCGAGGTTGCGCAACGTCTCCGACTCCAGCTTCACGGTCACGATGTTCCCCTCTCCGTCTTCCTTGGTTCCCCCTTCCGGCAGGGGAATCGGGACGGCCACCGGCCCTCCCACCCCCATCACGTAAAATTCGACGCCCAGTTCGGAAAGACGTCGCGCCTCGTCGATCGCTCCCTGCCCGTGGTCGCCTCCGTCGCTCACCAGGACCACCACCTTGCGCGAAGCCTGGGATCGCTCCATCATCGCCCGCGTGGTGGCGATGGCGGGGGCGATGTCGGTTCCGGCCGTGGGCAGCAGATCCGGGCCCAGGGCGTCCAGGAGGGTGGCCAACGCGGCCCTGTCCTCGGTGAGGGGAATCTGGCGGATCGCGGTTCCGGCAAAGCCCACCAGACCGATCCGGCTGGGTCCCAGGCTGTCCACCAACCGTCGCAGGTCGCGTCGGGCCAGTCCCAGTCGATCCGGAGCCACGTCGCTGGCCAGCATGGAAAGCGACGCATCCACCACCAGCACCACGTCGGCGCCCTTGGCGGGAGCGGGAACGAGCATCTCTCCGTACTGCGGCCGGGCCAGCGCCAGCACCACGAACACCGCCGCCAGGATGGCCAGGGCGATCCGGGCGATCTCCAGGGCGGGCGAATCGCCGCGCACCACGCGGGGCAGGATGTCCGTGTCGGCCAAGGCCCTTCGCGCCCGGCGACGATGCCACGACAGCAGAACCAAGGCGGCGGCCCAAAGGAAGATGCCCCACAGCCAGGTCAGACGTTCGGGATTGGCCCAGGTGATCATGGCGTTCTCCGAAGCCAGGTGCTTTCCAAGCTCCAGGCCAGAAGCAGAAGGCACAGGGCCGCGAAGGCCCACGGAACGAACTTCTCCTTCGTCTCCCAGAAGGTCTTGGAGGTGATTTCGCTGCGTTCCAGCCGATCGATCTCGGCGTAGGCCTTGGACAGGGCTTGGCGGTCGGTGGCCAGGAAGCTCTTGCCGTCGGCGACCGCGGCCATGGCTTCCAGGATCTTGGGGTCCAGGTCGGATTGGACGGTGCCGGAACGGACGCTGCCGTCGGGGAGCGTGAATTGCTGCTCGAAGGTGCCGTTGGTGCCCAGGCCGATCGTGTACAGTCGGATTCCCAGGGCGGCCAGCGCGCGCGCGGCGGAGAGGGGATCCACCGCTCCGGCGTTGTTCTGGCCGTCGGTCAGAAGCACCACCACCTTGGATTTCGCCTTGGACAGGCGCAGACGGTTGGCCGCCATCAGCAAGGCGTCGCCGATGGCCGTGCCGTCCTCCATGCCCAGGTTGGAGGTGGAATCGATCAGTTCCCGCAGGACCTCGCGATCGGTGGTGAGGGGGCAGCGGGTCATGGGCCTTCCCGCGAAGGCCACCACGCCCATGCGGTCGTGGCTGCGCGAGAGCACGAACTGGTTCATCATGGTGCGCGCGGCCTCGATGCGGCTGGGTTTCACGTCCCGGATCTGCATGGAGGTGGACACGTCGAAGGCCAGGATGATGTCCACACCGTGGATGGAATCCTCGTTCCAGGCCGTGCGGACCACCGGTCGGGCCAGGGCGGCCACCAGACAGGCCAGGGCCAGAAGCCGGATCCACAGCGGAAGGCTGGACAGTCTCCGTCGCAGGCCGCGTCGCGGCTTGAATCCGGCGGGAAGTCCCGGCAGGAGCATGCGGGGCACCTTCCGCCGCGCGCGCCAGGCCAGCCAGCCCAGCGGGACCAGTGCCAGCAGAAGCCAGAACAGCTGCGGCCGCAGCCACTCCCAGGGCGTCATGGCGACACCTTCCGCAGGCGGTCGGTGGCGTCCAGGAGAAGACGCGCGTTGGTCAGAAGCTGTCCGGCCAGGCCCGCCCCGTCGGCGTAGCGGAGCATGTCGGCTTCGCGGAGGAATTCCGCGAGCAGGGAGCATTCCTCGGCGGTCCGCTTGCCCTGGCACCATTCCTTCCACTGGCCGCTGGTGGATCCGGTGGCGTCGGGCCAGGCGTGGAGCTTCCCGTGGACGTCCCGCAGGAGCTCGCCGCATTCGAAGGCGATCTCGCGGGCGGAAGCACCCGCCTCGGCGCGCTTCACCAGCGCATCCAGAAGTTCGCGGGCGACCTCCACCGGATCGCGGGGCGGCGGTGGGGGCGCAGGCGGGGTGCGCGATTGGCGCCAACGCCGCCAGCGCTTCCAGGCAAACAGCAAGGCCACCAGGAGGGCGGCGCCAAGGGCGGCCCAGCCGACGCGATCCCACGGGAAGGGAACCGGGACATCCTGCGGAGCCAGAAGCCGGCTGGCCGTGGTGTCGGACGATTCCAACCTCGAGGAGACCTGCCAGGGGGGTGCGGCTTCGCGGAGGGTGTCGCCTCCGGGAGTGATGGCCTGGAGCGTGTCCAGGGTGTAGGTGCCCGCCGCCAAGGGTTGGAGCACCCAATGGCCGGCCCGGGCCGTGTCGGCGGACACCACCAGGGAGTCGTTGGCCGAGGGACCCACGATCACCTTGGATCCGGCCGGGAAGTCCCAGGTCAGGCGGACGGTGTCGCCCACCGCCGGGGAGAGGTTGGAAAGGGAGATCATCCGCGGACTCCTCCGTGGGCGCGGGCGCGTTCCCTCACGAGGGTCCGCACGATGGCCAAGGGATCCGATCCGGTGGGGCAGCGCGCCAGGACGGCCCGCGCCTTGCGCGCCTCGCGCAGGAGCTCCTCCAGCTCCCGTCCGCAGGCGGCGGACAATTCCCGTCGCAGGAGGGGATCGGAGACGTCCAGTTCCAGCTCCTCGCCGGTTTCGGGGTCCAGGAAGGCGACCAGGCCGCTTCCGGGGAGGGGGTCGAATCCGGCCGGTTCCAGCCGCACCAGGTTCAGGTCGTGGCGGATCCCCAACCGGCGAAGCGCCGGGGCGTAGCGGGCGGGGTCGTCGTGGAAATCGCTCACCACGAACACCACCGAGCGCCGACGCAGGCGACGCGCCAGCTGGTCGCAGGCGGCGCCCAGATCGGTTCCGTTGCCCTTGACGGGGCGCTCCAGGATCTCCCGCAGCACGCGGCTGAGCACCTGGGGGCCCCGCGCGGGCGGCAGCCACGATTCCATCGTGTCGGTGTGGGTGAGCAGAGCCAGGCTCTCCTGCGTTCCCAGGCACGAAAGCGCGAGCACCGCGCAGAATTCGGCGGCGGCTTCGCGCAGGATGGAGCCGCGGCTCCCGGCCAGGGTGCTGCCGGAGAGATCCACCAGGAAGGCCGCGGTCAGTTCGCGTTCCTCCTCGAAGACCTTCACGAACGGCTCGTTCAACCGTGCGGTCACGTTCCAGTCGATGGAGCGCGGATCGTCGCCGTCCAGGTAGGCGCGCACCTCGCGAAAGCGCATCCCCGTTCCCTTGAAGGTGGACATGTGGCCGCCGGCCAGCGGGTCGCTCACGCGACCGCGGGCCCGGAACTCGATGCGGCGAACCCGGCGGACGATCCGTCGCGCGAGGCTTTCCGGGGGGATCACGGCACGATCACTCCGGAAAGGATCTTCTCGACCACCTCTTCGGGGGTGATGTTCTCCGCCTGCGCCTCGTAGGAAAGCCCCAGGCGGTGGCGCAACACCGAACGCGCGACGGACTTGACGTCGTCGGGAGTGGCGAAGGCGCGTCCATCCAGGAACGCCTGCGCCTTGGCGCACAGGGCCAGCGCGATGCTCGCGCGCGGCGAGGCGCCCCAGCGCACCAGTCCTTCCAGGGCCTTGAGGCCGCCTTCCGAAGGACCGCGGCTGGCGCGCACCAGATCCACGATGTAGGCCTGCACGCGCGGATCCATGAACACCTCCCGCACCAGCGACTGGGCGGTGGCGAGGTCCTGGGGGGTGGCCACCGCGCGTGGCTGGGGCAGGCCCGGCCCGGAAACCATCTGCAGTACCTGGAGTTCGGCGTCCCGGCCGGGATAGGTCACGTCCACCTTCAGCAGGAACCGGTCCACCTGGGCCTCCGGAAGGGGGTAGGTCCCTTCCTGCTCGATGGGGTTCTGGGTGGCCAGCACAAAGAACGGCTTGGGGAGGGCGAAGGTCTGCCCGGCGATGGTGACCTGGCGTTCCTGCATGGCTTCCAGCAGGGCCGACTGGACCTTGGCGGGAGCGCGGTTGATTTCGTCCGCAAGCACCAGGTGGGCGAAGATGGGGCCCTGGCGGACCTCGAAGGTACCCGACTGTGGCCGGTAGATCTGGGTTCCCAGGATGTCGGCGGGCAGAAGGTCCGGGGTGAACTGGATGCGGGCGAAGCTCGCCTGGATGGTCTGGGCCAGGGCGCGCACGGCGGTGGTCTTGGCCAGGCCCGGGGCGCCTTCCAGAAGCACGTGGCCGTCGGCCAGAAGTGCGATGGAAAGGTCGTGGCAGACCTTCTCCTGGCCCAGCACGGTGCGTCCGAGCTCGGCGCGCAGCTGGGGGAGGAAGGCGGAGGCGTCGTGGATGCGCCGGGAGAGTTCTTGCAGTTGGGCGGTGGACATTCCGGTCTCCTGGTTGGTCGATCCAAGCTCACCCCGACGCGCCATGCAGCCTCGACAGGGTGTGAGGGGTGGCCGATAATATCGTGAGCGTCAGCAATCTCGGCAAGTGAGTGCCAAGGATCAAGGGTTCTTCGACGGGCCTGTGACGGAACCGTGACGATCGACCCGGATCCAGCTGGGCTGGGTCTGGAGATTGAAGGCTTCCAGAGCCAGACGGTTGGGATCCATGACCCCTCTCGAAAGCCGGGGCAGGGACATGGTGCCTGCGAATCCGATGGATCGTCCAAATCCACCCACTTCCACGAAGTGGCCTCCGGCCAGCGATTTGTTGGTCATGGTCAGCGGAGGGAGGGGGGCGGAGGGCGATCCAAGCCGGTAGGCGATGGTCTGGGTAGGGGCGAAGGAAACGGCGATCGGAAGGTCGGTTCCGAGATCGATCCGGCTCGTGCCGTTGGGATCGGAGGGCGGTGCGCTTTGGCCAAACACGGTGTCGGAGAATCGTTCCCCCCACACCAGGCGAGCTTGCCGCGGAAGGCTCTCCGTGGAGTCCATCGCCAGGGAGTAGTTGTCGTTGTCTCCGGAAAGCCGGACCAGATTCCCCGTGGGGGGCAGGGAATCGAACCGGAACGAGGCCAGGAAGGTGTATCCGGAATCGTAGCCCATCATCGGAACGGCGGCTTCCAGGTAGTCGTTGGACTCCAGGACAAAGGTGTGCGAGAAGACGGAACTTGAATCGGCGAGCAGATCGCCGTTGAGGGAGTATCCTCCCTTCACCATGGATTTGCCGGTGGTGGAGTTCCACATGGCCAACCATTCCTTGGCCAGGAACACGGAATCCACATGCTGGCGAGCGACGATCTTGGTGGAGGGATTCCCCTGCCGAAACGTCCACCGGAAGGACCGTCCGGCGGCCATCGTATCCACCCGGATCCAGACTTCGGCGCGGTCCCTGGCCGGGTCCCAGCGCGACACCCAGAACCGGGCGGGCTGGCCGTCGGCCTGGAAGATCCGCAAGTCGGAGGCGTCCGGGGCGCCGGAGGCCATGTCCATCTTCCCGTCCAACACCACGCGCACGGGCACATCCAGCCAGACGCCCTGGATTTCCGGGGTGGTCAGGGTGATTTCGCCAAGGGCCTTCCAGGAGGTGGAATCCTCGATGTCCATCAAGGAGGGCTTCAGGAGGGTGTCCAGGTCGCCGTCGCCGATGGTGAGGCTCCACTCCACGGGCCAGGGGGCGTCGTTGGATTCCCGGACCGCCGTCAGGCGGTGGACCCCGGGAGCCAGGGAATCGAACACCACCGGATCGCCCGAGTGGACCACGTCGGATCGGCGGCTGGTTCCCGCCAGGACCAGGCGGAATCCTTCGGAGGCGGTCTGGGATGGGGCCGTGGCCGGAAGGACCACGGTCGCGCGCAGGCTTCGCAGGATCGCGATCTTCGTCAGTACCAGGGTGTCCGGCGTCGGAAAGACGTCCGGCTGCAGCAGATGGGCTTCCACCGCGCCGGACCATCGGTTGGTGGCATTCGCGAGGATCACCGTGCCCCGCGCGGAATCCGTCGGGACCCAGGCGATCCGCCCCGAGTCGTCGGAGACGGATCCCGTCTTCAAGGTGTCCTTCCCCTCCGCTGGAAGGTACAGGAGCGGTACGCCTGCGAGCGGCTTGCCCTCCGGGGAGCGCAAAAGGCCCATCCAGACCAGCCTGGAGGGGCGGTCGGACACCACCACGGGGGGTGATACGGATCCGGTGGCCGCCTGGATCTTGACGGAATCCGCCACCACCTCGGCGCCGGCCGGAGCGCCTTCCACCGCGGGCTGGTAGATCCCTTCCGGGACGTCCGCGATCTGCCAGGAACCGTCGGCTTCCACGATGGCGGACAATTGCAGTCCAGGAATCACCACGCGGATCCCTTCGGTGGGCCGGCTGGTGCCGTTGGCCAGCGTGCCGCGGAGCGTTCCCCACTTGGCCAGCCGCACCGGCGGGATGCGTTCCTGGCGGATCCAATCGGAAGCCAGGATGCGGGTGGTGCCGCAGCCGCAAGCCGAATCCCGCCACTCCAAGAGCCAGGTTTCCGTGTCGGCCACCAGGGGCAGATGGTACTCGCCCCGCGTGTCGGCGGTGGTCTGCCAAACCGGTCCGGGCTGATCGGGTGTCGATCGCGCCGACCTCAGGAACACCTTGGTGCCCGATGCCGCCTCGCCGGATTCGGAAAGGACGGTGCCGGAAAGATCGTTGGGCACGTCGGAACCGCCACCTCCGGCGCACGACCCCAGGATGGCCAGGGAGACCATCACCAAGGCACGGGCGAACAGGCGTCGGGTCATGCTTTTGGGATCCTCGCGGTCAGGTGATGGTTCTGTTCATGTGTTTCCCGCAAGGTTGCGCGGGTTCATGCAAAGATAGAGAACCGGATCCGGATCATTGCTCTTCGGAGGGCGGGGGGGCCAGTGGTTGGGACACGGGGAAGACCTGGAAGTTCGCTTGGAAGACGATTTCTGGCTCCTCCTCGGCGGCGCCTTCCAGGAATTCGGCGCGCAGCTCGTCGATGCGCTGGCACAGACGGCGGAACGAGGCGCGGGACATGGAGATGGTCGAGGTCGAGAAATGTCGCCGCGCGGGCGGGAGATCGTCCATGGCCTGCAGTCCCCGCAGGACCATCTCGCGCTTGAATTCGCGCAGGAGGGCGCCCGGAGCGCCTTCCGCCGACACCACGGGGTCGGCCTGCCGATAGGTCCCGTCGGGGAGTTTCTCCAGCAGTCCGATGGAACAGAGCCGTTCCACCGAGCGACGGGCCTTGTCAGCGGAGATGGGAGGAACCACCGACGCTCCCAGCTTGGCGAAGTCGCCGTCCCAGCGAAGATGGACGGCCAATTCCCGGATCACGACCTGGTACCATTCCTCCCAGTAGGGGAACTGCGCGGAGGAGGTCTTCGCGAACCGCCCTCCCTTGCGGAGGCGTTTGAGTTCGTGGAGGGTCTTTTCGCGGGAGTCGAGGTCGTCGGCCTGGTTGTGGCGGACCAGCGCCACCAGGAACGCCGCCGGTCTGCCCACCAGCCCCAGGGCGGCGGGGAGCGCCTGCAGGGGGCCCTCGCCCATGTTGCGCGAACCGGACAGGACCAGGCTCATCGCTCCGGTGGACTTCCATCCCAGCTTGGCGGCGAAGGAACGCTGGGAGAAACCGGGACGACGCTTGCGCTCCTCCTCCAGGTAGTCCCGGAGGAAGGTCCGGTAGCTGTCGTATTCGAACAGCCGCCGGATCGCCTGGTTGATCTTGCTCTTGGTTGCTTCCACGATCCCTTTCCCGGTTGGACCCGCATCCTCCCATGGCGGACGGACACGAGGCTCGAGGATAACTCCGTGGGACGATGCCGCGCTGTCGGATTGCGGGTCCCCGGGAGGGATGCGTTTCCTGGGAGCCCCTGAGGCCTCCACGTTCTCCCCCTCTTCCGAAAGGTTCGTCTGTCCCGCCGCCGGCGTTCCCCAGGGGCAACACCCGGCGCCAAACCGGCGACGGTTGCGACAAATTTCGGTCCACTTGCCGGATGTCCACAGGCGAAGAGTCCCCTGTGCGGAGGATTCCGCTTTCCGGCGCTTACCGACCGCGGGAAACCGACGGTGCGGGCGGGATGGCGAACGTCCTTCCCGCCGAGCGGGCCACGATCACCTGGGACCGGGCGGGAATCCGCAGGGTCCCGTCCGACCCGATCCGCTCCTTGGCCAACCGGCGCCCGGATGCCGTGGAAAGGGAAACCTCCTCTCCCGGCTGGCCATGGAGAGTCCAATGATCCCGGGACCAGACGGGAACCCAACGAGCCGGCGACAGAACGCGCGGTCGCGCGGAGGCGGTCCCTTCGGACAGCCGCCAGGCGTGGATCTCGCCCTTGTCGGCCTGCCACAGGACCGTGTCGCCGAAGGCCAGGGCCCTCGTCTGGTGGCGGATTTCCTCGGTGACCAGCAACGACGGTTCGGTGCCATCCCACGCGTAGACGGCCAGGAGGCTGTCCCCGGCCAGAGCCGCGTACCGGGAGCGGGTGTAGGGCACATCCAATCCTTCGTCCGATCGGGCGGCGACGATCTCGCCCGACGATCCCCGTCCCAGATCGGAAATGAGCTTGGGAATGCGGATGTCCCGGATGTCCAGGCCGATCGAGGCAGTGGGTTTGCGCAAGAGCAGGGCGGTGTTGGTCCAACGTGGAACGTAGAGCCAGCTGGATCCCTCGGGAGCGGACAGAAGCGTCCCGCCAAACATGACGGAATCCATCAGTTCGTGGGAGGCGAAGCGGGTGAGGAGGGAGAAACGGTTGTAGGGATGGGTTGCCTGGTAGAACTCCAGCGTCCTCCCGCCCGACAGCAGGACCGCCAAGGAGCGCATCTCCAGGGGGCGGTCGTGGGAGAGGGCCGACGCCCCCAGCGAGTGGTCGGCCCATACGGGCGCTCCCGTGTAGCCGAGCGAATCCGTGAGCACCAGCCGTTCGGCGTCCTTGGAACTGAAGACGGAGACCCGGAGCAGTCCCTTGTCGCTCCCGAACACGCCGGTGTAGAGGTTGTCGTGCTGGCCGGTCAATCGGCTGGCGAAGGTGAACCCTTCCCCCTTTGGCAGCTGCAGATACGCGGCCCATCGGGAGGTGGGGCCGGGTCCCAGGGATCGCGAGGGGCGATTCCAGTCCACCAGCCACACCGCGGTGTCGGAGAAGGGGAAGTCCACGTAGGCCAGCATCCCGATCCCTTCTCCCAGGTGCACGTACTTGGCGTCGTTCCAACCGGAAGCGTCGCGGTTGGGGAGGCTGTCCACGATCTCCAGGCGTTTCCCGAACACCATCTTGAACACCGTGGCGCCCTGGCAGACGTAGGCGGTGTCGCCGTCTGTGGTGATGGAGTGGACCAGGTGGGTGCTGTAGATCGCCGTGTGGTCGGTCAGTTCCAGGGTGGGCGCCTGGAAGAAAAGGGACGCGGCGGCGGAAAGGAACGTGGCGAGCATGGGAGTGTCCTCCGGTGGGCCCGCACGGAATGCGCGGAGCCGACACGGGAAGGGTACGGGAAGGCTCCGGCGGGCGGAGGGCGCGCCCGCGTGGTTCCGTGGTCAAAATGTCCGCGAGGTTTCCGTGGACATCTTGGCCACGCCGAATGCATCCTTTGCCGCACCGGCGGGAGGCCGCGAAGCCATCTTCCGAAGCGAACCGGGGAATCCCATGGCATCCGTCTACGCCCACACCGACTACCGCAGGTTCCTCCAGGAGTGGTACCAGGAGGAGAAGGCCCGCCGCCCGGTGGTCTCGTTCCGCTGGTTGGGACAAAAATTGGCCACAGATCCGAGCCTCCTGGCCAAGATCTTCGCGGGGGAGCGCCACCTGTCGTCGGCCAGGATCCAGTCCCTGGTGGACCTCCTGGGGCTGGCCGGACTGGAAGCGGACTACTTCCGGATCCTGGTCCAGTACGGGAAGTCCAAGTCCGCCAAGGACGCCCAGCACTGCTTCTCACGGCTGGCCGAGCTGCGCCGGGTGGCTCCCGTGGAGCTGGACGGGACCCAGGAGGGGTTCTGGGACTCGTGGGTGAACGTCGCCGTCCGGGCCCTGGTGGGGTGCGGGCGCTTCGCCGACGACATCGAACGCATGGGCGACCTGCTGGTCCCCAGGGTGGCACCGGCCCAGGTGCGGCGTTCGCTGGCCTCCCTGGAGGAACTGGGATTCGTCGAGCGCGATGGAGACGGATCCTGGCGCGTCCGGGAACCGTTCGTGAAGGGGACGGCCGCGTCGCAGGCGCGGTCGCTGCGCCACTTCCACCGCCAGACCCTGCTTCTGGCCGCCGATGCGGTGGAGGGACTCGATCCGACGTGCCGGGAATTGTCTTCCGTCACCGTGTCCATCCCCGCCTCCGGCTACGACGAGATCCGGGAGCTGGTGCGCGACTTCCGCTCGCGCGTGCTCACGGCGGTGTCCAGGATGGGCGATCCCGACCGCGTCTACCAGGTGAGCGTGCAGATGATCCCCTTCGCCCTTCCTCCCGGAGTCGCCGACCGCCGCGGGTCGCTAGATTTCCGTCCATGAGCGACCCCTCCTCCTCCCTGCGGAAATTGTCCACCCTGATCCTCGCGGTCTGGCTCTGCGTCTCGTGCGGTCGGGATCGGGTGGTGGCGGGAGGCACTTCCGGCGCCGAGGCCGAGAACGCGATCGCGTTGCACCTGGTGGGTCCCGACGGAAGCCCCGCTTCCGGGGCGCGGGTGATGGCGCGCGATGCGGGCAGCCTGACGGATTCCGTGCGGGAGGTCGCCATCGCCGACGCGGCGGGTCTGGCGGAGATGTCCCTGGCGGGAACCTCCGGCTGGACCCTGGAAATCGCCTGGGACACCCTCGCCGCCCAGGTGTCCATCCCCTCCGGCCAGGACGTCGGCGTGGATCGCCCCGTGGCGCTGGGGCGCCGCTCGCGCCTGGAGGGACGCCTGGTGGGGGTGCCGGTGGGTACGGTGGTCCACTTGGCGGGTCTGGGGCGGCGGGCCGTCCTCGATTCCGGCTACCGCGTCTCGTTCGCCGGCCTTCCCTCAGGCCCCCTGTTCCTCCGTTGCGCCAACGCCTCGTGGAAGGTGGAGGCCCCCGCGGGGGAAACGCTGCGGGTGTCCATGGACACCGCCCAGGGGGGCGTGTTCGTCGGCGATCCGGCCAAGTCCCTTCTCCATGTGGCCAACCTGCTTCCCGCCACGGGGCCCGATGCCCTGCTGGCCCTGGAGGTGCGGCTTCCGCAATCCTTCGCGGGCTCGATCGGGCGGCTGAAGCTCTCCAGCGGAACCCCCGGCCGGGGACAGGATCTGCCCCTGCTGGTGACCGGATGGGATCCCCTTTCCGGCAAGGCGCGCCTCTGGACGCGCACTCCCGCCGATTTCGCGGGAGGTGCGCTGGATCTGACCCTGGACACCCTGCGTTCGGGAGAGGTGGTCGCCAATCCCTTCCAGGGCAGGGGCATGGCCACGACGGTGTTTTTTTCGGGGACTCCCACCAAGAGCGGGACCCTGGATGCCTGGCCCAAC
>DAOPYN010000033.1:0-46657 GCA_035352895.1 Fibrobacteria bacterium | reverse complement strand
GAACCGACGTCACCTACGCCTGGCCTTCGGCCGAGATCGCGGTGATGGGCGCCGAAGGTGCGGTGAACATCCTGTTCAAGAAGCAGATCGACGCCGCTTCCGACAAGGTCGGCGAGGCCAAGCGACTGGCCGAGGACTACCGCAAGCGCTTCAACAATCCCTACTTCGCGGCCGCCTCCGGCTACATCGACGACATCATCGAGCCGCGCGAGACTCGCATGAAGGTCATCGAGGCCTTCAAGGCCCTGCGCGACAAATCCTCGCCCACGCCGCCGCGCAAGCACGGCAACATGCCGGTCTAGGGGGGATCCATGGCATTCAATCCATTGTCGTTCCTGGGGAAGAAGCTGGTTCGTCCCGTCCTGCGCAAGCTGGCTGGCGACACCGGCGAACAATTCCGCAGGGAGAATGAGCTGCGCCGCAAGGTCGCGATCGCCGCGGTCGCCGTGGCGCGTTCCAGGAGTCTTTCGGATCCATCCGTGTCCGTCCAGGCCGACGCGGGCTCGTCCGTCACCGCGTGGCAGGCCGTGATGCGCGGTCGGACCATCAAAGGCAGGAGTGTACGATGAAGATGAAGCTGTCCGTCGATGGACGCGTGTTCGAAGTCCAGGTGGGCGATCTCGTCGCCAATCCTGTGGTGGTGATGGTGGAAGGCGAGCGCATCGAGGTGTGGCCGGAAGAAGAAACTCCCGCGGTGGCTTCGACCGCTGCTCCGGCCATCCAGCCTCGCGCATCCCACGTGCCGGTTCCGGTCTGGAAGCCCCGCAAGACGGACGTGTTGCCGGGTACGGAAAATGCCGTGATCGCGCCCATCCCGGGGGTGATCGTGCAGGTGGACGTCAAGGTGGGTGATCGCGTGGCCTACGGCCAGGTGGTCTGTCTCCTGGAGGCCATGAAGATGCGCAATCCCATCCGGGTGGCGCGTGCCGGAGTGGTCACCGAGATCAAGATCAAGCCCGGCCAGCACGTCCATTACCACGAACAATTGATCGTTGTCACGCCCGAAAGCTGACCCGAAAAATTGCCCATTGACAGGTGTTTGAGGGATTATTTCCTTCACGCACCTGCGCACGTGGAATGCGTATTGAGATCGTTCGAAGCAAGTCAGTAGAGAAGGGTCTCGTGAAAGGAAAGTATGAAACTGTTCGTGGGCGGATTGGCTTGGGCCACGACCGCCGAGACCCTCAAGCAAGCATTCGAAGCCTTCGGCACCGTGACCGAAGCAACGGTCGTGACCGACCGTGAGACCGGCCGCAGCCGCGGATTCGGTTTCATCGCCTTCGAAAACGAGGCCGATGGCCGCAAGGCCCTCGAGTCGATGGAAGGCGCCGTCCTGGACGGACGCAACATCCGCGTGAGCGAAGCGGTCCAGCGCGATCCTTCCGAGCGTCGTCCTCGCCGTGAAGGCGGCTTCGGCGGCGGCGGACGCGGCTTCGGCGGCGGCGCTGGCGGTGGATTTGGCGGCGGCGCTGGTGGTGGCTTCGGCGGCGGCGGCTTCGGCGGTGGACGCGGTGCCGGCGGCGGACGCGAAGGTGGCTTCGGTGGCGGACGTCGTGAAGGCGGCTTCGGCGGTGGTCGCGGTGCTGGCGGCGGATTTGGCGGCGGACGCGGCGCTGGCGGCGGCTTCGGCGGTGGTCGCGGTGCTGGCGGCGGACGTCGCGAGGGCGGCTTCGGCGGCGGTCGCGGCGCTGGCGGCTACGAAGACTGATCCTTCTCTTTCACGAAAATTCGATGAAGGGCAGCCCGTCGGGCTGCTCTTTTTTTTGCGTAGTCCAGGGATCGATTGCTGATCGGAAACGGATCATCCTGGCTTTGCAGCGCCGGGATTGAAAAAAGAAAGGGAGCGGGAATGGATTCCGCTCCCGCTGTGGATACAACCGGAAAGGTTCAGGCCCGTTTGCGCAGCTCGTCGCGGATTTCGGTGAGCAGCACCACGTCCGCCGGGGGGGGAGGGGGAACGGCGGGTTCGGCGGCCTGCTTGCGGGTGATCTTCGCCACGAGCTTCACCAGAAGGAAGACAGCCGCGGCGATGATCAGGAAGTTGAAACAGGCCTGGAGGAACACGCCGTAGTTGATGGTCACGGGCGTGGCACCGATACCTAGCGAGATTTTCAGGTCCGTGAAATCCACCCGCCCGATCAAGAAGCCCAGTGGAGGAGTGACCACATCCTTCACAAAGGAATCGACGATCTTGCCGAAGGCGGCGCCGATGATCACACCGACGGCCATGTCGATGACATTGCCGCGAGAGATGAATGCCTTGAATTCGTTGGCGATGGACATGTTTCTTCCGATCAGAGGAGGTTGTAGGTGAGACCCAACGCCAGGACGTGCTTCCACTGCCAGGCGTCCGCCTGCTGGAGGTCGCGATGGAGCTCTCCGGAGGCGTTGATGTTCACGTATTTGGTGAACTGGAAGGTCGCGCCATTGGTCCAGACCAGCACGATCTCGTCGGCACCCTTGAAGTTGGTGAAGGTGGAGAGCGTGGACTGAAGAAGCAGGTTTCCGGAGATGGTCTGCTTGTACTCGGAGACCCATTCCAGACCAGGCTCCACTTTCCAGTTCTCGATGTCCTTGGTCTCGGGGTCGTCGGAGTAGGAAATGAAGTAGTCCGTGCGGACCTCGCGGATCGCGGCGCCCAGACGGGTCTGGAACCAGTCGACGGGCTTGGAGCCCACGCCCGCGCTCTGGCTCAGATAGAGAGGATCCAACGGATCGGACACCGGCACGCGAGGGAGGGTGTCCGATGGATACTTGTAACCGCGGGCGAATTGGGTCTGCAGGTTCGCCGCCACGAAGGGATTCAGGTAGCGGGACAGTTTCCTGCTCAGGATGGTCTCGGCCTTGATCTCGTCGGTGGTCTTGCGGAGGGCGCGTTCGCCGAGCTTGATCTGCCCGAATTCGGCGGATCCCTTGGAGAGCCAATTCCAATCTTCACCGTCCCGTTCCCAGCGGGTGGCGACCTTGGCGGTCCAGGAAAGATTGTCTTCGCCGCCCGGAGCCCATTGGTCGAAATAGGCGGAAGCCAGGTTTAGGCTGGCTTGGGCCTCCTTCTTCCAAGGCGAAACCGGTGGCTTGGCCGTGTCGACGGCGGGAGCCGCGTTGACCTTGGCGGCCGCGGTTGCAGGGGTGACCGGAGTTGTGGTCGGAGCAGGGGTGGATTGTTGGGCGAACCATGCGCCAAGAAGCAGTAGGAATTTCATATTGTCACAAAATAAGCAATTCCTGGTATTCTGAAGTTGTTCGACTCCGATTCACTCCAGGATCGGCCGTTCCCTCCTGCGCCATTTCTTGAGCAGGATCCATCCTGTTTTCTGATCGATGCGCCAGAAGCCGGGAGCATCGCGCTTGGCGATGCCTTCCGGGATATCGTGCCCTTCGCCTCCGGAAACGCCTCCGATGGTGGTGAACCGGAACGTGTCGGTTCCGATCCTGGCCACTTCGCTCCAGATGCCGTCGCCGTAGAGAGTGGTCCACTCCACCACCAGTTCGGCCGTGCCCAATGGCTCCACCCGCTGGGCGATGCGGGGGTAGGCGTCCTGGAAGTGGATGAACCGGGTTGGTTTCCCTGTTTCCCGGATCTGCAACAGACTTCCCTTTCCGGACACCCACCGCTCACCGGAAGGGCTCGGCCACCACACCAGCCATTTCGCGGGACGGAAATCGTCTTCCGCCAGGGTATCCGGCGCCTCCAAGGCAAACGAGGTGTCGCCGGGCCAGGCGACCAGTCGATCGGCGGCGGTGGCCACCCGGCGCCAGCGTCGGGTGGGGGAGGGGCGCGAGTCGAGCTGGGTGGAAACCAGACCCAGGAAGGGGTGGCGTATCAGGGTGGGGGTGTCCAACCGAGCCAACAGGTCCGGGGCGGCGCAGAAATCGATCCATTCGAGGTTCACGAAACCGCTGTCGTCCTTCCCGTGCACCTTCCGCCACGGAGGTTCGATTCCGGTTCCGGCCCGGAGATCGTCGATGTCGATGGGGTGGGGCGAACGGATCCAGGAGGAGAACCGGAACGGGCCGTGGAGCGTCCTCCACTCCTGGCCCTGCGGGTAGGCGGTGTCGGGCGATGCGGGGACGACGGCCAGCGAATCGGAGCAGATCCGCAGATCCAGGGAATCGAGCGCCTTGGCCTTGGAACGGACCATGCGGCCGTCCAATGTCAGGAATTGTCCTTTGACGATGCGCAGGCCCCAGCCTTCGCGGAGCTTGAACAGGGTCCAGTCTCCGGCATCGGCCAGGCATGGAACAACGGCGAACAGGGCCGACAGAGAGCGGAGGGAGAGCATGGTGCGCGAAAGGATAGACAATCCCGATTCCCCCCGGAAGGATGGGATGGCGCGGCCCTGGGTGGACTGCTCCCCGATGTGGCCCAAGAAACGAAGAACCCCCGTCTTTCGACGAGGGTTCCGAAGGCTCGACAATTTCCGGCACAAGGCCGGAAATGCGAAACTTACTTGGCCACCACGCGGACCATCTCCACGACCTTGTTGGAGTAGCCCCACTCGTTGTCGTACCAGGAGATCAGCTTGACGAAGGTGTCGTCCAGCTGGATGCCGGCCTTGGAGTCGAACACGGAAGTGCAGGTCTGGCCACGGAAGTCGGTCGAGACGACGTCGTCGGTGGTGTAGCCCAGAACGCCCTTGAGGTAGGTCTCCGAAGCGAGCTTCATTTCGGCGCAGATGTCGGCGTACTTGGCCGGCTTCTCGAGTTCGACGGTGAGGTCGACCACGGAGACGTCGGAGGTGGGAACGCGGAAGGCCATGCCGGTGAGCTTGCCCTTGACGGCGGGAATCACCACGCCCACGGCCTTGGCGGCACCGGTGGAGGAGGGAATGATGTTCTCGAGGATGCCGCGGCCGCCTCGCCAGTCCTTGGCGGAAGGACCGTCGACGGTCTTCTGGGTGGCGGTGGCGGCGTGGACGGTGGTCATCAGACCGCGCTTGAGGCCCCACTTGTCGTTCAGCACCTTGGTGATCGGAGCCAAGCAGTTGGTCGTGCAGGAAGCGTTGGAGATGATCTGCTGTCCGGCGTAGGTCTGATGGTTCACACCGAAGACGAACATGGGAGTGTCGTCCTTGGAGGGAGCCGAGATGATGACCTTCTTGGCGCCAGCGGCGATGTGCTTGGAGGCGCCTTCCTTGTCCAGGAAGAAGCCGGTGGACTCGACGACGACGTCGGCGCCGACTTCGTTCCACTTGAGGTTGGCGGGGTCCTTCTCGGCGGTCAGGCGGATCTTCTTGCCGTTGACCACGAGGTTGTTTCCTTCGACGGAAACTTCACCCTGGAAATGCCCGTGCACGGAGTCGTACTTGAGCATGTAGGCGAGGTAGGCGGGCTCGAGAAGGTCGTTGATGCCAACGATCTCGACGTCGGAGAAATTCTTCACGGCGGCGCGGAAAACCATGCGGCCAATGCGTCCGAATCCGTTGATGCCAATCTTGATAGCCATGTATTCCTGGTCCAATCAATGAGAGATGTGGAAGGTCGGCGTCGCTGCCGAAGCTCCCTAAAGTTAGCAACGATTCCGGACGCTTCAATCCGGAATCGTCAATCTATCGCGCGGAGAGGGGTTCCGGAGTCTCGGCCAAGCGCTCCAGGAATCCCGGTAGTCGCTTGGCGCCCTTGTAATGGACCAGGTAGTACTTCTCCGACAGGTGGGAGACGATGACGCCCTTTCCTGTGGTGGCATGGACGAATTTCCCGTCGGCCAGATAGATGGCCACATGTCCGATGGACCGGGAGTGGTCGGAGAAGAACAGGAGATCGCCGGTTTGGAGGCGATTCTTGTCGACCGGATTGCCTTGCTTCCAGAATTCGCCGGAAGAACGTCCAGTCAGATCCTGACCCAGTCCCTTGAGGACCGTCAGGACGAAACCCGAACAGTCGATGCCGCTGGTGCTGTTGCCGCCGGAGCGGTAGGGGGAGCCCAACAGAGGCTCCGCGACTTCGCGGATCTTCTGGACGGGATCCAAGGTGCCCAGAAACGCGTTGGCGACTCCGGATGGCCGGCCATCCCTTGCCAGGGATCGTTCCACCAGCTCGATCTCCGGCTCGTTCACCGAAACCCCGATGCAGGGACGATCCATGAGGAGCCTGTCGATTTCCGGGACCCCGACGGGTTGGGGACGGGAATCGGCTTCCGTCCGACCCGGCCAAGCGGCGAGGGATTCGGTCCGCACCTGCTCCCTGCTGTACTTTGGCTTGCGCGTCTTGGTCCTTCTAGCTTCGGCATCCGTCGCGACGAAGGCCAGAAGGACAAGTGCCAAGCCCAGACGCATCAATCCCCCGCTCTTTCCAGCGCACGACCTGCGCGGACCAGAGTGGCTTCGTGGAAGGCGGGAGCGATGAGCTGCAGACCCACTGGAAGGCCATCCACCGGCGACACGGGCACGACCATGCCGGGTAGTCCAGCCAGGTTCACGGCGATGGTGTCGATGTCGGATAGGTACATGGCCAATGGGTCCTCGAGTTTTTCGCCAAGCTTCCATGCCGTGGTGGGGGCGGTGGGAGCTGCCAGAAGATCACACTGCCGGAATGCGTCCTGGAATTCGCGGCGAATCAATTCGCGGATCCTCTGTGCCTTTGAATAATACGCGTCATAGTAACCGGAAGACAACACGAATGTTCCCAGAAGGATGCGTCGCTGCACTTCCTGACCGAACAATTCCGACCGGGTCCGCGAATACATCTCCAGGAGGGATTTGGTATCCAGGGCCCTTTCGGTGTAGCGGACGCCGTCGAAACGGCTCAAATTGGAGCTCGCTTCGGCCATGGCGATGATGTAGTAGGCGGAAACCGCGTACTTGGTGGAGGGCAGGCTCACCGGAACCACCGTGGCGCCGGCGTCGGAAAGCCGACGAACTCCGTTCTCCAGAGAAACCTTGACCTGCGGATCCAGGCCTTCACCCCAATATTCGGCGGGAATGCCAACCCGCAACCCCTTCACACCCTGTTCCAGTGCGGCGCTGAAATCCGGCACTTCCAACCGAGCGGAGGTGTTGTCCCGGTCGTCGGCTCCCGCGATCAAACCAAGGATTTCGGCGACATCGGACACGTTGGTGGCGAAGGGACCGATCTGGTCCAAGGAGGATGCGTAGGCGATCAGGCCGTAGCGGGAGACGCGGCCGTAGGTGGGCTTCAGGCCCACGACCCCGCAGAAACTGGCGGGCAGACGGATGGAACCGCCCGTGTCGGATCCCAACGAAACCGGAACCACCCCTTCGGCGACCGCCACGGCGGAGCCGCCCGAGGATCCCCCGGGGGTGCGGGTGGGGTCGGAGGGATTGCGAACCACGCCGAAGGCGTTGGATTCGCTGGTGGATCCCATCCCGAATTCGTCCATCGCGGTCTTGCCCACGACGATCGCTCCGGCGGCTTCCAGGCGTTCCACCGCGGTGGCGGAATAGGGAGGAACGAACGTGTCGAGGATCCGGGAGCCGCAGGTGGTCCGCAGGCCCTGGGTGCAGATATTGTCCTTGATGGCCACGGGAATGCCTGCCAGAGGTCCCAGCGGCTTGCCGGACCGACGATCGAGATCGACCTGTCGAGCGCGCTCCAGCGATCGAGTCTCCTCCACGGTGTTGAATGCCCCGTTGGACGATGCCTTGGCGGCGGCGATCGCCTTGGAGACCAGCGATTCGCTGGATTCACCTTGGGAAAGGCGTTCTCGGGTTCCGTGGAGGGAGGGGGTGGACATCGCGAATCTCCGAACGGTCCCTCAGCGGGACCATTTTTCCAGATAAAGGGAAAAAACCAAACCCGGGAGGCAGCCGATGTTGAGTTTCAGGGCCAATCCCAGCTTGATTTTCACGATAAACAAGTCGAGCACGAACTCGGAAGAGGGGGGCAGGCCAAATCCCGCGTCGATGGCACCGAACTTCCGAAGCAGCAGATAGACGACGTTCTCGCTTCCCAGCCCGAGCCATTCGCCCAGATAGGCGGTGCTGATGGCCAGGATTTCGCCGACGAAACCTCCGACCACCAGACCCAGGAGAACGAACACGACGGTTCTCCCGATGCGACGAGAACTGGGAAGCGTGGACTTCAACGGACCGCCTTGGGAGCCACGGTGGCGGCCGAGTCCTTCTTGGTCGCCGCCTTCGCGGGATGGCGAGGCAGGCTGGTGGCCGATTGGAACCGGATGGCATGGCCTTTCTCGGAGCCCAAACCAACGATGACCGGATCATTCTTCTTGCCTGTGGACTTGGAGGACTCCTTCTTCAAGGTGTCCTTCTTGGCCGGCACGACCTTGGCAGTGTCCTTCTTGGGAATTTCAACCTTCACGGGCTTGGCGACCTTGGCGGTATCCTTCTTGGGGGCTTCGACCTTGGTGGCCTTGGTCGCCTTGGCGGCGGAGTCCGCACGGCGGATGGAGTCGGCGACGAACGCGGAGTCGTCGAACTTGGGCATCAGGGCGCCACCGGATTCGATGTTGCGGATCATCCAGTCGGCGTCGTCGGCCAGATCGCTCTTGGGGTACTTGGCGAGCATGACGCGGTACTCGGCCAGGGCGCGCTTTTCCACCTTGAGGTATTCGCTCAAGGTGAAGGCGATCATGAACTGGGCCTTGTAGGCTTCTCCGGAGTTGGGGAAGCGCTGCAGAACGGAGCGGTAGGCTTCCAGACTCTTGTTGTAGTACTGCTGTTCGCCGTAGAGCTGGCCGACCTGGAAAAGGGCCTGGGCGCGGAGGGAATCCGGGGCGGCGGCGTTGGTCTCCACCTCGCGGTAGAGTTCTTCCGCCTTGGCCAGGGAGCGTCGGTCGTGGTTGGCGCGGGCGGAATCGAAGGCCACCGACGGAGCGAGCTTGACTTCCGTTGGGGCGCCCGGCAGGATCCGCAATTGGAACTTCGCCTTGTGGACGGAATCGATGCGTTTGCGTCCGCGGGTTTCCAGATCGTTGCGCAGATCGGCGAAAAGGATCTTGCGGGCGGAGTCCACGGGAGTCAGGACGGAATCCGTCCAGAAACGGTCGATGCCCACCTTGTAGGCTTCGTCCAGCTCGTTGGCGCCCAGGAGAGCCAGCTTGGCGCCATCGCGGTTGATTCCATTGGACGAATCGACCGGCATCCGTCCCAGGCGAGGCAGCCAGGAAGACAGCGCGAGGTTGGCTTCGGCGTTGGTGAAGTAGTACATCTGCGCGTCGCGCGATCCACGGAATTCCTGGGCCCAGAAGACCTTGCGGTTGTCCTGGGTGGCGGACTGGAACGATTCGCGGGTGGACAATCCGGATTCGATGGCGAACCGGGAATTGACTTCCCAGTTGATCATGAAATCAAGCACGCGCTCGGGCGGGAATTGACGCTTGATGTTGGGTGGGATCTCTTCGGAAATGAAGTCGACGTCGCCACGGGTGAACAAGGCTCCCTTGTCCCAGGTGGCCAGAGCGGTGTTGGGGGAGGGAGTCCAGGGACGGGTGGATTCGTAGTGGCGCTGGACGTCCTTCTCCACACTGGCGAAGGGCTTGATGGTCCCGGAGTCACGGGATTCCATCCAGGCGGTCATGAACATGGTGTCGTTGTAGCGGAAGATCGGGGATGCCGACTTCACCTTGGTGACTTCCAGGGCCTGGAACAGCTCGGGAATCATGCCGACGCCGTAGGGAAGGGCGAATTGGCTCTTCACGCGGCCCAGCATGCCGGCGGGAGCGACCGGGGTGCCCACCGGGAATTGGGGTGCCAGAGCCTGGAAGGAGGCCTGATCCTTGACCTTGGACAGGGCCTTGGCCAATTTGAGGCTGTCGCGGGAGGCGAGCACCGCCAGCTTGTAGATGGTGCTGGTGGACCACGACTCGGGATTGGCCTTCCAATGGGCCAGAAGAGTGTCCTTGGGGGTGGGAGGACGTTCGGTCTTGATCAACTCGACCTTGTAGCGGGTCCGCAGGTCGGGTGTGAAGCTGCTCATCCGATGCTGGACCTGGGTCTGGATGATCATCTGCTCCACCTCGCTCCTCACGCTGTCCAGGGGGCGGGTGTGCGTGGAATCCTTGCGGAAGCTCGCGAGATTGGCCTTGTAGGCGCTGTCGATGTTGGCTCCGGCAAGCAGGATCGCGTAGGAAGCCCTGGCCCGCAGGGAATCCATCGGGAGGGACTTGATGGAATCGTTCTGCTTGGCGATCCAGGCGGAGATGGTCGAATCGGGGATGCCGTACTGCTTGCGCAGGTATTCACGGTTGACCATGTCCATCAGGATGCGCTTTTCGATGCTGGCCCAACGCTTGATCTTCGCCGTGTCGCCGGTCAGACTCAACGCTTCGGCCGCCTTGGCGTCGAGCTCGGTGCGGAGGTAGTCGTTGAAGGCGCGGACTTCGTCCTGCGGGGTTCCAGCAGGGGCGGAATTCGCCTTCCAGGCCGACCAACGCTCGGGGGTCAGCATGCCACCGTTCCAGGTGGCCAGGGCCTTGGGGGCTTCAGGTGCCTTCCCGGCGCATGAGGCCAGGATGGCGAGACCGGCGACGGACAGGATTCGATGAAGGCGCATTCAGTTCTCCCAGAGAAATCGACTGGAAAGAGGTTTGGTTCCTTGACGGAGATCGTCCAAGTTAGCAAAGACCCGCAAAGGAGGAAAGCGGATCCGTTCGAAGTCGTCGGGGTGCGAGGCGAAAAGCCTCAACCCAGCGAACCCAACGCGTCTTCGACCGTGTCGTGCAGTTCCAGCAAGGTGGTCGCACCGATGATTTCGATGATCTCGTAGACCGGTTCGGATACCTGGCAGAGCTGGAACGACCCGCCTTTTTCGCGGGTGACCCTGCTGAAGTGGAGGATCACACCCAGACCGGTGGAATTGACGTAGCGCAGATCCTTGCAATCGCAGACCAGATGACGAACTCCCGCATCGAGGAGAGCGGTGACCTCTTCCAGGGCCTGCTCGACCGCGGATGCGTCGAATTCACCGGAAAGGCGAAGGATCCTGGCGTCCGGATGTCCGGCGACGGTGAGGATCTTGAGTTCGAGAGCTTGTTGCATGTCGTAAAGGTAAAGCCGTTGTTCCGGTTTTTCAGCTGACCTTCATGACCAGGAGTGTCCGGTCGTCTGAAGGGAGGATGTTTTGGCGGAAACGATCGAGGTCGGACAGGATCCCTTCCAGGAGCTGTCCCGGTTCGCTTTGGTGGTGCCGTTCCAGGGATTCCTCCAACCGGGTGAGTCCCCAGGCGGATCCGCTCGGGTCGCGGCATTCGATCACGCCATCGGTGTACAGGAGGATCAGGTCGCCTTCGGAAAGCAGGAGTTTCCGTTCTTCGCGGGGGAGGAACCGGTCCCGCTGAAGCCCCAGGGCAAGTCCTCCGGTCTTGATCCGGTGGATCTTTCCGTCCAGGGAGGATCTCCAGAGGATGTGTTCGTGGCCGGCGCCCGACCAGGTCAGGATCCTGTCCCGGGAGCTCCACCGAAGCGCCAGGAAGGTCATGAAGGTGAGCGAGTCGAGCTGGGGGACGAGCTTCTCTTCCAGAGTGCGCAGAAGATGGGCGGGGTTCCCCTGGGGATCGGCGTCCACCAGGAGATGGATGGTGGTCCGCACGATGAGCATGATCATCCCGGCGGGCAGTCCCTTTCCCGAGACGTCGCCGATGACCATCGCCAGGCGGTCGTCCGGAAGGGGCAGGAGATCGTAGTAGTCTCCGCCCACCTCGCGGGCCGGGATCACCCTGGCCGCGACAGACATCCCCGGCATCCGCGGCATCTCGCGGGGCAGGAGCCCCATCTGGATCCGGGCGGCGATCTCGAATTCGCGAGCCAGCCGGGAATCCTCCATCAACTTGTGGTAGACGGCCTCGTAGTTGAGGCTGAATACCGCCTGCTGGGAAAGGAAATCCAGGATGTGGAGATCGCTTTCGCTGAATTCGTCGCGCGATGTGGGCGCTGAAAGCACCACCAGGCCCAGCGGCCTGCCCTGGCTGCGCAGGGGAGCCGCGGCGAGCTTGGGGGCCTTGAGCGCGGACAGGGCGTAGGCGACGGTCGGCTCCGAGGCGTGGAGGACCTTCGAGGTCATGGTGGCCGGGAGGTACGACACCAGAGCCTGGGCGCCCAGCGAGGCTTCCGTGGAATGGAGACACTCGCGCAGGCTTCCCGAGGCCACCACGCATTCCAGTTTCCGCGAGAGGGTTCCCACGCCGGCCACCGGGTTTTCGATGTAGATGAAGATGGCTCCTCCGACGGACCCCGTCGATTGCATGGCGAATCCGAGCAGGGCGTCCAGGCGGTCCACCGGAAGGGATTCGTCGTCGCGGGCCATGCGCGGACCGGTGGTCTGCGCGAGGAGATCCTGGATCGCCTTCGGTTGGAGCGCTTCCCGGGCGCGCAACAGGCGCATGCGGTTGTCCTGCCGGATGTGCGAGAGCGCTTGGGTCGCGGTCAGGAGGGTGACGATGACGGAAAACGGCATCCAAAGGAATTCCTGGACGAGGCTCGCCGCCATCAGACCGGAAGCGGCCACGCGCATCCACCGCACCCAGCGGACGGGTGCCGTGAGGATGGCGACGACCTCGAACGCGGCGAGGCTGGCCCATGCCGGCGACATCGCCAGGAAGGTGGGGATCTTTCCGTCCAGCATGGCGCTGAGGACGGTGGCGGGCAGGATCGTCGTGGCGAGGAAGCGGCGCAACTGGATCTTGGAGCCCCGGTTCCCCCATCCCGTGCGGCTGGATCCCTCGGAGAGCACCGCCAACAGGACGGTACCTCCCAGGAATCGCAGGAAGGGATGATGCTTCTGGAGCCCAGGCAACCAGGATCCACTCACCTGGGAGGCGACTTCCAGCGCCACCAGGAGGAACATGGTGGCCACCATGGTCCATCCCGGCCACCAGCGTCGTCCCCGATCGGACAGGGCCAGTCCCAAGAACGGCAGCGGCAGGAACCACAGGACGATGTTGAAGGTTTCCACCAGATCGAACGAGGGGTCCACCGCGACGTTCATGGCGTCTTCCCGGCGGGGTGGAGGCGGTATACGAAGGCGATCACCTCGGCAACCGCCTGGTACAATTCCGGCGGAACGGGATCTCCAAGACCCACCTTGCCCAACGAACAGGCCAAGGCCGCATCCTCGTGGACGGGGATGGCATGTTCCTTGGCCGTTTCCAGGATCCTGTCGGCCACGGCTCCCCAGCCACCAGCCACGACCTGAGGGGCGGCGTCCTGTTCACGACGGTAGCGCAGCGCCACAGCGATCTTCCGTTTCCACTGGGCAGCCTCTTTGGGCTGGTTGGTCATCGGCCCAAATAGTACTGCATCCCGGCCGCTCGGTCCAATGAGGCGGAGGGAACCGGTGGGCGCTCAGATGTTGGTGCTCTTCATGCGTTTGGCTCGCGGCAGGTCCGATGCCGAAAACGCCTGACCATGCCCGGGAACCAGGGTCCAGGCGGGGTCCATCCTGGACAGACGCTCGAGGGTGCGTTGCTGGGATGGCTCGTCGCCCCCCCAGAGGTCGGTCCGACCGGTGGCCGTCGAAAAACAACAGTCGCCGATCAGGCACAACCCGGCTTGTCTCACAAGGATTCCGCAATGCCCGGGGGAGTGGCCCGGCAGGTGGATGATTTCCACGTCTTCCTTGCCGAAGGTCACCCGATGGCCTTCCGAGAGGTATTCGTCCACTTCGGGCAGGTCCGGGGCGGGCATCCCCAGTTCCCCGCACAGTTCGGCCATGGCCTCCCAAAGGGGGATATCCTCCCGGTGCAGCGATACGCCGCTGGAGGTTTCGTCGCGCACCAGGGGAAGTGCCCCGATATTGTCCGGATGGGCGTGGGTGACCACGATGTTGCGGATGCAGACCCTTCGGGCCAGAGCGAGGTCGAGGATTTCCTCGGGTTCGCCACCGGGGTCCACCAGGATGCCCTCGTTGGTGCGATCGCACCAGATCAGGGCGGAATTGGTCCCCAAGGGGCCCGAAGGAAAGATCAGGTGTTCGAGGGCCATGGGACCATCCCCTGGGATAGATCGGCGATACCGGCCTCGGTTCCGTGGAGCCAGGTGGCCCAACGTCCCCTCATCCAGTCGCCGTTGTTGACGTACACGCCTTCCTCACCTTTGGTGAGCAGAGGGCGATGGCTGTGTCCGTGCACCACTCCAGCCAGGTTCCAGCGACGCATCCATCCGCGCGCGGCGGGCTCCATGGCCGCGGTATGGGGCGAGATCCCGTCGTCCAGCGCTCTGGAGCCACGGCCCACGCCCAGGGCCAGCGGAAAGGAAAGGTCGCAGGGAAGGACGTTCCAAGCGGCCTGGCAGAGGCGGGAGCGGAGGACGCGTCGTAGCAGACGGTCGAAACGTTCGGACGGGGTCGAAGCATCTCCGTGGAGGAAGAGCCAGTCGGCTCCGGCGGATCGGCCCAGGAAGCCGTCGGGGTGGACGACGGCTCCGCATCGCCGGGCGATGCCGCTTCCCAGCGCGAAATCGTGGTTTCCGGCCACCATCCGCACGCGGACACCCCGCTCCGAGGTGCGTCGGAACGCATCGAGGACATCGTCGAAGCCGCGGGGGAGGGCGTGACGCCATTCCCACCAGAACTCGAACACGTCACCTCCCAGGACCAGGTCGTCGACCTGGCCTGGAAGCATCTCGAGGAAACGCGCCAGATCCTGTCTGCGTGCGGATTCGTCCAGGCCCATTCCCAGGTGGAGGTCGGAAAGGAACACCGTCCGACCCATGGGGACGATGTCCGCCATCAAAGGAGCGATCCAGCTGGGGGCCCAGGCCTCCATCAGTTTCCGGGATGGTAGTTGGGCGCTTCCTTGGTGATCTGCACGTCGTGGGGATGGCTTTCCTTGAGGCCGGCCCCGGTGATGCGGATGAAGTTGGCCTTCTTGTGCAGATCCGCGACCGAAACGGCGCCGCAGTAGTGCATGGTGGCGCGCAGTCCGCCCATGAGCTGGAACACGGTGTCCTTGACCGGTCCGCGGTAGGGAACCTGTCCTTCGATGCCTTCGGGGACGAGCTTCTTGGAGTCGGTGACGTTGCCCTGGAAGTAGCGGTCCTTGGAGCCGTGCTGCATGGCCCCCAGCGATCCCATGCCGCGGTAGGCCTTGTAGGAACGGCCCTCGAAGAGCACGATCTCGCCGGGGCTCTCGTCGGTTCCCGCGAAGAGCGATCCAAGCATGACCGCCGTGGCTCCGGCTGCCAACGCCTTGGACATGTCGCCGCTGTACTTGATGCCGCCGTCGGCGATCAGGCCCACGCCCGCCTTCTTGGCGGCGGGAGCGCACGAGAGGATGGCCGAAAGCTGGGGGTATCCCACACCGGCCACCACGCGGGTGGTGCAGATGGAGCCCGGGCCCACGCCCACCTTCACCACGTCGGCACCGGACTTGGCCAAAGCGGTCACCGCTTCGGGAGTGACGACGTTGCCGGCGACGATCGCCACCGACGGGAATCTCTTCTTGAGCGTCTTGACCATGTCCAGGACGCCTTTGGAGTGGCCGTGGGCGGTGTCCACCGTGAGGAGGTCCACGCCGGCTTCGGCGAGCGCTTCGATCCGTTCCAACGCGTCGGGTCCCACGCTGGTGGCGGCACCCACCCGCAGGCGTCCCTTGTCGTCCAGAAGCGACTGCGGAAAGTCGGCCCGCTTGTTGATGTCCGTGAAGGTGATCAGTCCCTTGAGGACGCCCTTCTTGTCCACCAGAGGAAGCTTCTCGATGCGATGGGCGTGCATGAGCTCGCGCGCCTTCTCCAGATGGATTCCCGGAGTGCCGGTGACCAGGTTCTGGGAGGTCATCAAGTCGCGGACCAGCCCACCCTGGTGGCGGGACAGACGCAGGTCGCGATTGGTCAGGATCCCCACCAGATGACCGCCCTTGTCGCAGACCGGGAATCCGGACACCTTGCGGGTGGCCATGAAGGAGAAGGCCTTTTCCACCGGATCGTCCGGGGCGAGGGTGATGGGGTGGTCGACCACCCCCGATTGCCACCGCTTCACCCGGCCGACTTCGGTAGCCTGCATTTCGGTGGAGAGGTTCTTGTGGATCACGCCCAGCCCGCCTTGGCAGGCCAGGGCTATGGCCAGTTCCGACGTGGTGACGGTGTCCATGGGAGCCGACAGCACCGGGATGTTCAGTTTGAACCCCGGAAACAGTTCGGTTTCCGTCGAGGTGAACGCCGGGAGGACTTCGCTGTAGTTGGGTACCAGCAGAACGTCGTCGAAGGTGAGTGCTTCAGGGATGTTCAAGGAATCCTCCAGTAGGTGCGTTCCTGTGGATCCGTGGGGAGACGGACCGAAGTGGCGCGGCGGGGCCGCAGAGCTCCCGGTGTCCTTCTCGGATCCAATTGTCCGATTCGGATGATCGCCGGAATCATGGTGCGCGCAAATTTACATTCCATTTTCCGGGATGGTATACTCCGGGCATGATGTTTTCCACCAAAGCCCTGAGACCCGGGATGGTGACCCAGGATCCGGTGCTGGACGCCAAGGGGATGGTGCTTCTTCCCGCAGGTGTTCCCCTGCAGGAATCCCACATCCAGCAGTTTCTCCAGCGCGGGGTGTCCGCGATTTCCGTGGAAAGCAACGAAACCGAAGAGGAACGGGCCGAACGGCAGGTCAGGGAACGCGAGCGGATCGTGGATCTGTTCGGGGAGACGGGAGCCTCCGCGGAACTGGAGCAGCTGCGGCGACTCCTCTGGGAGCGGACCGATGCCGATTGAATCCCTCACGGCCAGTTCCCTTGCCCAGCAGGTCAAGAGCATTCCCACCCTGCCCACGGTGCTCACCGAGTTGTCGCGGCGCATGGAGGATCCCAAGACCTCTTCCGACGATCTGGCCATGATCATCCAGCAGGACCAGGCGATCTCCAGCAAGGTGCTCAAGCTGGTGAACAGCCCGTTCTACGGCTATTCCGGACGCATCCACACGATCAACCAGGGGATCGTGATCCTGGGGTTCAACGCGATCAAGAATCTGGTGCTGTCCACCAGCGTGCTGGAGGCGTTCAAGGGCACCGCTTCCAGCGAAGCCTTCCGGATGGATCTCCTGTGGATCCATTCCGCATCGGTGGCAGGTCTCGCGAAGCTTCTGGCCGAACGATCCGGGACGGCCGATCCCGAGGAGGCCTTCGTTTCCGGACTTCTCCACGACATCGGCAAGGTGCTCCTGTGGATTTCCGAGCCCCGGCTGTTCGCGGGCTGCCTCCAGGCGTCGGCGGCCAAGCGCATGCCGCTTTCCGAGGTGGAACGGCAGGTGGTGGGGTTCGACGACAGCGAACTGGCCGCGGTCCTCGCCGAGAAGTGGAAGTTTCCCAATTCCCTGCGGGAAAGCATCCGCTGCCGACCCTCGCCGGAGAACGCCGGAGCCATGGCGCCGCTGGCCTCGGCCGTCCATTGCGCCAACACGCTGTGCACGGCCCTGGGGGCGGCTTCGGTTCCCAAGCCGGTGCTCACCGCGCCCACCACCACCGCATGGGAGCTGATGGGTCTCCACCACGACGATCGACTGCGCGGCGTGCTGCACGAGGCACCCCTCCGCATCGAGGCCGCCCGCGCGTTCGTCACTTCCTGACGGATGTGTCCGCGCGTGCGAGCTGGAACGCGTTCCAGAGATTGTGCCACAGCACGTACGAAGCCGGTCCCAACGCCGCCAGCGGCCCGAACGATGCCAATCCCAGCCAAAGGGTGAGCATGGTGTTCTTCTGACCCAGGCTTTGACCCGCCTCCAGCGCTCGTTCCTTGCCGCCGATCCGGCGTCCCACCAGGAAATGCGCGGCACACAGGAGTCCGGTGCCGACCACGATCCCCACGAACACCGTGGGCGGATTGTGCGATCCGGACAGGAAGGCGACGGTCTTCGCCGACGCCAGGCAGAGCGCCGCGACCCACAAGGGGAAGATGGCCTTCGATGTCGCGGGGGACAGGCGCTTGGCCCAACCCGCACGGTGGCAGGCCGCCGCCATTGCCAGGGGGAGTCCCACGATGGCGATGTTTTCCAGCAGGAACCTTGCCGCGCCATCCGGCAGGGGTGCGCCCATCCAGAGCAGGACCAGGGGGATCCCGATCATGGCGAGGAGGTTCGAGCCCAGGAAGGCGACCGTGACGTATCCGGGCTTTCCGCCCAGCAGGCGGGTGATGGTGGGGGCGGCGGTGGCCGTGGGAGTGGCTCCCACCAGGAATCCGGCGATGGCCGCCTGGGGCCCCAAGGGGCGCAGGAGCAGCCAGCCCGCCAACGGGAAGATCGACCACGCGGCCAGGAGACGGAGGTGGGAGCGTTCCGGAGCCAAGGCGGACAACGGCATGGACAAGAATCCCGACCACAGCATGAACACCAGGATCCACCGGATCAAAAACGAGAACGCGGAAAGGGAGGGGAGCAATCCTCCCAGGACCAGGGCCATGATCATCGCCAGGGATCGACCCATCAGGATCGGTTCCGCCGCATCAGGTCAGACCCCGGAGCTCCCGGATCTTGGCGACGGGATCGGTGGTGGTGCCAACGCCCTCGCCGATCAGGATCGCGTCCACGCCGGCTTCCTCCAGTCTCGCGCACTGGTCGCGGTGGCTGATGCCGCTTTCCGAGATCACCACGGTCCCTTCTGGAACGTCCGCCAGAAGATCGAAGGTGGTGTCCAGCGAGACTTCGAACGTGTCCAGGTTCCGGTTGTTGATGCCCAGGATGGGGGCGTTGGCGGCCAGGGCCGGATCCAGTTCCGTCCAGGAGTGGATCTCGATGATCGCGTCCAATCCCATGTTCGCGGCTTCCCCGGCCAGCTCCTTCAGCCGGGCGTCGGAAAGGAGCGCCGCGATGAGCAGGACGGCCGACGCACCCAGGCAGCGGGCCTCCAGGATCTGGTAGCGTTCCAGGGTGAAGTCCTTGCGCAGGACGGGAAGCGGGATGGAACCCGAGACCGACCGCAGATGGGCGTCGTCGCCCAGGAAGAATTCCGTCTCGGTGAGCACCGAGATGCCCGACGCGCCGCCCGCCAGGTACTTGCGGGCGAGCTTCAGGGGGTCGTAGTCCTCGATCATCACCCCTTTGGAGGGGGATGCCTTCTTGCATTCGGCCAGGACGTTGATGGGAGCTCCGCTCCGGCGCTTTAGGTTCTCGCGCAGGGTGTGGCCGGACAGCGGCGTCAAGAGGGCCATCTTCTCGAGTTCGTCCTCGGGGAGGGTGCGCTTGCGCGATTCCAGCTGGATGCGTTTGGCGGCGGCGATCTTCTGCAGGATTCCGCTCACGGGCGCAATTCCTTGGACAGGGCGATGAGCGATTCCAGGGTGCGGGCGGCGGCGCCGGAGTCGAGCGATCGGATCGCGAGCTCCGCTCCGTCGCGGAAGGATGGCGCCTTGCCGGCCACGTACAGGGCGGCGGCGGCGTTGAACACCACGATGTCCCGCTTTGGCCCCTTCTCGCCAGACAGGATCCGTCGCAGGATGGCCGCGTTCTCCTCGGGGCCTCCGCCCTTGAGGTCGGAATCCGACGCCTGAGCGATCCCCAGGTCGGCGGGAGCGACGTCGAACTCGCGGATGTCCTTTCCGTTCCACTCCACGACGTGCGTGGGACCGGTGGTGGTGAGCTCGTCCAGGCCGTCGGAACCGTGCACCACCCAGGCCTTCTCGGTGCCCAGGATGGCCAGGGCTTCGGCGAGCGGACGGCACCAGCGCTTGGCGTACACTCCGATCACCAGCCGCTTGGTCCCCGCCGGATTGGTCATGGGGCCCAGCAGGTTGAACACCGTGCGCACCGCCATCTCGCGGCGCGCCGGGCCCACGTGCTTCATGGCCGGATGGAACGATTGGGCGAAGAGGAATCCCACGCCGGTCTTCTCGACGCACTGCGCGACCTGCTCCGGGGAGAGGTCCAGGGCCAGACCCAGGGTCTGCAGGACGTCGGCGGCGCCCGAACGGCTGGAGACGCCGCGATTGCCGTGCTTGGCCACCGCGCCGCCCGCGCCGGCCACCACGAACGCGGTGGTGGTCGAGATGTTGAAGGTCCCGGCGTGGTCGCCGCCGGTCCCCACGATGTCGACGACAGGAACCGTCATCGGGCAGGGGATGGCGTTCTCTCGCATCGCGCGCACGAACCCGGCGATCTCGTCCACCGTCTCGCCCTTCATGCGCAACGCCACCAGGAATCCGCCGATCTGGGCCTGGGTGGCCTCGCCGCGCATGATGACTCCTGCGATGTCGGCGGCCTGGTCCTGGGTGAGGTCCTGGTTCTCGATCACGGTGTTGAGTGCGTCTTGGAGGGTCATCTCACAATCCCTTCGCGGAGAGGAAATTGGACAGGATCTGTTTGCCGTGCGAGGTCCGGATGCTTTCCGGATGGAACTGCACGCCGTAGACGGGTCGCGAAACGTGCTCCATCCCCATGATCAGGCCGTCGGAAGTCCAGGCCGTGACCCGAAGGCACGGAGGGAGGTCTTCGCGGCGCACGATCAGGGAATGGTAGCGGGTGGCTTCGAAGGGATCGGGCAGGTCCTTGAACAGGAGGGACCGGTCGTGGTGGATCTCCGAGACCTTCCCGTGCATGGGGATCGGCGAACGCTCCACCACTGCGCCCATGGCCTGTCCGATGGCCTGGTGGCCCAGGCACACGCCAAGAAGAGGGATGGAGGAGGGGCACCGCTCGATGAGTTCCACGGAGATGCCTGCCTCCGACGGACTGCACGGGCCCGGGCTCACCACGATGTGGGAGGGGCCCATTGACAGGATTTGTTGCGCCGTGCAGGCGTCGTTGCGCACCACCTCGATGGAGTCCCTGCCGGAGAGCAGCTCTCCCAGGTACTGGACCAGGTTGAAGGTGAAGCTGTCGTAGTTGTCGAGCACCAGGATCATTGTTCCTCCGCGATGGAGCCGTCGATGGCGCCGAGTTCGCCGTGCGCGCGATGCGCCGCGCGGATGGCCTGGACGACCGCCGATGCCTTGTGGAGAGTCTCGTCGAATTCCGCGGCCGGGTCGGAGTCGTGGACGATCCCGGCCCCTGCCTGGACATGGGCCAATCCGTCGCGGACCACCACGGTGCGGATCACGATGCAGCTGTCCATGTTGCCGGCCAGGTCGAAATAGCAAACCGCGCCGCCGTAGAGCCCGCGACGGGTGGGTTCCAGTTCGTCGATGATTTCCATGGCGCGGATCTTGGGAGCGCCCGACAAGGTGCCCGCGGGAAAGCCGGAGACCAACGCGTCCAGCGCGTCGCGGCCTTCCTTGAGCTTGCCGGTCACGGAGCTCACGATGTGCATGACGTGGCTGTAGCGCTCCACCACGAACAGGTCCTTGGGAACCACCGATCCGTACTCGCTCACCCGCCCGACGTCGTTGCGTCCCAGGTCCACGAGCATGAGGTGCTCGGCCAGTTCCTTGGGATCGGCCATGAGTTCCTTTTCCAGTTCCAGGTCGCGTTGCGGAGTCCTGCCGCGGGGACGGGTTCCGGCGATCGGACGGACCTTGATCTCGCCGTCGTTGACGCGCACCAGGAGTTCCGGACTCGCGCCGGCGACCTCCGTGTCCCCGAACTTGAGGTAGAACATGTAGGGGCTGGGATTGATTCCCCGCAGCATCCGGTAGATGTCCAGCGCCGAACAACCCGGGTTGCACGTGAGCCGTTGGGAGAGCACGATCTGGAATGCGTCGCCGGAGCGGATGTACTCCTTGCAACGTTCCACCGCGCCAAGGAAGTCCTCGCGGGTGAAGTTGGAGCGCACCGAGGAGGGCTCCGAGACCACGTCCAGCCTGGTGGAGCGCAGGGGAGCGTCCAGCTGGGCCTCCAACTGCGTGATCCTTCCCAACGCCTTTTCCAGGGCGACACCGGAGGAGTCCGTGCGAAGGTCGGCGAAGCTCCAGACCAGGATCCGGTGACGGCGGTTGTCGAACACTACGCCGGCGTCGTAGAACCCGAAATGGAGATCGTCCATGCCCAGGTCGTCGGTGCAGGTGTCGGGAAGCCGTTCCACCAGGCGGATGCTGTCGTAGGCGGCGAATCCCACCGCCGCGGAAAGCGAGGGCAGTCCCTCCGGCTGATGCACCCGGAAGGTGGCCATCAGCGATCGCAGTTGCCCCATGGGATCGCCGGTCCCTTCGGTGGTGGTCTTGGCCGCCACGCTCCAACGATCGCCGCGGCTCTTGAAGACCACCGAGGGGTCGCGGCCCAGGAAGGAGTATCTGGCGACGGTTTCGCCTCCTTCCACCGATTCCAGCAGAAACGAGTGCTCCGGAGTGGTCTGGGCGGTCAGCTTCAGATAGGCGGAGACCGGGGTCTCGGTGTCGGCGAGACGTTCGGTCCAGACGGGGACCAGGTTGAAGCCCTGTTCAACCAGGGCGTCGAGCTGCTTGGTGGTCGGAATCATCGGTTCTCCCTCGTGGTGCAAAAATGCACCCTGCGGGGAGTGGTTCCAATCTCCCGGCCCCAGATTCCCGCGATGGAGCTTGCGCACCCCCCATCCGCACATCCCCGGAAATCCGCTCCTGGCCGCCGCGGACGCAGCGAGATCAGACTTGTTGGATCTGGGAGGGCAATTGGCGACTGGCGTGGAAAATGGCCAGTCCCAGTCGCAGGCGGGATTCGATGAGGGGTTGCAACGAGGACCGGGGATCCTCCCCTTCGTTCAGGAGGTTGTCCAGGAGGAAGAACCACGCCTGGGATTCCCGCAGGAACTCGAAGATGCGGCGATCGATGTCGTCTGGAGAGGATTCCGGCCATTCCAGGGTCCGGTGGCGGAGGACTTCTCCCGCGTGGTGGAGGGCCTCGCCCAGAAGCTTCAGGATTTCCGGACGCTGGGGGTGGTTGTGGCGGAGCCAACCCGGCTTGCCGGAGCCCGGCTTCTGTACCGCGGAGAAGAACATCCGCAGCTGGTGGTCCCGTCGGGTCCTGTGGTAGGGCAGTGGCGATGTTCCCGGAGCATTCATGATCCATCGTCCTTTGCGGAAAGCCAGAGCATCAGGATGTCCACCACCTCGCGGCCGCGCACGTGTTCGGGTGGGGGTGGCTCGAACCGGAAATGGAAATCGCCGATCTCCAGGGAGAGCAGCTTGAACAAGGCGGGGAGATCCCGTTCCCGACGGAATTCGGCATCGGTGACCAGTCCCTGCACCAGACGGATGGTTCCGGTCCGGCGTCCCGAGGATATGGTGAGGGTTCCCGATTGCCCGCCTTGGGCCAAAAACTGCAGAAGGTCCGCCAGGGCCATGTGCTGCAAGGCACCGTCGAGATCCTTCTTTGAGGTTTCCGGAGCCGGTTTGCGGGCCGAACGGGGCGGAGCCGTCGCAGGGCGCTTCTTGGGCAGCCGCAGGAGGGCCAGCGCGGGAATGCCCACCACCAGCAGGGCGATTCCGATGGAGATGGCCAGGACCGTCGCGTTCACGAGCCGGTCCCCATCCGCATGACGTGGAGCACTCCGGGGACGCCGCGCAGGGATGCCATGCAGTTTTCCAGCTGAGAAAGGTTGTGGACGGCGACGCGGAACCGGTCGCGGACGGAATCCCCCACGGTGGAGATGTCCGCACGGAGCACATTGGCCTTGGATGTGGACAGCGCTCCGGTGAGATCGCGCAGGAGGTTCGTCCTGTCCCTGGCGGTGACCTCCAGGGACACTTCCCAATCGAACTTTTCCGCTTCTTCGTCCCAGCAGACCTCCACCTCGCGGCCTTCGCGGGCGATCATGCGCTTGCCCTGGGGGCAGTGGGAGGAATGGAGGCTGATGCCCCGTCCTTGTGTGATGTACCCGCGGACTTCCTCGCCCGGAACCGGCTGGCAGCATCCGGCGCGATGGTGGAGGATCCCGTTGTGGCCACCTACCAGGATGGCATGGATCCGCGCCGGGGCGGCGCTCTTGCGGCGCAGCACGCGCGCGAACATGCCCGCCTTGGTCGGCGCCGTCGGAATGGCCGGGAGCACCCCCGCCAGTTGCTGGGTGGTGAAATCGCCCCGTCCCAGCCTCGCGTGGAAGTCGACGATGTCGTCGCTGCCGGACTTGTCCAGGAGCAGCGAGAGCAGTTCCGGGCTCAAGGTCTGGATCTGGCGGCGGGCCAGTTCGCGGGCCATGATCTCGCGACCCAGGATGCGGTCGGCCTCGACCTCGGTCTGCTTGAGGTAGCGACGGATGCCCGTGCGCGCCTTGGATGTCTTGACGAACCGCAACCAGTCGCGGGTGGGATGTGCGGATTCCGTCCGGATGATTTCCACCGTCTGCCCCGATTGCAGGGGCAGATGCAGCTGGGTCATGGAGCCGTCCACCTTGGCGCCGGCGCAGTGGAGACCCACGCCGGTGTGGATCTCGAAGGCGTAGTCCACCGCGGTGGCTCCCTTGGGGAGCTGGACCACGTCGCCGCGCGGGGTGTACACGAAGATCTCCTGCGTGGCCAGATCGCCGCGGACCATCTCCATGAACTCGGGCGCGTCGCGGGTCTCCTGCTGCAGTTGCAGGATCTGCTCCAGCCATCGGTTCTCCGACAGGATCTTCTCGCCCTTGCCCACCTTCTGCTTGTAGGCCCAGTGGGCGGCGATGCCGTCGTTGGCGATGCGGTCCATCTCGTGGGTGCGGATCTGCACCTCCACGCCCTTGCCTTCCGGCCCCATGACGGTGGTGTGCAGGGACTGGTAGAGGTTGGACTTGGGAACGGCGATGTAGTCCTTGAAACGCCCGGCGATGGGCGCCCACAGCCCGTGGACGTAGCCCAGGGCCTCGTAGCATTGCGAGATGTCGCTCACCAGCACCCGCACCGCGTTGAGGTCGTGGATGTTGTCGATTTCCGTCACGCCCTTCTCGCGCATCTTGCGCCAGATGCTGTAGAGGTGCTTGGGGCGTCCCGAGACGTCCGCGACAAGCTCGGCCTGCCGGAACCGCGTCTCGAGGGGCTCCACCACCGAGCGGATGTACTGCTCGCGTTCGGCGCGCTTCTCGGCGATCTTCTCCACCAGCTTCTGGTATTCGTCCGGGTGGAGATGCTTGAAGGAGAGGTCCTCGAGTTCCCATTTCACCCGCGCCAAGCCGAACCGATGCGCCAGCGGAGCGAACACCTCCAGGGTTTCGGAGGCGATGATCTTGCGCTTGTCGGCGGCCATGTACCGGAGGGTGCGCAGGTTGTGCAGGCGGTCGGCGAACTTGATCAGGATGACCCTGGGATCGCGGGCCATGGACACCAGCATCTTGCGGTAGGTCTCCGCTTGGCGCTGCTCGCGGGTCTGGGAAGGCAGGAGGGCCATCTTGGTGACGCCCTCCACCAGGAACGCCACCTCGCGTCCGAACCGGGCCTCGATCTGCGAAATGGGGATCTCGGTGTCCTCCACCACGTCGTGCAGGAGCCCGGCGATGATGGTGGGAGCGTCCATTTCGTTTTCCGCGAGGATCCTGGCCACCTCGAAGGGGTGGTCGGCGTAGGGGACCCCGGATTTGCGACGCTGTCCTTCGTGGGCGGTCGCGGCGTATTCCAGCGCGACATTGATCGCGTCGGCGTCGAGATCGCGTCGATTCTCCCGGATCCAATCCACCAGTCCCGGCGTGTCCGTCACGGAGGAGCGATTTCCCCGTCGAACACTTCCTCCCAACCTTCCAGCATGCGCGAACGGGAGGGGTGTTGGAGCTTCTGGAGAGCCTTGGACTCGATCTGGCGCACGCGCTCGCGGCTGATCCCGAACCGTTCGCCGATCTCCTTGAGAGTGCTGGCCTGGCCGTCGTCCAACCCGAAGCGCAGCCGGATGATCTGGCGTTCCTTCTCTTCCAGGCCGTCCAGCACGGTGTCGATCTGCTCGCGCAGGAGACGGGTCTGCACCGCCTGCCAGGGGGCCTCGACGGTCTTGTCCTCGATGAAGTCCCCGATGCGGCTGGACTGGTCGGCGCTGGTCCACGAGTCCAGGCTCACCGGATCCTGGGAGGATTCCAGGGCGATGTTCACCTTCTCGATGTCCACGCCCGCCGCCACGCTGATCTCCTCGGGGGTGGGCTGCAGACCGGTCTTGGATTGGAGCTCGCGGGCCACGCGCAGGATGCGGCGGATGCTGTCGAGCATGTTCGCGGGAATGCGGATGATCTTGCCCTTGTCGGCGATGGCGCGCGTGATGCTCTGCTTGATCCACCAGGTCGCGTAGGTGCTGAACTTGTAGCCCTTGGTGTAATCGAAGTTCTCCACGGCGCGGATCAGGCCCTGGTTGCCCTCCTGGATCAGGTCGATCAGTTCCATGCCCTTCTGGTTGTAGCGCTTGGCGATGGACACCACCAGCCGCACGTTGGCTTCCACGAGGTCTTCCTTGGCGCTGTCCCGGACGCCTTCCCACTGCCGCACCGTGAGGAGATCCTCGCGGGCGCGTTCGTCGTCTTCCACCAGGGTCTTCCAGAGACGGGTGAGTCGATCGATCTGGCGCGCGGACAGCCCCACGGCCAGCGCGGTCTCGCGGGCGGTCTCGGAAACCTTGCGGGGGGAGGCGGAAATGGCCTGGCGCAACTGTTCGAGTTGGGAGAGGATGCGGACCTTCTCCTTGTCGTAGGTGCGGGTTTCCGTCCACGCGTCGTTGTCGATCTGGCAGATCTCCTCGATGCGGATCTCCTCGCGTTCCACCTGTTCGCAAAGGTTCACCACCTCGCGGACGATGCGCATGTCGTGGAACAGGATCCGCAGGATCCGCTGCTGGACCTGGTCGATGCGCCGGGCGATGTCGACTTCCTCCTCGCGCGAAAGGAGCGCCACCCTGCCCACCGAATTGAGGTAGACCCAGGTGGGATCCCAGAAGCGTCCCTGACCGCCGCCGCCCTGGCGGCGCGATTCCATGCTGTGGCGCACGCCCACCGAGCCCTGGGTGATGTTCACGCCGCGGCGGCGGAAGAGTTCGGCCAGAAGCTGGGATTGACCTTCCTCGGTGCAGACGGCGCTGATCTGGTTCTGCGCCAGGAAGCCCTGGACGCGAGCGGTCTTCTCGAGGCGCCGGACGATCTTCGGATCGGGAGTGTTCACGGTTCCATCCTGGGGGAGAGAAGGTGCTGTTCCCGAGCGAGCAGCTCGGAAAATTCGGAGAGGGGGCGATCGGTTCCGGTGGAGATCTTCGCCTGCGCGGTTAGGATCCGACGCCGCTTGCGCATGCGTCGGGCTTCCAGGTCGCGTTGGAAGTCGTCCAGCCAGGATCGGGCTTCGAGTTCGTCTTGTCTCACTTCGAACAATTGAAAGAGTTCGGCGACGAATCCGGCAAGGGATGATTCGAGATTGGCGACGAAGGAACGGGGTTCCAGGGGCGCGTCCGTGAGTTCGCACGAAGCCAGGATCAAATCCCAAAGCTCCCGGCACCGGTCCTCGACCAGGTCGGAGGGATGTACGGTGTCGCGGATGTCCAGGGCCAAGGTGGGATGGGAAAGGATCACGTGCAGAAACTGCGCCTCCACTCGACGGATTCCGGACAGTATCTCCTTTTTCCCGGCTGGATGCACGGGAAATGTCGAGGGGGTGGGATTCCCGTTTCTGGCGGGGATGCTTCGGATGGGTTCTGGTTTGGTGGACGGCTTGCGGAGATCGTGGTCGCCCACGCCGAGGATTTCCAGATGCGGGTGGGCCTCCCGGATGCACTGGTCGCGCAGGTCGTCCTCCGGGATGGCCGCCAGGAGGGCGCGGACCCTGCGAAGGAATTCGGATTTGTCCCCCGGAGACGGGTGGGGGGTGGTGGCGCGGAATCCGGCCATCAGGAAGTGCACCCAGTGGCGGGCGGCAGCGATGCAGTCGCGCAGTCCCTCCGGACCTTCCGCCTTCACGAGTTCGTCCGGATCCTTCGCCTTCTGGGCGAGGTCGGCGATCCTGGCCTCCAGTCCTTCCGAGAGCAGGACGGGAAGGGAACGTTCCGCGGCGGCCAGACCGGCCCGGTCCCCATCGAAGAAGCACACCACCCGCTTGCCGTGGCGGGCGAGGAGACGCGCCTGCTCGCGGGTGAACGCGGTTCCCGACACGGCCACCACGTTGCGGATGCCGTTGCGCCACAGCGCCATCCAATCCATGTAGCCTTCCACCACCACGACCTCGCCCGTCTTGGCGATGTCGGCGCGGGCGTGCCCCAGTCCGAACAGGAATTGGCTCTTGCGGTAGAAGTCGGTTTCCGGTGAATTGAGATACTTGGGAATGTCCTTGCGACCCTTGCGCAGGTTCCGGCCGGCGAATCCCACCACCCGTCGCGACATGTCCTGGAGGGGGAAGATCAGCCGGAGACGGAATCGCTCCCGCCATTGGCCGTTCTCGCCCCGCACGGCCAGTCCCGCGCCCTCCAGGCTTTCCAGCGAGTGCCCGGCACGCCTTGCCGCATCCAGCAGACCTCCCTCCGGAGCCAGTCCCAGGTGGAAGTCGGTGATCTCCCCGTCGGTGAGTCCACGGCGATGCGCGTAGGAAAGGACTTCCGGCGATTCCAGGAGGTTGTGGTGGAACCAATCCTGCGCGAAGTCCAAGGCGGAACGGGCGGCTCCGTGCCGGATGGCGACCTGGGGGTCTTCGGTGGTCCGTTCCGGCAGGGTCACTCCGGTTTCCCGCGCCAGAAGCTCCAGGGCTTCCCGGAAACCCATGTGCTCGATTTCCATCACGAACTTGAACACATCCCCACCGGCCCCGCACACGAAGCACTTGTAGATTCCAAGCTGGGTGTTGACGTGCATGGATGGGTCGTGGTCGTCGTGGAACGGGCAACGTCCCACGTAGTAGGTACCCTTGCGCTTGAGGGCCACGCGCCTGCCGACGATGGAGACAAGATCGGCTTTGGACCGAACTTCCTCCTTGGCTTGCTCCATCGAAACCATCACTCGGAAAGATATGCCCTCCCTCCGCTCGAAGTCCAAACCGGAGGGCATCTTTGGGAAATAATCCAACGCGAGGGGAGAACGACAGTGGCGGGGATGCGTGCAACGGATCGGGACGCGCGTTTGGGGGACCCCCCCGCGCACCTTCCCGGTCCCGTGGGGGGGCTGGACGAAGCCGGTCGCGGGCCGCTGGCCGGGGCGGTGGTGGCTGCCGTGGTGGTGGCCCCGGTGGGGTTTCGACTCAAGGGTCTGGACGATTCCAAGAAGCTTTCGGAACGGCGGCGCCTGGAACTGGCCGACGCGATCCGCTCCTCCAAACAGCTTCGTTGGGCGGTGGGGGAGGCCAGTCCCGCGGAGATCGATGCCATCAACATCCTCCAGGCGACCTATCTGGCCATGCGCCGGGCCTTGGAGCAGTTGGACGAACCTCCCACCTCCATCGTGGTGGATGGCAACCGGAAGCTCCCCGGCTGGACGGGCCCCCAGGAAGCGGTGATCGGAGGCGATGGTGCGATCGTTTCCATCGCCGCCGCGAGCATCCTGGCCAAAACCGTCCGCGATGCCCAGTTGGTGGCTTTGGATGAGCGATACCCCCAGTATGGCTTCCGGATCCACAAGGGATACCCCGTTCCTGCGCATCTTGCTGCCCTGGCGCAATGGGGGCCGTGCCCGGAGCATCGCACGTCCTTCGCTCCGGTACGGAGACTCCTCGAAGAAACCTCCCTGGAACTGGAGGTGCGGTGAACGGATGGGGCAGGATGGTCCAGGGAGTGCTGGATCTGTTCGCTCGGGAGGATCGCCCGCCTCCGGAGTCCTCGGTGCCCGAACCTCCAGCGAAGACCCAGACCGCCGGCCAAGGGCAGGTGGTCCGGGAAGTCGCCTCTCGGAAAAAGCGCGGTTGGAGTCTGGTTCGCAGGAATGGGGGGTGGGTCTGCCTGGTTCCTCCCTCGTTGTACCATGCCCCTCTGGACATCCAGGAGCAGTTGGACCAGTGGATCCGAGCGGCCCTCCATCCCTCTCCGGGATCTCGCCTGCGCAAGCAGCAAAGCCAGCGGGCGATCTTCGCATGGATGGAGCCTCGCTTGGAAGAGAAGGTTCCCGAAGAACGCGCGGCGGGAATCGCCTGGGACCTCAGGCCGCTGTTTGACCAGCTCAACCAGGAGTACTTCCAGGGACGTCTGGAGGCCGTGGTGCGCTGGTCCCCCAAGTGGGGTGGGCTTTCCACCCATCAATCCCTGAAGATCTCGCAGGGAATTGTCCACTTGATCACCATCGCTCGGGCCTACGATGCGGCGGATGTCCCGCGGTACGCGGTGGAAGGGGTTCTGTTCCACGAGATGTGCCATATCGCCCATCCGCCCCGGCGGGGTGGTGGCCACAAACGCGTCATCCACCACAAGGAATTCCGCGAGGCCGAACAGCGGTATGCGCAATGGGGTCGATGGAGGGAGTGGGAGAGGCGGCATCTTCGCAGGAAGGTCAAAAGAGGTCACATCTTGATGACTGGTCATGTATGAATGATCTTTATGGATATGCAAATTGGTGTCGGTGAATTCAAAGCACGATGCTTGGCGATTCTGGAAGAATTGCATCAGAATGGAGGTCAGGTGTTTCTGACCAAGCGGGGGCGTGCCATCGCGTGCATTTCTCCCATCATGGAAGGGCAAGAGCCGGATCAGCCGTTGGAGGGGGTGCAGATGCGCCCGGATTGGCGATGAGCTTGATCCTTGTGGATACCCCCTTGTTCGTGGCCTGGATGGCCCGGGATTCCCGCGTGGGGCCGGAACGCTCTTCCTTGCTTTCCAAGGCCAAGGGACGCATCGCGCTCAGTCAAGCCAGTTGGCTGGAAATCGCCCAGGAACTGCAGGATGGGCGACTTCGCTTTCCCATTCCCGCCCAACTCTGGTTGGAAAAGGCCTTGGAGGCGTCCCAAGCGGTGGTGGTTCCGCTGTCGCCGGCCATCGTCGCCAGATCGGCGCGCATCCCGGGGGCGGATCTGGACACGGTGGATCGCTTGATCGCGGCCAGCGCCATCGAACACGACTTGGAGCTGGCGACCTGGAACCCGGCCTTGTGCGGGATCGGCGGGATTCGCTACTTCTTCTGAACCGAGCTGGTATCCCGGGAGGGACCCCACCGTAGCAAGAATTCCAGGGAGAGTCCACCCGCCGACCACCGGGTGGACGACTTGGTGGGAGTGTTCCAGAGCACATCGCTCCAGGGGCGGTCGCTTCGGGTGGACTGCGTGTTCAACCCGAGCGTTCCGGAAAGCGCCAGCCGCTGCCAAGCGGCGAAATCCGCGCCCAGAAGGAACGTGGTGCCCGAGCTGAATCCCCAGACCGATTGTCGCCCGACCAGCCGACCGGCACCGGCGCGGTAGCGGAATCCGAAGAAGACATCGCGCGCGGCATCCACGGTCAGGACCGCAGGCGAGATCAAAAGATCCATTCCAACGCTACCCAGCAGGAGGTCGCTGGTGTAGGAGCGGTTCACGAGGCGGCCGGTGGAATCGCGTTGCGCGATGGCTTCCGCACTCCAGTGGGTCCAATCGGTCCCGACGACCACCCGGAAGGAATTGGATCTGCGGACCGTGAAATCGACCCCCGTGCGGATGGCGATGTCGGAGCCGGGGTAGGGTTGCTGGACGGTAAGGGATTCGGCTTGGGCGGAGCGGGAAATGTCGGATGCGAAGTTGGATCGTTCGGGAAAATCGGCGGGAATCATCCCCAGCCTGGGACAAATTTCCCAGGACCAGTCCGGCGCGTGATAGACCGGTCTGGGGGGCGCGGCAACAGCCTTGGCGATTGTCGCCAGGGAGTCCGCACGGGTCGTACTGTCCTTGGTGCCTCCCAGACTGGAGGCTGTCGGCACGGAGAAGGGATTCCCGTCGGGGCCGAGTGGATCCGAGGCCGGCAGGAGGTTGGCCAGAATGATCAAGGCTGGAAGGAAGCGCACTTCTCCAAGGTAGCTCAATCGATGGTCGGATCGGTTGCCGTCCTTCGCAGGGTGGCTACCTTTGCTGCCATGAATTGGGTTCTCCCAGCGTTGTTGTTTTCCCTTGGCGTCCAGGCGGGTGGCCTGCAGATCTCGGATGTCGTTCGTCGTACCTTGGAGCGCCAGCCCCAGCTTTCCGAGGACTCCCTGAGCCTTCGCCAGTCCCAGGCCCAGATCGAGCGTTTGAAGCGCAAGGTGGTGTTGCCTGAGTTCGAGGTCTCCGTGGGGTTCGCCCCCGCACCCGGATTCCGCTACGATTACCAGAAGGGGACTGGTCCGGATTCTTCACGGATCGTGGATTCCACGCGCAGCTACGCCTGGTGGCCACTGGGTCCCACCTTCGGGACGGAGATTTCCGTGGCGCAACCCCTGAATGTCGGCAGATTGCGGGCCGGCATGAAAGCCGCACGGGCGGGAGCCCGGGTCGCGCAGGCCGAGCTCCACGGACGTCGGCAGACCTACGTGAAGCAATCCCTGGAGTACTTGTTCGGATTCCAGTACGCCACTAGGATGCTCAAGATGCTCCGCGAGGCCAACGAGCGGCTGGACAGCGTCCAGAACGCGCTGCAGACAAAACTCGACGACGGGGACGAGGACGTTTCCCAGACGGACCTGTTCCAGATCAAGATCGGGCGCTACGAACTGGAAAAGAGCCTGCAGGAGGCCAAACTGGGGCAGGATCGGGCTCGCGAGGGGCTGGCGTTCGCGCTCGGATACTCCTCCTCCGATTCCATGGTCATCGCCGACAGTCTCCTCGAGCCCCTTCCGGACCTGGGCTCCTTTGTCGATCTGGAAACACGCTTCGCCCATCCCGATCTGGCCAGGCTCAAGGCCGGCCTCGAGGCGAAGTCCTCGTTGGTCGATGTGGAGCGCGCCAACATGGGCCCGGACATCTTCGTGTTCGGGAAGTTCTCCTACACCAAGGCATGGGTGGCCAACCGCGACGAGCAGAACAAGGACGTGCTCATCACCGACCCCCTCAACGCCATCGGGGGCATGCTGGGATTGGGGTTCCGTTGGCACCTGAATTTCTGGAGCCAGCTCGCCGAAGTGAAACGGGCCGAGCTCGACTGGCAGCAGTTGCGTCGCAAGGAAGTCTACGCACGGCGGGGGCTACTCGCCTTGGCAAAGGATGCTTGGTTGCGCTACAACGCCATGGGAGAGCGGCAGAGGTCGGCGAAGACCGCCTTGGATGCCGCCGATGCCTGGCTGAAATCGGTGGGCCAACAGGTGGATCTGGATCCTTCCCGCGGGAAGGATCTGATCGGCCCCTACAAGACCTGGCTGGATTACCAGAACAAGTATTGGGACAGCGTCCACGAACGCAACAAGCTTGCCTTGGAAGTCCTGTTGGCCTCCGGAACCCTGCTGGAGCAGCCCGCTCTGGTCGGGACGGCCCGAAACCAGTAGGTTTCTTCCTCAGATCCCGTTCATCGCAAATCGCACCTTCTTCCCGAGGCATCCCATGTCCGTCGCTAAATTCTCCTTGATCGTCGCTTCCTTGGCCGTCGCCACGCTGGCCCAGACCCCCAAGGATCCCGCGGAAATCGTCAAGTCCAACGACAAGGCCCTGATTGCGTTCCTCAAGACCTACAAGCCCGAGGTGAAATCCCAGAAGGATTCGCTGCGTGCCTTGGTCAACACCATGTTCTCCTTCAAGGAGATGGGCAAGCGTTCGCTGGGCAAGACCTGGGCGACCCTCTCCAAGGCCGACCAGGACTCCTTCCAAGTCCTGTTCCACAAGGCGGTGGAAAACACCTCCATCCGTCGCCTGGAGCGGTACAAGGCCGATTCCACCCGCTACTCGTCCACGGGAACCGGAGAAAAGACCATCGTGAATGCCGTGGTCTTCCAGGGGGCCGACACCTCCAAGGTCCAGTACAAGATGCACCAGGAAAACGGCAAGTGGATCGCCTGGGATCTGGTCATCGACCAGTCCTCCAGCCTGAACAACTACCGCGACCAGTTCAAGACCATCATCGCCTCCAAGGGGTTCCCCGAGGTTCTCGTCAAGCTCCGGGCCAAGGCCAAGGATTGATTTGGGTGGTCCTGGGGGCCCTGGCGCTGGTCGGGGCCTTTTGTCTGCCTGTGTGGGTGCGCCTGCATGCGGTCTTCCGGGACGGCACGTTCAAGGTATCGATCTTGCCTTGGGGTGTTCCGATGGGTGGCGGACGTCTTCTGGGGTGGCTTTCCCGCAAGGTGGAATCCCTGTTCTTCCGTTTCCTGGATTCCAAGATGGAATCGCCACCCTCGCCTTCGCCGGAAAAGTCCTCCCCGTCCAAGGGGCGGAAGAAGCGGTTGCCTTGGCGATGGATCGTCTGGTTGGCAGGGCGAGGTTTTCTCCTGATCGGTCTCCTCACGCGAAGGCTGTCCTTTCGGGTGGCGGGATGGGATCCGGCTCTGATGGGGTTCTGCCAAGGCGCTCTGTCCGGCGGTGTGGCGGCGCTGGGGATCCGCAAGGTGCGCTGGGAATCCGATTTCGGTCCCAGTCCCCCGCACGCGGAATGCACCTGGGACCTGGGGACAAGCCTGCTTGGGCTGGTTCTTTGGGGTGGCCGGAACGCCTTTCGGATGCCTTTTCGACGGCGCTCGGAAAGCGAGCCCTCGGGCCCGGCGTTTTCTAGTTTTGCCTAGGTGAGCAGGTATCAACAAATACTGGGCGTTGGCGCGGCGCTCCTCGATCTTCTCGCGCATGTACCCGACGAATTCGTCGCGGCCACCCAACGTCCCAAGGGAGGCATGACCCTTGTGGATCCTCCCGACCAGAAGGCCATGCTGGCGCGTCTGCCTCAGGGCTGGACGGAGGCTCCTGGTGGTTCGGCGTGCAACACTCTGGTGGGGCTCTCCCGATTGGGCTCCTCGGCGAGATTCCTCGGCAAGCGCGGGTGCGACGAGGTCGGCGATCGCCTGGAGGCCTCGCTCAAGGAGGCTGGTCTGGCGCTGGACTTCCCGCGGGGCACCACGGACACGGGCACGGCGCTGTCGCTGGTGACTCCGGACGCGCAGCGGACCATGTTCACCTCGCTGGGCGCCTCGGCCCAGTTCTCGCCTTCCGATCTCGACTCCCTCTCCTGGAAGGGAGTCGGGTTGGTGTATCTGGAAGGATATCTCCTGTTCAACACGCCCTTCTTCGATGCGGTGCTGTCCAAGGCCAACGGCGAAGGGATTCCCGTGATCCTGGATTGCGGATCCTTCGACGTGGTCCAGATCTTCCGCGACAAGCTGCGGGAGATCCTCGCCCAGCGGCGCCTGGCCGGGCTTCTGGCCAACGAGGACGAATCGCGCGCCTTGACGGAAACCGACCCCGAGAATTCCCTCGAGTGGATCGCCCAACACGTGGACCTGGCCGTGGTGAAACTGGGAGCTCGCGGAGCTCTCCTGGCCCAGGGTGGCAAGCAGGTGATCGCCGGCGTGACTCCGGTCGCCAAGGTGGTGGACACCACCGGAGCCGGAGACCTCTGGGCTTCCGGCCTGATCAGCGGGCTGGACCGGGGATGGGATCTGGCCAAGGCGGCGCACCTGGCATCGCTCACCGCCGCGGAAGTGATCCAAGTCCTGGGGGCCCAGATTCCAGTGGAAGGTTGGGAAAGGATCCGACAGGCAGTCTGATGGAGGAAAATTCGTCCAGGTCACTGGCGCTGCTTTCCGATTTCGCGAGGATCGTGTCGCGATCCAGCGGATTGCGGGAAATCGCAACGCAGGTGGTGCGGCTCTTGTCCGAGCACCTTGGCGGCGACCTGTGCAACCTGTACTTGGCCGATCCCGAAACCATGACCCTCACCCTGGAGGCCACGTCCTCCGGGATCCCCTCCATGCCCGTGAAGCTGGAACTGGGCGAGGGGCTCACGGGAATGATCGCCCAGACGCGTGAGAGCCTGAACGTGGCCAACGGTCCTCGCACTCCGGGGTTCCATCGGTTCGCCCAGCTGTCCGAGGACAACCTGGTCTCCTACCTGGGCGTCCCCATGGTCACCAGGGGGCGGTGCAACGGGGTGGTGGTGGTCCGGTCGGGGCGCGAGCAGATCCAGCCACCGGAGGTGGAACACCTGGTCGTCGCGTTGGCGTCGCACCTGTCGGGTGTGGTGGAAAGCTCGCGCCTGCTGTCGGCTCTGGAACGCGGCACGGGCGATCGCGAGCGGCAACTGCGGATCCTGGACGATGCTTCGAATCGGCACGGGGGCACTTCGGTCTTCTCCCGGAAGGGGGACATGCAGCTCCTCCGCGGGTTCGCGGCCGCTCCGGGCATGGTGCAGGGGCCTTCCTACCGCCACGGCGAGCAGATCCAGCGAAGCGTCCTGGAGCTCCTGAGCTCGGATGGCGCGGCCAACGAGAAGGCCGCGCTGGACAGCGCGATCCACGCGAGCCTGGAAGAGATCCATCGCTGCGAGGCCGCCGCGGTGGAACTGGTTGGACAGGAATTGGCGTTCGTGTTCGGTGCGCAGGCGCTGCTTCTCAACGATCCCGTCTTCCGAGGATCGGTGGAAACCCGCATCGACGAGGGGCGCTCCGCCGCCCTGGCGGTGTTCGACGCCGTGGACCAGATGGTCCAGGCGATGCTCCAGGCCAAGAGCGACTACCTGCGCGAACGCGCCGCCGATTTCGCGGACATCGGTCGGATGCTGGTGGGCAAGCTGGTGGGACGGACGTTGTCGGAACGCGACCCCAATGGCGCGGTGGTGTTCGCGCACGCTCTTTCTCCCGGAGATCTCGTGGTGCTGGCCACACGCGGCGCCAAGGCGTTCGTGACCGCCGAGGGGGGAGCGACCAGCCACGTGAGCCTGATGTCCAGGGCGTTGAATCTTCCTGCCATCACCGGGGTGGGAGCTCCCGCCTCCGAAGTGGAGGACGGCGAACAGATCCTGGTGGATGCCGTGGTGGGCAACGTGTTCGTGCGGCCCACCCGCTCCGTGCTGGAAGAATACCAGCGTGTCTCCGAGATCGAGGAGGCCCGGGTGGAGATCGGGGCCGACCGGGAGCTTCTCGGACCCTGCAGACTGGCCTCCGGGGAGATCATCCAGGTGGCCGCCAACGTGGGGCTTCTGCGCGAGTTCGCCATCGCCCGCTCGCGCGGCGCCGATTGCGTGGGGCTCTACCGCACGGAGTTCCCGTATCTGATGCGGCGCGAAGCGCCCACGGAAGCCCAGCAGCTGGCCGTGTACCAGAAGGCCTTCGAGGAATTCCCCGATCGCACCATCACCTTCCGCACGCTTGACCTGGGAGGCGACAAGATCGCGCCCTTCCTGCAGAATCCGGAAACGCAGGAACTCGAGGACAACCCCTTCCTGGGGCAGCGTTCCATCCGGCTTTCGCTCGCCCATCCGGAGCTCTTCCGCACCCAGTTGCGGGCCCTCCTGCGCGCCTGCGACTCGCGTCGCGGACGGATTCTGTTCCCGATGATCTCCGCGGTCGACGAGATGAAGGAGGTCCTCCGCCAGGTGGACCTGGCTCGCGCCGAACTGCGTTCGCGGGGACTGCCCTTCCAGGAGGAGGTCCAGGTGGGAGCCATGATCGAGGTTCCCGCGGCCGTCGAGATCGCCAGCCACCTCACGCGGCTGGTGGATTTCCTTTCCGTGGGGACCAACGACCTCCTCCAGTACACCGTCGCCGCCGACCGTGGCAACCGGAAGGTGGCCGAGTTGGCCAGCAACTACCATCCCGCGCTGTTCAGCCTCCTCTCGCGGCTTTCCTGGGAAGCCACGCGCGCGGGAGTTCCTGTGTCCGTTTGCGGAGAAATGGCCGCGGATCCCGCCTGCGCACTGTTTCTGGCGGGCATCCAAGTGGATACCCTTTCCATGGATTCGCGCTACATTCCGCGGACCAAGGTCCTCCTGCGCGGATACACGCTCTCCGAGCTCAAGGAGATCGCCGCCGGTACCCGCAAGCTGGCCACCTCGGGCGAAGTGAATCGATTCCTGCACCAGAACCTGCGCGTGCCTTCCGACGCCGAACGGCTGTTCTCCGGTGTCCACTAGCCTGGTGGGGCAATCCCGTTCCATCGCCGACCTGGTCCTCACCCTGGGGCAGGACCTCCTGGGGCGTTTCGGGGAACGGGTGCACAAGCTCGCGCTGGACACCGGCTTCACCTGTCCCAACCGCGACGGCAGCGTGGGACGCGGTGGGTGCACCTTCTGCAACAACGACACGTTCGCTCCCGCCTCGCGCCGCAAACCACCGTTGGATGTGCAGCTTTCGGAAGGAGCCGCGGTGGTGGCGCGGAGGACCGGGGCGCGCAAGTACCTGGCCTACTTCCAGGCCTACACCAACACCTACGGCGAACTCTCCCGCATCCGCGATCTCTGGCGACAGGCGCTGGCCTTTCCTGGATGCGTCGGGCTTTCGGTGGGCACCCGTCCGGACTGCCTGGCTCCCGGGGTGCTGGAGGAACTGGCCCGCATCCAGGATTCCGGGGCGGTGGTGTGGCTGGAGCTGGGACTGCAGTCGGCCTTCGACGACACCTTGAAGGCGGTCAATCGCGGCCACGACGCGGAGACCTATTTCAGGGAGTGCGCCCGGGCCCGGGCCCTGGGACTGCCCGTGTGCGCCCACCTGATCCTGGGGCTTCCCGGCGAACGCAGGGAACACGCGCTGGAGACCCACCGTCGGGTGGTGCAGTCCGGCGTGGACGGCTTGAAGATCCATCCCCTGCACGTGGTGCGGGGGAGCCTGCTGGCCGGCCAGTGGAGACGTTCCGAGTACATCCCCCTTTCGATGTCGGAATATGTCAGTTGGGCTTCCGACATCGTGGAGCGCACCCCGCCCGAGGTGGTCTTCCACAGGCTCACCGGAACCTGCCAGGGGGATCTCCTGCTTTCCCCGCAATGGTGCGAGAAGAAATGGGACGTGATCAACGGGATCGAGGCGGAACTGCGCGCACGTGGAACCCGGCAGGGGGCCGTCCTGTAGGGAAGGCGCCCCCCCCGGCCTCACCAGTGGGACGCGCCGACCTCGGGTTCCTCGGCGTTCTTGCCGTTGAGCTCGCGCACCGCTCCCGGATCCCACGAGGCTCCGCCTTCGTTCTCGAGGCGTTCGAAGAACGCGTCGGAGATGTCCAGGTACTGTTGGACGGATTCCGACCGCAGCATGTCCGTCCGGGCCGTCGAGACTCCGCGCAGGCTCTTCATGCAGCGGGCGGCGAACTGCTTGAGCTTGCCCAGGACGCGTCCCTCGTGGTCCATCTCCTCGCGCAACAGCTCCAGGTAGGTGCGGAACACCTCCCGATGTTCCTGGAGGCTGGGCGAGCGGGGTTCCTTGCCGTCGTAGAGGTCGGCGATCTGGCCGAAGATCCAGGGATTGTGCATGGCGCCGCGTCCGCACAGGACTCCGTCCACGCCGTACCGGGCCAGCCGATCCACCGCTCCCTGCCAGGTGGTGACGTCCCCGTTTCCCACCACGGGAATGGCGGCGCGGCTCTTGACCTCGCCGATCACGTCCCAGTTGGCCCAGCCCTTGTAGCCTTGGGCCCGGGTGCGGCCGTGGACCACCAGCAGCCCCATTCCCGTTCCTTCGGCGATCTTCAGGGTCTCGAAGGCGGTGATGTAGTCGTCCGACCAGCCGATCCGCACCTTGATGGAGCAGGGGATGGACACGGCCTTGCGGACCTTGGAGCAGATCTCCTCCAGAAGCGGCAGGTCCTTGAGCAATCCCGATCCGCCGCCCTTCTTCACCACCTTGGGCACGGGGCAGCCGCAATTGATCTCCACAGCCGTTGCTCCCGATTCCTCCACCCGTTGCGCCGCCCAGGCCATCCGGTCGGGCTCGGCCCCGAAGATCTGGACCGTGAAGGGAAGTTCTTCCGGGAAGAAGCGAGCCTTCTCCTCCGTCTTCGGGTTGAACCTGGTGAGTCCCTCGATGCTCACGAATTCGGAAACCAGCATTCCCATGCGTCCGCCGGCCAGCCGTTTGCACAGGCGCCGGAAGGCCGGGTCGGTCACCCCTTCCATGGGGGCCAGATAGACGTTCGGCCAGACCCGCAGACCTTGGTAGGTGAACTCCCTGGCGAAGGGGCGGTCCGGTGTGATGGGGGCAAGGCCATTGGGAGTCCAGGAAGACGCTCCTGGGATCTCCGTCGGTGCGAATCCCTCGGTGCAGGGAGCGCAGACGTCGGCGCGATTCATCCTCGATCTCCGTTCATGGAGCAGGCAAGGTAGGAACCTGCGCGCCGGGAATCCTAGTCGGGAATCCTTTCCGCCAGTTCCCAGAGGAAGGCGGCCCAGCCTTCGGGGCCTTCGACGGTGGCATCCACGGGGATGCCGGAGCTGGTGCGTTCGGGAGACCTCAGGAAGACGGCCATGCCATCGGGACGGCTGGCGAGTTCGGAAAGGGTGGAAAGGTCGGAGATGTCGTCTCCGCCGAACACGCGGAAGTCGCACCGCAGGTGGGCCGAAAGACGCAGCAGGGCGCGGCGCTTGTCGAATCCGGGAACCAGCGATTCCACGAAGCGACGGCCCCGGACCACTTCCAGCCCGAAGCTGCGCGAGATGGCCATCCAGCGTTCAAGGCATTCCAGACCGTGGTGGGAAAGGCGCGGGGGGAGGTGCACCACGACGGAGAACCGCTTGCGGTCCACCTGGAAATCCGGGTGCTGCGCCAGATGGGTTTCCGCCTGGAGCCAGGCGCGCTCGAGGGGGCCTGTCCCCGCGTGGCTGGGCCAATCGACCAGCGCGCCGCCCATGGGATCGCGACAACACCTGCCGTGATCGGATATCTTCCAGCAAGGTGGAAGCTCCGAGCTCAGGCTTTCCAGATCCAATCCGCGACGCCCCGAAACCAACGCGATCTGCACCGATGGTTTGGTGGAAAGCCGATGGAGAGCTTCGCACGCGGCCGGGAGGATGTCGTTGGGACCATCGGAATCCAGGGACGTGAGCGTACCATCGAAATCGGTGGCGATCAGAATCCGTCTGGCCCGCAGCATCCGATCCAATTTCTGGGATTTCAGCGCCGGAACAAGGGTGAAGGACGCTTCCATGGTGGAGAAAAATCTAGGCCCTCCCTGGAGCTTTGGCCACAGATCTGATACAATGGCAACACAATGCAAGCCCTCCCGTCCAACCTGCTGCAGAACCTGTTTCGGGTCCTGCCCGAGCCCGTCCTGGTCCTGCGTGGGTCCAGGGTGGAGTTCCACAACCCGGCGGCGTTCGCCATGAATCTGGGGGATCTGGAGGGAAGGGACGTGTTGGACCTGGCGAGTCCGTTCTCCCGCTCGACGCTTGCGGATTTCCTCTCCGCCGAGGGGGGCGGGTGCGTGGAGGTGGATCTGGTGGTCGAGGGCGAACGGTCCCGGTGGCGGCTGTCCAGCGGGGTCTTCGAGTACGACGACACCCTCAAGGTGGTCGTGGCCACTCCGGTGTCCCCGGTGGTTTCCGAGGTGGAGGCGCTCCACGCCGTGTTGAGCCACGCCGGCTGCATCCTTTGGCACGCGAAGGTCTGCCTGGTGGACGATCGACCCGTCTGGGACCTGCACCTGATGAACGAGGATGTGGCCAAGCAGCTTCTGCCGCTGGAGATCCGCCCGGGAGAGCGATTCCCCGAAGCCTGGCACCGCAGTCGCGATCCATTGGATGTGATCGAGTGCGATCGACGTTCGGAGTCGGCCATGCGCAACGGCATCGCCCACTACCGCCAGGAGTTCCGTTGTCGCGACTGCGAAGGGAACTGGAAGTGGTTCACCGAGGACGTGGACCTGCGCGGAAGCATGAAGGACGGGTTCAGCGTGACCGGGGTCTGCATGGAGATCACCGATCGCGTGCGGATGGGATTGGAACTGGAGGCCGCCTTGCAGGAGGCGACCCTGGCCAGCCGGGCGAAGGGGGATTTCCTGGCCAGCATGAGCCACGAGATCCGCACTCCCATGAACGCCATCCTGGGGATGACCGAACTGCTGCGCCAGACGGAACTCACCGCCAGCCAGGAAGAGATGGTGGAGACGGCCCACGACGCCGGGTCGGCCCTCCTGTCCATCCTCGACGAGATCCTGGACATGGCCAAGATCGAGGCGGGCAGGCTCGAACTGCACGATTCGCGATTCGATCTGCGCGAGCTCGCCGAGAAGGTGATGGGCCTGTTCGCCGCGGTGGGCCAGGTCAGGGGGGTGGATCTGGTCTGGCGATGGGATCCGGGAACTCCCAGGATGGTCCGTGGCGACGAGGGTCGGATACGTCAGATTCTGTCTAACATCGTCGGGAACGCGTCCAAGTTCACCGAGAGGGGCGTCGTGTGCCTGCGCGTGCACGCCAGGAAGAGCCGTCGATCGGGCATGGCGATGTTCTGCCTGGAGATCTCCGACACCGGACCGGGAATCTCTCCGGAGGGGCTGAGTCGCCTGTTCCATCCGTTCATGCAGATCCGTGGGCGTCGCACGCGGACCGGCGGCACCGGCCTGGGGCTGACCATTTCCCGGCGCCTGGCCCAGGCCATGAACGGCGACATCCATGTGCGCAGCGTGCTGGGCAAGGGATCGGTCTTCCGCGTGGAACTGGAGCTGGCCTTCGAGCCCGAGCCGGCCCCGGTTCCGTCCGGCATCTCCGTCCTGGTGCACGCCCCCTCCAAGGAGGTGGTCCGGTCCCTGGTGGACGCCTGCGCGTGCCTTGGGGTGGATGCCGTTCCCTTCGGCAGGACCGTTCCGTCGGACGCGGACTTCCATGTGGCGCTGGTCGATCCGGAATGCCGGATCGAACTCGAGAAGATCGCGGCGAGCTGGCCGCGCGCCAAGATCGTGGCGATCGTCAGGGGGGCGCCGGGAGCCGCGGGCAAGCACCAGCTTTCCGTCCCCGTGAGGTTGTCGTCCCTGGCGCGGCAGTTGGCCTTGGAGGGGACGGCCTTCGACGATTCATCCCTTCGACAGGATCCGTCGCATTTTCCGGAGAGCTTGGACGTCCTGGTCGCGGACGACAACCCGGTGAACCGCCGCGTGATCCAGCGTCAGTTGCAGAGCATGGGGCTGAACCCCGTGGTGGTGGATGGCGGCGAGGCGGCGCTGGACCGGCTGTCCAGGGAGCATTACGACATCGCCTTCCTGGACATGCAGATGCCGGATCTGGATGGGCATGTGGTCGCGCGGCGCGTGAGGGACATGGAATCCAACGAAAAGGGCCACCGGATTCCCCTGGTGGCCCTTTCGGCGTCGGTGCTTCCGGAAGATCGGGAAGCCTGTCTGGAGGCGGGGATGGACGCCTTCCTGGCCAAACCCGCTTCCAGGCAGGATCTGGCCGGCGCCATCCAGCGCTTCACGGGCGTCGAGGTTTGATTCAGCCCATCCGGAACAGCGGATAGCGGCTGGCCAAGGCGGAGACTTCCGCCTTGAGGGAGGCGAGCTTGGAGGCGTCCGCGCGATGGGCCACGGCGCGATCCAGGATGTCGGCGATGAAGTCCATCTGCTCCAGTCCGAATCCGCGGGTGGTCACCGCCGCGGAGCCCAGACGCACGCCCGAGGGATCCAGGGGCTTGCGGGGATCGTAGGGGATGGTGGAACGCGAGCTCGAGATCCCCACTTCGTCGAACAGACGCTCGGACTCCTTGCCGGACAGTCCCTTGGAGGTCATGTCCACCACCATCAGGTGGTTGTCGGTGCCACCGGAGATCACCGCGAATCCCTTTTCCTGGAGCTTGGTGGACAAGCGCTGGGCGTTCTGGATCACGTTCTTGGCGTAGACCTGGAACGAGGGGCGCAGGGCTTCGCCGAAGGCCACGGCCTTGGCGGCGATCTGCGGCACGTGGGGGCCGCCCTGCATGCCGGGGAAGACGGCGCGATCGAACTTCTTGGCCAGATCCTCGGAGTTGGTGAGGATCAGCGCGCCGCGCGGTCCGCGGAGGGTCTTGTGGGTGGTGGTGGTCACCACATCGAAGATTCCCACGGGCGATTCGATCGCCTTGCCGGCCACCAGACCCGCGATGTGGGCGATGTCTGCCATGGTGTAGGCTCCCACCTCGTCGGCGATGGACTTGAATTCCTTCCAGTCCAGGTCGCGGGAGTAGGCGCTGAATCCGGCCAGGATCAGCTTGGGCTTCTCGCGGCGGGCGATCTCGCGGACCTGGTTCATGTCGATGCGCCCGGTGGACTTGTCCACCGTGTACTGGGTGAACTTGTACAGGATGCCGGACGCGTTGACGGGGTGTCCGTGCGAAAGGTGGCCGCCGTGGTCCAGAGCCAGACCCAGCACGGTGTCGCCCGGGTTCAGAAGGGCGAAGTAGACCGCGAGATTGGCAGGCGATCCGGACAGGGGCTGGACGTTGGCGAACTTGGCGCCGAACAGGGCCTTGGCGCGTTCGATGGCCAGCGTTTCCACCACGTCCACGTATTCCTGGCCGCCGTAGTAGCGCTTGCCGGGGTAGCCTTCCGAATACTTGTTGGTGAACACCGACGACATCGCGTCCAGCACGGCCGGCGAGACGTAGTTCTCCGAGGCGATCAGCTCGAGGCCGTGGATCTGCCGAAGCTCCTCGTGGAGGGTCGCCAGGTGGATTTCGGGATCTTGGGACTGGAGGATGCTCATCGAGAGGGCTCCTGGATGGAGATGGAAGATCGAAACGAGGCGCGGAAAGATAGAACCCCGCCCCGACCTTGGAGTCCGGGAGGGGCGTGATCGAGACTCAACTCTGCAAAACGAGTTTAACGGGCAGGGAAATCCCCGACTTGATCAGGAATAGGCCGAACGGAGTGGCGGCGTCCTCCATGAGGGACACGACTCCGAACACGGTTTCCTGCGGTTTGGCCAGTCGGATGTCCTCGTCCGACTGGCGGGCGGGAGAAAAGGGGTGGCTGTGCCAATGTCCCAACACATCCAATCCCGCGCCACGGGCTTCCCGGATGGCTTTTTCCACCTGGGCGGGATCCATCTCGTGGCTGTCTTCCGAAGCCGCCAGGTTGGCCATGGGGATCGCCTGGAGCACGGCGCGGTCGGACGCCTTGCCCACCAGAAGGCCGCATTGCTCCAGGGGCGCTCCGGCGCGCGCCTGCGTGCGGATGTCGGCCAACACCGTGGGAGGGATTGTCCAGACCTCGTCCAGGGGTTGGGGGCGCAGGATCCAACGCCACGCGTCGTGGACCTCGCCCAGACGGGTGAAGATCCCATCCACTTCCACCGACGCGTCCGATCGTTGCAGGGCGGTTTCGGCCATGTTCCAGTTGCCGGCGGCGGCCGTCAGATCCTGTCGCATGCCGAAGGATCGAACGCTTCCCACCAGGGTGACGGATTCGGTGTGGACCTCCACCTTGAACGCTTGGCGGTTGGCGCGGGCGGGAGAGAGCCGCAGCAGGCGTTGGGGGCCTTCCTCGTCGCCCAGGATGTAGCGGGCGGTGTCCTCGAAGATCTCCACCCGCCCTTCCAGGGGCCGCCATCCGGCCTGTGCGGATCGCCATTCGCCTTCCAGGATCCAGTTGCCGTCCCGCAACAGCCAGACGTGGTCCATGTCCCAGCCCAGCTGGGAGGATTTGGGGGCCTTGAGGTCGTTCATCCTGGGATCTCCGAGGGTTCGATGGAGCACTTCTGGACTTCGATGGGGTCCAGGTGCGCGATGTCCGGGTGCGGGGAGTCCGCCTTCCAGCGGGGGTCTCGCTTGATGTTCACGGTGCGCATGCGCATGCGCAGGGAATCGTACACCAAAAGACGGTTCTCCAGCAATTCCCCGATGCCCAGCAGGTATTTCACAGCCTCTGTGGCCTGGATGGTTCCCAGGGTGCCGGCCATGGCCCCCAGCACTCCCGCCTGGGCGCAGCTGGGAACGATTCCCGGGTCCGGGGCCTTCTTGAATACGCAGCGGTAGGACGCCGACCTCCAGGGAAGGCACGTCATGGTCTGCCCCTCCCACCGAAGCACTCCGGCGTGGTTGAATGGCTTGTTGGCCAGCAGGCAGGCGTCGTTGATCAGGAACTTGATGGGGAATCCGTCGGTGCAATCCAATACGAAGTCGTAGCCGCCCACCAGCTCCAGGATGTTGGTGTGGTCCAGGAAGAAGGGATGTTCCACCACGCGCACGTCGGGATTGATGGCGCGCATCTTCTCCGCTGCGGACTGGACCTTGGCCCGGGAAAGGTCCGCGGTGTGGTGGATCACCTGCCTCTGAAGGTTGGATAGTTCCACGCGGTCGCCGTCCACGAGCCCGATGGTACCCACTCCGGCGGCGGCCAAGTACAGGCAGGCGGGGGATCCCAAGCCTCCGGCGCCGATCACCAGTACCGATCCCTTCTGGAGCTTTTCCTGGCCGGTACCGCCAAAACCATCCAGGATGAGGTGACGCAGGTAGCGCTCGATCTGTTCTTCGCGAAGAGGCATAGGGCGGCGACGATTCCTTGTCTGTTGGATCGGTGGTCCTGGGTGGGAACGATACATGCCGGGAACCGCCCCGGGGTACTCGAGTCTCTGGAAGCTGGAGGTAATGGCTTTATGTGTACTCTAAAAGATGCTCCATTCATCGGCCCTTGAATCGAGTGATATCCCTTAAATTAAGGGAATGGAACCGCCATCAGTGTACTCTTACACGGACTTTCGCCGCTACCTCGCCGATTGGCAGGCCTGGGCCCAGGAGAAGAATCCGGAGTTCAACAAGAGCGAGGTCTCCCGTCAGCTGGGCTTGCCGCGCACCCGGAGTTTCTTCACGGACATCCTGGCCGGCCGCAAGCTCACGCCCACGTTCGTGGATCGCATGGTGGGGCTACTGGGGATCGATCGCGAAGAAGCCCGGTACTTCCGGATCCTGGTGCGCTACAACCAGGCGGACACCCCGGAAGAGCGGGAATTGGCCTTCGATCAGCTGGTGGGCTTGAGCCGGGTCCGGCGCACGGAGCTGGACCCCGCTGCCTACAAGTACTACCGCCACTGGTACACCGGGGCGATCCGGGCACTCTTGGCCACCGGCGACTTCACAGACGACCCCAAGGTGGTTGCCCACGCGCTGAAGCCTTCGGTGACCGTGGGGCAGGCCAAGGAAGCCATCGCCACCCTCCTGGAGCTGGGCTTGGTGGAGCGCGACGCCCAGGGCTTCTTGCGGCAAACCACCAAGATGTTGGCCACTCCCGAGAGA
>DAOPYN010000032.1:0-47802 GCA_035352895.1 Fibrobacteria bacterium | reverse complement strand
AGGGCGGCCTTGCCCAGCGAACCGGCCTCGACGTTGGCCTTGGTCCGGTCGACCTCGCCCTTCGCGGAGACCTGCGCCGCCTTGTTGGCGTCCACGGCGGACCTGGCCGCCTCGTACTGGACCTTGTAGCGTTCCGACTCGATGTCGCACAGTTGCTGGCCGGCTCCCACCGAACGCCCCACGTCGGCGACCGAATTCACCACGCCCATCGCGGTGGTCACCAGGACGGCGTCCTCGAATCCACGGAGGTCAGCGGAATAGCTGGCCATGTCGATCCAGGGCACACCCTTCAGCTGGGTGGTGACCACGGCCACGGAAGCGGTGTCGACACTGGTGACGACGGTCTTTTCCTCCTGCTTTTCCTTCCCCTTGCACCCGGCCAGGGCCAGGATACCGGCAGAAACCGTCAGAATGGTGGACTTGTTCATGGCACCTCCGAAAGGGAAATCAGATCTTGACCTTGGACGAGAGAAAGACGAGCCGCGGTCTTGGTCCTCTCCAAGCGCGCGGCCAAAAGGCCGAGTTCGGCAAGCCGCTGGTTCTCCTCGGCCTGCAGGAGGTCGGAGAGCTGGCCGGAGCCGTTGGCGAAGTTGCGGGCGAACCAGTCGCGCGCCTCGGAAGCCGCCGCGACCCCTTCGCGGGCGGCGGTCAGCGAGGAATCGGCCGACATGCGGTCGGTCACGGCGCGATCGACCTCCATTTCGATCATGCGGCGCAGGTCGCCCTCGCGCACCTGCATCTGGCGGACCGCGGCGCGGACCTCTCCGGACTTGGAGGACTGTTCGAAGCCGTCGAACACGTTCCACTGCAGACCCACGCCCACCGACCACTCGCGGTTGTCCCACTTGAACGCGTTCTTGGTGGAATTGCCCATGTCCTGATCGGCGGAAACGAATCCGAACTTGCCCACGGCGGCGATGTTGGGAAGGTTGTTGGCTCGGAGGATCTTGGCGTAGTCTTCCTGGAGCGAGATCCCTTCGCGCAGGACCTTCAGATCCTGGCGTCCGGCGAGGGTGGCCTTCAGAAGCTCCTCGCGGGTGGGAACCTTGCGGGCTTCCAACGCGGGCAGACCCGTGGTGTCCAGCTCAGTGGTGTCCTCGGGGGCGCGTCCCAGAAGCCGGTTCAACGCCTTGCGCGCCACCCGGGCGTCGCGTTCGCTGGACAGGAGTTCCGGCGTGAGGCGAAGCAGGGTGGATTTGGCCAGGAGCACCTGCGCCTTGGCGCCCGATCCCAGCTGGAAGTTGCGTTGCAGCTGTTCCACCACCGCCTTCTGCCGTTCCATGGAGCGACGGGTGGTTTCCAGCTTGGCCTTGGCCAGGATGCTGGCGGTGTACAGCTCCACCACATCCTTCTGGATGGAGATGCGCGCACCCTGCAAGCGCACACCGGTCAGGCGATCCTGGGTCTCCGCCATGTGCAGGGCTGTGCTCACCTTCCCGAAGGTGAACAGGGGCTGACTGACCTGCAGTCCGTAGCCCAGGCTCCAGTAGGGGTCGTCCGATGCCGGAGCCATCGCGGACTTGGCGGCGTTCAGCGGCTCCATGCTGTTGCCATGGGGAGCTCCGGCCGAATCCTCCAGCGCTCCCACACGATGGTCCAGGCTACCGATGGAGGCGCCATAGGCGCCCAGGGTGGAACCCAGTCCTTCCATCAGCTTGGCCGAGGTGTTCATCTGGTGTCCCAGACCCGCGTTCACATAGGCGCTGACCTTGGGGAAGGCCACGGCCCGGACCTCGCGGACCATGAGCTTCGCGCTGTCGGAAGAGGCGCGGAGGATCTCGGATTCGGGTCCCTTGCGCGTGGCCTCTTCCAGGGCACGGGACAGATCCAGCCGCTGGGCGGAAACCGCCATGGGTACGAACGAAAGCAATAATGCGACGGTTCTCATTCCGTCTCCCGTTGGTTTGGTGATGATTGGCTTGCAGACTTGGGGGTGGCCAGATCGAGCAGGTGATCGCGCATCGCACCCAGAATGGAACGGTCTGGAAGCTTCTGATGCATGATTTGGTGGGTGATGATACCATCCAGAGCGCAATGGATGAGCCAGCTCTGGAGTGTGGAAAGTCCGTCCTGGCTCATGCGGCCTTCCCAAGATTCCATCTTGTAGCAGAAATGCTCCTGGAGGGCCTGGTGGCACTGACCGCCGGTGGCCATCAATTGCACGGCGATGCCGCCGATGATCGAGAACTGGCTGGAGTCGTCGGAGTCCAGGAGCCGGAACATCGCGCGGATCAGGGCGCGATGGTGTCGCCCCGGCAGGTCCGGCTGGGGATCGCGTTCGTAGGCCTCCTTGACCCGCACTTCCATCGTCTGGTGCTGATAATCCAAAAGGGCGAGCATCAACTCGTCCTTGGAGCGGAAGTGGTAGAGAAGCCCACCCTTGCTCATTCCCGCCTTTGCGCAGGTGGCATCCAAGGTCAGTGCGGATGCCCCTTGTTCCTGAACCAGAAGGCTTGCGGCCTCCAGGATCAGTTCCCGCGTCACGCTCGATCGTTTGCTGGTCGGCTCGTTCACAATGGGTAATATACCGTCTGGTCGGTACAAAAACAATACCGACCAGACGGTATAAACGGGATCTCTATATCTGGTTTTCTGAAAGATGTCCGGCTCCCTGGCTGGCCTGCAACAGGACACCGGCAATCTCCAAAACTGTTCCCTCGTCAACGACTGGCCGCCCGCAGATTCGCAGGGTACAATAGGAACTCCAGCGGACCTCTCGGGGTCTGCACTCCCCAGAAGGATCTGACCGGCCATGCAAGAACCCATCGAGACCCATCCCCCCAAGGCCTACGAGAACCTCGAGTTTCTCCACAGCCCCCAAGCCCGGGAGATCCGCATCCTGGCCGAATTCACCGAACCGCGGGTTCGGTTCCGGGCCCATGGCGTCCAGGGAACCATCGTGTTCTTCGGGTCGGCCCGCACCCCCCCGTTGGCGGAAGCCCAGGCAAACGTGCAACGCCTGGAAGCCCTGGGACCCAGCAAGGAACTGAAGAAGGCGCAAGCCCTGTTGAAGGTGGCCCCCTACTACGACATGGCCCGCGAATTGTCGCGTCGCCTGTCCGAATGGTCCACCCAGGGCAAGCACGGACTCATCATGTGCTCCGGCGGCGGCCCCGGCATCATGGGAGCCACCAACCAGGGAGCCTTCGACGCGGGCACTCCCAGCATCGGCCTCAACATCTCGCTTCCCTTCGAGCAGCACCCCAATCCCTGGATCACGCCGGAGCTGTCCCTGCAGTTCCACTACTTCTTCCTGCGCAAATACTGGTTCGTGCACACGGCGCGCGCCATCGTGGTGTTCCCCGGAGGATTCGGGACCATGGACGAGATGTTCGAGGTCCTGACCCTCACCCAGACCCGCAAGCTCGACAAGCCCCGTCCGGTGGTGGTGTTCGGCAAGGAGTTCTGGAGCCGGGTCCTGAACCTGGAGACCTTCGTGGAAACGGGCATGATCGACGAGGACGACCTGAAACTCTGGCACTGGTCGGACTCGGTGGACGAAGCGTTCTCCTACCTGACCGGCGAGTTGGAGGGCCTCCACCTGCGCCAGCCCAAGGTGGGCTACGACGACGGCGACTCCTCCACCCCTCCCGCGTCCTGATCTCGGAGGGCCGTACTCCCATGTCCACATTGCTGATCGGGCTGATCGTCCTTTTTGTGGGCATGGGCCTGAGCGGTCTGATGCTCCATCTGATCCTGAAGAAGCACAACAAGATCGCCACTTGGCAGAAGACCTCCGCCAGGGTGACGGGTTTCGACACCACGGAAAGCGACGGCTCCACCCTGTACGCGCCGATCGTGGAGTTCCTGGACCACCAGGGCCAATCCCGGACCCACCGCTCGGGAACCTACTCGTCCCCCCAGAAGCTGGACGCCGGGGATTCCGTGACGATCGCCTTCGATCCCCTTGCACCCGACCAGGCCACTCTCCTGAGCTTCTCGGAGATGTACCTGCCGCACACGGTGGGGCTCGGCTTCGGCGTGGTGGCCATGCTGGTCGGAGGCCTCATGGTCGTGACCGGCTGATCCTTACCGACTCCCTCGGACCGGACCCCCGCGGGAGTGGTCCTCACACCAGAGGCTGGAACTGGAGCCCCTGGCTCAACAACCCCTGGAGGACCACCTGCCATAGCCCGGCGGTGTGGTCGTGGTCGTGCATGATCACCACCTCGCGTCCCGGCTTGGCCAGTCCGCACCCGGCCATCGGGTCGTCGCGATCCATCCGCTCCAGCACCTTGGTCAGTTTCCGTCCCGCCTCGGCATCCACCGGCGAGGGAAGGGTCCAGTCCTCGGTGTCGTAGGTCCAGAACATGCTCACATCGTTTTCCGCGACGTGGCGCAGGTAGGGTTCGCTCTCCACACCGTCGATGCGGGGCAGCACGAAGCCACGCGAACGCAGCAGCTCCTGGAGGGCTTCGTGGTGCTCGGGACTGCCGATCCGATCCTCGTAGGGGAACCGGAACAGCTTGACCTTGCGGGGAACGCCCGCCTTGCGATGCAGGGAATCCAGCAGCGCGTCGGTCCGGTCGATCTGGTCGCGGGCCTGTTCCAAGGTCAATGTGGAAAACCGCGGGTGGTCCCAGGAGTGGTTGCCCAGGATCTGCCCCGCGTGCAAGGCCTGGATGGCGGCCTGGGGACGCTCGGAAAGATGGTCCCCACGGCAGAACCAGACAGCCTGGATGCCGCGCTTGGCCAACTCCAGCACCCGCTCTTCCATGTAGGCAGAAGCGGAATCATCGATCGTGAGATGGGCCGGCTTGGGCAAAGGGATCCTCCTGGCATTCGGAAACGTTCCTGTCCGATACGTTGGGGTGGGTCGCAAGAAGATAAAGGAGCGTTCACGGGAGATTCGGGCATACGGCGTAGAACAGTTTTTTTGGGGGTAGGGCCCCGGGCGGGGGGGGCAGGCTGCGTGAAGGGAGGCCAGGGGTGGAGTGTGATCCAGATCACAGATTTTTCACGGGCGATGGGACATCTTGATGGCAGACAGAGCGGAGAATGCCCAGCACGGCATCCTTCGCACCCCTCCAGGGACATGACCGACCGCACCTTGCATGCGGATCGCCCGAAAAGGCTGTTGCCACCTGAACAAGGAGAATCGTCGTGCTGATCCCTCTCGCCTTGGCCCCCGTCCTCATCGCTAACCGCGAACGCATCTTCAACCTGGTCTCCGCCAAGGGCCTGTCCAATTGGGACCGGCAGCAGGAAGTCCTGGCCAAGCGCCCGATCCTCCCCTCCTTGGAATCCATCCAGAAAGGCTACCCCAAGCAGGAGTCGATCGACTACAGGGAGGAACGAGAGGGAGATCTCGTTGCGCACTTGATTCTTGAGTGCGGGGACAATGCATCCTCGACGGATCCTGGTTCCTGGGGAACCACATCAGCACAAGGAAATTCGGTGTCCCCTCCACAATTCGAAGCAAAGGCAGAGCCATTCCAGATCAGGGTTGAGAACACCTCACGAACCCTCGGGAAGATTGTCGCTTTCAAGCTCAAAATGGCCCTGAACATCCATTGCATTCCGTATTCGGATCCACGATGGTCCACATGGGATGATTGGATGGATGCACGTGTCGGTCGAGGCAAGCTCTCGTTGCCCGAACGGGTGTACTGGAGCTACATGCACGAAATGGACCACTTCCAGGTCTACCATGAATTTTGGCGATTCATTGTTGGTCGCATTTTCTTGATGATCAACGCAGTCTATCCATCGGTTGCGCATGCCGAAGCAGAGATCGAGAACTTCAGAAAGAATCTCACGTTCAACTTCTTCAAGTCACGGAAGAAAAGTTTGGTTTTCGATCAAGTCGCGAGAGGACTGCCGCAAGCAGGCGGGCGATTCGGGGATTTCGAGTTCACAAAGAGCGAAACCTTTTTCTGGCAGAACCAGGATGAATGGACCTCGGAGGCGCTCACGAAGAACGACAAGGATTACCAATCAAAAATGCAGAAATTACCGCAGATCGATGCCCTCGCACCATGGCTTTGCGAGCAAATGAAGAAGCCCGGAGGTCTTGCTGAACTGAAAGCCATTGTCGAATCAAGGAAGACAGACCGGCCAGGAGTCTGGAAGTGAGCGCTTTCCCGCGCATGTCCGCATTCTGGATGGCATCGATCTGCTTCGCCTTGGCCATTTCCTGCGACAAGAAGGAACAACCCGCAAAGCGATGCATGGACTACCAGACATTGTCCATGCATCGCGCCACAAGCAGGACCGCCACCACCGCGAGTGGACTCGATCCCGGCGAGATTCCGGACAACTCCTCCTGGACGATCAAGCAGATGCGAATGTTCCTGGGAGTCGAAGGCCACCGGAAGCAGGATTTCGATCCGGAATCCTTGTGCACGAAAGTCGATGAACGGATTCGGGGCACGCATGGATGCTACTCCAGGCAGTTCGCCCGTCAGGACATGGCCTGCACCGAACGCCTTTCCGAAGTCGGACACCCGACTCAGGCGATGCGTCATCTTGCTCGCGTTGACTCCGTTTCGGAAAACGATCCATCATTCGCGAGGGATTCCTTCGGCTCGGAATGGGAACGGGTGCGACGCGATCTCGATCGGTCAATTCTTGCCTACGATCTGGGGAACTGTCCTGAAACCATGGAGAAACTTCTTTCTTCCGAGGACTATCGCCTGCCCATCCTCTATCTCTGCCTCCGCGAGGCACATTCCCCGATTGAAATCCTCGAGGAGCTTGATCTATCCGTGGAGCGCATGGAGATCGGAACCTTCCAGGATGCCCCGACACCCATCCAGAAGTCGCTTCGGTCCTACGGCGTATCCCCGGGCCCCCAGAAGTACGGATGGACCAAGGTATTCGGGATGTACCACCTGCTTTCACTTCCCCACGAAACGGATTCCCAGATCACCCGCGTGGAGTTCCTCGAGCGTTACAAGTCCGACGGACTGTACGCCGAGATGTACTGCCTCCCCAATCGACGGGATTCACTGGAGTTGGTGCGGCATGGATCGGGACACTGACGCGATGGACCCCGGGATCCTGAACGTCGGGTTGGCCCTGGCGATGGAGTGGGGCGAAGAGTGGCTCCAGCCCATCCAATTCCGCTTGGCCACTGCATACCCGCATCTTTCCAAGGCGGAATTGGACGCCTACGACACGGCCTGCCGGCAGGCGATGTCCCAAGGCCACCGCGAAGTGGTCCACACCCTTTCCGCTTCCCACGGCGACCACACCAAGCACCACGAGCTCTTCCGCCAAGCCATACTGACCCGGCACCCCTGGATCCACCCAAGGAACCTGAACCACCTCTTCTCGCAGGGCTGCTACTACGCGATGAAGTGAGTTGTCTCCCCGCGATCAGGCATTCTTGTCGGCCCGGAGGGCCTCGTAGAGATCCGCTGGCCCCAGCAGGATGTGCTTGAGGCCCTCGCGCGGTCGTTTCTGGAAGCGTCGTTCTCCTCGTACAGCCAGCCGGAAGCGGGGATATGCCGTCTTGTTTCGTCTTCGAAGTGGATCTCGCGGTGCAGGGAGGTCATGGGTGGATTCCTTCTCGAATCAGTTCGGCAGCTCCAGGGCTCGGATGCGTTCCGCAAGCCTCAGGAAGGAGGGCAGTCGGTAACTGGGAAGCCAACCCTCCGCGTGATCCGCAATCTGGGCGGCAACTTGCGTGATCCGCTCCTGGATGTGACGTTCGAATTGTTCCAGGCTACGCCCTTTGCTTCCGTTCGCGGTAACCAGAGCGTTTTGCAAGACGGCCTTGGCGTCCACACTTTCGATCCTGGACGGATCGGGAATCCCGAGCGGAGCCGTACCCCGCGGATTCCACGCGGTTGCTCGGATCGCTCTCTCGTCGAGCAGAAGCCAAGCCTCGCTCATCCGCACCGGCACCACGGCAACATGGACAGGACAGCAAGCGACCGATCCGATCGCCACTTCGATCTCCTCGTCCCTCCGAGACGGATCTTGTCGTTCCGCATCGCGATGCACGAACAAGATATCCACTTCGCACCTTTCCATCCCTTTGCGGATCTTGTCCGCGAGCGTCCTGGGAGGCCTCGGCATCCTCCCAAACTCGGGACAGTTGACGACGATCTCACGCTTCAACTCATGGCGCACGAGCCATTCGAGGAGCGGCTTTAGCATGGCCAGGTCGGAAGAGCCATCCGCCACGAGTGTGCCTGTCAGGAGCCTCATCCAGCCGGTTCCTCGGCGGCCATGAAGAGTCCCAACCCTTCGAGAATGTCCTCGCGCTGACCCACGAGCATTTCTTCTTTTGGCATTTTCCGCAGGTCGGGCTGCATGGTTCCCAGGTAGCTGAGGATCTCGCCCTTCGGAATCACGGCTGCTCCGGCACGAGCTCGCCATGTGTATTCCAAGGATCGGTAGGAAGCGCACGGCACCCAGGCGCCATCTTCCATTTCCACCTTCCATGGCAGGACCATGACAAGAGAGTCCTCGGGGATTCGATCCACGACGAGGGGACTGTGGGTGCTGAGGATGACTTGCCGCAGCGGATTATCCTTGCCGAGCGGATACTTGGGATCGAGGGCAATGCTTCGCAGCAGGTCCAGAATCGCCGGTATGCGCAGCGGATGGATGCCGTTTTCCGGTTCTTCCATGCAGACGAGCCCAGACCAGGCTGGATCCCGCTCCAGCACGGCCAAAGCAAGGAAGCGCAGGGTCCCGTCCGACAGTTCCCTGGCGCGGTATCGGATCCCGTCCGTGCCGGAGGCGACGACCGTATATGTCCGCCGGACTTCGTCCTCGTCGACCCCGATCATTTTCACTTCGCCGATCAGTCCGAAGAGCCTGCTGCTCAGCCTCGCGGCGACAGCGCCCGATTCCAGCTCTTCCCTGCTGTTCAAAATACGCTGAGCGGTCGCCGCCAAGTGGCTCCCATCGCGCCCCAGGCTGCTCGGCTCATTCCATTCGCTCGGCTGCCTAAGTTTGGAGGGTTCGAGCTGCAGGATGCGCCACGACTGCAGCTCCCGCTTTGCCGCCATCACGGTCGGATACTCCTTGGTATTCACCGAGGACAATGCCGTTCGTGGCGTCGGGGACGAGCCGCGAGCCAAAGTGCGCCCTTGATGGCCGCTGTCCTCATGAAGCTTGAAGAAGACCGCTCCCTCTCGTTCCTCCGTGGAGATGTAGGCGCTGCTGCGGGACTTTTCCGTGAAGGTCGATGTCAGCCAGGTCTTGCAGGTACGGGCCCAAGGAAGGCGCTCCCCCGCATCCGACTTGTTCAGATGAGTCAGACTTTCCTTCGTGATGAGCAACCTGGGAACCTTCTCGCTCGGCTCGGTCTGGTGCTGCACGGAGAGCTCGTAGCGCAGATGCCTGCTCGTCGGCCGAACCACTTGGTCGTAGTCGTCCATCACCTGGTCTGGAACGATCATCTCGACCAGAAATGACATTTCCTTGGAGGGGCCGTGTGCCGTGCGCGTAAAGATGTCTGTCGCGAAGGCGCCACCAGCATCACCTCGAACCCCGCTAGCGGCGGCGATCAAGGAGACGTCGGCCAAGGCGCTCAGGAACTGGATGGCATCGAAGATGTTCGACTTGCCTACGCCGTTGGGACCGGCAATACAGGTGAACGGGCCGAAGGAGACATCGACTCCGACCAGATTCTTGAAGCCATCGATTTTCAGTCGTGTGATCACGTCGTTTCCTTCCGCATGTCGGGGCCAATCTCAAAGGTACCCGAACCGAGGCTGGTCTCAGTCATTCCTTCCATCCAATCCGGCAGGTACGCGTGGCGGATGCCGCCGCGTCGGGGGGCGGTGCGGTCCATGGACAGGACGGTCTTGGGGTAGTTGTCGCGGATCTGCTCCAGCGAGCCGTATTCGCGTTCCAGGGTGGATTCGTCCGTCATCAGGTAGGCCACCTGGAAGTAGGCGAGGTCGCCCCGACGTTCGGCCACGAAGTCCACCTCGCGATCACCCATCTTGCCCACGTGCACGGTGCAGCCGCGCCGCCGCAGTTCCAGGCACACGGCGTTCTCCAGCATCCCCGACACCGCCGAGGGCTGGAACCCCCGCCGCGCCGTGCGCAACCCCAGGTCGCCCGCGAAGTACTTCTCGTTGCGTTCCATGAGCTTCTTACCCTTGAGGTCGTAGCGACGCACCTTCAGGATCGCGAAGGCCGATTCCAAGGCTCTGATGTATTCCTGGACCGTTTCCTGAGAAGCGGTGGCACGCTGGTTCTTGAGACAGTCGGCGATGGACTTGGCTGTCGAAAATTGTCCGAGGTTGTCCAGCAGGAAGGTGTAGACGTCCTCCAGGAGCCGCACGTTGCGGATCTGGAAGCGCGAGACCACGTCGCGCAGCACCACGGTGTTCTGGATGGCGTCCAGGTACTGCCGCCAAGGCTGCTCGGCAAACCCGATCTGGTGGATGCCCGGGAACGAACCCCAACGCAGGTAGTGCCAGAAGCGTTCCTCGCGTTCTTCTGGCAACGCCGTTCCATAGACGCGGGCGAACTCCAGGTACTCGGGAAACGACAACCCCTGGACGGGGATCTCGATGTGCCGTCCCACCAGATGGGTGGCATGGTCGGAGCTGAGCATGTGGGCGTTGGATCCGGTGGCGTACACGTCCCAGCCCTTCTTCAAGAGGGCCGCCACGCCCTTCTGCCAGGCGGGAATCTCCTGGGCCTCGTCCAGAAAGAGGATGCCCGGCCCCTCCACCTGCTTCTGGCAGTGCTGATACAGAGCCTTGTCGGAATCCAGGAAGGGGAAATCCAGGGTCTCCATGTCGATCCAGACCATGCGCTCGGCGTTGCCCGACCGCGCCTCCAGACGCTCCCGCAAGAGCGCCAGCAGCCCACTCTTGCCCACGCGCCGCAACCCTGTGAAGACCTTCGCCAGGGGCTTCCCCACGAACGGCTCGACAGCTTCCAGGTAACGGGCGCGTTTGATCATAGATCGAATATAATCGATCTAATTCGCGACATCCAAGAACAGATCGAGCATGATCGATCAGAGGCATTTGAGAATGATTGGCATTGTACAGGCACCCTGGCGAGGACGCCGATCCGATCGCCCTGATGTCGATCGGCTACGGCCTCGAGCAATCCAGCCAGATATGCTGGCCCTCCTACGAGCAGCGGAAGGAATCGGCTCGGCTTCGCCCTTAGGTATCCCCAAATCCGGGGTGTGGCCCTCAACGCGCCAGGGTGTTCCCCTTCAGGACCTGGAAGACCTTGCCATCGAGGCTGCGGATCTCCACCAGGAAGGTCCCGCGGTGACCTGCCGGACCCAGCGCATGGACACCGGACTCGAAGTTCTGGATGGCCCCCAGACGACGCCCGGAAAGATCGCGGAGGACCACCATGGCGCTCCAGGGAAGTTCCAATCGATCGCCGATCAGGCCAACGGAGAGAGGCTTGCCCGTTTCCGTCAGGAGGGGCCTGCGGGAGGACAGTCCCAACAGATCGGAGACGTGGATGGGCCAGCGGTTCTTGGCCAGCCACACGGAGTCGCCGCTCATCCGCCACGCCGAGCCACGCAATCCGCAGAAGACCGGGGTCAGGGCGCGATCGATGGACGTCGCGCTCGTCGAATCGGGAACCACCAGCCACGAATCCTTGATGGCATCCGTGTCGTTGACGGGTTGGGTGCAGAGGACCCTGGGGTTTCCGGTCAGGCGCAGGGATTTTCCGAATTTCACCAGGGTGTCGCCCACCACGCGCTCGTCCAGGTCCTCCAGGATCTTGAGGTTGGGATTGGCCGTGCGATGGTACATGTACTCGGCAGGGCCTTCTGAATACTCGAAGGCCGAGGGAATGGCGGGCTTGGTGGCCGCGGGGTAGGCCAGCGGAGCGATGTCGAACCGCGCGACGCGGCGAGTGACCCAGTTGGCGACATTGCCCGCCAGAGGCACGCTCAGGTCCCGCAATTCCTCCGCGCCGGTGGTGGACGTCCACCCCGTCCAGACTCCCTGAGGGGTCGATGCCGATGGCCGAAACGCCAAGGCCAGCCCCGAGGTCCGGATGCGATCCCTCACCTTGGCGACCAGGGTGGCGGAATCCTCGTCCACGCAGGCCACGGCGCAGAACAGGAACCGGGTTTCGAAATTGTGGACCATCCGCGGGGGTGGAGCGATCTGGCAACGTCCGTTCTGGCAGGTCCAGATGCTGTCCACGAAGAGACCCGCTCTGGCACGAGGAGGATTGTCGATCGCTGGAGGGAAGGGAAGGGCCCGGAGAAACTGCATGCGTCGCGCATTGGGGTAGAGGGTATCCCGCCCTCTTTCGGCCCAGCGCCAATGGACCTCCAGGTTGGCGCGCCAGGAACCGTATGTGGAATCGTACGACGACACCGACACGGAATCGATCCGCACCCCTACCGCGCTCAATCCCGAAAATTCCGCCTGGAGCCAGTCGACGGTCGCCGTGTGGATCACGACGAACTCCACCTTGGGCGGCATGACTGGCACGGGCATGATCCGATTCTGGGTACCGGTATCCACATCCGATGCCCCCGCGACGGCGGACACCAGGGAAAGGAAAGCGGCCAATGCAGGGAATGTTCGCATGACAAACCTCGAACGATAGGAGGGGGACGGAACGCCCCGGCGACGGGATTCCACTTCCCAAACGATAATGGTCCGGCGAAATGCCCGGGGGAAGAAAGTTTCCCCCGGATCCGATCCCGTACTCATGAGGAGTCAGATGAATCCACTGGACTCAAGGATCAACGGGCCAGGACGTTCCCCTTCAGAACCTGGACAACCTTACCATCATGGCTGCGGATCTCCACCAAGAACGCCCCGCGATGACCGGCAGGATGCAACGCATGGACGCCGGATTCGAAGCCTTCGACGGTCCCCAGGCGACGCCCGGACAGATCGCGAATCGACACCGTGGCGCTCCAGGGAAGCTCCAATCGATTGCCGATCAGGCTCGCCTGTTCGCCCTGGACCTGGAACCCACGCTCGAGGGATCCACTGAGGGACAGCAGGTCGGACACCAGCACCGGCCACTTGCCGTTGCCCAGCCAGACCGTGTCGCCGCTCATGCGCCAGGCGAAGCTCCTGGCCTGGCAGTAGCCCGGGGTCATCGCCGCATCGATCGCCTCGGCGCTGCCGGTGCTGTCTGGGGCCACGAACCAGGAGTGGAGACCCACCAGGGAGTCGTTGATCCGGACCCCGCAACGAATCTTGTTGCTTCCCTCGAGAAGCATGGATTTGCCGATTTTCACCAGCGTGTCGTTGATCACCCGCAGATCCTGATTCTCCACAACGGTGAGGTTGGGGCTCGAAGTGCGGTCGTACATGTAGGAAGCCGGACCCGTGCGGTAATCGAGACTCCGGGGAATGGTCGGCTTGGCCGATGCCGTGTAGGCGACGGGCGAGACGGAGAACTTGAAGAAATCCTCGGTGATCCAGTTGGCGGCGTTTCCAGGCAGGCTCACGCACAGGCTGGGAATGTCCTCGGATCCGGTGGTCTGCCGCCAAAGGGAGTGCATCGGCTTGATGGATTCCTGCAGAGGATGGAGCACGATGGCCACGCCAGTCTGACGAACCCGTTCCCGGATGCTCGCCACGAGTTGCGCCGAATCGTACAGGACACAGGCGGGCATGCATTCCATCCGCGAGGGACTGTAGTTGTTGACCACCTTGGGATTCGGAGCGATCACGCATCGGCCTCCCTGGCAGGTCCAGATCGTATCCACGCGGAGGGTGGAACGGAAGACGGCCGTGCCCAACTTGGAGGAACCGAAACCGGGGAGCCGATCCAGAAACTGCATGCGCCTGGACTTGGGAATCACGGAATCGCGACCCGCCTCGGCCCAGCGCCAATGCACCTCGAGGTTGGCCCGGACGATCCCCGACTCGTCCGAAAGCGGATGGAGCGAAATCGAATCGACGCGCACTCCCGCGCTCGTAGGCAGGGAGAAGAACTCCGACTGGAGGAAATCCGCATCCGGCGCGTTGATCACGGCGAACTCCACCTTGGGCAGCAGCACCGGCCTGACGATAAGCGGATCGCCCTGTGGAGGCGGAGCAACGGTTGAAGTCGGGTCGTTGGTTTGCTGGGCATGGACGGAAACAGACGGGACGAGGATCGCGCCCAGAAGCGCGAGAAGGGGGAACCTGTGCATGCGAGACCTCCGGATGGATTGGATGGCTGGTGCGCAGAGAGGCACCGGGAATTCGTCGTTGGAAACGATACCTCCGGTCCCCACCCCCTGCCACCGCACTGGCGGACCTGCGACGACATCTCGTACTCCCCGCGAGTCCAGGGCTCGACGGGCACCCGATCTCAGCGCGACAGGGCATTTCCCTTCAGAACCTGGGCCGCGCCCTCGCGACCGCGGATTTCCACCAGAAACGCTCCGCGATGACCGGCCAGGTCCAGATCATGGACGCCGGCTGGGAAAGAATCCGCAGTCCCCAACCGACGACCGCCAAGATCCCGGATCGTGACCGTGGCATTCCAAGGCAGGACCAATCGATTTCCCACCAGACTTGCTTGGTGGGAAACGTCCAGCGCCTCGCGCCCGACGGCTCCGCCGAGGGGCACCAGCTCGCTCACCGGCACCGGCCATTTGTCCCTGCCCAACCACACGGTGTCGCCGTTCATCCGCCAAGCGGATTTCCTGGTCTGACAGAAGGAAGGGTACATCGCCTCCTCGATCGCCTCGACGCTGGCCGTGCTGTCGGGAACCACGAACCAGGAATGGAGTCCCACCAGGGAATCGTCGACCCGCGCGCCGCAGAAGGCCTTTTCGCTTCCGTGCAGGAGCAGGGATTTGCCGATCTTCACCAGGGTGCCGTCCACCACCCGCAGATCCTCGTCCTCCAGGATCTTCGAATTGGGATCGGCGGTCCGGTCGTACATGTAGGAAGCGGGTCCCGTGCGGTAATCGAAGCTGGGAGGGATGTTCGGCTTGACGGTGGCGCCTGCGACGATGGGCGAAACGCCCATCCGCACGATGTCCTCGGCGATCCAGTTGGCGGCGTTGCCGGGCAACCCGGCGCAGAGGGTGGGAATTTCCTCGGCTCCCGTGGTTTTCCGCCAGGGAGACCGCATCGGCTTGAAGGATGCCTGTTGCGGATGGACCACCAGCGCCACGCCCGATGTCCGGATCGAAGCCCGGATTCTCTCCACGAGCATCGCGGAATCGTCGGCGGGACAGCTCGCGATGCAGCCCATTTGCCTGACCGTGAGATTCTCGACCACCTTCGGGATCCGGGCCAATCCGCACTGGCCCAGGTGGCAATCCTTGATGGAATCCGGCTGGATGGGCTGACGGGATCCGACCAGATCGAGGCCGTCGACCGCGGGCGGAGTCAGGAGGCTCAGGATCTGGAGGCGCAGGACTTCCTTGGTGATCGAATCCCTTCCGGATTCCACCCAGCGCCAGTGGACTTCCAGACCGCCCCGGATGATGCCCTGCTCCAGGCGGGGATTGCGGAACACCAGGGAATCGATGCGCATGCCCGTTCCGGTGGGAAATCCAATGAATTCCGATTGGAGGTAGTCTGCGTCCGGCGCGTTGATCACCGCGAACCGGGGCACGGGAGGGGGAAGCCCCTTGGCGGAACGCAGGATCCGGGATCCGTCGGAAGACAGGAACTGTGCGGAAGCCAGCGGGGCGAGACACGCGACGACCACGGCAAGGATTCTCATCATGGCGGACCTCGGAACGATGTGGGCTGCGAAGCTTCCTCGGGGCCGGCGGGGTCGCCAGCCTCGCAAAGAGTACCAAGTTCCTTGAGGGGTCAGCGGCCCTTCGATCCCGAAAGTCGTCTCGTCGGATCGCCGCGCGGCGGCACGAACCGCCCCACCGCTTCCTTCTGGGCGCGGCGCTTGAGGGTGTCGCGCTCCACGAACACCTTGGAACCGGTGAAGGGATCGATCCCGGTGGCGTACATCACCGTGCTCCACGTGCCCGGAGTGGGAGTGAAGATCTGCACCTGCTCCGGCGTCAGGCCGAACTTCCCGCGCGCGAAGTCGCCCATCGCGACCATGTCCTCGCGGCTGCAGCCGGGGTGCGCGGCGATCACGTAGTAGGTCAGGAACTGCTTCTTCCCCGCCTTGGCGGAAGCCTTCTCGAAGCGTTCCTTGAAATCCAGGATGGTGTCCAGACCGGGCTTGCCCATCAGGGCGAGGATGCGCTCGTCGAAATGCTCCGGGGCCACCTTGAGCTGGCCGGACACATGGTGGGCGGCGATCTCCTCCAGGTAGGCCTGGCCGTGGCGGGCGTCGTCCATCAGAAGGTCCGTGCGGATCCCCGAGGCCACGAACACCTTGCGGACCCCGGGAAGCGCTCGCAGCCGGCGCAGAAGCTTCAGGTGCGGCTGGTGGGTCACGGGCAGGACCTTGCAGGTGGTGGGACACACGCAGCGCTTGTGCTCGCAGGCGCCCTTGGCCAGCTTCTTGGCGCACTCGTAGCCGTACATGTTGGCGGTGGGTCCGCCGGCGTCGGCGAGGATCCCCTTGAACTTGGGGTGCTCTCGCATGCGCTCCACCTCGCGGACCACGCTCTCTTCCGATCGGCTCTGGATGGTGCGCCCCTGGTGCACGGCGATCGCGCAGAAATTGCACTCGCCGTAGCAGCCTCGATGCGTCATCACGGAGAACCTCACGGTCTCCCAGGCCTTCACCGGACCCCGGCGGGCCTCCGACGGATGGGTTTCCAGCTCCCAGCGCAGATCGGAGAAGCGATCCATCTCATCGGTGGACAGGTTGTGCACGGGAGGATTCTGCACCAGCCACCGATCGCCGTGGCGCTGGGCGATGCGCTTTCCGGTGACGGGGTCGCAATGGCGGTAGAACTGCCGGAACATCTCCACGTAGCGGGAGCGGTCGGCGAGGACCTCGTCGAAGGAGACGATCTCGTCGGCGTCCTGGGGCTTTTCCTTGGCCAGGTGGCAGGTGCCGCGCAGATCCAGGAGGCCTTCCCCGGCGGAGAGCCTGCGGGCGATCTCAAGGACGGTCCACTCGCCCATCCCGTAGGCCAACAGGTCGGCCTTGGCGTCCAGAAGGAGACTGCGACGGATCTTGTCGTCCCACCAGTCGTAGTGGGCCACCCTACGCAAGGACGCCTCGATCCCCCCCAGCACGATGGGGCGGGTTCCCTTGAAAGCCCGCCGCACGAGACCGGTGTAGGCGATGCTCGCGCGATCGGGACGGCGGTCGTTGACACCGCCCGCGGTGAAGTCGTCCTGGTGGCGACGCTTCCCGGAGGATGTGTAGTTGGCCACCATCGAATCCACGCAGCCGGCCGAGATCCCCCAGAACAGACGCGGCTCGCCAAGGCGGGCGATGTCCTCCACCGTGTCGGTGCGGGGCTGGGAGACGATCCCCACCCGCCACCCCGCGCCAACCAGCACCTTGCCCACCACCGCCGCCCCGTGGTAGGGACTGTCGATGTAGGTGTCGCCGGTCACCAGGACCATGTCCAGTTCCGTCCAGCCCAACGCGTCCATTTCTTCCCGGGTCGCCGGAAGGAACATGCATCTCCTTTTTTGAGACAATTTATCAAATAATCCGCGATCCCCTCCTTCCGCGGATTGATTCCATGTCGCTACATTGGCGGGCAACTCATGGATGGAGATTCTTCCGCAGGCATCGCCCGGTTCCTTTGGCTCAACGCGCGGTTTCCCGTCGCGATCGTCGCCTGCTTCTGCCTGGTGATCCTGTTGGTGCACCGGTACAGACGCATCGTCTCGCCATCGCGCATGCAGGTGAAGGGGGCCCTTTGGGAGGTCGGACGGAAGTCGGAATCCACCGGACTCCCTCCGGAGATGGCGCGACTGGTCCCTCCCGGATACTTCGTGCAGGGCATGTACCAGGGCGACCTGGATCTGAACGGGGTGGACGACTTCGCGATGGTCGTCGCCCGCGAAGACGAGGACAGCCTCGCCGAAACGACGGATCGCCCCGTGCATCGCGACCTTCTCCTGGTGCTCTCCCGTCCCGACGGGTCCTTCCATGTCGCCATCCGCCATCCGCGGGCGCTGTACTGCACCCGCTGCGGCGGCATCATGGGCGATCCCCTGGAGGAAATCTCCGTGGATTCCGGGCGGTTCACCATCCAGCAGTACGGCGGCGCCGCCTTGCGCTGGTCACGCACCACCCGGTTTTCCTTCGACCGCCACCGTGCGGACTGGTACCTGGATTTCGACAGCACCGAGAGCTTCCCCATCGCCCAACCCGACGACGCCTCGCGACACACCGCCACCCCGATCGAGTTCGGATCCGTGAAGCTGCGCGACTTCGACGTCTACAAGACCACCGGGATCTGAGTCCCCCGACCGGGCCTGCGGCTTCCCCTGTCGTCGCGATTGGGCATATATTGGAGTCCATGAACCTCAAAGCCGTCGCCCAAGCCTACGCCACCGCCGCCAAGCAGGCCAGCCGCGAGCTGGTCGCCTTCGACGCCGCCTCGCGCAGCCGCGCCATCCTGGCCATCGCCCAGGCCCTGGAATCGCGCACCGAGGAGATCGTGGCCCACAACGCCAAGGACCTGGAGCAGGGACGGGCCGACGGCCTGTCCAGCGCCATGCTGGACCGCCTCAAGCTGGATCCCAAACGCATCGCCGGGATGGCCCGCGACCTGCGCGAGATCGCCTCCCAGGCAGATCCGGTCGGCCGCGAGATCGTACGCGAAACGCGCCCCAGCGGACTGGACATCGCCAAGGTCACCGTGCCGCTGGGGGTGGTGTTCTTCATCTACGAGTCGCGCCCCAACGTCACCACCGACGCGGCCGCGCTGTGCCTGCGCTCCGGGAACGCGATCATCCTGCGCGGCGGCAAGGAAGCGATCCATTCCAACCGGCTGCTGGGCGCGATCCTCCAGGAGAGCATCGAAGCATCCGGGCTTCCCGCCAAGGCGGTCCAGCTGGTGACGGAAACCGACCGCGAACTGGTGGGCGAACTCCTGCAGCGCGACGGCGAACTGGACCTGGTGATCCCCCGGGGCGGCGAAGGCCTGATCCGCGCCGTCTCGGAGCAGTCGAAGATCCCCGTCCTCAAGCACTACAAGGGCGTCTGCCACGTGTACGTGCACCCCACCGCCGATCCCGACCTGGCCGTGGAGGTGGTCCACAATTCCAAGGTCCAGCGTCCCAGCGCGTGCAACGCCGCCGAGACGCTCCTCCTGGACCGTTCGCTGGATTCCGGCGTGGCCCGCCGCATCCTCCGGAAGCTCCTGGACGCGGGCGTGGAACTGCGCGGCGACGGCGCCTGCCGCACGCGACACTTCGATCTGCCCTGGACGGACGCGACGGAATCCGACTGGAACGAGGAACACCTCGCGCTGGTGATCTCGGTGGCCGAGGTGGACGGAGTGCAGGCGGCTCTGGACCACATCGCCTCGCACGGGTCCGCCCACACCGAGGCCATCCTGGCGCGCGACATGGACGCCGCCGAGCGCTTCGTGCAGGGGTGCGACTCCAGCTCGATCATGGTCAACACCTCCACCCGATTCGCCGACGGAAGCGAGTACGGGCTGGGTGCCGAGATCGGCATCTCCACCGACAAGCTCCACGCCCGCGGCCCCATGGGCGCCAGCGACCTGTGCACCTACAAGTGGGTGGTGCGCGGGCAGGGACAGGTGCGCGGATGAAACCCCTGGTCCTGTCCCCCGACCAGGCGCGCAAGGCCGCCGAGTCGGTGAAGTTCGACAACAACGGCCTGGCCCTGGCCATCGCCTGCGACCACGCCTCCGGCGAGATCCTGATGGTGGCCTGGATGAACCGCCAGACGCTGGAGCAGACCCTCTCCACAGGGCGCATGACCTACTGGTCGCGCTCGCGCGGCGAGGTCTGGGTGAAGGGACTCACATCGGGCCATCTCCAGGACGTGGTGGGCGTGGAGCTCGACTGCGACGGCGACGCGCTGCGCTTCCGGGTGGTCCAGCACGGCGGCGCGGCCTGCCACACGGGCCGGCGCAGCTGCTTCTTCCGCACCCTGTCCGACGGATCATGGAAGATCCTCTCCGAAGCCCCCTCCCCGGACTGACGGAATCCGTCCACAGGTCGCTGGAGGAGATCCCGCCAGCATGGCGCGGATGCCCGCTGGCCCTGTGTCTTTCCGGAGGAGCCGATTCCAGCGCCTTGGCCCTGTTGCTGGTCCGCCGGGAATTCCGGGAACGCCTCCCTACCGGGATGGAAGCCCTCCACGTGCGCCACCACCTGCGCGGGGCGCAATCGCAGGGCGACGCGGATTCCGTCCACGAACTGTGCGGGAGGCTCGGACTCCCGCTGCGGATCCTGGACGCCCCGGTGGCGTCCGGCCCGGGACTGGAGGCGCGATGCCGCCAGGCGCGCTACCATGCCTTGCGGCAGGCGGCGCCGCGGACCATCCTGGCCACCGCCCACCACCGCGACGACCAGGCCGAGACCGTGCTGCTGCGACTCCTGCGCGGCGCCCACGCGCGGGGACTCGCGGGAATCCACCCCTGGCGGGACGACGGCGTGTGGCGACCGCTGCTCGGGGCGGATCGGGCGGATCTGGAGTCCATCTGCCGAAGCGAAGGATGGCGGCCACGGTTCGACGCGTCCAACGGCGACCGACGTTTCTTCCGCAACGAGATCCGCCTGGACCTGCTCCCGCGATGGGAACGGGAATCGCCGGGGATCGCACACGCGCTGGCCGACCTGGCGGATGCCACCCACCGGTTGGCCCCGCATCTGGAACGCGCCCTGGACCGGCTGGCCGACCGGGTGGGCCTGGCGATCGATCCGCGGGGATTCGCGCTCTGCCTGGAAGGACTCGACGATCCTTGTGTGGATCCCGAACTCGCCCTGCTCCTGGAACGGACCTGGAACCGGGTCGGCCGCCGCCCCTGGGCCGGACAGCAATTGTCGCGATTGCTAGCCGACGCCTCGCGTCCAGGAGCGGGCAGACGCAAGGGAGGCCAGGGCGAGACCGCCATCTGGGGCGGAAGGCGGCTGCGCGTGGAAGCCGAAGCCGTCCCGATGGGGAACTAGCCCTCGCGCAGCTTCCGGTAGAGGGTCTTGGGGTCGATTCCGAGGATCTCGCAGGCGCGCGAGCGGTGTCCGCCCGTCCGGGAAAGGACCTTCTCCACGTAGCGCCGCTCCAGCTCCTCCAGGGTGGGCCAATCGCTTTCCAGGGGATCCTCGCCGGCCAGGCTCGCGCTTTCCTCCTTGAGGAACGCGAAGTCCTCGGGCTGGAGGATGTCGCGGTCGGAGAAGGCCATGGCCCGCTCCATGGCGTTGCCCAGCTCGCGGATGTTCCCCGGCCAGCGGTAGGCCAGAAGCAGGACCTGGGCTTCCTTGGACAGGCGCCGCCCGGGAATCCCCGCACGCTGACAATGCCTGTCGAGGATGCGGTTGGCCAGGGGGATCAGGTCCTCCATGCGCTCCCGCAGCGGAGGAAGGTGGATGGGGATCACCTTGAGGCGGTAGTAGAGGTCCTCGCGGAACCTCCCGCTGCGGACTTCCTCGGCCAGATCCCTGTTGGTGGCCACCACCACGCGTGCCTTCAGCTCCAGCTCCTTGCGCGAACCGATCCTCCGGAAGCGTCCCTCCTGGAGCACACGGAGGAGCTTGGTCTGCATCAGAAGCGGCAGTTCGCCGATCTCGTCCAGGAATAGCGTTCCCTCTCCCGCCACCTGGAGCAGGCCTTCCTGGGTGCGCACCGCCCCGGTGAAGGCTCCCTCCTCGTGCCCGAACAGTTCCGACTCGATGAGGTTTTCCGGGATGGCCCCGCAGTTGAGCGGCACGAACGGCATCTCGGCGCGGTGGCTCAGGAAGTGCAAGGCGCGGGAAACCCGCTCCTTGCCGGTCCCCGACTCGCCGGTCACCAGCACCGTGCTGGACAGTTGCGCCAGGCGGGGAACCTGTCCCAGGACCTTCTGCATGGCCGGATTCAGGCTGTTGAGCGACTCGTCGGCGCCCTTCAAGCCGGCCAGTTCCGACCGCAGCCGCACCTCCTCGAGGGCGCGTCGCACCCAAAGGAGGAGATCGTCGATCTGGACGGGTTTCGTCAGATAGTGGTAGGCTCCCGCGCGGACCGCCTCCATGGCGGCGTCCATGGTCGCGAAGGCGGTCACCAGGAGGACCGGAACGGAGTTGTCCACCCGCCGCGTCTCGCGGACCAGGTCCATCCCGTTCATTCCCGGCATGTTCACGTCCGAGAGGATCACGCGCACCTTGCCTTCGCGCACGCGCAGGAGAGCCTCGTGGGGGTCGGTGGTGGCGTCGGCGCGGAATCCTTCCGCCTGGAGGAGATCCCGCAACGCGAGCGCCATCTCCTTCTCGTCGTCCACCACGACGATGTCCACGGTCCCGGATCTGCTCATGCGGTGTACCCAGTCACGGCACCAACAGGTAGAAACAACCGCCCGATCATGGTGCGGCGGCGGGTTCGGTCTTGTCGGCGACGGCAGGATCGCCGTGGACCCGGAACCGGACGGCGAACCGCGCACCTCCCAGTTCGCTCTGGTTGACGGCCAATTCCGCGCCCATGCGCCGGACCAGCCCCAGGACCACGGTCAGCCCCAATCCCGAACCTTCGCCCTGCTTCTTGGTGGTGTAGAAGGGATCGAAGATGGCCGCCCGCCGGTCTTCCGGGATGCCCGGTCCGTCGTCTTCCACCAGCAGTTTCACCCAGGCGCCTTCCGGCAGGATCCCCACCACCACCTTGCCCCCGTCGTCGATGGCCTGCAGGGCGTTCATGACCAGGTTGAGGATGATCTGCTGGACGCCGTCGGGAGTGCCGGACACCTTGGGAACCCCCTGGGGGTTCTCCACGGAGAGCATGGCCGAACGCTTGCGGGCCAGCGGCTCGACCAGGTCGGACACCGACCCTGCGATGGCGACCAAGTCCACGGCCTGCTCCGGAGCTGGCTTGGACCGGGCGAAATCCAGCAGATGCCGGATCAAGCCGGTCACCCGATCCAACTGGCTCAGCGCGACGTCCAGGGTCTTGCGATCCTCGCCGTCCTGGGCGGTGCGGCGACGCATCAACTGCAGACGCATGGCCACCACGCCCAGCGGGGTCCCGATCTCGTGGGCCAAGCCCGATACCAGCACACCCACCGTGGCGAGCTTCTCGGCCTGGAGGAGCTGCTCGTCCTTGCGGCGGAGTTCCCTGAGGTATTCGAGGTCGGCCTCCAACCGCGCCAGGCGGAAGTCGCGACGGACCATCATCCAGGTCAGGGCCAGCCACATCGCCGCCAGGATGGAAAGCAGGGCGCCCGTGCGTCCGAACTGGGCGATCAGCGGAGCGGTGATCTCCCTGCGGGGCACGTGCAGGACCATGATCCACTTGACACCGCCCCAGACCGCGATGGTCCGCGCGTGCACCAGGGTCCCCGGCGGCACGGGATCGTCGGGCTGCTGGCCTCTCCAGAGGATCCCGCGCGGATCTCCCTGCAGGACGCGGAACACGCCGTCGGACAATTCCCGGAACCTGCGTGGCGCCTGTAGACCGGAATCGCGGTCGTACATGGGAAACCACATCCCCTGGGAGTTGACCAGGGCCAGCGACACGCCCCGGTTGACAAGAAACGGCTCGACCGTGCGCGCCAGCGACGATCCCGTGGCCGCCAGCTCCAGATCGGATCCGGGCTCCACCTGGGGAATCCGCACGGAAAGGCCCGCGTCCCAGCTGGAATCGCGCCCCGCCGGAGGGGCTTCCAGGTCGGACACCTCCATGTTCGCCGCGTCGGGGAAGAATTCGCGTCCCAGCCAGGGCTGGTGGTCGCCGCGCCCCCACAGGAGACGGGCCTTCGACTTGCCCACCAGGGCGAGGTGTCCGAAGGCCGAATCGGTGGCCAGGATGGACCAGGCCCGCTGCCGCTGGGCGCTTCCTTCGCCGGAATTGCGCACCACGTGCGCCATCACCTGGCCGGTGCGCATCTGGCGGCCCATCAATTGGCGGAAGGTGCCCTCGATCTCCTGCAGGAGGCGATCCTGGGCCAGGAGATGCGATTCGATGAGCACGGCACGCTGCTGGAAGTACACCGCCACCACCAGAAGGAGCGTGGCCAGTCCCGACCCTGCGATGGTCACCCACGTCCTGCTGCGCACCATGTTCCGTATCCTCGGCAACCTCTTGTCGTCCGCTTTCCCCAATCTCCCTCCACTGGCCAGCACGGAAAAGATGCAGATTGGAAGCCAAGATGAAGACCCAGATCTCAGGAAAGACCTTGGCGTGGACGGAAGCCGGAGCGGGAATCCCGCTGGTGCTGGTCCACGGATTGCCCTTCCAGCGCGGCATGTGGGCCCCGCAGCTTCCCGTCCTGGGACGGAAGTGCCGCGTGCTGGCACTCGACCTTCCCGGTTTCGGCGAAAGCGACCTTTCCTCCGCCCCTCCTTCCCTGGACGCCTGGGCGGACGATCTCGCCTCGATGGTGGCCCACTGGAAATGCGGCCCGGTGGTGCTGGCGGGCCACTCCATGGGCGGCTACCTGGCCCTCGCCTTCGCGCGGCGCCATCCCGATCTGCTGCGAGGCCTGGTCATGGTGGCTTCGCGCGCCACCGCCGATTCCGCCGACGCGGCCGCCAACCGCAGGTCGGTGGCCGCGCGCTTGCGCTCCGAATCCCCGGAATTCGTCGCGCAGTCGATGCTCCCCCGCATGGTCGATTCCACCAATCCGTCCCCGGATCTGGTCCGGTCGGCCCGCGAACTGATGAATCCCCTGCGCGCGGAGGGCATCGCCTGGGCGCAGCTGGCCCTGGCCGACCGCATCGATTCGTCCAACCACCTTCCCACCATCCGGGTTCCCACCCTGGTGGTGGCCGGCGAGCACGACGCGGTGGTCCCGCTGGAGGAGACCGGCATCATGGCGGCCCAGTTCGCGAAAGGGCGCCTGGAGGTGGTGGAGAAGGCTGGACACCTTCCGTCCTTCGAGCAACCCAAGGCGTTCAATTCCATCATGGAGCGGTGGTTGGACCACCTCTGAGGCGCGGGCTCAGGTCGCGCGATCTGACAATTCCCGTCCAAATCTTCCCAGGAATCCCTCCACGCCGCCCTTGCGCCCGGCCTTCCACCAGGATCGGGCAGCGCCCAGCGATGCGGGGAACAGATGCGGCATGCGGGGCAGCACCATGGCGAACCCGCGCGCCCAGTACGCGTTCCCGACGACCACCCTCCTCCAGGGGAACCAGACCGCCAGGATCCGCCCGAACGCGGTGAAGGCGGCCAACCGGAGGGCCTGCTCCGACAGCTGCTCCACACCCTGGCGGGTGATCCAGGTCCCCCATACCAGATCGCCGGGAGTGTCCCGCAGATGGAACCAGGCCAGATAGGGCAGGAAAGGCCAGGTGCGGGCGATCGCCACCAGCGCACCACGCCGCCCCCAGGCCACGGCAACCACGCACAGGACGCCCAGGCCACGGAGATCGGAGATCCACAGGCTCGCGGCCATCAGGGCGAAGGCGACCACTCCTCGGAACAGGCTTCCCTGGGGCAGGCTCCCGGATTCGCGATCGGAGACCATGGCCCCCATCCACTCCCAACCCCGACCGCCTCCCAGCGGCAGGGAAAGCCATGCCACCACCAGGGCGCTGGCCACCGACCACACGAGGAGGGGCCCGATCTGCCCGAAATACCCGCCGGAGCCCACCAGGACCCACGCCACCAACGCGAGTTGGCAGACGTTGAACGCCCCGGCGAGCAGCACGCTCGCTCCGGCACGCCCCAGCCACCGCCGTCGTTGCGCGCCGCGCAGCACCTCGCCCAGGACCGCGATCGCCACCGCCCCGGAAACCGACGAGATCAGGAACGTGCTTGCGGGCTGCCCCCCGTAGGCCATGGACAGGAGATTCCGGCACAGGAACAGGGCCAAGGCGGGCCCGATCCCGAAATCCAGGAGGAACGGCAGGATCACGATCCAGGAAAAGCCCGGACGCAACCAGGGCAGCAGGGGAATCCGGGGCAGCAGGAGTTCCGCCAGCTGCAGACCGCTGGCGACCAGCAAGGCCCCCGCGAAGACCTGGGGCCCCGGCTTGGGAAGAGGCGATTCAGGGGACCGCATCGAGATCCCCCTCCGTCCCCGATTCCGACTCCACCACCACCACCACATGCGAAGGCACGCAGACCAGCTTGTCGCCGACCCGATGCACCCCGCCCTGCTTCTGACAGATCTTGCCCGGGCAGGGCGATCGCAGCACCCGGATCCTCCCGTGACCGTGTTCCACCACGAAGGCTCCGAGCGTTCCCCGCACGGAATCCACGGAAGTCTCCCCTCCGAGGGGAACCCATGCGGCGCGACGTCCATCCACCCAGATCACCGCGCGCGTTCCCGAGGGAGCGCCGAACAACCGCGCGGTGGACCAGATGCCCAGGGCGGTCACCACCACCACGATCACGACATCCAGCGGGCGCAGGAAGCGGTTCGGCGACCGATCCGACCCGTCGGGCCCCATGGTCACCGCGGACACGCGGCCAGGGTGTCGCGCCAGAGGATCGTCTTCCAGCCGGTGGTCTGCTCCCCGCAGAGTCCGCCGGGCAGCTCGCGCACCCACAGCACATCGATTCCCAGGGAATCGGCCAGGCGCGTTCCTTCCCCCGGCCCCAGGAGGAACATCGGTTTGGACCAGAGGTCGCACTGCGCGCTGGTGGCGCAGCGCAGGGTGGCCGAGGCGATCCCGTTGCGCGACGGACGCCCCGTCGAGGGTTCGAGGAGGTGGTGGTAGCGCACGCCATCCAGAACGAAGAACCGTTCGTAGTCCCCCGAAGTGGACACCGCCGCGGTGGACTCCAACGCGATGGTCCCCACGACCTGGTCGGTGGCCCGTGGATTCTTGACGCCCAGCTTCCAGGCACCCTTGGCCTTGCGGCCGTGGGTGGCGATCTCCCCCCCGCCCTGGATCAGATGGACCGGATAACCCAGCTCGACGAGCTTGCGCGAAAGCTGGTCGACCACCCACCCCTTGGCGATCCCGCCCAGATCGATGGGCAGGGAATCCACCAGCAGGACCACCCGACCGTCGGCGAGGATCTCCAGCGGCGGACGGAAGGAACTGACGGAATCCGTCCCGAACCTCCGGCGCAGCGCCCGGCGGACGAGCGCCGGGTCCGGCAGGCGCGGCTCCGGTGCATCCAGGCCCCACACCTCCTTGAGGTCGTGCAGACCGATGTCCAGGCTCCCGCGCGAGGCGGCCATGGCGGGCAAGGCACCGCGGAGGATCGCCACGATGCGCGGATCCGGCCGGACCGTGTCGCCCAACCGCCCGCGCAGGATGGACAACGGGCCGTGCGGATCGTAGTCGGTGAACAGCGAATCGTAGCGGCGGGTCCACTCCTGGATGGTGTCCAGGGCCGCTTCGGGAGGCACCCTGCCCTCGCCGTGCAGCGTGGCGGCGAAATTGCAGTCCATGGCCGCCCAATCGCGGTGGGTGGAAGGCACCTCCCGGCACGACACCAGCAACAACGCACCCAGGATCGCCAATCTGCGCATCGTGCCCCCATAATACGTAATGACGCCCCAGGCGCCCGATCGTCATCGGGCCGCAGGAATCGTCGCGCCGGACGGGGTCAACCCCGCGCCCATCGCGCCCGGCCTCGCCTTGCGGCCCGCGGCATCCCAGAGCGCGGCCTGCGGCGCCTTCGGAGGATCCACGTGCATCACCAGTCCCGCCGCCTTCTCCATGGTGAAGAACCCGGAGGTGGCGTACTTGGACACCGGAGTGCTCGCGGTGGGATAGTAGCCCTGGAAGAGGAAGTAGTACTTCACCCCCGGCTTGAAGGCCCGTGTGATCTTCCAGGTCTGCGTTCCCCGCACGGGAACGGTGATGGAGACCTTGGAACCCGTGGTGGCGGCCGCGGTCGAATCGATGAACAGTTTCAGGGTGGAGTTGCGCTCGGATTCCGTCCACTTGATGGTGACGGAATCCTGGGTGGTGGAGCCGCCCGTCACGCGGATGCTGGATCCGGTGGTGGCGTCGATGGCCACGGCGTCTACCCGGCGGGAGGGGACCAGCGAGACGGCCACCGCGCAGGCGGCCAGTGGGAGGATTCTTGCGAGTTTCATTGGGGAGTCTCCGTTGGTTGCTTGGTGGAAATCGAGGACTACCAGAGCTGCCCGGCCTGGAAGCAGAACCAGCCGGCCATGCCCAGGAGGAGCACGCCCATCGCGGTCTTGACGCGGATCATCCAATCGCCGGATCTGGGCAGGGTGGTGGCCAGGCTGGAGAAGGTCCCCACGGCCAGGAGGAAGGCTCCCATGCCCAGCGCGAACACGAACAGCAGGCTCGAGCCCCGCACGACGGAGCCGGTCTTTCCCACCCACAGGAGGACCGCCCCCAGCACCGGCGCGGTGCAAGGCGAAGCCACCAGCCCGAAGGCCAGACCCAGGAAGAAGTTGGAGACCACGCCCGCCTTGCGGGCGCCCGCCGAGGCTCCGGCCAACCCCGGAAGCCGGAACTGGAACACCTCCAGCATGTTCAGGGAAAGGACCGCCAGCAGCAGCGCCATGGCGAGATTCACCCACGGGTTGGAGGCCACCTCGCCGAAGAGCGCCCCGGTGAGGGCCGCGAAGGCGCCCAGGGCCGCGTAGGTGATGGCGATTCCCAGCACGTAGGAAAGGGCCAACACGAAGGCCCGTCCCTTGGATTCGGCTTTCTTCGCGCCCAGGATCGAGACCGTGACGGGAATCAGCGGGTACACGCAGGGGGTGAGGCTGGTGAGCAGGCCCGCCCCGAACACGAGAGGATAGGCCAGAAGGCTCCTGCCCTCCAGGGCGGCCTGGATGGATTCGGCGGAAAACGCGGACATGTGTGGTACCTCAGAGCTTGGAGAGTGCGGCGTCCAGAGCGGCTTCCTGCGTGGGATCGAATCCCGCGAGGCTGCTCACGAGCTTGCCTTGCGCGTCGAACAGATACAGCGCGGGAACCCCGGTGAATCCGAAGGTGGAGGACAACGAGCTTTGCGGATCGTGGAGGATCTGCCAGGTGATCCCGAGCTTCCTGGCGCCCTTCTCCACCTTGGCCGCGGCGCCCTTGTCCACCGAGATCGAGACCACCTGGAGTCCCTTGGCCGCGTACTTGGCCTTGAGATTGGCGATTTCGGGAACGCTTTCCTTGCAGGTGGCGCACCAGGTGGCCCAGAAATCGATCAGGACGGGCTTGCCCGCGTATTCGCTGGAAGGATGGGCCTTCCCGGCCAGATCCGGAAGCGAAAAGGCGGGAAGGGTGGACGGCGCGGCGAACGCGGACAGGGCCAGCGCGAGCATGGAAGCGGCGATGCGTCGGTACATGGATGTCTCCTGGTTTTGGTTTCTGCGTGTATCGAAGGTCAGAGATCCCAGCCCAACCCGACGCGCGCGGTCCCCTGCTGGTACCATGCGTCGGCGGCGTAGAGCTGGTAGAGCCGGGTGTTGCCGGCGGTATTACGGATCAGGTGGTCGTAGGACAGGTCCCAACGGCGCGGCAGCCAGCCCGCCCACGCGTCGGGGAATTCCGAGGCGACCTTGAGCCCGGCCATCCACGAATCGAAGCGGTGGAAACGGATGTCGGCGGTGCGGTAGCGCTCGTTTCCACGGTAGAGGTCGGTCTGCGCGAACCACGCCCCGGTCTGCGCGTAGGCGCGCCCCTGGAGGCGAACCACGGTGGCCTCAAGCACGCGCTGCGAAAGCTGCAGGGTCAGCGTGTTGGACCGCAGGTCCCACGAATCGCGGTAGTTGCGCCATTCCAGGTTGACCGAACCCAGCTTCCCGTCCCAGAGCCAGCCTTGGATGGCCTGCAACGAAACGGCGAGGGCGTCCTTCCTTTCGGGGAGGAATTCCGCCACCAGTCCCGAATCCATCGTGGAGACGGGATTGTAGGGATGCCCGATGTAGCCGGTGGTGCGGATGGCGTTCACCGTGACGCCACCCAAGGTGAGCGGCGTGAAGCTCTGGGTGAGCCCCAGGGAATACGATTGGACGCGCTTGTCCCCGCCGCCCAGCCTCCCCCACTCCCCGTACGGGGTCATGCGATCGAAGAACCACGATCCCGACCACGAGAGCGTGGTGTTGCGTTCGGCGAAGTCCCAGGCTCCGGAGATCGAAGGCGAGAACGAGCGGTAGTCGTTTTCCGTCGATGCGTACAGGGACCCCGAGAAGACCCTCCCGTCGCGGGACCAGGTCAACCCCATCCGGCCGCCCCATCGCAGTTCCGGCTCGGCCTCCCCCTCCCGCCGCGATGCGCCGGTCACCCCGTCCAGCTTCACCGAGGCTCCCGTCTTGGCGTCCATCTGGCCCCATGTGGTGCCAACTGGACCAGGCTGCGTACTGGCGGGGATCGAGGACCTTCACGAAGGCCTGGCAACGAAGACGCGACAATTCCGCGAACGCATCCGAACGGCTCTCGGCGGAGCGGGCCCGGGTGAACGCGGCCAGAGCGACCAGGTATTTCCGATCGCGCTCTCCCAGCCCCATGGCCTTGCCGAACTTGTGGGCACTTTCACTGGTGAGTCGACGACGCCCCTCCAGGACGTCCTTCAGAAGGCTGGGACTGGTTTCCGCCCGAGCGGCGAAACTGCGGAAGGAGGTCCGCGGGGACACATTCTTCTTCCATTCCCACCAATCCTGCAGGTACGCTCGGCCATCGGAATACCGCAGGATGTCCGGCGCGAGGCTCTTCGCTGTGGGTGAGGGTTTCATCACAAGGGAGTGTACTGTCCAAACCGAGACTTCGCTTGGAGACGAAGTCCAATTCTGCGAACACCAAAAACGCCAGATACCCCTATGGATCCAGGCATATTGCCGCTTTGTAAATACCGGATCGAATACTCTTCTGCGAACACTTTGCCACATCCGTCTTAAAGACGCCCCCCTTTGCAGAGACGCCCCACCGGGTCGTCTCTGCAAAGGGGGGGCACGCGGGGCGGCGGGGTGAAAACAGAGAAGGCCATCCTTGCGGATGGCCTTCTCTGACTCGCGAATCGGGACAGCGGGATTCGAACCCACGACCTCTTGAACCCCATTCAAGTACGCTACCAGCTGCGCTATGTCCCGTGGAGGTTGAGAAATATAGCGCGAAGGGGAATCCTTGGGAAGGGTCGGGAGGCCTTGAACTGCGAAATCATCTTCCAACGGACCGTTTCGAGCTCGCGCATGCCGGCAGCGGCAGCGCCATGCACCAGACGATGTTCAGGCCGCACTGCCGACTCCGTGTCCCTTCCATCCGCCACTCTTCCAACGCCAGGTGTTGAGCACGGAACGCACCCATTCGTCCAACGCCATTCCCAGCCAGATGCCGGCCACCCCCCAATGGAAGCCGTAAGCGAACACGAGCGCACTCATCAGCCCCAGGGTCCACATCACCCCGGACCCAACCACGGCGGGAAACAGCGAGTCCCCCGCCGCCCGCAGGCTGAAGGTGAGGGCGATGTTGGCGGCTTTCGCCGGCTGCAGGGCTGCATCGATCCAGAGAAGCTTGACCCCCAGGGCGATGACGACGGGGTTGACGGTGTACCCGCGCAGCATCCACGGCGAGAAGTACGCGACCAGGCATGCGCTGACCAGTGCGCCACCGCAGGCCCAGGCGGTCGCGTGCTTGAGTCGGCGATACACCTCGTTCTCCCGTCCAGCTCCCACCAGATGCGCGGTCACGATCTGAGCGGCGAATCCGGGGCCATACGAGAACACCACCGCGATGTTGGCCAAGGTCATGGCGAACACCCTCGCCTTCAGCCCCACATCCCCCAGACGCGTCACCTGGGAAGCCAGCACCACCTGGAACAACTGGTAGGAGATGGGTTCCGCCATGGCTGGCAACCCGATGCGCACCAGGGGATACAGAGCATTGCGACGGCCCAGGCCCACATCGATCCATCGGGGATGGTAGCCGAGCCTTTTGGAAAGAACGAACATCAACCCAAGCGACACGAACATCCACGAGAGGATGGTGGCCAGCCCCACCCCGTAGGTGCCCAAGCCCCCCCATGGAAGCAGGTCGGACAGGAACAGTCCGTTCAGGATCGCATTGATGGCCAGGGCAACCACGGAGGCAGCCAGGTTCCAGCCGGTCCGCCCCTGCGAGGCCAGGATGTTGATCATCGAGGTCCACAAGGCGCGTCCTCCCATGCCGCACCCCAACACCCGGAGAAACATGGAGGCATGTTCGGCCGCCTCGCCGGAAAGTCCCATGATCCAGGCGATGGTGTCGGCGAATCCGACCATGACCAAGCCGATGACCAACCCCATCCCGATCATGACCGCCTGCAGGAATGCGTAGGTGGCATAGGCGAGTCGTACCCTGCGGGCTCCCAGGAATTGTCCGGCCACCATGGAGCCGGCTTGGCCCGCGGTGTTGATCAGGATCATCAAAGCGGCGAAGACCGGGATCAGCGCTCCCACTCCGCTGGCCGCCTCCTCGGAGACCTGGGCAAGGAAGAAGGTGTCCATGGCGGGCTGGGCGATGCCCACCGCCAGGGTGACGGAGACCGGCCAGGCCAGGGAGAATAGCGATCGTTCGGATACGGTTTCGTGGGACGCAACGGCCATGAGGGCCGCAAACCTAGCTCGCCGATCCGGCCTTTCCCAGGATCTGAAGCGCATCAGATAGGATTTCCCGTCCGATCGCTTCCGGAGATTCGCTCGCGTCCACCACCCGGATCCGGTCGGGAACGTTCGCTGCACGTTCCAGGTATCCGGTGCGGACCCGCTCCCGAAATGCTTCCGCCTCGGCTTCCATCCGGTCGGATCCGCCCCCACGGCCGCCGCGGCGCGAGGCAGCCACCTCCAGGGGGACGTCCAGAAGCCAAGTCCGATGCGGCGAGATCCCCGCCGCGATCCCTTCCAGGGCGAGAATCGCCTCGATCGACAGGTTCCGCCCGAATCCCTGGTAGGCGAAGGTCGCGTCGTGGAAGCGATCCAGGATCACCACCTCGCCGCGTGCGAGCGCCGGAAGGACGCGGGTCTGGACGATCTGGGCGCGGGCCGCGGAGAACAGGAGGAGCTCGGCCAGGGGCACGGGAGGCTCGTCGGAGGGATCCAGGAGGAGCCCGCGGACCCTCTCGCCCAGCGGGGTTCCCCCGGGCTCGCGCAGGCAGTCCACCACATGGCCGCGCGCACGCAGGGAATCGGCGAGCATTCCCACCTGGGTGGTCTTGCCGGATCCGTCGATCCCCTCGAAGGAAAAGAGGACGCCGTTCATGCTTCTGATCCGATCGCCCTGCGTCCGTTCCCCGAGTGGCAGGCCGCCCTTCGATACAACGGCCATGGGCCGTCACTCAGGGAACGACCTGCTGTATCGAGGGGCGGACGCAGGCGAAGCGACAGGGTGGCCGGCGACAGAGCCGTACGCGTGCGGTACGGCGACAAGCCGGACGGGCCCCAGGAGCAAGCATGCGCCCCCGCAGCCACCCTTACAGGTTCTCCCCGTGGCATTTCTTGAATTTTTTGCCCGACCCGCAAGGACACGGATCGTTCCGTCCGATGTTGGCGGCCATCTGCGGCGGCATGCGCGGCACCGCTTGCGGCGGCGGAGCCATCATGGGGCGCGTTCCGGGAAGCAGCGGAGCCATCGGCGGCGGCGGCGGAGCATTGTCCTCGCCCGGACCGATCTCCTGCATCTGCTGGCGGGGCCGCGCGGCGGGAGCCTCGGGCACGCGTCCCAGCTGCACGTGCAGGATGTTCCCCGCGATCTCCAGGGCCAGGCGGTCCATGGTCTGCTGGAACAGGCGGAACGCCTCGCGCTTGTATTCGGAAAGCGGATCGCGTTGACCGTACCCGCGGAAGCGGATGGCTTCCTTCAGGTGGTCCATCTCGTAGAGGTGGGCCTTCCAGAGGTGGTCGATGCGGTTGAGCAGAAGATCGCGTTCCACGGCGCGCATGAACTCGCCGATCTCGGCCTCCTTGGCCTTGTAGGCTTCCATCGCCAGGGCGATGACCTCGTCCACCAGGGATTCCTTGGAGGCACCCATGCTCATCTTCTCGGCCAGCGGGAACTTCACCGTGAAGTGGCGCTCCAGTTCCTGCTCGTGCTGCGCCCAGACGGGATCGTCGGCGGGAACGCTCTCCATCAGCATTTCGGAGAGCTTGATGTCCACCGCGTCCTCGATGCGCTGCGAAATCTCGTCGTGGACGTCCTCGCCGTCGAGGATGCGCCGACGCAGCTTGTACACCACCGTGCGCTGGGCGTTCATGACGTCGTCGTATTCCAGCAGATGCTTGCGGATCTCGAAGTTCTGCGCCTCCACGCGCTTCTGCGCGCTGGCGATGGAGCGGTCCAGCAAGGCGTGGGTGATGACCTCGCCCTCCTTGGCCCCCAAGCGGTCCATCATGGCGCGGATGTTGTCGCCACCGAAGATGCGCATGAGGTCGTCGTCCAGCGAAAGGAAGAATCGGCTGGATCCCGGATCGCCCTGGCGACCGGAACGGCCGCGCAGCTGGTTGTCGACGCGACGGCTCTCGTGGCGCTCGGTGCCCACGATATGGAGACCTCCCAGGAGCCGCACGGAGATCTTCTCCATGGTGCGCAACTCCCACGGGGCGGGATAGGGGGGGTACTCCTGCTCGGCGCGGACCTTGTTCAGGAATTCGAGCTTCTCCTCGCAGGTGCCCGCGAACTTGGCGCGTGTCTTCTCGTCCAGGGTGCGCTCGGCCCAGTGGGCGAGGATCTCCTGGTCCTGGGCGTCGTCGTCCTTGCTCAGTTCCTTGGGCACGAACTTCCGCTCGGTCCAGTGGGCGAGCAGCTCCTTCCAGGTGCTGTCGCGCAGCACGATGTCGGTACCGCGACCGGCCATGTTGGTGGCGATGGTCACCCGTCCCAGGCAGCCCGCGTCGGCGACGATGCCCGCTTCACGCTGGTGCTGCTTGGCGTTGAGCACGTCGTGTGCCACCCCGTGGCGGGAAAGGATGGCGGAGAGCTTCTCGGACTTCTCGATGGACACCGTTCCCACCAGGACCGGCTGGCCCATGGCGTTGCGTTCCTTCACGTCCTCGTGGATGGCGTTGTACTTCTCGTCGTCGGTGCGGAAGACCCAGTCGCTGCGGTCCTTGCGGATCATGGGTCGGTTGGTGGGAACGGCCACCACCCCCAGCTTGTAGATCTCGTGGAACTCCTGGGCTTCGGTGTCGGCGGTACCGGTCATGCCACCGAGCTTCTTGTACATGCGGAAGTAGTTCTGGAACGTGATGGTCGCCAGCGTCTGGTTCTCGCGGGCGATCTTCACGCGTTCCTTGGCTTCCACGGCCTGGTGGAGGCCGTCGGACCACCGGCGCCCTTCCATGGTGCGGCCCGTGAACTCGTCGACGATGACCACCTCGCCGTCCTTGACCACGTAGTCCACGTCGCGCTTGTAGATGGCGTGCGCCCGCAGCGCCTGCTGGATGTGGTGGACCCAGTCGGTGTTCTGGTCGGCGTAGAGGTTGTCCAGGCCCAGGAGCTTCTCGCAGGCCTGCACGCCGCGATCGGTCAGGAGGGCGTTCTTGTGCTTCTCCTCCACCGTGAAGTGGACGTCCTTCTTCAGCTGGGGGATGACCCGGTCGGCGGTGGCGTACTTGTCGGTGGATTCCTCCGCCGGACCGGAAATGATCAGCGGGGTGCGCGCCTCGTCGATCAGGATGGAGTCGACTTCGTCCACGATGGCGAAGTTCAGGTTGCGCTGCACGCATTCGTCCGGCTCGCGGGCCATGTTGTCGCGCAGGTAGTCGAATCCGAATTCGTTGTTGGTGCCGTAGGTGATGTCCGAGCCGTAGCTGACGCGGCGTTCCGGTTCGGTCTTCTCGTGCACGATCAGGCCGACGGTGAGACCCAGGAACCGGTAGACACGCCCCATCCACTCGGAGTCGCGCTTGGCGAGGTAGTCGTTGACGGTGACCACATGGACGCCCTTGCCTTCCAGTGCGTTCAGGTACACCGCGGTGGTGGCGACCAGGGTCTTGCCTTCGCCGGTCTTCATTTCGGCGATCTTGCCGGCGTGGAGGATCATGCCGCCCCGCATCTGCACGTCGAAGATCCGCATGCGGAAGGGAGGCACCGAGTCCGGATACAGTTCGCGCACCTTGGCGTACAGGCTCGCCGCGAAATGGATCCCCACGATGTCCTCGCCGGCCTCGAGCTTTTCGCGGGCCTGGAGAACCTCGGCGCGATCGCTCGGGGAAAGCTGTTCGAGGTCGAAACCGTGCTTGGGATCGAGGAGGTTCAGGATGCCCAATCGACGGTCGGCCGCCTCGCGCATGACCGCGAAGGCTTCGGGAAGGAGATCGTCCAAAGTCTCCTTGCCGGAAGCCAGGCGCTCACGGAACTCGGCGGTCTTCTGGGACAGTTCCCGATCGTGCAGCGCGGAAAGCCCGGCTTCAAAACCAAGGATCGCCTCCACCTTGGGGGTCAACTTGTTGTTGTACCTCTCATGGGGGGTCCCAAAGAGTTTCGTGAAGATCGCGTCGATCAGCATGGAGTCTCCAAAAACAAGGGTCGAATGGACGAATGTACCTAAACCCGCGCGGATCGATGGTCCCCGGACGCAATCCGGGGGTGGATCATTGGTGTCCCCCGCCGCCCGCCCCCCCCCTCTCGAAAGCGGAATCCGGCGATGCGAAGGGGCGGGAATCGGTGGCGGCCACCTTGAAAGATTGCCAGAAAATGGGATCATTGGAAACGTACCAGATGAACAAAGAATCGCTCAAGGTTTGGATCATGCCCACGCAAGTAGGATCCAGGACCGGTAAGCTCTTTTCGCGGGCAGTGGCCTCGTTCCGGAAATCGCATCCCGCGGTATCCCTGGAATTGCGCGTCCTTCCCTGGAGCAACGCCTGGGCGGAGTTGATGCGGGCCTTCAAGCGGGGCGACCCTCCCGACGTGGTGCAGGTGGGGTCCAGCTGGATGGGGACGCTCGCACACCTGGGTCACCTCGCCGTGGTCCCCGAAGGCATGGAGTCGCGCCAAGTGGTGGCGCCGTGGATCGACGAATGCGTGACGGTGGGCAATCGCCGCCTGGGGGTGCCCTGGGTGGTGGAATGCTCCGGTCTGATCGCCCGCGCCGACATCCTGGACGGACAAGTGGGCGAGGAGGAGCTCGGTGAATGGGAGGGGTTCCTTTCGTTCTGCCGCTCGCTGGGCGAAAAGTCCAACAAGCAGGAGATCGATCCCCGGAGGCCTTTGCCCCTGGGCATCACCTGCCGTCCGGAACCCGTCACGCTCCACAACCTGGCCCCTTGGCTGATGACCGGAGGCTGGAACCTGGGGGCGTTGCTCGCCAGCCAGTCTCCCCAGCTCCTTTCCCACCCCAGCTCGCGCCCCGGACTGGAATGCCTGGGCGAACTATTGAGGGTCAACCGCACCGACGAGGATTCCGGTGCCATCCAACCCTATCGCCTCTCGATGGATTTCTACCAGGAAGGCCGCTTCGCCTTCCTGATCGGCAACCCCTGGATGATCGTGCGGAACATGGTGGACCCCACCGCTTCCGTGGAATCCCGTTGGCCGGTCACGTTCCTGCCCATTCCCGCCGGCCCGGCCGGTCCCGCCACCCGCGGCGGAGGGTCGGTGCTCGCCGTTCCCTCCCGCTCCAAGAAGCAGGAACTTGCCTGGAAACTGGTACGGCACATGTGCAGCGCTTCGTTCATGGACATCTGGTGCCAGAACTCCGGCGACCTGCCGGCGCATGTAGCCGGATTCTGGAATCGCCACAGCGACCATCCGGAACTGGCCAGGATGCGCAAGGCCCTGGAGGCGGCCACCAACTACCCGGCCCATCCGATGTGGACCACCATCGAACGGGTGCTGGCCACCGGGCTTTCCGACATCCTCTGGAGCCTTCTGGCCGGCGAGAGCCTGGACGAACACGGCATGGCCCTGGCGGCCACGGTCGACGAGGAGATCCAGTCCATCCTCCGCATCGGATGGGATCGGGCCACATGAGCCTGCGCGAACCATCCAGCACCGGCCTGGCCCAGATGGTCCAGATCGAGTCCCAGGATCTATCCGCCCTGGGCAATCGCGCAGCGATCGCCATGTGCGGCACAGACACCTCATACCGCGCCTTCCAGGCCGCGTCGCAGATCATCTTCGGTGGCCTGCGGGACGATGTGGAACAGGTCCGGATCTATCTCCTGGATCCCGTGGAGCGGATCCTTCGGGAGGAGGCGGTGGTGGACCATTTCGGCAGCCAGGAAGGCGCCGACCTGATTCCGTTCTACCAGTTGCCGGACCAGATCACCAAGCGCCTGGCCACCGTCCAGCACAACATGGGCGACCAATGGGAGATCCAGATCCCGCTTCCCGGCGAACAGCAGATCGCCGGACTCCTGGTACTGGTGAGTTTCCAGAAGTTTCCACCCCACCTGGAGGAGAAGATCCTGCGGCTGGGACGGAGCCTCGCCCTGGGCGCCCTCTACGTGCGGCGTTCCCGCGAAGCGGAGAGGTCGTCTTCGCTTCTGAGAGCGGTCACCAGCACCAGCGCCAAGCTGCAGGGCCTCGAAGGCCGCACGAGCCTGCTCGAGAACTTCGTGACCACGGCGGTGGAATCGTTCGGTTTCGACCGGGCCACCATCTTCGTGCTGGACGACGACGGACGCTCCGTGAGGACGGCCCTCTGCGCCCGGGCCGGGGTGGGGGTGATTCCCGTCACCGCCCCGCCGGAACTGCAGCTGGACTCCGACCAGCCCGCGCCGCACCCGCATCTGCCGGGACTGTGGATTCCCATCCGGATGGGCTCCCGCCGCCTGGGCGCCCTGTTCGTGGACAACATCTATTCCCTGGAACCTCCTTCCAGGGACGTGCTGCAACCGCTGATGGATCTTGCCAGCCAGGCGGCCCTGGCCCTGGAGAACGCGCGGCTGATCGAACGCCTGCGCGAGACCGCCCTGCGCGACGACCTGACCGGGCTGTACCGTTCCGGGTATTTCCTGGAACGCGTGCGGGAGGAGCTCGCCAATTCGCGTCGTCGCAAGGACAGCACGGGCCTGGTGATGATCGACCTGGACCAGTTCAAGGCGATCAACGACACCTACGGGCACCCCATCGGCGACGAGGTCCTGATCCGGGTGGCCGACCGCATCCGCCAGAGCCTGCGCGTGGGCGACACCGCCTGCCGCAAGGGAGGCGACGAATTCATCATCCTGGTTCCCAACCTCACCGCCGAACAGGCGGGCCGCATGGCCCAACGGCTGGTCGACGAGATCCGCGCCTCGCCGGTGACCCTCCCCGGAGGCAAACTCGTGGAGATCAGCGTCTCGGCGGGGGTGGCGCTGTTCCCTTCCCATGCCGGAAACTGGCAGGATCTCTGGTCGCGCGCCGACGAAGCGCTCTACCAGGCGAAGAACGGCGGCCGCGGGCGCTGGGTCCTGTGGTCCGCCCAGGGGAAGATCCCTCTGGCCTGACCGACAAGGCCAAGTCCCTCCATCGGATCGGTCGATCCATATTACGGGGTGTCGCTCCGGGCAGGATGCAACCCAGCTGTGCTTGTAGCTTTCACAGGATGCGAAAGAACGGATTCGACACCACCAACCTGCACCTGGAGCGCTGGGCCTCCCCCGAGCACGGCGCCCTGCGCAAACCCATCCACACCTCCATCGCCTTCGGATTCGATCGCGCCGAGGATCTCGCTGCCGTGTTCCAGAGCCGCCAGAAGGGCTTCGCCTACTCCCGGCAGGCCAACCCCACGGTCCAGGCCGTGGAGCAGAAGATCACGGCCATGGAGGGAGGCGTCGGGTCGGTCTGTTTCTCCACCGGCATGGCCGCCCTGGGAGCCATCTTCCTGGCCCTGCTCCGACGCGACGACCACATCGTGGCCAGCCGGTACCTCTTCGGGAACACCGCCAGCATGCTGTCCACCTTGGAGCAGCTGGGCATCGGCGTCACCTTCGTGGACGCCACCGATGCATCCAACGTGGAGGCGGCCCTCACCTTGCGCACCCGGTTGGTGCTGGTGGAGACGATCGCCAACCCCGTCACCCAGGTCGCGGACCTGGCCGGCATCGGACGCCTGTGCCGCGAGCGCAAGCTCCTGTACGTGGTGGACAACACGATGACCTCCCCGTGGCTGTTCCAGCCGAAGTCCGTCGGAGCGACATTTTCCGTCAACTCGCTCTCCAAGTACTTCGGAGGGCACGGCGCGGCGCTGGGCGGCAGCGTCACCGACTGCGGCGTCTTCGACTGGAGCGACGACCCGGCCATCTTCGAGGCCTACAAGGCCACCACCCCGTTGGAGCAATGGGGCGTGATCCAGGTCCGCCGCAAGGGCCTGCGCGACTTCGGCGGCACCCTCTCCCCGGAAGCCGCCCATTCCCTGTCGCTGGGTTCGGAGACGATGACCCTGCGCCTGGAGCGCGCCTGCGAGAGCGCATCCCGCATCGCCGCCTTCCTGCAGGGCAGCAAGGCGGTGGTGGAGGTGAACCACCCCAGCCTCGGGAGCCATCCCCAATCGAAGCGCGCCTCCGAGCTGTTCCGCAAGCCCGGAGCGCTGCTCTCGTTTTCGCTGGCCGACCACCACGATCCCCTGGCGTTCATGTCCAGCCTGAAGGTGGTGGTGAATTCCACCAACCTCGGCGACACCCGCACGCTGGGAATCGCCGTCGCGCCCACCATCTTCCACGAGTTGGGCCGGGAGCGGCGCGCCGAGATGGGGATCCGCGAAGGGCTGATCCGGTTGTCGGTGGGCATCGAGGAAGTGGACGACCTGATCGCCGACTTCCAGCAGGCGCTGGATCAGCTCGGATGACCGACCGATGTGCGCGGTCCGTCCCGCCCGCCGCCCCCTGAGTGACGGCGAAGCCGTCGTATCGAAGGGCGGCGGCATACAGGGATCAACTCGTCAGGATCCCGCCTTCCGCGCCACCAGGAAACGGTCGGTACCGGACAGATCCTGTACGGTGCCGACCTCGGTCCAACCCTCCGCGCACAGCTCCCGCGTGCGCGGTCCCTGGTCGAACCCGTGCTCCACCAGGAGCCATCCGCCCGCCACCAACACGTCCCGGGCCTGGACCACCAGCCTGCGGACCAGGTCCAGGCCATCGGGTCCTCCGTCCAGCGCGAGGGTCGGATCGGCCCTGACCTCCACGGAAAGACCGGCCAGGTCGCCGCGCGCGATGTAGGGGGGATTGGACACCACCATGTCGAGCGTTTCCGAAGCGACGCCCTCCAGCAGATCCGCCTGGGTGAGCGGAACCCAGATTCCCAGACGCTTGGCATTCTCCTCGGCCAGTTCCAAGGCCTGCGGAGAGATGTCGGATCCCGTCACCACCAGGTCGGCGCGCTCGTGGCGCAGCGACAAGGCCACGCACCCCGTGCCCACGCCCACTTCGTGGACGCGCGCCTTGGGGATCCCGGCCAGACGTTCCAGGGCAAGATCCACCAGGATCTCGGTTTCCGGGCGAGGCACCAGGGCCCGCGCGTCGGAAAGGATTTCCAGGTGCCGGAAAGCCACCGAGCCTTCGATGTGTTGGAGAGGCTCGCCCTGCGAGCGACGGACCACCAGCGCGCGGAGGGTGGCGATCTCGGGCTCGGTGAGCGGACGATCGAACTGCAGGATCACCTGCATGGGCGTGATTCCCAGCCCCTTGGCCAGAAGCCTCCGCGCGTTGCCGCGAGGGTTCTCCACCCCTTTGCGGGCCAGGAACTCCTCGGAGCGTTTCTGGATCTCCCCGAGGGTGGGGAGCGGCTCGCTCACGAACGCGCCTGGGCTTCCAGACGGCTCAGGCTGTCGGCCAGCCGCAGGGCGTCCAGGACCTCGGCGATGTCGCCTTGCATCACCGAATCCAACCTGTAGAGCGTGAGCCCGATGCGGTGGTCGGTCAGGCGGTTCTGCGGGAAGTTGTAGGTGCGGATCTTGTCGGAGCGATCCCCCGTGCCCACGGCATCGCGCCGGATGGAATCCTCGGCTTGGCGCCGTTGGTTGCGCTCGTGGTCCAGGAGCTTGGCCTTCAGCATGCGCATGGCCGTTTCGCGGTTCTGGATCTGGCTGCGCTCGGATTGGCAGGCGGCCACCATCCCGGTGGGAATGTGGGTGAGACGGACCGCGGATTCCGTCTTGTTCACGTGCTGGCCACCCGCTCCCTGGGCGCGGTAGGTGTCCACGCGAAGGTCGGAGGGATCGATGCGGATCTCGATCTCGTCGTCGGTTTCCGGCATGACCGCGACCGTGGCGGCGGAGGTGTGCACACGCCCCTGGGCTTCCGTGGCGGGAACGCGCTGCACGCGATGCACCCCGCTCTCGAAGCGCATCCGTCCGAAGGCTCCGGGCGCATCCACCTGCAGGATGGCCTCCTTGAAGCCACCTGCGGTTCCTTCGGATGCGTCCGTGAGAGACGCCTTCCAGCCCAGGCCCTCGAAGTAGCGCAGGTACATGCGCACCAGATCTCCCGCGAACAGGGCCGCCTCGTCGCCACCGGTACCGGCGCGGATTTCGAGAACGCAGGAGCCGTCGTCGGCAGGATCCTTGGGGATCAAGGCGAAACGCAGGCTCTTTTCCAGTTCCTCGCGCTGCGATTCCAGCCGGGAAACCTCCCGTCTGGCCTCCTGGGCGAAGTCGGCATCGTCCGAACGGGTGGCTTCTTCCCATTCGGATCGTTCGTCGGCCCACTGCAAATAGGAACGCGCCGCTTGGGCTGCTGGTCCCAAGCGAGCGTAGCGTCGACCCAATTCCCGAAACCTGGCATTGTCCGCGACCGTCTCGGGGAGGGACATTTCCTCCTCGAGAGCGCGTTGCTCCTCCAGGACCCGACGGGCCTTTTCGATCATGGGTGGTCGCCTCCGGGGTCAGCCCGGAGACGTTCCCTTCACTCGGCCGAAGCGGATTCGGAAGCGCCGGCGGAGGCGGCCGAAGCCTCCTTCGCGAGCTTCTTCTGCTTGGTCTTGGACACGGCCTTGCTCGCGGGAGCGGCCGCGGCAGCCGGCTCGCGAGTGTGGCGCTTGGCGCCCACGACCTCGGAGTAGCGGCTCTTGAAGCGGTCGATCCGTCCGGCGGAGTCCACCAGGATCTGCTTGCCCGTGTAGTACGGGTGCGAAGCCGACGACACTTCGACCATGATCAGCGGGTATTCCACGCCGTCCACGGTGATGCGCTCCTTGGCGGTCTTGGTGCTGCGTGTGATCAATTGGAAGTCGGACGAGATGTCCTTGATCACAACATCCTGGTACTTGGGATGGATTCCATCCTTCACGTGCGTTCTCCTTAGCAAGTCGTTACAGAATCGCCAAATATAGCACTCTCATGGAAAACGCCAAATGGGCGATGTTGGAGAAAAGCCATCTGGACTTCCACCGGTGGGGTATGGTAGGATCCGCAATGCCATGATCGCCAATTCCGTTCCAGACAAATACAGGTCCATCGTCGATGGATTGGGTCAGGTTCCCACCCTTCCGGCCATCGTCGCCCGGGTGTTGGAAGTGCTGAACAACCCCAATTCGTCGGCCGAGATGGCCGCCCGCTTGATCGGCAAGGATCTCGCGCTGTCCGCCAAGGTCCTGCGTCTGGCCAATTCCGCGTTCTACGGCATCCCCCGCTCGATCTCCTCGGTGGATCAGGCGATCGTGATCCTGGGTTTCCAGACCGTCCGCAGCCTGGTGATGTCGGCTTCCGTGATCAAGATCCTCGGCAAGGGACAGGGACGCTTGGACCGCCGCGCCGTCTGGCGCCACTCGGTGGCCACCGCCCTGGCCACGCGCGTCGTTGTCCGCAAGCTGGGACGACGCCTCGGCCTGGACGTGGAGGCGGCCTTCATGGCCGGGCTCCTGCACAAGATCGGGGTCCTGATCCTGGATGGAGCGGAATCGGCCGAGTATTCCAAGGTCCTTTCGGAGGCCAGTGCGGAAGAAGCGCTTCCGCTCCCCACCATCGAACGACTCCACCTGGAGATCGACCACCCGGCCGTGGGCGGCATGCTCGCCGACCGCTGGGGTCTCCCGGAGGAACTTCGCGACCCGATCGCCCATCACCTCAATCCCATCGCCTCCAAGAGCCAGAAGGAACTGGCGGCGGTGGTCCAGCTTGCCAGCCACCTGGCGGAAATCTCGGGCCTGCGCGCCTTCGAGGGCATTTCGCAGTGGCCTTTGGATCCAGCCGTGTTCGCCATCCTGCAAGCAGACCCGGAAGTGATTCCGGAATTGAGCGAATCTCTGACCCAGGAGCTGGAGAAGGCGGAAAGCTTCTTCGCCTTGATCGACGCTTCCACCTGAGCTGGTGAACGCCCAGGATCAGCCCGCCGCCCACTTCTGGGCGGAATAGATCCCACCGCGCCCGCTGGAGAGCATGGCCGCGACGCAGGCGATGGCCGCCCATGGACCCGTCGAAGCGCCGAACAGCTCCATGGCCATGACCGTGCAGGCAAGGGGAGTGTTCGCCGCCGCACCGAACACCGCCACCAGTCCCATCCCCGCGAGGAGAGGCGAAGGCAGCCCCACCGTCGCGGACAGGGCCGCGCCCAGGGTGGCGCCGACGAAGAACAGGGGCGTCACTTCGCCCCCCTTGAACCCCACCCCCACCGTCAGGGCGGTCAGCGCCAGCTTGATCGCGAAATCCCACGGCAGGACCACCTCCCGGAAGCTCTGGTCGATCACCGCAAGCCCCAGCCCCTCGTAGCGCGGCCCCGCCACCCACAGGCACGCCACCACCGCCACGCCTCCCAGAGCGGGACGCAACCATGGACGGGAAATCCAGGCCTTGGTGCGCGCGGACACGCCATGGGACAGCGCCACGAACGCCCGGGCCGCGAGGCCGAAGACCACTCCGGCAAGCAGCGCGAGCGCGAATCCCTTCCCGTCCATGGCCGGCACTTCCGGAACGCCCCAATGGGCGTGGCTGCCCCCCCATGCCAGACAGATCCTGTCAGCCGCGACCGCGGTCAGGACGCAGGGGAGCAGGTGGACCAGCCGAAGATGCCCCACCACCACGAACTCCAGCGCGAAGATCGCCCCGGCCAGCGGCGTCCCGAACAGGGAGGAGAAGCCTCCCGCCACACCGGCCAGGAGCAGCATCCGCCGCCCCCGCACGGCGAACCGGAACCATCGCGCGACCTGGTCGGCCAGCGCCCCGCCCATCTGCACGGCCGTCCCCTCCCGCCCGGCCGATCCCCCGCAAAGGTGGGTGGCGAGCGTTCCCACCAGGACCATGGGAGCCATGCGCAAGGGAATGAAGGACTTGGGGTCGTGCAGTTCCTGCAGGATCCGGTTGTTCCCCGCCTCCACCAGGGAACCCCAGCGATGGTAGGCGAGCCCGGAAACCAGGCCGGCCAGGGGAAGGCAGAAGAGAAGCCATCCGTGGTCCTCGCGGATGGCGGTCACGGCCTGGAGGAGCCACAGGAACAGGGCGGAGGCGGATCCCGCCAACGAGGCGACCAAGGCCAGAGCCAGTGCCGCCCGCGCCGACCGAGCCACGCTGCTTGAACGTTCGAGATCCATTTGTAGGGAAAAGGTAGGCCAGAGGAATCCCTGCCCGGAACGGACACTTCCACGGGAGGGAGGTACCTTTCCATCCGTCCAGCCCATTACCAATCCCAGCGAATTCGAATCCTCTTGCGGGAGATCCTGACGTGAAATTCCTCCACTTGGCCATGACGGCAAGCATCGCGATCCATGCGGAAGTCCCCTACACCTTCAAAGCGAACGATCCGGCGCACGCCACCGAAGTGAACCAGAATTTCAAGTATCTGGACAGCGCGGTAGCCACCAAGGCGAACCGCGCACCGTTGGAATTGGCGATCGAATCCATCAACCAGAAAGCATCCAAGAGCGATCTGGACTCCCGCCTGGACATCGGCACATTCACTTCGTTCCAGAAGAAGATGTCCGCCGACAGCGCCATGCTCGACGGCAAGATCAAGGCCACGGCGACCTCCGCCCAGGTCAAGACGGATCTGGATGCCATCCGTGCGGATGTCGCGACGAAAGCCTCCGCGGCGGACGTCTCGAAGCTTTCCTCCACCGTCGGAAGCCTGGCATCGGCCACGGATCTCGCGAAATTGAAGGACGCGATCGGAGCGAAGGCAGACACCACCGCGATGAAGACCGCGCAAGGAGACATCGCCGCCCTCAAGACCTCGGTGGGCACCCTGGCGAAAGCCGCCGATCTGACCAAGACCCAATCGGAACTGGCTTCGTTGACCAAGACCGTCGAAACGAAGGCAGACACCACCGCTTTGAAGGTTGTGAAAGGCAGCCTGTCCAGTCTCGATGCCGCCGCGGTCAAGCACGTCACAATCGATGGAACCTCCACCGATTTCAACACCCCTCCCTACGGCTCCAGCTTCATGACGATCAACAGCGCGCTCAACACGCCCTTCGGATCGACATCGGCCAACTGGTACAACCTGCTCTCCCTGCGCCATCGCAACGGGACGGGCGATGGCGATGTCTATGGCGGCCAGATCGCCTGGGGAATGACCGGCTTCCAGGGGCGACTCGCCTTCCGCAGCCAAGCGGGCAAATGGTCTCCTTGGGTCGAGGTCCTCACCAAGACGAGCATCACCGCCGCCGATCTACCCGGCGGCCCCTACGTGAAGGAGAGCCCTTCCCTGTCCGTGGACAGCTCCGGGGTGGTCCACATGGCCGCGTTGAAGGTGCATTCGGACATCCGGACCCCCGACTACGTGTTCGAACCGGACTACAAGCTGTCGACGCTTGCCGAAGTGGAGTCCTTCACCCGGGAGAACAAGCATCTTCCGGATGTCCCCAGCGCCGCCGAGATCGAGAAGGGCGGCTTGGATCTGGCGAAGATGAACCTCGCCCTGCTGAAAAAGGTGGAGGAGCTGACCCTCCACGCCATCGCCCAGGAAAAGCGGATCGAAGCCTTGGAGACCGAAATCCGGACCCTCCGCTGACGGAGGTGGGCGCCAAGGCGGGGCTCCAACTACCTTTCCCGCCCACTATGGCCATCAACGAGAACGCTGTCGAAAACGTCCTGGAAACCCGCTACGCGAGCGCCGAGATGGCCCGCATCTGGAGCCCCGCCTTCAAGTTCGGCACCTGGCGCCGTCTTTGGATCTGGCTTGCGGAATCGGAAAGGGAACTGGGACTGCCCATCTCCGAAGAACAGATCCAGGAGCTTCGCGACACCGCTTCCGACCTGGACCTGGAAGCCGCGGCCCGCTACGAGAAGAAGCTCCGCCACGACGTGATGGCCCACGTCCACGCCTGGGGCGACATCGCCCCCAAGGCCAAGGGGATCATCCACCTGGGAGCCACGTCCCAGTTCGTGGGCTGCAACACCGACCTCATCCAGATGCGCGAAGGTCTGATGCTGCTGAAGAAGCGTCTTGCCCGCTCCATCGCGGCCCTTTCCCGGTTCGCCGACGAGCACAAGGACCTTCCCACCCTGGGCTTCACCCACTTCCAGCCAGCCCAGCCCACCACCGTGGGCAAGCGCGCGTGCACCTGGATCCAGGACCTTGTGATGGACTACCACGAGGTGGCGCGGCTGATCGAATGGCTCCCTTTCCGCGGAGTGAAGGGAACGACGGGCACCCAGGCTTCCTTCGTGGAGCTGTTCGAGGGCGACGAGGAGCGTATCGACGCGTTGGACCGCCGGGTCACGGAAAAGGCGGGATTCCGCCGGCCCCTGACCATTTCCGGGCAGACCTACACTCGCCACATCGACAGCCGCGTGATCCACGTGCTGGGCGAGATCGCCGTGACCGTGGGCCGCATGGGCAACGACATCCGCCTGCTGCAGCATCTGAAGGAAGTGGAAGAGCCGTTCGAAAAGGACCAGATCGGGTCCAGCGCCATGGCCTACAAGCGCAACCCGATGCGTTCCGAACGTCTCTGCGCGCTTTCGCGCGTGGTGATGGCCCAACAACAGGTGATCGACTCCACCGCGGCCGCCCAGTGGTTCGAGCGGACCTTGGACGACTCGGCCGCCAAGCGGATCTCCGTGTCCCAGGCCTTCCTGGCCGCCGACGCCTGCCTAGTCCTGGTGGAAAACATCGCTTCCGGCATGGTGGTGTACCCCAAGATGATCGAAGCCAGGCTCATGGGCGAACTGCCCTTCATG
>DAOPYN010000031.1:0-49876 GCA_035352895.1 Fibrobacteria bacterium | reverse complement strand
CCATCCGCCGCGTGCGCCGCAAGGGGGCGCTCGCGCCGGTGCCGCCCAGCCTGCGCCTTCCGCAGACGCCCAGGAATCCGCCGGGCCGCCGAGAGTGGATGGCGGTGGGGGTTTTCCTGGCTCTGTGGGGGGCCGTGTTCGGGTTGGCCCTGGGGCTTCGCGACGTGGTTCCCCTGGACGAGATGGTCACCCTGGTGGACGTCAAGGAGGAGCCGCCTCCGCCACCGCCACCGGCCCTGCCTCCTCCTCCGCCACCGCCTCCCAAGGAGATTCCGCCTCCGGTGAAGACGCCTCCGGATCCGGACCAGAAGCCTCCTCCGGCCACGCCGGATCCACCGCCTCCGCAGTTCGGCATTCCGGCCGACGGCACCTCCGAAAACGGCGGCTTCGCCGTGGCCACGGGCAACAGCCTGATGGTGAAGGCCGACACCACCGTGAAGAAGGCGCCGCCACTCCTTCCGCCCGCGCCGGTTCAATCGAACTTCGATGTGCAGGTGGCCCGGGCCGCCGAGCCGATGTATCCGGAATGGGCGCTGGACCAGGGCGTGGAGGCCGTGGTGGACGTGCTGATCACCCTGGACGACCAAGGCAAGGTCGCGGATCTGAAATTCCTGCGATCGGGCGGGAAGGATTTCGACAATGCCGTGCGCAAGGCCGTCTACGCCACCGCGTTCAAACCCCTGATCGAGCTGGGCCGGGCGGTATCGTGCAGTTTCCGGAAACAATACCGGTTCCGCCTGGACGGTTGATCAGGCGCGCTCGTACACCACCAGGCGGTGGCGGGCGCGGGTGGCCCCCGCGTAGATGCGTTCGGCGGAGGTTCCGGGTTCCACGTCGGCGAGGATCACCACGTCGGATTCCAGGCCGCGGGTGCGCAGCGCGCTGTCGATGTTGGCCCGATCCGATCGCCAGGTGTCGGGTGGCGAGGACCATCCCGCCTCCAGGTCGGAGGGAAGCAGGGACAATCCGGACGACTCGCGGTCGCGACAGCTCACCACCAGCACCCGGTGCGGCTGGATTCCCTGCCGGGCGAATTCCCGGAGGTCCTCCCGCAGGAACAGCGCCTGCTCGGCGGGTGTCTTCCATTGGCGTATCCGGGGCGGCTCGCCCTGCGGGCACAGGGGATCGGAAGCGAGTTCCCAGCCCGTGCGGGCGTGGATCCACTCCACGATGGACCGCGTGTTGCGGACGGAAATCGACAGGTGGAACAGGGGAAGATCCGGCGGCAGGGACCTGGGGCGGTGGAGCAGGTTCTGTCGCGAATCCAGGAAGACCGTGAGGCTTCCTTCCGACGGCTGCTCCAGGAATCCGTCGACCAGAGGCCACCACTGGGGATGGAAATCCTGGCCTTCGTCCACCACCACCGCGCTCCAGCGCTTGAAGGGGCGCTTGGCCTGGGCGCGGGACAGGAGGTCGGCGATCCTGGCTTCGGGTGAATCCGGGGCTTCGTGCAGGGGCCATTCCAGGCCGGCCGCCTCGACCCATTTCCGGGAAAGCTCGTGGAAGGTGGCCACCTCGACCCCCGAGAGCCGCGCGTCGTCGCGCCAGCGGTCGGCCAGGTACTTGGAGTAGCACAGGAGCAGCACGCTCTCGCCGTCGCGCAGGAGGAGCCGGGCACGGTCGGCGGCCAGGATGGACTTCCCGGATCCCGCGCAACCTTCCACGGCAAGGCGGCGGATGGAACGGGCAGCGAGCAGGAACTGCTGCTGGTGGTCGGTGGCCTGGAGCATCAGCCTGGATTCCTCCTGGAGGATCTCGTCGGCCGGTGGCAGGAGCGAGAAGCACGGATGGAACCTGCCCAGAAGCAGCGTTTCCAGCCCGGGCGTGGGCGGGGTGTGGCGCAGTCCGTGCCCCACGCGCAGGAGGATCTCCACCACACGCGATTCCAGGCGGTCGAGGTCGGCCCGCGACAGGATCTGGTGTTCCAGGAGGTCGTTGCCCAGCCACTGGTTGCGGAACACCTCGACGTCGGGGAAGCACAATCCCCAGGCCACCAGGGGAAAGCCCGCTCCGGGATGGGAGCGCGTGAGGGTCTTGATCTCGTGGACCAGGAAATAGGTGGATTCCTTCACCTGCGCGAGCGGATTCTTGATGGCATGCCAGCCGTCGCGTCCCAGGCTGGACCAGAGGTCGCCGTTGCGGCGCACCCCTCCACCCTTGACCTCCACCACGAGGATCCCGTGGTCGCGGTGGTAGAGCACCGCGTCCATCTCGCCCGAATGGTCGGCCTCGCCGCCCGTGCCCGGTCGCGTCCATTCGACCCCGAAGAACACGTGCCATCCTTCCGACAATTCCCGGCAAGCCTGTGCGAAGCGGATCTCCGCGCGGCTGGGACTGTGGGGTTCCGAATGCAGCGTGGCCATCTAGGCATCCTCTTCCGGGGCGTGTTCCTTGCCGAGCCAGCGTTCCAGGACCGAACGCAGGTCCTGCAGACGCATGGGCTTGGAGAGGTAGTCGTCCATTCCCTGCCGCAGGAACTGCTCGCGATCGCCTTCCATGGCGTGCGCCGTGAGGGCGATCACCGGCAGCCTCCGACCGTTGTCGCCGGCTTCGCCTTTGCGCATCCTCTGGACCGCCTCGATGCCGTCCATTTCGGGCATCTGGATGTCCATGAGCACGAGTTGGTGCTCGGACGGGTGGTTGGCCAGCCATTGCAGCGCTTCGCGTCCGTTTTCGACCACGTCGGCTTCCAATCCCAGCTTCTGCAGCATTCCCAGGACCACCTTCTGGTTCACCCGGTTGTCCTCGGCCACCAGGATGCGGCCGGAGAGTTCCACCGGGATTCCGGTGGAGGATTCCAGCCTCAGGAGGGTGGGATCGACTTCCGGCAGGTGCAGGCGGAAGGAGAACACCGATCCCGCCGGGGAGCTTTCCACGCCCAGCGATCCGCCCATCTGCTTGACCAGGTTGTGGGCGATGGCCAGGCCCAGTCCGGTTCCGCCGTGGCGGCGGGAAAGGGATCCGTCCAGCTGCCGGAACGGCTGGAACAGCTCGCCGATCCGGCTCGAGGGGATGCCGGGACCGGTATCCTCGATGCGGATCTGCAGGACCACGTGCCCTCCCGAGGACACCACCCTCCGCATCTCCATGGCCACGTGCCCGCGTTCGGTGAACTTGACCGCGTTGCCGGCGAGGTTGATCAGCACCTGCCGGATCCGGATGGGGTCGCCGCGAAGCGCCGGGGGGATGGCCCCCAGCTTGTGGACCCGCCACTCCAGGCCCTTGGAGATGGCCAGATATCCCAGCATCCGGCCCACGTCCTCGAAGACGAGGGTCGGATCGAACGGTTCCTGCGAGAGGTGGAACTCCCCGGCCTCCATCCGCGAGAGGTCCAGGATGTCGTTGATCACCGTGAGCAATCCTTGGGAGGACTGGCGGATGGTCCGCAGAAGTTCCTGCTGCTGGGGTTCCAGCGGGGTGTCGGAAAGCATCTCGCCCATGCCGAGGATGGCGTTGAGCGGAGTGCAGATTTCGTGGGAGACGTTGGCCAGGAAACGCGCCTGGAGCCGGTTGGCCTCCTCGGCGCGCAGCTTGGCGGCTTCAAGTTCGTGCTCGCGGCGCACGCGTTCGGCGAGCAGATGGTCGAAATCCGACTTCACCACCAGAAGCGATGTGGCCACCTGGTGGAAGGGGCTGGAGGGAGGGTATGGATTGGTGGCGATCCCTTCGGAATCCCATTGGATGCCACCGATGAACTGCATGAGCTTTTCGGCGGTTTCGTGCTGGTCGCGGCCGATCCGGCTGTTCAGCCGATTCCACCAGGATCCGCGGAGGAATGGCCCTGGCTGGGAGTCCGGGGTCGGGGGCAGTGAGGCGATGAAATCCGTCGCGGTCTTTCCCCGGGGGACCAGGCTGGTCCTGCGCAGGCAGGAAAGGTTCAAGGCCATGATGGACAGGCGTTGCAGGCTGGACAGGCCGGAAACGACGTGGTGGCGTGCGGGGAACAACTTGTCCAGCCGGTTGAAGCTGGTGGCGGCGAACAGCAGGGGGATCAGGCCGGTTTGGGAGAAGTCGGCGAGGTCCAGGTGCAGGTAGAACCGGTACGGCCCCAGGGTCAGCGATGCGAGGAAGCTCTCGAAGGCATGGGCGAGCGAAGGAACGTCGGATCGTACCAGCTCCCCATGCAACGTCACGCGCACCAGCGCGTTCTTGTCGGGGGGGTGGAAGGTCGCGTAGGCGGTGGAAGAACGCCACACCTTGCGGCTGCCCCCGGACTCCGCTGCCTCCAGAGGCAGTGCCAGGCCAAGTCGGGAACAGGCGGCCAGGAGGGTCTCCCGGTAGTCGTTGAACGCCTCCACCTGGAAGCGCAGCGGGAGGAGCCTGCGCGACAACCGGACGAAAAGCTTCAGGAAGGGGTTCAAGCCGAAGAAGAAGATCCCGTGGAGATCGTCCTGGTGCTGCAGATGGAAGTCGATGTAGGTCTGCCGCGTGGCGTTGTCGCTGGCGGTGAGGTGGGTGTAGTCCTCCAGAAGGACCATCTTGCGGCCGGGTCGGAGGAATTCCCCCAGGATGGCCTCGATGGTGGAGCAGTACCGGACCACGTCCTCGACGTAGGTGCGGCCGAAGCTCTGGCAGAGGATGATCTCGCCGTCCAGGACCCCGATGCGGTAGCTGTGGTGGTTTGAGCTCAGGAACCACTCCGGCCGCGTGAGGTAGCGTTTGCCCGTGACCGGACAGACCATTTCCGTGGGATCGATGCGTGTGGAGGTCTGCTTCAACGGGAACGTCCTTCCGGATCGTCCGTATCGGGATTCGGCTGCACCGGGAGTTCCGGTTCGGTGCCGGGATCGAAGCCGGAGAAGTCCGAGTCGTCGTTCCAGGATTCTTCTTCCGGTGCGGAGGGGGCGCGCCATTGCTTCCACAGATTCCATCCGATGGAGACGAAGGCGGGAGTCAACGGAAGGGCCAGGCACAGGACCGCCGAAAGCCTCACCCAGGGGTCTTCGGAGAACAGCCGCGTGCGGTTGAACAGGAACAGGTCGCAGGCCCAGTGCGAGAACAGCACGGTGAGCGCGTCCCATTTCAGGAAGGCCAGGCCCCACAGGACCCCGACCAGCGTGATGGGCAGGATCCGGGTCCACCAAGGTTCGGCGGGAGGCAGGAAGTCCAGCCCGCTGTGCACGGCTCCGTAGATCAGGGCGGGAAGCAACACGGCAAGCCACCTGCCGCCGCCCAGCCGGAGGATGGCGTTGCCGGCGAAATGGCGGTAACCCAGCTCCTCCACCATGGCGATCTGCAGGAAATAGAAGCCCAGAAGCAGGGTGGGCAGGCTGGAATTGATCCCGTAGAAGAAGAAGCCTCGAGGTTGGATCTCCACGAGCGAACCGGGCACCGTGGTGGTCAGGAGCCAGGTGGCCAAGGCGAGCACTCCGCCCGCCACCCAGCCCAGCAGATACCCTCGGATGGAGGCATGTCCCACGTCCAGGTGGATCCAACGCAGGCGCAGGAAGTTGCGCAGGGCGATCCCGCGGTGGCGGGGAGCTTCGCGGTCGAGCGCATCGGCGGCGCCCAGGAAGGAGAACACCATCAGGGCCGCCAGCATGTCGTTGATGGATCCCTGCAGGAGAACCTTGACCACGGACATCCATTGCGGGGACAGCGGATCCCACAGCTCGAAGAGCCTCCCGGACCGCAGCACCCTGGAAATCGCGAGACTCGCGACCACCACCCCGGCCCCGATGGCGGGCACCCGCAGGCCGACCAGGCCGCGTCGCAGGCCCCAGAGCTTGAACAGGAACGCGGCCACTCCCAGGGATGCGAACATCGTGAAGGCGAAGGTCTGCACGAACTGTTCGGTGAAGCCGTTCCTGCGCTGCTCGCGGAGGAATGCGGGAGGTGTGACCAGGATCTGTCGCACCTCGCGGACCAAGGTTCCGGAAACCGAGGCGGAAAGCCTCAGGCGGGCATCGGATCCGGATTCCATGGCGCGTTCGAACACGAACACGTGGTCGGTCCTGTCCTGGAGGCGCTTGCGTTCCCAGCGTCGCAGTTCCCAACCGGACAATTCCACGCCCAGGTGGTCCCGTACCTCCTTGGACACCAGTCGCGCGGCCGCCGAGGAATCCAGGGATCCTCCGGGTTCGTCGTCCTCCATCGTGCGCCGCCAGCCGAACAGCCCCTGGCGCGGATGGATCCAGAACGTGGCGACGGTGGGATCGTTGCGGCGCTTGAACTGGATCTCGTGCAGGTAGATCGGCAGATTTTCGAGGAGTGTCATGGCCTGCTTCTGGCCGCGGTCGCGTTCCAACCAGGAAAGTGCCGGCTCGTCCAGGGTGAGGCTCGCGCTGGACACATGGTGGGACAGATCCATGTCCAGGGCGGACTGGTGTTCGCGCGACATGGCCTCCAGCGTGCGATGGGGCGTGTCCAGGGGAAGGTCCGACAACGGCCACAGTCGCGGGATCACGGCGAAAAAGCCCACTCCCATGAGGAGCGCGGCCACCATGAGCGCGAGGTCGGACTTCTTCATGCCTGTTATCTTACCCTCCCGGACCGCGATAGGCGCAACCGGCGGTGCAGGTTTCCCGGACCATCACCTCGGAAAGCAGCGGCAAGGTTGGGGCGAGGCGCTCCCAGATCCAGATCGCGAGTCGTTCGGAGGTGGGATTTTCCAGTCCGGGCACCTCGTTGAGGTACCGGTGGTCCAACGCGTCGTCCAGTGGTTTCCAGGCCGCCTTCAGGTCGCCGAAGTCCATCACCCAGCCGGTTCGCTCGCCGGCGTGACCGCGCAGGGCGACCCGTACCAGGAAGGAATGGCCGTGCAACCGGCCGCACTTGTGGCCAGCGGGGACGTTGGGGAGAAGATGGGCGGCTTCGAAGGTGAATTCCTTCCAAATCTGGAGTTGACCCTCGCTCATCGATGCTCCCGTCTCGCTCGTTGTTTCGGTTCCACCAGGGAAATGGAGCTAAGCGAGAACGGTTCGTCACCTGTGGAAAGGCGAGGATGGCCGTTTCCGTGCGCAGAATGTGGAACGTTCGTGACTTGCCTCGTGGCGCATGGCAGTCTCTATTTGGGTTTGGAGCGGGGAAATGCCGCTCCAGGCGAACGCAACGGGAGGGATCCATGAAGAAAACCCTGAAATTCGGCCTGATCGGTCTGGCAGTCCTCGCGCTGTTGTGGGGAGGGCTTCTCTTGGCCCTTTGGATCGTGTTCCCCCCGGAGCGGGTGAAGAACCTGGTGTTGGAGCGCGCCAACCAGACGCTCCAGCGCAAGGTGGAACTGGACAAAGCGTCCATCCGGGTGTTTCCCTTCTTCGGGGTGAGCCTGAAGGGCCTGAAGGTGGCCAACAATCCCGACAGCGGCTTTTCCAAGGAGCCCCTGCTTGAACTGGGCTCCCTGGACGTGCGGCTTTCGGTGGCGAGCCTCTTCAAGATGTCGCCGGTGGTCGACCAGATCGTGCTGGAGCGTCCCGTGGTGAAGGCGGAGGTCCTCGCCGACGGCCGGACCAGCTTCGACGGTCTGGGCGGCCCCCCGGACACCACCACCAAGCCCGCCAAGGACACCGTGAAGGCCCTGGAGCTTCCCTTCCCCTTGACGGTGCGTCGGATCGCCATCGAGGACGGTTCCTTGGTCTGGAACGACCGCAAAGCCGACGAACAGATCACCATCGGGTCGCTCTCCCAGGAGATCTCGATTTCCACGGACAAATCCCTGGAGAACGTGGAAACCAAGGGCGTCCTGGACGTGAAGGACATCTCCATGGCCGGCAAGGGCGCGCCGGTGCGCAAGGGCGGGGTGAAGTTCTCCATCGCCCACGACGTGGCCCTGAACCTGCCGGGTGCCGTGGTGGAGGTCAGGAACCTGCGCGTGGGATTGCAGGAGGTCGCGCTCAAGCTTTCCGGCAAGGCTTCCAACGTCCGCGTGGCTCCGGTGCTGGACCTGAAGATCGGTACCGACGGGCCCGTCGACCTGGCCAAGCTCCTGGCCGAGATTCCCAAGGAGCTCAATCCCCAGCTCGCCAAACTGTCGCTGGCGGGCAAGCTGGAAATGGCCTTCACGCTGGTGGGCAAGGTGCAGGGGGATTCCCTCCCGAAGATCGACGGAACCCTGCGTTTGGGCGGGGTCCAGGCCTCGGTCCAGGGAGTTCCCGCCAAGTTGTCCGCCCTGGGAACCCGCATCCGCGTGATGGGAACGCGCACCGTGGAGATCGATTCCACCGCGTGGAACCTGGACGGTGCTCCGGGAACCCTCGAGGTCTCGGTGGACAGCCTGCCCGTGGGAGGGCACAAATCCGTTCCCGTCCTGCGCAAGTTCGTGGCTTCGGGCAAGATCGATCTCGCCGCCCTCACCAAGGTGGCGGCTCCCGCCGCACCCGTGCTGGATACCATGAAACCATCCGGTGTATTGGGCTGGAACGTGCAGGCGTCGGGTCGATTGGATCCCAAGACGCCCACCGGCATCACCGCCTCCGGCGAGGTCACCTTCGCGAAGGTGTCCGCAAGCATCAAGGGAATCCCCGATCGTCCCGTGGTGGACGGTTCCGTGAATCTCTCCAACGCCGCCGCCGGCGCGAAGGTGGCCGTGGTATCCGGTCCCACCGATCTTTCCGTGGATGCCAAGATCCAGGACTGGATGGCCTTCGTGGTGCCGTCGCTGGCCGAAGGCAAGAAGATGTCCATGACCCTGGCCGCGCGTTCGAAGAAGATCGATCTCGATCGCATCCTTCCTCCGCCGGACACCGCCACGAAGCAGGAATCCAAGCCTCTCACGGAGCTTCCGTCCCTTCCGGACGTGGTGGCCGACGGGTCGTTCAACGCCGAGACCATCCTGGCCTTCGGGTTGTCCATGGGTTCGGTCGCGGGCAAGCTCCATTTCCAGGACGGCAAGCTCAAGGAATCGTTCTCCGCCGGCGTGGCCCAGGGGCGCGTGGCGCAGACCCTGGACGCGGATCTGTCCAACCCCAAGGTGCTGGGTCTGAACATGAACGCGGACTTCTCGGGCGTGCAGATCCACGACGTGCTGGTGGCCGTGAAGGACCGCCTGCCGGAGGGCAATCCTCGCCGGTTCCACGACAAGATCTACGGGAAGGGCAATGTGGCCCTCAAGGCGTGGGGGAAGGCTCCGGTGCCGGAATTCGGGCGGAAACTGTCCGCCGACCTGGTGGTTTCGCTGTCGCAAGGGAAGATCGCGAGCTTCCCGGCGGTGGCCGCCGTGACGGGCAAGGCCCACGAGCTGTTCCCCTCCATTCCCAAGGTGGGCGACCTGGACTTCTCCACCATGGGTGGCGGCATCCAGCTGCGCGAGGGCAAGCTGATCCTCCAGGACATCGCCTTGGAGGGATCCAGCCTGGGCGCATTGAAGGTGGCCGGCTCCATCGCCGCCGACCAGACCCTGGACCTGAAGATGGACACCCACCTGCCGCAATCGGCGTCGGCCGGACTGCAGTCGGGCGCGAGCACCGCCGTGGCCGCCTCGGGCAACCTGGCCGGAAAGCTGGGACTCAGCGCCGGAAGCCCGCTTCCGCAGGACGAACAGAAGCGGGTCATGATCTCCTGGCTGGTCAAGGGCAGCTTCTCGGACCCATCGGTGTCGCCGGACCTTCCGCGCATCTCGGACCTGGCCAAGGGAGCCGCGCTGCTGCTGGCCAACGAGGCCAAGGCCCAGCTGGAAGCCAAGGCGCGCGCCGAGGCCGACAAGCTCAAGGCCGAAGCCGAAGCCCGCGCCAACGCCGAGAAGGCCAAGCTCCAGAATGCCGCCGAGGACCAGGCCAACAAGGCCACCGGCAAGGCCAAGGACAAATTGAAGGGCCTGATCAAAAAACCGTGGTGATGGCGCGTGATCGCGGTGACGCCGTTGTTGCAGAGACGCCCCGCCGGGGCGTCTCTGCAACAACGGCGTCCCGCAACGGCGTCCCTACGCCATGCCGCGCAACGCCCGTTCCAGCCGCGCGGCGAATTCCGTGATGTCGGAATCCGTCACCACCAGGGGCGGCATCAGGCGGATGGTGGAGGGCCTAGGTGCGTTCAGCAGCAAGCCTTCCTCGCGTGCGCGTTCCACCAGCCGTGCGGCGTGAGTCGAGGGCAGATCAAACGCCCGCAGCAGGCCCGATCCCCTGAGGTCGGTCAATCCGTTCGCGCTGGACAAATCCTCCACGACCTTGGCCACGGAGGCGCCCGCCTCCCGCGATCTCGCGCACAGGTCCAGCCGTTCGATCTCCTCCAGGACCGCCAATCCCGCCGCGGCTCCCAGCGGATGGTAGGTGTGCGTGCCTCCCTGGTCGCCGGGTTGGAACACGTCCAGCTCGCCGTGCGTCAGGCAGGCGCTCACCGGGAAACCCGCTCCCAGGCCCTTGGCGAAGGTGGCGACGTCCGCTTCGATCCCCAGATCACGGTGGGCCAGGATGGATCCGCACCTTCCCAGGCCGGTCTGGACCTCGTCGGCGACCAGGAGGGCTCCATGGCGGTCGCACAGCGTCCGCGCGGCCCGGGCGAATGCGGCCGTGGCCGGCACCACGCCGCCCTCCCCCTGCACGGGCTCGAACATCACCGCGCAGACGGTGTCGTCCATCTCCCTCTCCAGGGCCGCGACGTCGTTGAACGGAATGTGGACAAATCCCGGCATGGGCGGGCCGAACAGCCCTTGCCAGTGCGGCTTGCCCGTGGCGGCCATGGTGGCGAGCGTCCGCCCGTGGAATCCGTCGAGCGTGGTCACCACCTTCCAGGCGCCGCGCGGCGCCCCCCGCTTGCGGGCGAGCTTGATCGCGCATTCGTTGGCCTCGGCACCGGTGCAACCCAGGAAGACCTTTCCGAATCCGGTCAGGGCGGCCAATCGCTCGGCCAATTCCACCGCGGGTGGATTCCAGAACCCCGGCGAGCAGTGCAGCAGCGTGGCGGCCTGCGAGGCCACCGCCTTGGCGACCGCTTGCGGAGCGTGGCCCAGCGAAGCCACCGCCCATCCTCCCACGAAGTCCAGGTAGTCGCGACCTTCCGCGTCGCGGACCCAGGCGCCCGATCCGGATACCAGGCAGAGGTCGGGGCGCAGGGCGCCTCCCATCCAGGCGGTACGGCCCCGCTGGGCCCAGGTGGCGTTGTCGGATTTGGATGGCATCGATGGTCTCCTTGGATCGGATGAAGGGAGTCCGCCGACGGGCACGACCGGATCGATCTGGCCTCTTCCCGGGAAGGCGAACGTCCGAAGGAGTTCACCGATGGGAGGAAAGCCGCGAAGGAACGGAGGGGTGCGTTCGGTTGCCTGGGTATGCCGTGGCGGACGGAACGTCGGATCAGACGCTTCGTCGTCGGGCCAGGCCCCGAGGCGATGTCCGCGAGTGCGGCATACCCGGAAAATACCCCGGGAAGGCGCGCCAGGCAAGGAGGGGATTGACGGAGATCGGGTTCGAAGGGGACAATGGCCGCTGACGATCCATCAACGGAGGTGCTCCTTGGTCCGAAGAATTTTCCTCGCTCTCGCCTTTTTGGCCGCGACCGCATGGTCGGAGACCAAGACCGACGCCGTCAAGCTGGTGGACGATGCCGCCAAGCAGTTTGCCGCCAAACCGCGCGAGGAGGTGGTGGCGGAGCTCAACAAAGTCGATGGCAAATGGGTGAAGGGGGAACTGTACGTGTTCGCCTACGATATGGAAGGGGTGATGGTGGCCCATCCCAAGAATTCCAAATTGGTGGGAAAGAATCTCCTGGAAGTCCCCGATGTCGACGGCAAGCTCTTCCGCAAGGAGATCGTGGAGCTGGCGAAGTCCAAGGGCAGCGGCTGGGTGGACTACAAGTACAAGAATCCGCAAACGGGGAAGACCGAGGCGAAGACCACCTATCTGAAGAAGGTGGGAGACCTGATCCTGTGCTGCGGGATCTACAAGGAATGAGGCGATGAATTTACTGCCTCGGGAGATTCGCAATCGGCTGCTTCTGGTACCGGCCCTGGGCCTGTTCTTCCTGGTGGGATCCGGGGTGTTCTCCGGCTGGCAGAGCATCCGCCAGACGGCCAGGCAACAGCGGGTGGAGCAGGTGTCCCAGCAGAGATTGCGTCTGCAGGCGCAGTCGCGTTCCCAGATGGAGGAATTCGCCAGGCTCCAGCAGATCCTCAATTGGGCGGGGTTGGGTGTGGCCGGAAACCGGTTGGACAGCCTCGCCGAGGCCAGCAAGACGTCGCTTTCCCAGCGGGATTCCTGGTTGGAGGACTCCCTGGGATCGATCGTAGGCGGGGATTCCCTGAAGGTGCGATCGAACGCCTTCCACGGCTCCGCCCTCCAGGTGCTGGACATGGTGGACGCCGACCCCGCGGTGGCGATGGGGATGCTGGAGCCGTCGTTTCGGAAACTGGCGTCTCTCCAGGCCTCAATTTCCAGGGCGGATTCCGCATTGGAGATGGAGGTGGCCGTGGCCCGTCGGGAAGCCGAATCCAGCTTGGTGTTCGCCGCCTGGTTGAATGCCGTCGCCTGCCTGGTCTCCGTGATTTTGTTGGGAGGGGTGGGCTGGTGGATCACCCGCACGTTGGTGGGGCCCGTGCAGGAGGTGATCCAGGGGGTCCACCGCATCGCGCAAGGCGAACTGGGTGGAACGATCCCCGTGCGCTCCCAGGACGAGATCGGGCAGATCGCCCAGGCGCTGGGCGAAGCCAAGGAAGCTCTGCGGTCCACCTTCGGGCGGACATCGGAAAACAGCCGGCTCCTGGACGAGGGTGCCGGCGGGCTCCATCGCGTGGCCTTGCGGGTGGGCGAAGCCACCGCGAGTCTGGGCGCGAGCATGGGGGAACTCAACCACGCCGCCCAGGAATTGGCCTCGGAATCCAGGAATGTCGCCGAAGGAGGGCGCCGGTTGTCGGATGCCGTGGGAACGGTGAACGAATCCGTGGAAGGGGTGGGACGGTCCTTCGGAGGGGTGGCGAATTCCTGTCAGGGACAGCTTCGTCGCGCCCAGGCGGCGCAGGCGAGGGCTGCGGCGGCCCGCGAGAGCCTCGCGTCGCTGGAGCAGGTCGTTCGCCAGAGCAACGAGGCGACCGGTCTCATCCGCGACATCCAGGACCAGACCAAGATGCTGGCCTTGAACGCCACGATAGAAGCCAGTCGGGCCGGCGAGCTGGGCAAGGGGTTCGCCGTGGTGGCCAACGAAGTGAAGATGCTGGCCGGACAGACGGGGCTGGCGGTGGACCAGATCGAGGGGCAACTGGAGAAGGTGCTGGACCAGAGCCTGCAGACCGCCCGGGAAATCCAGGGGATGTGCGAGGACCTGGTGGGGCTGCACGAACTGGCCGACGAGATCTCCCGATCGGTCCAGGACCAGACCGGTGTGGTGGATGGTGCGGTGCACAAGCTCCAGGAAGCCGGGGGATTGTCCAAGGGAATCGCGCGCAACGTGGAGCGCATGGCCGAGCAGGTGGAAGCCATTTCCAAGCGGATCGGTCAGGCCGAGCGCGACACCCAGGTGGCCGCGGCCACTTCCATGGAGCTGGAAGAATTCGCCCAGAGGATGGAACGGACCGCCGGAGACCTCAGGGAGTCGATCGCCCGCTACAGATTCTAGGGGATCCAGGTCCCGGGCGCGACGGACCTACCTTTGCGGCTTCCTATGAGCCAAAAGATCCAACCACCCAAAGGAACCCGCGACTTCTACCCCGCCGACATGGCGGTGCAGAACCACATCTTCTCCGCCTGGCGCCGCGTCTGCGCACGCTTCGGATTCCAGGAATACGAAGGCCCCGGATTCGAGCATCTGGAGCTCTACACCGGGAAGTCCGGCGACGAGATCGTCGGGCAGCTCTACAACTTCCAGGACAAGGGTGGTCGCGACATCGCCCTCCGTCCGGAGATGACACCCACCCTGGCCCGCCTGGCCAACCAGCTGGGGCGCAACCTCAAGCGGCCGGCCCGGTGGTTTTCCCTGCCGCGCGTGTGGCGCTACGAGAAGCAGCAGCGTGGGCGCCTGCGGGAATTCTTCCAGCTGAACATGGACATCCTGGGGTCGGATTCCGTCAGCGCCGACGCGGAACTGATCGCGGCCGCCTGCCGGATCTGCGAGGAACTGGGACTGAAGAGCGGGGACGTGGTCGCCCGCATCTCCAGCCGCCGCCTGATCTCCACCCTGCTCGACGAGCTGGGCTGCACCGACAAGCCTCCCGTGTACCTGGCTCTGGATCGGCGCGAGAAGCTCCCCCGCGAATCGTTCATCGCGGGTCTTTCCGAGGCGGGGCTCTCCGATGACGGAATCCGTCGCCTGGACGCGCTCTTCGAGGCCAAGTCCCTGTCCGAGGTGGCCCCGCTGGTCGCCTCCGACGAAGCTCGCGCCGCCCTTTCGGAACTGGAGACCCTCTTCTCCCTGCTGGAAGCGCACCAGGTGGGCGCCTGGTGCCGCTTCGATCCCACCGTCGTGCGCGGTCTGGCGTACTACACCGGTGTGGTGTACGAACTGTTCGATGCCGGTCGCAGCCTGCGGGCCATCGCCGGAGGCGGGCGCTACGACGATCTGTTGGCCAAGCTTGGCGGCGAGCGATTGCCCGCGGTGGGCTTCGGCATGGGCGACGTGGTGATCGCCGAACTCCTGAAGGACAAGGGGCTTCTGCCCACCGGGATTCCTGGCCCCGAGTTGTGGCTGGTGAGCGTGGATGGCGACGAGACGCGTCTGGCAGGCGCGGCGGCCTTCCTGCGGTCCCGGGGGAAGGAAGTGGGATTCGCTTTCGGGGGTGGCAAGCTCGGCAAGCAGATGCAGGCCGCCCAGGAGAACGGCGCCCGGAAAGCCGTGTTCGTGGGTTCGGATCGCGTGGCGGCCGACCAGGTGGAAATCAAGGACCTGGCCACCGGCGAACAGACGGTCGGCACCCTCGAGGCCCTGTGAAGGGGGGCGGGAAAATCGCTCCTTGGTCGGGGCATCCTTTGGGGTCGGTGGCGGGGGAACGGTGATCCGTCTTCTGGATGAACTGGTCATCAACCGCATCGCCGCCGGCGAGGTGGTGGATCGGCCTGCCAGCGCCGTGAAGGAGCTGGTGGAGAACGCCCTGGACGCCGGGTCGCGGCGGATCAAGGTGAAGCTGGAAGGCGGCGGGCTGGATCTGATCTCCGTCGAGGACGATGGATGCGGCATGGTGGACGAGGACCTGCGCAAATGCTGGCTGCGCCACGCCACATCCAAGATGGAGAACTTCGAGGATCTGGCCCAGGTGGGCACCTACGGCTTCCGGGGCGAGGCGCTGTCCTCGCTGGCGTCGGTGGCGCATCTGCGCATCGACACCCACCACGCGAGCCAATCGGACGGCCGGGCCCTGGTGCTGCACGGCGGGAACCTGGTTTCCGACGAGCCTTCGGGGTGGCCGCGCGGCACCCGAGTGGAAGTGCGTGGCCTGTTCGCGGGGATTCCCGTGCGGAGGCGTTTCCTGGGGTCGGCACAGGCGGAAGCCCAGCGGGTGCTGGGAATCCTCGTGCGCCAGGCGCTGTTCCGCCCGGAAGTGGAATTCCGGTTGACCCACGGCTCCAAGGATCTCCTCCACGTGAGGTCCGGCGAACGCCGTGCGCGCTGCCGGGAACTCCTGGGAGCCATGGCCGATGGGATGGAGCCGGTGGAATGGACCGACCGCAGCCTGTCCATCCAGGGATTCGTGGGCGCGCCCGGGACCGACCGGGGCCGCGCCGATCAGATCTACTTCGCGGTGAATCGCCGCCCCATCCATTCGGGAACCCTCTCGCGGGCAGTGGCCCAGGGGATGGGTTTGCCTCCCGGGCGCCATCCGGTCTGCGTGCTGGATCTGGCCATCCCTCTGGAACAGGTGGACATCAACGTCCATCCCCAGAAACGGGAGGTCCGTTTCCAGGCGGAATCGGCCATCTACCATGCCGTGACCGACGCGGTTTCCACCGCGTTGGACAAGCGATCCACGCTTCCCTTGTTCTTTCCCGCCGCGGCGTCGGCGGAAGTGGAGGTGCGGGAGCCGCCCCAGGCCCCGATCGGCATCCCAGGTTTCCAGCTGCCCGTGGAGTCGCCCTTGGCGGGAGACTCCCTGCAGGCGCTTCCCAGCGAAGTGGACCCCGGTCAGACGGACCTCTTCGCCACCCGCAATCCCAATCTGGTGGCGTTTCCCTCGCGTTCCGAGGAACGGAAAGCCACCGAGGGGGCGCGTGCCTTCGCGGAATCGGGAGTTCCGTTCCTGCAGGTGGAGGGGTATCTGCTCTGTCCCTTGCAAGGCGGTCTTCTATGCCTGGACCAGCGGGCAGCCCACGAGAGGGTGCTTTTCGAGCAGGCTCTGGCCAGCATGGAACGCGAAGGTGCCCTGCCATCCCAGCAACTCCTGTTTCCGCGACCCATCGAGCTTCCGGTGAAGGAGTTCCAGATGGCCATCGCCCACCTGGAGGCTCTGCGCGCCTTGTCGTTCGATCTGGAGGCCTTCGGGGGGCAGACTCTTCTGTTGCGGGGGATTCCCGCCTCCGTGACCCAGGACCAGGGAGAAGCGCTGCTCTCCGAGGTCCTGTCCGCGGTGGCGGAAGAAGAGCCCACCCGCGAGCGGATGCACCGGGCTTTCGCGGCGGCCTACGCACGTTCCACGGCCTTGCGACGGTCGGAAGCGCTCAGCGCGCCGGAGCGCTCCGCGTTGGCCGACGAGCTGTTCGCCTGCCAGGAACCCTGGCAGACCCCCGGTGGGTTTCCAACTGTGGCTCGTATTTCCGCAGCGGACTTGCAACGACTATTTCGATAGTTTCAGCAATAGTTGGGCCTGTTTCAATAACTGAATCATAAGTCGATCATTTTTCTTAAGAAAAGCAGATCTGAAGCTTGACTTCAGGAGAAGTTAAGCGTAACTTAAGTGACGGATGATCGCCGTTTTGCGCGGGGAATTGGCGGCGACGTCCTTTGGCGGCGAGGTTTACCTCGCCGCCCTTTTTTTGCCTTTTCTGAGGGCGCATTCTCGCGATCCTCACCGCTCGCCGTACTGGAGTACGGCTTCGGGTTCGGATCCCTTCGACTGCATCCCTCATAAAAGGCAAAAAACCAGTGGGGCCTGATCGGCGCTCGCTTCGCTTGCGCCCGGCTTTTCTTTGGCGGGGTTGGGGGGGGGCTGGGGAAGCTGACGTTGGGGTGGTGGGCGAATGGGCGGGGCGGCGGTTGCGAAACTCGCTTCGCTTGTTTCGCGCGGAGGTGGCCGGGCTTGGCGGACGTGGCCGGGGGTGTTTGTGCGGTTTTGCCCGCGGGCGCTTCGCTGCGCGGTGATCGGGGTGGAGAATTATGCCGCCGTTCCATGTGGGCTGACGTAGGGGCGATTCTCGAATCGCCCGTTCCAGACGGAACGAAACGTAGACGACATGGACGGCGGCATTGGCCTGCGGGTCGGTGGTTGCCGGGTGGGTGAGGCGGACGTGGCTGGGGCGGTTGCGGGATGTTCTAACTTCTGGTTTCCGGTTCTGAGGCTTGCTCCCCCCCCATCCGAGGTTCCCATGCTTACAGCTCTGTTGTCGCTGGCTTTGGCCATTCCTTCCAGTCCCTCCAAGGTTTCCTCTGGCTCGTACGAGAGCATCGTGGTGCCTGCACGCGGTTCCCGCGAGGTGGTGCTGACGGACTTTTCCGCGTCGGCTGGGGGGCGCTCTCGCGGCGGTTGAAGGTCACGGTCCAGGTGGACAATCTGAGCAAGGGGCTTCTTGCCGCCGAGCGATGGGTGGCCCGGATGGGGCTGAGCGTGCTGGAGGCGAAGAACAATCGGGAAGAGTCCTGGCAGCGGAAGGCCAGCATGACCTTCTCCGTACCGGATACCTTGTTCGGGTCCCTGAAGGACAGCCTTTCCAAGCTGGGCAAGCCGATCGAATACTCCCTGGACATGGTGAGCAAGGCCGACGAGATCGAGAAACTTTCCCATGAACTGCGCTTCCGGCAGTCCGAAAAGGAGGTCTACGCCCAGGAACTGAAGGGCGTGGACCGCGCCAAGGAGGCGCATGCCTACAATACCCTCTGGGGCAAGGCGCGCGAGATCGACAACCAGATCTTCCGCCTGGAAGAAAGCCTGATCGAGGCGCGGCAGGCCGTTCGGGGAAACCAGGTGGACCTCACTTTGGAGGAGCCCAGCGAGCCCCCGACCACGACCGGCAAACGATGGGTGGAATTCACCAACATGCCGGGCGGGGAGTTCACCTACGTGTCGGTGGAAAACCCGAAGAGCGGCCTTTCCGCCGGATCCTACATGGGGGGATCGGTCCGGTATCTCTTCACCAAGGGCAAGAGCTACCTGGTCTTGGGCGTGCTGAAGAGCCAGGACCACCAGGCTGGCGATTCCACGGTCCTCCAGGACATGTTCCTGTACGCCTACGGGACGGACTTCTATCCGCGGCACTTCGGACGGGGGCAACGCAACTATCTGAATCTCTACAGCGGCTTCACTGTGGGCGGCTTGTTCCTTTCTTCGCAGGTCGCCAATCGCCACCTGGTCCAGGTCACCCCCCACGTGGGGGTGGAACTGTTCAAGGGCAAGCAGGTCCTTCTGGATGTGCGAGGAGGATACCTCCTGCCGCTGGATTCCGACCTGAACCTTCATCTGCGTGGCTGGACCGTGAGCCCGTCGCTGAACTTCGTTTTCTAAATCGCAGGTTCCTGGGCGTCCAGGAGCAGGTCCGTCGGGGAAACATCGATTCGGTTCCGGGAGGTTTCCGGGCCCACGCCAAAAGGGTACTTTGTCCGCTACGGTGCGAAATCGAATCATGTCCCTGGCACAGCATCGCCTTCCAGGTTCAGGTGCTCTCTTGGCGGTCGTATTCGCTTTTGTCGGAGTCCAGACTCCGGCGGACGTTCCGGAGTATGCGACCTTGCCGGCGGCCATCACCCCGTTTGCGGAAATCGGTTCCCCGCGGGGGCTGATGCGCCTCAAGACCATTCCCGTTTCCACCGACTACCAGATCGGCTTCGACACCCGATCGGTGGACATCAAGAGCTACGTGCGCTCCGACTCCACCCTGGGATTGGACTCCATCCCCCTTTGGCAGGGTTATTACGGCGAATTGTCCGACTATCTGAGCGACATGCTCGCCCAGGAGAGGCGGCGTTTGGTGCGTCGGGAACTGGTGGGGAATCCCAAGTACAACGATTCCGGGGCGGTGGCGAACCGCTACGAACTGCCGGTCAAGATCCCCGAATGGGCCAAGCGGTTGGGGCTTTCCAAGCCCGCCCTGACCCTCGCGGGATCCTACACCCTCCAATTGAAGGCCAATTCGCATTGGACCAACCTGGAAGAGCAACAGGGAACCGCCAACAAGATTCCCGATTTCAGTCCCGAGCAGATCCCCAACCTCAATCTGACGGGAAACATCGGGAAATTCGTCTCCATCAGCCTCACCTGGAACAATGAAGGGTTCGGCGCATCCCAGAACCAGGCGTTGCAGATCCGCTATGCCGGCGAAAAGCCGGAAGACACCGAGGACGACATCCTCCAGGAAGCGGAATTCGGATTGATCCAGTTGGCTCTTCCGGGCTCCAGCCTCACCGGGTATTCCGAAGCGGCTTCGGGCTTGTTGGGTCTGAAGGCGCGCATGCGGTTCGGAGATCTGGACCTGACCTTGGTGGGTGGCACCCAGAAGGGCGAACAGCAGAAACAGCACGTGGGGCGGACAGCCCGCGACAACACCACGTTGGTTCGCGATCGCGATCTGGTCCTGGGCTCGGACTTCTTCCTGAGTTGGAACCACCGCAAGAACTGGATCGCCAACAGCAGCAATATCCAGAGGTTGTCGGAGCCAAGCAATCTCCAGGTCTACCAACGGATCCTTCCTCAGGATCTGCGTGCCCATCCGGAATGGGTGAGCCAGGTGATCACCGCCAAGGCCACCAGCTGGGACAGCTTGGGGCGTGTCGGATTCTCCACCTTGCCGGGGCGTTGGCGGCAGCTGAATCCGACCACGGATTGGGAATATCGCGGGGGCATCCTGCGCTTGCGCCGGTCCGACCTGGTGGGCAACGGAAGCGCCTTGGCCGTCCGCTGGACCGCCACCAACCGAGCCGAACACAGCGGAACCACCTCCGACCTGGTCCTGGTCTACGCCGACGATCACGAAGACGCGAACCTGCGCGCCTTGCAGTTGCGCAACCGCTACCGCCTGCCTTCGGTCGGAGAACGGGATCGCCGCAACCTGAAGATCCGCATCCTGGATCTGTCGGGACGCCGCACCGGCGACAATTCCGTGGATTCGACCGGCCGCGAATGGGTCAAGGCATTCGGAATCGCCGACGAATCCGGCAATCTGCTGGTGGACAACACGGACATCTTCGATTGGGGTGCACGCACCTTGATCCTTCCCGGGCTGGAGCCGTTCCGCAAATTCGGGGCCACGGGGATCTACGATTCCACCCGCACGGCCCTGCCCAGCCTATCGCCGCGATTCGGCATCGAAATCACCTCCAAGTCCACTTCCGACTCCATCAAGATCGGCTCGCGCGATTACGCCAGCGTCAGTGGTTCCAATTGCGTGGACATCCTTCCCGGATCGGAAGTGCTGACCCTCAACGGGTCCACCCGATTGGAAAGGGGCAAGGACTACGATGTCCAGTACCAGACGGGAACCATCACCTTGTTGTCCGATCGTGCCCGAGCGGCCTCCGCCGACATCCAGGTCGATTTCTCCTGCACTCCGTTCTTCTCCCTGGAAAACCGCTCGGTGTTCGGCGCTCGTTTGGAATACCAGTTGTCCCAGATCAGCAAGGAGTCCGTGCTGGGAGGCACCTTCCTCTATCGCAAGGAGAGCGTCACCGACTTGCGTCCGCAGTTGGCCCGCGAGGGGAACCAGGCCATGCTCTGGGGAGCCAACCTGCGCCTGACCGGCGAGTCGGAAACCGTGACCGAGCTCGTGAACAAGGTTCCCCTGGTGAAGACCAATGCCGAATCCAAATGGCGCCTGGAACTGGAAGGTGCGCAGAGCTGGACGGATCCCAGTCTGGACGGCTACGCGCTGGTGGAGGACTTCGAAGGGTCGCAACTCACCAACGAACTGCCCATCTCCGCCTACTCCTGGAGCAAAGCGAGCCCGCCGGGAGGAGTGCTGACGGATGTGGACTACGAAGACTCCCTGGATTACCGCCACCAGGGCGAATTCACGTGGTCGTCCAATTCCCGGGTTCTGATGCGCGAGGTCTATCCCCAGCACGACGACGGCAGCGCGAGCCCCGCCCGCATGTCCCTGCTCCAGTTGCGCCTGCGCCCCAACGATCGCTCCGGCCGAGGGATGTCGTGGGGCGGCATCATGCGAGCCATGCCTTCCAGTTGGCGCGACAACTCCAACACCCGATACATCGAGGTGGTCGCGAAGCCCTCCGGGGGCGGCGAACTGTACCTGGATGTGGGGCAGATTTCCGAAGACCTGTCCATCAATGGCGAAGCCCCCGACCAGGCCTTGCAAGGCGAAGACCTCTTGAACGGGCAGCCCACGGGGGTGCCCCAGAACGACTTCGGTCTGGATGGTTCGCCCGACTCCGTGGAAACCCGACGGGGATGGCAGTGCTTCGGACGCAACTGCCAGGACACGGTGATCGACAAGAACGGCTACGTGGATCCTGCCGGCGACAACTACCATCCCGACCGGACGTCGGCCAATCCGGATCCGGCCGTCAACGGGACGGAAGCCAACAATACCGATCTGGGGGGCGGAGCGAACACCTTTTTCGATTCCGAGGACCTGGATCGCGACGGGTCCCTCTCCACGGCCAACAACTTCGACCGTTTCCGGATCATTCTCAACGGCAGGAACCGCACGCCCTTCCAGGCCCTGGGAGGTGCATGGCGCCTGTATCGCATTCCCGTGGACGAGGTCTTCAAGAAGAAGGGGCGAGGTGCCAACTGGAGCGAGATCAAGACCGTCCGACTCTGGTATGGCGGTCTCAATCCCTCCACGGGTGCAAACCAGCAGGAAGACAAGATCCAGATCGCCCGCATGGCCCTGGTGGGCAACCAGTGGAAGGGCAACGAACGCCTGGTGCTCAACGACAGCGTGAAGATCGTCGATTCCACCTTCTCGGCCAACTGGACGTCCCTCACCAAGATCGTCCTCGAGGACAGCGCTCGATTGAACGTGTCGGTGATCGGCAACAACACCGACCAGGGACGTTACAAGGCCTGGGGTGTGCCCGAAGTCAAGGATCCGTCGTCGGAGGCGTTGCAGAGCGAACAGTCCCTGCGGCTCACCTACGCGAACCTGCACAGGAACATCGGAACCAACGGCATCGATCCGGATACCGGGAAGGCCCTGCGCTACTACGAATCCCCTCGCGACTTCACCCTGTACAAGAACCTGGTGCTGCTGGTGTACCACGAAGTGCCCAGCTACCTGCGAAGCGGGGCCAGACCGGTTCGGTTCGGCGTGCAGTTCGGCTCCGGCGATCCCACCAATCCCGCGTCCCCCTACTACGAGTACTCGTTCAATCCCGTTCCTCTGGCCTGCGGGGGCACGGATTGTTCGCCCCAGCAGCGCATGGATGCGATTCCTTCCAACTGGGAACAAAACCAGATCCGCATACCGCTTTCCGCGCTCACTTCCCTCAAGACCAAGCGCGACGCCCAAGGCAAAGGCCAGGACAGCCTCTTCCGCCAGGAGCTTGGGGCAGGCGGACATCCGGGGCCCGACTCCCGCAAGGACGAGATCGCCGTCTACGGGGATCCGAGCGTGTCGCAGGTCAAGTGGATGCGCATGTGGGTGCGTCCCAACAATCTGGAAGGGGCGCAGGATGAGCTTGCCGCCGGAGAGATTTGGGTGAACGATCTTCGTCTGGAGGATCCCCAGCAGGGGATCGGGACGGCGCTGCGCGGGTCGGCCCAGATGAATTTCGCGGACTTGATGGATGTATCCGCCTCCACCGAGTACCGGGGAGGCGATTTCGTGCCCATGGGGCAGAAACAGCCGGAACTGTCCAGCCAGAAGTCGTCCGCGCGGGCCACCGCCACCACCAGCCTCTACCTCCAGAAATTCCTCCCGGAGTCCTGGAAGGCGCAACTTCCGGTGAGCTTCACCATCACGGGGGCGGTGGATCGCCCCTGGGCCCGCCCCGGCTCCGACCAGGAGCTGACCCGCGACGGGCTTTCGGACATCACTTCGGATTGGTGGGATTCCGACATGCGTCGGGACAGCACGGACATCGCCAACCGCACTTCGCGGGCCTACCAGACTCTGGTGGTCTCACGGACGCTGGGATCGTCCTGGACGCGGGCACGCAACGAAGAGGCCGGGTTCCGGCCATTCCTGACCAACACGTTCTTCGCACGCCCCAAGGTCAACTGGACCTATACGGAACAGGGAACGTTGGGGCCGGATCGTCGCGATTCCACCTGGGCGCACAACCTGCGTCTGGACTACGACTTCAGCCCGCCCCCTCCTCCCCAGTTCCGGCCCTTCGGTGAAGCCAAAGGCAAGTGGGTTCCGTCCCTGGTGGAGAACCTGACCATCCAGCCCTGGCCTTCCGCCATCACCTCCACCCTGGGCGACCTGGATTACCTGGAAGGCGTCCATTCCATCCTGGCTCCCGACAAGGACAGCCTTCCCCGCAACACGTCCCACGACGCCCGCGCTAGCCTGGCGCATGGAATCAACGCCGACTGGCAACTCCTGGACTTCCTGCGCCTGACCATGGGCGAGCGTTCCAACCGCCTGTGGGACAAGCTGGATGAAGCGCAGCGCTTCGATCCTTCCACCGGCCTGGTGGACGCCATGCCCTACATCTTCGATTGGGACACCACCCAGGTGCACGCGCCCTCCGACGAAGGCGGCGAATCCAGGCGGCAGACCTTCGGGTTCCTGCGAAACGAGGGGGCGCGCACCGTCCAGTTCGGGATGGAACTCAATCCGCGCATCCTTTCGTGGCTCTCCACCACCGGATCCTTCCAGGCCAACGCCTCCGCGAACCGGGAATCCCCGCTGGTCCGGGTGGTGGATCGCGACACGGTCTCGATGCAGTTCTGGCGCCACGACCACTCCGACAACTTCCGCGCGAACCTGCGTCTGGACGTCCCGCAGCTCCTGGTGATGTCGCGGAACCTGCTTCCCGACTCGTGGGGCAAATCGCTCGACGAGGTGCGGCAGGGGTTCGACCGCTGGCGTTGGACGGGATTCGGAGTGGACTACTCGGTGGACGACCGCATCAGCGGAGTGCGCCAGACCCTGGACTACTCCTCGTCCATGGAACGGTTGGACGCGGGATCGCTCCTGCGTTGGCAGATGGGTCTGGGCGATGCCCAAACCATCCGTGGCCCTCTGGACATCGTGACCGGCTCGCGTTCCAAGTCCGGCCTGGGCCAATACCGTCCCTCCCGGTTGGAAAACCCGGCCACCTATCCGGGGATGTCCGACACCACCTCCGCCGAGTCCGCGGTGGACCGCAGCTCCATGGTGAACACCAGAAGCTACCGCGTGTCCGGCAACTCCGATTTCACCGTTCCCGGTCTGCTCCTGTCCGTCCATCCGAGCCTGGCCTACCAGATCTCCTGGGACGAGCGCTGGGCGATCCCCTGGAACGTGGACACCACCAAGACGTGGCCGCAGATCACCGTGTCGGCCGATCTCGCGAACTTCGCCCACAGGGTCCCGTTCCTGACCAAGTGGTTCGAGAGCGCCACGGCCAACCACAGCACCACCTGGGAGCTGTCCCAGCAGATCCATCCCCATCTGCAGAGCGCCGACGTGGACAACTACACCTGGCGCTGGCAGCCTCTCGTCGGCCTGCAGCTGAAGACGAAGGGCAACTGGACCTTCGCCGACCAGACCAACTTCTCCCGGACCCGGTCGCTCAACCACCTCAAACGCCCCCTGCCCGGCGATGGAACCCGGCCGGAGGGCGCCTGCCCGGAATCCATGGGCCTTCCCTACTTCTACTCGGATCCGTCCCTTTCGTTGGCCCGGTGCTTCGAGGTGGGCGGGACCTCCGAGGACCGCAGCTACGAGATGGGCAACGAGGGGACCGCCACCTACCGCATCCAGACAAAGCGCGGTATCCAGATCTTCCGCTGGTTCCTGAAGCTCGACAACGACCTGGTGGTCACCTTCAAGGCGGGTTGGACCAAGTCCTGGAAGGAGAAGGAAGCGGTGGATCTGGGAACCTTCGAGCCGGTCGAGGCCCAGACTCTCGACGACGTTACTACAGTTTACGGTGGATCCAATGCGTCCTACAACTTCACGTCACGCCTGGTCGCCAATTTCGATGCGAGCTACAAGCGGACGGAGCGCAAGGCGCAGGAAGACAACAACGGAGCCACGGTCATCACCAGTGAAATCCTAGGCCTGGCATCACTCCAATACAAGTTCTGAGGAATATTCCTTTGCGTAGAGACATCTTCATCAACGTATCTCCCTTCGAGAAGCGCATCGCGCTCCTCGAAGACAACCGGCTCATCGAGCTGGTGGTCGACAAGCCCGACAACCAGCGGATCGTCGGAAACATCTACAAGGGTCGCGTCGTTTCCGTGTTGCCTGGAATGCAGGCCGCCTTCGTCGACATCGGCCTGGAAAAGGCCGCGTTCCTCCACGCCGCCGATGTCGCCCCCGCGGGAGGCGTCGACCTGGACGACTCCGACGATTCGGACGACGATATCGATCCCAGGCGGCGCGACCGCACCGAAAAGCCCATCGACCAGCTTCTGCGCGAAGGCCAGGAGATTTTGGTGCAGGTGGTCAAGGAGCCCATCTCCACCAAGGGCGCCAAGGTCACCGGATACCTTTCTCTGGCTGGCCGGTTTTTGGTGTGCATGCCCAACACCACGTTCATCGGGGTGTCCAAGAAGAGTCGCGACCACGGATCGCGTCGCCAGCTCAAGCGGTTGGTCCAGGATCTGCGCCGGGCCAAGGATGTCGGTTACATCGTGCGGACCAACGGCCTGAACGAGTCCGAGGACGAGTTCAAGGCCGAGATGAACATGCTGGAAACCAAGTGGGAGTTCATCAAGTCGGTGGCCGCCGAATGCGAAGCTCCCCGCCTGGTGCTGGAGGAGAGCGAAGCCGCGGTGGGGATCCTGCGCGATTACTTCTCCGAGAAGGTCGACAAGGTCGTGGTGGACGACAAGGACTTCTACCAGAAGACCCGTGCCTACATCCGCCAGCTCTCTCCGGACCTGGTCAGCCGCGTGCACCTGTACGAAGAGAAGACGCCGATGTTCGACGCCTTCCAGATCGAGCAGGACGTGGAGAAGGTCTACCAGGACAAGGTCTGGATCCGCAAGGGCAGCCACCTGGTGATCCAGACCACCGAGGCCATGACCACCATCGACGTCAACACGGGCCGCAATGTGGGCCGCGACGACCAAGCCGCCACCATCTTCGACACCAACGTGGCCGCCGCCAAGGAAATCGCCAAGCAGCTGCGTCTGCGCGATCTGGGCGGCATCATCGTGGTCGACTTCATCGACATGGATTCCGAGGACGACCGCGACCGCCTGGTCAAGGAGTTCAAGAAGGCCCTGCGCGGCGACCGCGCACCCATCACCGTGGCCAGCTCCATCAGCCAGTTCGGACTGCTGGAGATGACCCGAAAGCGCGTGCGCGAAGCCCTGGTCAAGACCGTGTCCGAGCCGTGCAGCCATTGCGGCGGGGGCGGGAACGTCCTTCTGCCCAGTTCGGTGGTGGCGGCCCTGGAGCGTTGGATCCGTCGCAGCCAAGCCAAGAGCGGCCCCAAGGAGCTGACCATCGTGGTCCACAGCCGCATCATCGACTACCTGGTGGCGGAACGCTCCTACGCATTCCACCATCTGGAGAGGTTCGGGGTCAAGATCGACCTGGTGGAGGATCCCGATGCCCCCGCCGACAGCTTCCGGATCTTCCACTCGCGCTCCATGGAGGAGCTCACTCCCCAGCACAACCAGGCCTGATCGGTCGGCGGATGCCGGTTCGCCGACCGGCATCGCGCATGTGGCGAAGGGAGACGGAACGCATTCTGTTTCCCTTTTGCGTTCCCGGAATCCAGGTTCCACTCGATACAACAGGAGAGACACAGGACATGACGCCCCAGGAGATCCAACAATCCGATGCCCAGTGGGTGCTGGGGACCTATGCACGCCAGCCGTTGTTCCTGGAACGCGGCCAAGGAGCCTGGGTCTGGGATGTCCAGGGGCGCAAGTACCTGGATCTGACTTCGGGAATCGCCGTCAACACATTGGGACATGCCGACCCCCTGGTGGTCGCCGCGATCCATGAACAGGCTTCCCGGATCGCCCATTCCTCCAACCTCTACTACACCCCACTCCAGGGGAGGATGGCGCGCACGCTGTGCGAACATGGTGGATTCCAGAAGGCGTTCTTCTGCAATTCCGGCACGGAAGCCAACGAGGCCGCCATCAAGTTCGCCCGCAAGTTCTGGTTCGCCAACGGCTCGGCGTGGCGCCACGAGATCGTGTCGTTTTCCCAGTCCTTCCACGGCCGCACCTACGGAGCCTTGGCCGCCACCGGCCAGGACAAGCTGCAGACGGGATTCGGGCCCATGCCGGGGGGATTCCTGCGGGCGGATCTGACCGCGGAATCTCTGCGCGAGAGCGTGGGGGCCCATACCGCAGCCGTGATCCTGGAGCCCATCCTGGCCGAGGGTGGCGTTCTGGAACCGTCCGCGGACTTCGTGGCGGAACTCGGGCGCCTGCAGAAGCGCCACGGATTCCTGCTCATCTGCGACGAGATCCAGACCGGGCTGGGGCGCACGGGAGAATGGTTCGCCTTCACCGCTTCCGGTCTGGAACCGGACATGGTGACCTTGGCCAAACCTCTGGGCGGTGGATTGCCGCTGGGGGCGGTCCTTCTGAAGGAGGCTGTGGCCTCCGCCATCCAGCCGGGCGACCATGGGACCACCTTCGGCGGCAACCCGGTGGCCATCGCCGCGGGTTTGGCGGTGCTGGACCGTCTGGACAAGCCGGGGTTCCTGGAAGGTGTGCGCGTGGTGGCGGCCCGGTTGCGGTCGGGATTGTCGGAGCTTTCCGGCAAAGGCCCCTTCCTCGATGTCCGTGGGCGGGGGATGCTGCTGGGAATCCGGGTGAGCGTGGATCCAGGCAAGGTGATCGAGGCCGCCCGCGAGGAAGGTCTGATCATCTATCGCGCGGGAAGCGACGTGGTGCGGTTCCTGCCGCCCCTGGTGCTCACCGCCGAAGAGGTGGATTTCGCACTGGAGGCCTTGGCCAAGGTGGCCGCCCGGTTCTGACCTGGTCTTGTCCTGGTGGATAGCCGCCGTTCCTGAGTGATCAGCCGCCCTTCGATACGGCGCCTTCGGCACCACTCAGGGGACGGCTGATCGTCTCAAAGGTCGGTGCCTCGAATTACTTCAGGTATTCCAGCGCGATGTCGTCGCAGGCGAGCGTGCCCACGGTGTTGCCCAGGGCGCACTGCAGCTTGATGTTGGCGGCCCCGGCGGGGATGTCGTAGGTGCGCTCCACCTTGGTCCAGGCCTTGGTGCCCACCATTTCGCCGGCGATGGGGGGGTAGCCGCCCACCAGTTCCGCCTTGGCGTCGCGGAATTCGATCGCGATGCGGCCGATTTCCCACTTTTCCTTGCCCTGCTGAATGGAGTCGGCCTTCATCCAGCCGGAGATCTTCACCTTCTTGGTTCCGGCGGGAATGTCGATGATCTGGTCCACACCGGCCCAGGTGGGGGCCTTGTTGGTGACCTGCACGGCGAACTTTCCGCCGTGGGCGGCGCTGCTGGCGACGCCTCCCCAGACCTGCCAGCCGGTCAGTTCCTTCTCGAAGTCGCCGTTGACCAGCGAAGTGGATGCGGCGGAGGCCAGGCTGGCCAGGGCGAGGGCGGCGAAGGCGAGAGTTTTCATGGGACTTCCTTGTTGGGTGAAGGGACGGAGCCGCCAGTAGGGCTCTCCGCGATGGTGCCGGAAAAATGGCTGGATACCCGGAGGCTTGCCAAGGGGGGAACGGACGGATCAAAGGATGACTTCCGAGGGAATCCGTACCCGAGGCCAACCGCCCGACGGGGGTGGAGCCGGGGGGGATCAAGGGGGCTTTCGGGGAACGAATCGGAATCCTTCCCTCGTGGAGGCTTCCGGGTTCTACTTTGGCCGCCCAAATGATCGAATCCAGCAAAATCAGAAACGTCGCCATCATCGCGCACGTCGACCATGGCAAGACCACCCTCGTGGACCAGCTTCTCCGCCAAGGAGGCGCATTCCGCGACAACCAGGAAGTCGCCGAGCGGGTGATGGACAACAACGATCTCGAGCGCGAGCGCGGGATCACCATCTTGTCCAAGAACACATCCATTTCCTACAAGGGCCACTTCATCAACATCGTGGACACCCCGGGACACGCCGACTTCGGCGGCCAGGTGGAGCGCGTGTTGAGCACCGTGGACGGCGTTCTCCTGGTCGTGGACGCCTTCGACGGCCCCATGGCTCAGACGCGATTTGTCCTCCAGAAGGCGCTGGAACTGAACCTGCAGCCCATCGTGGTGGTCAACAAGATCGACCGTCCCGGCTGCGATCCGCACGGTTCGCTGGACAAGGTGTTCGATCTGTTCGTCGAGCTCCATGCCAACGACCAGCAGTTGGACTTCCCCCACATCTTCGCGGCCGCCCGCAACGGCGTCTGCCGCAAGGAGATGGAGCACGAGGACTCCGACTTCACGCCCCTGTTCGACATGATCGTGGAGAAGATCCCCGCTCCCAAGGGGGATGCCGACGAGCCTCTGTCCATGCTGGTCAGCTCGCTGGACTATTCCGAGTTCCTGGGGCGTCTGGCCATCGGTCGCATCAAGCAGGGCACCCTCAAGGTGAACCAGACCATCGGCCTGTCGCAGCCCGACGGCACGGTCAAGCGCACCCGCTGCACCAAGATCTACGCCTACCTGGGGCTGAAGCTCACCGAGCTCTCCGAGGCGGGGCCCGGACAGATCGTCCAGGTGGCCGGTGTTCCGGACTTCGAGCTGGGCGACACCATCACGGATCCGGAAAACCCCCTGATCCAGCCGCGCATCGAGGTGGATCCTCCCACCATCAGCATGATCTTCCAGGTCAACGATTCGCCCTTCGCCGGCAAGGAAGGTCGTTACGTGACCTCCACGCAGATCGGCGAGCGCCTGCGTCGCGAGGCGCTGGGCGACGTGGCCCTGCGCGTGGAGCAGCAGGCGGATCCTTCCAAGTTCCTGGTCAGCGGTCGTGGCGTGTTGCACCTGTCCATCCTCATCGAGAAGATGCGCCGCGAGCAGTACGAGTTCGCGGTCGGCCGGCCCCAGGTGATCCTGAAGGAAGTGGACGGCAAGGTCTGCGAGCCCATCGAGATCTTCACCGTGGACGTTCCCACCGAGCACCAGGGCCCGGTCATCCAGGAACTGGGGTCGCGGCGCGGCGACATGGTCCACATGGAAACCCATGGCAACGCCACCAACGTGGTGTACCACATCCCGTCGCGCGGGTTGATCGGTCTGCGTTCCAAGCTTCTTTCCCTGACCCGCGGCTACGCGGTGATGCAGACCCTCTTCAAGGGCTACGAGCCCCTCAAGGGCGAGATCGCCGAGCGCGCATTGGGTGCCATCATCTCCAAGGAAGACGGCGAGACCACCGGCTACAGCCTGTTCAACCTCCAGGATCGCGGGGCCATGTTCTGCGGGCCGGGCGTTCCCGTCTACACCGGCATGATCATCGGCGAGCATTGCCGCGAAGACGACATCGTGGTCAATATCGTGAAGGGCAAGAAGCTCACCAACATGCGCGCTTCCGGCTCCGACGACAACATCGTGCTGACTCCTCCTCGCCCCATGACGCTGGAAGACGCGATCACCTGGATCAACACCGACGAGATCGTCGAGATGACCCCGGAATCCATCCGCATCCGCAAGCTCTACCTCGACGAGAACGAGCGCAAGCGGATGTCGCGTCGTCCCACCGTGGAGGAGTGACGCGACATACCCGCGCGCAGCCCGCGCCGCAAGGTGCGGGCGAAGGTGTGCGGAGCGGATGTCGCGTCGTCCCACCGTGGAGGAGTGACGCGACAACCCCGCGCGCAGCCCGCGCCGCAAGGTGCGGGCGAAGGTGTGCGGAGCGGATGTCGCGTCGTCCCCCTGCAATTTTTTGGCGGTTGGGATTCTATTTTCCTCTCCACCACCGACAATTTCCTAGGGGCTCGACTTCCATGCGTCTGATTCTGTCCATGCTGGCGGTTCTTCCGTCGCTTGCTTTTTCAACGGATCTCATCCAGTTCGAGTCCGGCAAGGCCGCTTTGGCCCGAGACGTGAACGAGAACTTCCATCGCCTGGACACCGCCATCGGGAACCGTGCGGCCAAATCCGGTGTGGAGTCGATGGAGGAGAGCCTCAAGGCGACCGATGCCGCCCTCAAAGGGGTCCAGGCCACGATCGGCCAGATCCAGACCGGCAAGGCCAACCAGGCCGACGTCGATGCAATCAACACATCGTTGAAAGGGGCCTTGACCGCGGGCAGCCTGACGGGCATCCGCGATTCGCTCAAGCTCAAGGCGGATTCGTCGGCTCTCAACGCCTTCAAGCGCCAAACGGAAACCGCTCTGGCGGGCAAGCAGGCGACGCTCGGTTTCACTCCGCTGAACGCCGCGGGAGGGACGGTTTCCGGCGACCTTTCCGTTTCCAAGTCCTTGACCGTGGCTGGTGGGTTTTCCGCGGGCGGCATCAAGACGGGAGGCGACGTGAGCGCTCTGCGCGGCCGTTTCGATACCGTGATCGTTCCGGCGGGAAGGATGCAGCTCTATCCGGACGGCGTCCATGGTGCCATCTACGGCGACCAGGCGGGAGATCCGGGGCCAGGCAACTACGCGTTTGCATGGAAGCGCGATGGCTTGGCAAGCTACCAGCGGGCGGCGAGCAAGTATCTGGCAATCCGTTCCGAAGAGGCTGCTCCGACCTACGGGGATGGGGCCGCCGAGCGGACCGTGTGGCATTCGGGGAACCTCGATCCCAATGTTTTCCTGAAGTACGGGGGCAACCAGGGCAAGGGCATCTTCGATGCTCCCAATCCACCGATCGGCAGCTGGCAGTACGAAACCAACGATGGATCGGACAATTCCACGACATCGCCATCCACCAGCCCGAACATCCAGGTGTTCTCCACGGGCGGTTCCAACCGTGGATTCCAGATCGCCGTCCCGTACGACTCCGACAATTTCTTCATGCGTCGCGGCCAGGGAGCCTGGACGCCCTGGGTGGAGGTCGTGCACAGCGGGAACGCATCCCGATTCGCCTTGTCCCCCCAGGGAGGCACCATCCAGGGGGATCTTCGCATCACGGGCAAGCTCACCACCGCGCCCGGAGCCACTCCCGCCGACTACGTGTTCGAGCCCGACTACAAGCTCTCTCCGCTTGCCGAGGTGGAAGCGTTCACCAAGGCCAACAAGCATCTTCCCGAAGTTCCCTCCGCCAGCGAGATGACGGAAAACGGGGTGGACCTGGCCAAGATGAACATGGTTCTCCTGAAGAAGGTGGAAGAACTCACCTTGCACGCGATCGAGCAGCGGAAGTTGCTGGAAGCCCAGCGGCAGGAACTGCTGGCCCAGAAGGAGCGGCTGGATCGCTTGGAATCCCGGTAGTGGACAAATAGGTCCGTCGTAGGCGGGCCGTGCGTGGGGGATGCGCGATCGTCCGGGAACTACCTTTCCGGCCTCGATTGACGATTCTCCTGGGAGGTCCCATCATGCGCCGATTCCTTGCCGTGTTCCTCGCCGTGCCGATGGCGGCTCGAAGCACCGATCTCATCAAGTTCGAGTCCGGCAAGGCCGCCTTGGCCCGCGACGTGAACGAGAACTTCACGCGTTTGGACACCGCGATCCAGGCGCGCGCCACCAAAGGCGACCTCGCGTCGCTGGATGCGCAGATCCAAGTGGTCCGGTCGATCCAGTCCGACAGCATCCAGGTCATTTCCGAGCGCATCCGTCGCGACAGCATCGCGTTGGCAGATTTCAAGGCGAAGATCCGCAAGGACAGTGCGGCCACCTCCGCCGATGTCAAGGCGCTCCAGACGACCGTCACCGGGCTCGGATCCGGAGGGCTGCCCGCATCGGCCGTCGCCGGGAAGGCAAACTCGGTGGCGAAGTTCACGGGAGCGAACGCCGTGGGCAATTCCAGCCTGACCGACGACGGAACCAACCTCTCCACAGCGGCCAATCTCAACGTCGCCGGTGGAAGCCTGAAATTGTCCAACGCATCGACGAACCTCCTGGAGTTCGCTTCGGTGGGGCTTGGGCTGCCCACGTTCGGGACCCGCGCGAAGGGTGCCAAGGTGGTGTGGTTCGGCGGTCTTGGAGCCACTTCCACCGAGTACGCCACCGGGGTGAACAACTACACCCTGTGGAACTCGGTGCCCATGGCCGACGCCGATCACAATTTCGCCTGGTACGCGGGCCAGACTCCGGTGATGACCCTGAAGGGAGTGGGAACATTGGATGTGGCAAGCGACATCCGCACCCACGGATCGATGCAGGTGGACGGCGATTTGAATGTCGACAACACGGCGAAATTCGGCAGTTCTTTGCAGGTGGACGGTCCCCTGGCGGTCAACGCCAAGGTTTCGTTCGGAGGCGGGGTGATTTCCATGGTTGGGGCGACCAACTACATCGATTTCGGACAGTCAGGAGTGCTGGCTCCGACCTCGGAGAAGCGCAGTCCGGGAACCAAAGCCGTCTGGTACAGTCAGCAGGGGCGATATGCCGGCGAGGTGGATTACGCAACAGGGATCGCAGGCTCCACGCTGTGGAATTCGGTTCCCCTCGATGATCCGGAGTATTCCTTCAAGTGGTTCGGCGGCACCAAGGAATTGATGAAGCTAGACGGAGCCGGGAACATGACCCTTTCCGGCGCGATCAACGGGAAGGTGGTCACGCGGGGAATCGCGGCGAGCCAGGTTGCCGACTATGTCTTCAAGCCGGACTACAAGCTGGCCTCCCTCCCCGAAGTCGAGGAATTCACCCAGCTTCACGGCCATCTGCCCGATGTGCCCAGCGCCCGGGAAGTGGAGAAGAACGGATTGGACCTGGCGGAGATGAACCTGGTCCTTCTCCGGAAGGTGGAAGAACTCACCCTCCACGCGATCGCGCTCCAGAAGACCACTTCGGCGCAACAGTCGCTCATCGATGCGCAGCGTTCCGAGCTCGAACGGCAGAAGGCCAGGCTGGATCGGCTCGAGGCCAGATGATTTTCCCCTCCAATTCCCCCAAAGGTGTTCCCATGCGCGCAGCCATTCCTTTCGCCCTCCTGTCTTCCGTGGCCTCGCAGGCCACCGAGTTGATCGTGTTCGAGGCCAACAAGCCTGCCATCGCCCGCGATGTCAACGACAACTTCTCCCGACTGGATTCCGCGATCCAGAACCGTGCAACCAAGTCGAGCCTGGATGCCACCGATGGCGCCCTCAAATCGGTGCTTTCCACGGTGGGGCAGATCCAAACCGGCAAGGCGAGCCAAGTCGACGTGGACAAGGCTCTCGCTGCCAAGGCCGACACGGCCTCGTTGGCCGACCTCGGCCGCAAGCACAAGACCGATGTCGACGCATTGAACGCATCGCTCAAGGGGACCTTGACCGCGGGGAACCTGGCGGGGATCCGCGATTCTCTCAAGCTCAAGGCGGATTCGGCCGGCTTCAACGCCTTCAAGCGGCAGACGGAAACCAATCTGGCGGGCAAGCAGGCTACGCTCGGATTCTCGCCGCTGAATGCCGCGGGAGGGACGGTTTCCGGCGACCTTTCCGTGTCGAAGTCCCTGACCGTGGGGGGAGGAATCTCCGCGGGCGGATTCAAGACGGGAGGCGAAGCGAACGCGTTGCGCGGCCGGTTCGATACGGTCATCGTTCCGGCTGGAAGGATCCAGAACTACACCGACGCCGACCATGGAGCCATCTACGGGGACAAGGCTGGAACACCGGGTTCCGGCAACTACTCGTTGGCCTGGAAACGCGACGGATCGGCCAGCTACCTGCGGGCGGCGAGCACGTATCTGGCTCTCCGTGCCGGCGAAGCGGCACCGACCTACGGGGACGGGACGGTGGAACGGACCCTCTGGCATTCCGGGAACCTGGACGCGGCGGCCTTCGTGAAAACCAAAGGCGCCATCCTGGAAGGCAACGAATCCAACGAGATCACTTCCGTCTACAACGACAACTACACCCTCGACAAGGCGATCGGCGGCTTGGCATCCATCCGCCATGCGTTGGACTTCCGCTGGTACGATTCCCGCTGGCAGATCGGGAACATCCGGTCCGGTTCGACGCCGTCTCTGGGTTTCGGGATCACCAACGGCAATGCGGATATCCGGGTCTGGGTGGGGGATGCGGAAACCAGGATCTTCGGGAACCTGATCCTTCCCACGGGCAAGTTGTCCGCCGCTTCCGCGTCCATGGGCGATCTTCGCCTCACCGGCTCGTTGGTCGCCGCGCCCGGCGCCACGCCTGCGGACTACGTGTTCGAGCCCGACTACAAGCTCGCGCCCCTCGCCGAGGTGGAAGCGTTCACCAAGGCCAACAAGCATCTTCCCGAGGTTCCCTCGGCCGGCGAGATGACGGAAAACGGGGTGGACCTCGCCAAGATGAACATGGTTCTCCTGAAGAAGGTGGAAGAGCTCACCTTGCACGCGATCGCCCAGGAAAAGCGTCTGGACCAGCAAGAACAGGTCATCCAACGGTTGCTTTCCGAGCGCGCGGACCGGTAGACTGTCCAGCGGAGTCCGAGGTCCTATATTTGAGACAACGTCGAGCCGCTCCTGGACAGGGAGCCAGGCTCCAGGGAGGATGCGATGTCGCTTTTGCGCTGGAAGGACGAGTACCTGACCCAGGTCGAAGAAATCGACAACCAGCATCGCCGCTTGTTCGATTTGATCAACGGGATCTACGACCTCATCCGCGTGGGGAGAGGGGCGGACAACATCGTCGAGGCCCTCGGGGAAGTCCTGGAATTCACCCAGTTCCACTTCGCCACCGAAGAAAAATTCATGGACGACACGAATTTCGCCGCCTCCGAGGGGCACAAGAACGAGCACGTCCGGCTGTTGGACCAGATGCGCGAACTCCGGCGGGCCGTGCGGGACGGTCGTGCGGTGATGTCCATGAACGAGATGTATTTCCTGAAGGATTGGTTGCTCAGCCATTTCCAGGGTCCGGACCGCGGACTGGCTTCGCACCTTCTGGCGCGGGCGGTACCTCTGATCGAAGACGCGGCGATCTAGATCGGCAACACCGGATTGGGACAGTTTCCAAAAGTCCTCTCCCGCCAAGGGAGGGGGAATAACCACATTTCCCTACCGATGATCGTGCGTCAATCGATGGGATTCTGGCTGGGGTGCCTCTTGGCGTCCGCGGTGTCGAGCATGGCCGATTGCCCCGTCGCGTTGTTCAAGAAGGGCGTCGAACTGGCCGAACGCGGGCGCACCACGGAGGCTCTCCAGGTGTTCCGCGAGGTGACCGCCAAGGACTCCACCTGTCTGGAAGGCTGGAACAACCGCGCAGCCCTGGAAGCGGCCACTGGAGACATGTTCGGGTCCCAGCGGAGTCTTTCCAAGGCTTTGAACGTCCGCCGGGATGTCCAATCGGTGGCGTCCAATCTGGAGAAACTTCGTTCCCGGATGGCGCGGCTGGCCTACGACAGCGCTTTCGGGACCCCGTCCAAACTGCCTCCGCTGCAGTTGGCGTTGCACAAGGAGATCGCCAAGCCATCCAAGTCCAATCCATCCGTGGATGCGGACAGCTTGGTGCGGGCGCTTTCCAATGCGCGCCAGGAGATCGCCGGACTGACCAAGGTCCGGGATTCCCTCCTGTCCAGCGGGCGGTTGGCCCAGCTGGAGACAGGTGCGGAAAGCGCCCGAAGCCTGTCCACGGCTCCGCCTCCACCGCCGCCTCCAGCGAAATCTCCCGCGAGCCAAGCGACGCAGACCCTGCCGCCGCCTGCACCACCACCACCAACGCCGCCGCCCCCGCCGCCTCGCGAGCCGGTCAAGGAGCGATCCCAGGAGATGTCGGCCCTCGAGACCGTCCGCGCCTGGGCGAACGCCTGGTCGTCGCAGAACGTGGATGCGTATCTCGGATTCTACGGATCGACCTTCGAGGCTCCGGACAGAATGTCCCGCCAATCCTGGGAGGCTCGCCGCCGCGAGCGGATCCTGGCGCCCAAGGCCATCCACGTGGAGGTGGTGTCCCCGCAAGTCCGGTCCTTGGGGCCGGACCGAGCCGAAGTCGTCTACAAGCAGGTCTACCAGACCGAAGATGCCCGTCTGGTCCTGCGCAAACGCATTGTCTTGACAAAGGAAGGAAAGGAGTGGAAGATCGTTTCCGAAAGGGAGGCGAGGTGATGCGTCGTTCGTTTCGGAGGACGTTGTTCTTCGCCGGGCTCGGCTGTGTGAGCTGGGTGCTGGCTTCGGATCAGAATCGGGTGGCGGTCGCCTCCGACACTCCCGAATCGTTGCTGGTCCGCACCCTGGACGCGATCCGCGCCGAACGGTTGGATCTGGCCCTGGAGCGTTCCGACAGCTTGGTCACACGCCAGCCCAATTTCCGTCTCGCCCAACTGGTGCGCGGCGACATCCTCCTGGCGCAGAACGGCCGGTTGGACAAGTTCGCCGGACCGCGGTCCAAGGATCCGAAGGCCCAAGCGTTGCAGGACGAAGCCAGGGTTCGTCTCGGGCGGTACGTCCAGACGCCACCCAAGAACAAGATCCCCCGATTCCTGCTCCAGCCGCCCCAGGATGCGTCCACCGTCCTGGTGGTCGATTCCCGAGCCAGCAGGATGTTCGTGTTCCGCAAGAAGGACGGCCAGTGGAGCCTGGACGGCGACCACTACGTCTCGATCGGCTTGAACGGCCCCCTGAAGTCCTCCGAGGGAGACCAACGGACTCCACTGGGGGTCTACACCATGGTGTCGCGCATCGACAAGGCCCAGCTGGATCCCTACTACGGCAACGTGGCCTATCCGTTGGACTATCCCAACGACTGGGATCGGCGCCTGGGCCGCAAGGGCCACGGGATCTGGGTCCACGGGACTCCTCGCGACACCTATTCGCGACCGCCGCGGGCTTCCAACGGATGCGTGGTCCTGCCCAACCAGGACATCGACACCTTGCAGAAGTTGTTCGAACTTGGACGCACTCCGGTCCTGCTTGCCGATTCCATCGAATGGGTGGATCCGGCCCAGGCGGATTCCACCCGACAGGTGCTGTTGCGAGCCGTCCGGAAATGGACGGAGGATTGGTCCTCCAACGACATGGACCGGTATCTTTCGCACTACTCGGACGATTTCCGGATGGGCGACCAGGATCTGGAAGGCTGGGAGAAGGACAAACGGCGCGTGGCCGCCGGCAAGTCCTGGGTGAAGGTCGCCGTCTCCGGGGTTACCATGCTGATGGTTCCCGGCGAAAAGGACCTCGCGGTGGTCGAATTCGACCAGGACTACCAATCCAGCAATCTCTCCAACCAGATGCGCAAGCGGCAGTACTGGCGCCTGGAAGATGGCTCCTGGAAGATCGTCCACGAAGGGCCTGCCGGAAAATCGGGCTGATCCTCCCCGTCGCGGAACGTTCGGTTCCGCTTTTCGGGAATCCGGCCGGTTCGCGTTGCCGTAGGTGTTCCCTCGATGGGCTTGGCACGATGCTTGTTTGATCCATGGGACAAGCGCCTCCGGGGAAAGAATGGAACGGGGCTCTCTCGAGGCGAAGCGACCGGGCGGGGGTACCCCGCCCGGTTTTTCATTCGGGGCCGAACGGTCGTGGCCATGCTCGAGGAATCCCGCCGCGCGCGAATTTCTTCTACCTATGCAACGAAGATGTCTATCCGACGGGTTTTGTCGAGTCGGTTCGCCAGGTGGGTCGGGATCCTGTTCCTGGCCTGGCTCCTGGTGCGCTGGACGCTTCCCGAACCGCTGGTGCCGTCCGCGTTCGCGACGGCGGTCTACGATCGGGAAGGCCGGCTTCTGGGTGCGCGCTCGGGGCGCGATGGACAGTGGCGCTTCCCCGAGGGGGATTCGGTTCCGTCAAAATTCGTCAGATCCATCCTGGAAGCCGAGGACCAGCGCTTCCGCTGGCATCCCGGGGTGGATCCGATCGCCGTCGTCCGTTCGGCCCGGTCCAATCTGCGCTCGTCGCGTCGCCAGGGAGCCAGCACCATCACCATGCAGCTCGCGAGGCTATCGCGCAGGTCCCGTGGAGCCGACGTGGAACGCACCTGGTGGGCCAAGCTCGTGGAAACCTGGTTGGCGGTCCGCCTCGAGGCGTCGTGGTCCAAGGAACGCATCCTGCGCACCTACTGCGCCCACGCTCCCTTCGGGGGGAACGTGGTGGGGTTGGAGGCGGCCAGCTGGCGCTGGTACGGCAAGCGGTCGCAGGATCTGTCCTGGGGCGAGGCGGCCCTGCTGGCCGCCATTCCCAACGCCCCTTCCCGCCTGCGGCCCCAGGGCGACACCGCACGCTTGAGGGAGAGGCGCGACTGGATCCTGGACCGGCTGCGCAGGGCCGGCGACATCGACTCGATGGAAGCCGAGCTGGCCCGGTCGGAGCCCCTTCCCGGAAAACCCCACGCCCTGCCCCAGGCCGCGTCGCACCTGGTGGATCTGTTCCAGGCGCGTGGCGCCCAGCGGCGGTGGACCACCCAGCTGGACGCGAACATCCAGGCGCAGATCCAGCAGTTGGCCAGGGACCACATCCAGGACCTGCGCGGCCAGGGGATCCACGGGCTCGCCGTGGTGGTCGCCGAGCTGCAGGAGGACGGGCCGCCCGTCGTCCGGGCGTGGATCGGGGGCGTGGAGGGAGCGCGCGGCGATGCCTGGCAGGTGGATCTGGCGCTGGCTCCGCGGTCCACCGGCAGCACCCTCAAACCGTTCCTGTACGGACAGCTCCTGGACCAGGGGTTGATCCTGCCCGGCCAGTGGTTGTTCGACGTTCCCACGCGCTTCGGGGATTTCCGGCCCGCCAACGCTTCCGGGAAGTTCGAGGGATTGGTTCCCGCCGACCAGGCCTTGGCCAGATCCCTGAACGTGCCTTGGGTGAGGGAGCTGCGGATCCTGGGCGTGGACCCCTTCAAGGATCTCCTGGTGAAGGCGGGGATGTGGCATCTGTTCCGGCCGGCCGACGAATACGGGTTGGCCCTGGCCCTGGGGGCGGGGGAGGCGAGTCTGGCCGAACTGGTGGCGATGTACGCCGGGTTGGCCTCGCTGGGGGTATCGCAGCCCCTGGACCTTGGACGGGCTGCGGATGGCACCCGGATGAGCGTGGGGGGGGCACCCCTCGGCGGCGGCGGCTCGGGATCCTTGGACGCCGCCCACGCGGCTTTCCTTGGCGCCATGGATCGACCCGGGAAGCAGGAGAGGTTCCTTTCGCCGGGGGCCGCTTGGCTTTCCCTGCAGGCCTTGCGGATCGGGGGGCGCATCGACGAGGAAGCCGCCTGGCGGGCCTTCGCCGGGGGGAGATCGGTGGCGTGGAAGACCGGGACCAGCTTTGGCCACCGCGACGCGTGGACCCTCGGGATCACCCCCCGATGGGTGGTGGGAGTGTGGGTGGGCAATCCGCGGGGAGATGGCCGGCCCCACCTCTGGGGAGCGCAGGCGGCGGCCCCGCTCCTGTTCCGCATCCTTCCCGTCCTGCCCCAGGATGGTCGCGCCTGGCCCCAGGCGCCTTCCGACCTGGTGCGGATTCCCGTCTGCGACCGGACCGGTCTGCGACGGTCCGGCATCTGCCCTCCCGGACCTCCCGTGCTTGCGCCCGCCGCGGGACGGGGAGCGCCGCTGGACTCCTTCTTCCAGGTGCTCCACCTGGATTCCAGCCGGGCCTACCAGGTCGATGCCGCCTGCCAGCCCCTGGAACAACAGGTGCGGGACACGTTCCTGGTGGTGCCCGTGGGTGCCGGCAGCTACTATCGCGAAGCCTTCCCGGGGCGATTGCCTCCGGTTCCGCCCGTCCGTCCAGACTGCCATGCCGTCGCCCGCCAGGCCTCCATGGACATCCTCCTCCCCGAGCAGAACACCGTCCTGACCCTGCCCATCGATCTTTCGGGGGAGCCGGAGCGGATGGTGGTGGAACTGCGCCATCGCGATCGGAACATCGCCATCCGTTGTTTCCTGGACGGCATGGATCTGGGCATGGAGACCCGATTCCGCACCTGGTCGGCCCGACCGGAACCGGGAAACCACGAATTGGTCTGCTCCGACGAAGCCGGAGAGAGCATCAGGCGGAAGTTCCGGGTGGAGCATTCCCGCCGCGCAAACAGGGATCCTTTGCTTGGTGGCCGGAAAATGGGCACAATGGCGGTTCAGTGATCCGACAGGAATCCTACTACTGCAAGCATTGCGGAAAGACGGTTTCGCCGGAAGGCGTGTACTGCAAGCATTGCGGTCTGCCTTTGGGGGGGACGTTCCGCGAGGAGACCGGCGAGCGCCGCCGCGGTCGCAATCCCGTGCTGCTTTCCGGCGCGGAACGCTATTGGGTGGTGGAACGGCTCTGGTCCTCCGATCGGGCCTCGGTGGATCTGGCACGCGACCTTCGGCTGGGGCGCCAGGTGCTCATCCGCCGTCCGGGGATCTCCGTGATCACCAGTCCGGAAGGATTGTCCGCCTTCCTGCGGGCCCTGCGCACCTCCGCGCGGTTGCGCCATCCGGGCATCGCCGCCGTCTACGAGGAAGGCGCGGACAAGGAAGGACCCTACGGAGTGGTGGAGTACGTGGAGGGACAGTCCCTGCGCGATCGGCTCCAAGGGGGACACCGCATGGAACTGCAGGAGGTCCTTCGTTTGGGGGTGGACCTCGCGGATTCGCTGCATTACGCCCACCAGCAGGACGTGGTCCACGGCAACCTCACTCCCGCTCGGGTGATGATGGATCCCCAGGGGCGCTGCCGCCTGCATTCCTTCGGGCGCATCGAGATCCCCGAGCTCCCCCTGCGGCGGACGGAATTCGATGCACCGGACCTCCAGCCCCTGGTACCGCAGGTGGCCGACGACGTCTACGCGCTGGGAATGCTCCTGCGCACCATGCTCCTGGGCGCGCCGGGGCCCGCTTCGGATCCGGCCATTCCCGTGTCGCTGCGGGAGATCCTGGCCGGAGCCCTGGCCAGCCACGCCTCCGAGCGGTGGCGCTCCATGGAGGAGCTGCGCGACGCGCTGTCGGCGGTGGGCGGACGGCGGCTGAGGGCCCGCGATGGACGCTGTCCGGAATGCGGGGTCTTCGACGCCGAGGACAGCCCGTTCTGCGGCAATTGCGGTTCCAATCTCCAGGACCTGTTCCGCACCTGCGACGGATGCGGGCATCGCCAGCACCAGCGGCACTCCGTGTGCGGACGCTGCGGCTCCAACCTGGAAGACCAGGGCAAGCTCGCCCTGGAGCAGGTGTTCCTGGCCCTGCAGGCGGGCGGCTGGGACGCCGTGGCCCGCGAGATCCGGCGTCTGCGGCTTCTGGGGGCGGAATTCGAGGCGTCCGACGCCGAACACGGCGCGGGCGTCCTGATGGGAGTGAGCCATCTCCTGGAGGAGACCTGGAAGCAGGGGCGTTGGGAGACCGTGCAGATCGCGCTCCCCCTGGTGGGCGAAGTGGCCCGCACGCTGGGAATCCTGCCGCCGGCCGTCTACCGGCGCCTGGCCGAGAACCTCGGATCGTGCACGCGCCTGGTGGCGGAAGCCTCCGAGCTCGCCCGTGAACGGAAATTGTCGCAGGCCCAGGCGCGGATCAACCGCTGCCGGGAGCTCGCTCCCAACCTTCCCAAGTCCTCCGAGGACGTGGCCAACTGGATCGATTCCATGGTGGTGTGGTTCGAGGAACGCCTGGCCGAAGCCCGTGCCCTGGCCGCCTCCGGTCGCCTGAAGGAGGCCCGGGAGCGGGCCAAGCTCGCGCTGGAGCACATCCACAAGGAAGACCCGCTGGTGGCCCGCGCGCAGAGCGTGTTCGTGAAAACCAAGGAATCCGTACGGGAGACGTCCCCATGAAGATGGTCTGTCCCTTCTGCCACCGGCGCATCGACGGCGACTCCGCCTACTGCATGTTCTGCGGCGAGCGCGTGGCGGGTTCGCTGCAGCAGCTGGCCAACGCCGAGCCGCGGCAGACCCCGGATCTGCCGCCCGTCCCCCCCAAGCCCCGCAACGCCGACCGCTACAAGGAGCTGGTGATGATCGGCAAGGGGGGAATGGGCGAAGTCTGGTCGGCGCGCGACAGTCGCCTCAACCGCAAGGTGGCCATCAAGCGCATCCTGGCCAAGTACATGAAGAGCTCCACGGTCCTGCACCGGTTCCTGCGCGAGGCGCGATCGATCGCACAGCTCTCCCACTACAACATCGTGCAGATCTACGAGCTGGAACAGGACGAGACCGGCATCTACATCGTGATGGAATACGTGGACGGAAGTTCCGTGCTGGAGCACCTGCGCCAGAAGGGACCGTACTCGGTGGCCGAGATCATCCCCATCCTCTCCCAGATGTGCGACGCGCTCACCATGGCCCACGACCGCGGGATCATCCACCGCGACATCAAGCCGGCCAACATCCTCCTGACCTCGGGCGGAGTTCCCAAACTGGTGGATTTCGGACTGGCCCACGAGCCGGAGAGCGATTCCACCGCCATCGGTTCGGTGCTGGGCACGGTGGACTTCATGGCCCCGGAACAGAGGGTGTCGGCCACCAACGTCGACGGTCGCGCGGACGTGTTCGGGCTGGCGGCCACCGCCTACCAGATGCTCACCGGCGAACGGCCGCGCCATCTCTACCCCGAGCGCATCCCCATCGAGCTCCGGGCCACCATGCTCCTGGCCCTGGAGGAACACCCGGATCGACGGATTCCGTCGGCAGCGGAGTTCAAGAGGAGGCTCACCGTCCTGGAGTCCTCCGCCGAGGCCGGCGGCGAGCGGGTTTCGTGCCCGCGGTGCGGCAAGTCCAATCCGCCCACCTTCCACTTCTGCGGCAGCTGCGGCGCCAGCCTGGTGGTCGGTTCCGTACAGCAGGGCCTGGGCGGGATCATGGAGGAGATCAACCTGGGCGGGACCAGCGCGCCCATGTAGGCTCCATCGGAGGTTGCCTGGAGAGGGGGGGGGGCTTGCCGCCTGTGGGCGATGAAATTGCCCCCTAAAATCGACCAAACGAGTCTAAAATACCCCCCCAAAAACAGGGGATTCTGGTATTTCCGTCGCCTGTTCGATTTCGCCCCCGCCAACATCGGACGGAAGATGCGCTGGAGCCGCGTGGACGAGGGCTGGAAGTCCGTCGACCTGCGCAAGGCATTCGATCAGCTCGATCGCGCGGGCGTCCTGGCCGGTGTGCACCACAGCGACGGCGCGGGCGTGCCGCTTTCCGCGACGGTCGACGACTCCGTCCTCAAGCTCCTCCATCTGGATGTGGGGCTGGTCCAGGGGGCCCTGGGCGCCCACGCGATGCCATTGGACGTGTTCCGCCAAGGGCGGTTCGTGAACGAGGGGCCGTTGGCGGAACAGTTCGTGGGGCAGCACTTGCGCCATCTCCAGTCGGGGCGCCGCCCCGAACTCCACTACTGGCTCCGCGAAGGCCGCTCGGGCAATGCGGAAGTGGATTTCCTGGTGGCCATCGACGACAAGGTCGTGCCGGTGGAGGTGAAATCCGGCGCGGCCGGCGCGATGCGGTCCTTGCACCAGTTCCTGGCCATCCGAGGCGGCGACCTCGCGATCCGCTTCGACCTGAATCCTCCCTCCGTGCAGGCGTTGGAGGTCCCCTGCGAAACGCCCCACGGACGCCGCGTCGCCAAATTCCGTCTTCTGTCTATTCCGCTGTTCTTGGCCTACCGGCTGGCGGATCTGGTGCGCTCGGCGCCGGTCTGACCAGGAGAATCGTCGGAAAGCCCATCCTGAAGGCGCGTGCTCTCCCTTGCAAAACGAGATGGATGAGTATCTTAGGTCGGTAGTCCAATTCCCCCTCTCCCTCCCGCAATTGAGGAAGCCATGGCACAAGCTCGGTTACTCTCTCTCTCTCTCTCTCTCTCTCCGGCGCGCGCTTTCCGCCCTGGCTGTGATCGGCCCCTGGCTCCTCGGCATGGGGAGTCGTGCCGAGGCGCAATCCATCACCGCCTTTGACATCAAGTCGGTCCCGGAAAACTACCGGCTTGTGAACGACCCCGTGATCTGGGATTCCGTTACAGTGAACTCCGTGATCACGGCATCCTGGGGCAACGCCTCGGCCTTGTATTTCCATCCGCACTGGGCAATTGAAGTCCAATTGGAGATTCGGGCTACATCCGGAGTCGTGTACTCGGCGGCATATGGAAGAACTGTCGATGGAGCCAGGCTTGGTCCGGACCCGACCTATTCCGATATGGCGAAGTCCTGGACGGGATATCCGGGATGGAACCAGAAGACGCTTCTGGAGACCGGCTCCTTCAGCATGGTTTCCGCCCCCACCATGAACCAGTTCCCATACGAGCGCGACCAGATCATGGCCGCTCTCAATGCCTTCATTGGAAGCAGAGGTGGATTTCTACCCCTTCCTCCACCCGACCCGAACGATCGCCGGGCTCTTTCCGTGCCGCTGTTGTTTGTCCATGGAAAGGGCGAGGATGCGGAAAGTTTCGGCACCACCTACGCGCGGCGCGATTGCTACAACCCGCAGGTCCAGACCGTGGGAGCTCCGAGCGTCGTGATCCGAGAGAAGATCGGGCCCAACTGGAAAGGCGTGGTGGATACGACCTGGTGGCCAACCATGTTCGTGCCGGGAGTGACCGTTGCTTGCAGCGACACCACCACCATGACCAAGGATCTGGATTCGGTCGATTATGCCATTCCAGGAATGGAAGGACTGAGCATGGTCAACACCGACGGGCTTCCCGCTCGACCTTTCATGAAGGTGCACGATTTCCCTCTCACCAGGAGATTCGCCTTGGTTTGGGGGTTGTTCGATGGCAATCGGACGACACCGGGAATCGGGCGGACCATCACCAACATGGACTCCCTCCTGGATTCCGTATTGACCCTGCCCGACACAATATTGCCAATATCTGTCCAATATGACGGGAGCTGGTGGAAGATCGTTCGTCGGGATGTTTCCTATCAGGAGATGACGAAGGGGAGGGTGTTTCGGGAATCATTGGGGAGAGCGGTTCTGAAGAATTCCTTGGTGCAAGACTATTCCTATGGTGCCGCCCCGGACATCATCGCCCGCATGGAGCACTTGGATCGTCGCTACGACTGGCGCAAGCCGGATTCCGGGATCAATCAAAACGGTATGTTCTTTTTCACCGCATGGGATCCGGGAACCAACAAGCCAGGGAATCCTCCCGGGCCCTGGAGGCCTGCGGACTACCCAGGGTACGCCTATAAGTCCGGGTCCAATGAGCTAACCTTCGGCTCTTACGTGGGGGGAGGATTGTCCTTCCAACTCTACCTGCATATCCGGAAAATCCTCGATTGGAAATATGGCGCAGGTGTCTGGCAGACCGATACCAACGCCAAAATCGACTTGGTGGTCCACAGCCAAGGCGGACTCATGTTGCGCGACCTGTTGGCCCATGCTCGCGACACACTGTTGCCCAATGGCGACTCCATGCCCCAGGGTTGGGCACATCCGGCGGCCCACCTGCGCAAGGTGGTCACCCTGAATTCCCCGCACCTGGGATCCAGCATGGCCGCCGACAGCACCGTGACGGGTCCGGAAGCCGACATTATCCGTCAGCTCAAGGAGTGGACTGCCACGGAAGCCGAACTCAAACCCGAAGCCCCATTGGATCTAGGGAAGCTCAAGGTTGCCGCAGCGGCAGGTACCTTGGCGGCGGGGGCGGCAACAGGGAATCCGGTGATCTTTGCTGCGGCGTTGGCAACTTCTGCAGGAGTTGTCATGACCGATGTGACTTGGAGAGTAACGGGACGTGCCTTGGGGCCGTACAAAATCTTGATTCACAAGGACTCACCTCTCCCTTGGGTGACTGGTACACTAACGAACAAGATCCCGGACGGATTCCTAAGAAAGCCGCGCGATGTAATCTCAGAGATGGACCAGTTCGAACGGCACCTGGGGCCGCAGTCGCCGTGGATTGAATACTTGAGGCGAACAGGGTACCCGAATCTACCAGGTTCCAATCGTCCCGCAAACATATTGCCTTTGTATTCGCCGGGAATGCCCTTGCTACGCGGCGACATCGCCAGCGAGCTTCACCAGATGCAGCGAACGTATTGCGAAGACCACGAGAGTGATTTCCTGGGCGACGAGTGCATGATGGTGAGCTGGATGCTGCAAGGCGTGGCTGCAGACAACCTGGCCTCGGAAGGACGCATGTACGAATTCTTCCGGAACTTTCACGATCATTGGACCACCCGCAGCGACCTGGTGGTGGACTCTGGCAGCCAAACGATGAAAGATTTCGGATCTGGTTTTAATCCGAGATCGCCTGCTCTTCTTGGGCTTTTTGAAGAGCCTCGTCAGTACGAGATCCAGAAAACTCTCGCCATGGGCCATGCCACCGAGGTCGCGCATGGACAATTTTCGTTTAATGCGGATGTCGAGGTGCGCGGCAGCAATCTGACCTTTGATTTGGCCCGCGTGGGCGCCCCCAAGATGGGGCGCGATATCTACGAAGCTTTGTATGGTAAGGGCACATTGACAGAAGGCGTTCACCGGGTGGCTGCCCGCGCAGTGCCGGTGACCTTGCCAGTGTTGGTGCCACTCCAGGGAGCCACCACGGACCCTGGCGCGGGAACCCAGGAAGTCCTGGCGTCGGGTGATTTCCGAGTGCAGAATCTGTCGTTCGATTCCCTCGTCCACGGCCTGGCCGTACGCGATTCCACGGGAGCCTTGCGCGTGGCGGCATTTTATGATCGCCGCCAGGGGTCGTTCTTGTGGACGGCGGGAGATGCCACCCGGCCCGCCACGTTTGTCCCCATGTTCCATGCCAACGTGCCCGTTCAAATGAAGCTGGTGAAACAAGGCATTGCCTGGACCGCCACGGCATATACCCAGAAGGGGGATTCCGTGCAAGGGAGGGTGAAAACTCGGGTCCCCTTCGATGTCCGGCTCGGGGTGCTGACTAGCCAAGCTGGACGCGATGCAGATGCCACCCCTCCGTTGCTTCTGGGAATGCTGGACACTCTCCCGGACCCGAATTTGGACCTGAATCTCCCCTGGAAGTTGCGCACATTCGTATTGGAAGCGAGCCGTCAGGCCAATGTTTCGCGGCCCTACATGCTCCTGGAAAATTCCGACACCCGCACCCTCCAGGGGGTGCGCTTGGAATACTGGTTCGCCGCCGATCCCGCCCGCAAGCCTGTTGTAGAAGCAGAACGATTGCCTGCTGGCGCCACTTTCGTGGTGGAGAACCTCCACGACGACCAATACCGCATCGTGGTGTCTGCGCCACAATTCCAGTTGGCTCCAGGGCAATTCTTCCCGGATCGCGAAGGGGTGGGGTTCAAGATCCGAAACCAGGATTGGTCCCCTCGCTGGAACACGGGGGACTGGTCGCGCGATGCCAATATCGGGATTCCGGCACTCACCCAACGGATCGTGGTGCGTCAAGGCAATCGCATTCTGGCGGGCACCACTCCCCCGGGGCGTTCCTCGGATGCCCGCGCCACCGTTCGGGTGACCGGCCGCGACGATGGCGCAACCCAGCCCAACGGAAGCCAGCCGGTCTTCCAGATCACCAACACATCCCGCGTGCCGTTGCAGAATTTCCAAGCCATCTGGTACCTGAAGCTTGCCCCCAGTCAAGCGTTGCAGACTGACATCCACTACGCCCCGGAAGCCAAGATCACCACCCGTGCGCTGGGGGGCGGCTTGTGGGAGGTGCGTGCCAAATACGACCAGTACATCTTGTTTCCCGCCCAGAGCACCGTTGAGGTCCGGCTGGGGATCCATCCGGCGGATTGGTCCACGTGGGACAAAAGTCAGAATCCGTCGCAGGCGACCGGAGCCCTGGATACCTTGCCCACCATGGTGGTGCTGGATGGCCAAGGCCGCAAGATCTGGGGGCAACTGCCTGTCTTCACAGGAGGCCAAGCCATCGCACCACCCGCACCGCGAGGAGACATGTCCAAGCTGCAGGTCTGGCTGCGAGACGAACAGCCCACCGATTTAGTGTACGCGCGCCCTCGGGTCAAGGTGGCCAATGGCGGAGCAGACACGGTGGTGGGATTCCAGTTGGGACTGTGGGTGAAGGCTCCCACCGGGGCTCCGGTGTTGCTGGATCAAGCTTGGTACGCTCCAGCTTGCCAAGTCAGGGTGGATCCGGTGGCCAGCGGTTACAAGGCCACCTACACCTGCCCCCAGGCGCGAGTGGCTCCCGGCAAGGTCTGGCCAGACGACGCCGGCTCCGTGATCGGTCTGCACCTTCCCCAGTGGCAGCCCTGGGACAGGTCCACCAGTTGGAGTCTGCAAGGAGTGGGCAACACCTTCTTGACCACCAACCGCATCACCGTGGAACGACTGGACGGTACGATCGTCAAAGGGGTAGCCCCATGAATTCTCATCCATCCTGGCGACTTCTGACGCTGTCCTTTTCTGTTCTCCTGGGGTCGTGCACCGAGGCGTCTCCGACAAATCCCGTCCGCGCGCCAAAGGTTGTCCATCCAGGATGGAGGATCGCGGAAATCGGGATGACGCGCGCTGATCATGATTCCGGCGGCATCTCCGAGGTTGTGACGATAGGGAGCTGGGTCCTGGCCAACACATCCAGAGGCGCGTTGTTCCTCGGAAAGGAAGGGACTGTCTGGAAGCGCTTGATCATGCCTGATTCCGCTGCGGCCAGCGCTCTTTTTGAGTGGAATGGAGAATTCATCGTTGGATCAAGGTTTTTCGGGAAGTTGTATGCGTACAGTCCAATAACCGATCAATGGCGGAATTTGCATACGGAAGGTTTCCTTCCGACAGCTACCAGATTGACAAAAGTGGAGAGGATTGGATCATTTCGTGGTGGACTTTTCGTGTCATTCGGTACCGTTAAAGACACCATTGTGATGGGTCTCCACAGCGATGCCGCCTTGTCTTCCTGGAGCCCCATGCTCCAGGGATTGCCCCCGTACGAGATCCCCATCGCCTTTCTGGGGCTCGATTCCGTGCTTCTAGCCGCGACCTACGAGAAGGGCATCTACCAGT